>JAHBVS010000001.1:0-600000 GCA_019637445.1 Gemmatimonadaceae bacterium | reverse complement strand
CACGCGCCGCGACTTGGCCTACAGCCGGCATCCCAAAACGATGGCGCTGATGCAGGAGCAGCCGTACTCGCTGGCCTTCCGGCAGAACTTCCCGAAGTTCAACGGGCTGATCTGGGCCTACCACTGGCTGCAGGTGGGGCTCTACGAACCGTTGATGACGGGCACGAACGTCACCGAGCGGCAGATGGGCGTGGCGGCGACGGTCGCCCGCTTCCGCCAGATGATGGTGAACGGACCCGAGAACTATCCGCACGTGATGCCGATGACGGCGGCAGTGGCGCCGGAGTTTGCCAAGCGCTATCCGACCCTCGCCGTTGTCTTCGACAACCTGCACTCGATGCACGACGTCATCAGCGACATCCTCGCCAACCCGAACGTGCCGCGCGACGCCAAGCGCGCGGAGATCCTCAAGGCCGCCAGCGCATATCGCGATGACACGACCGAGATCATGAGTGTCGAGGGTTGGTTGCGCATGACCGCGATGATGGGCGTGCACAACATGGGTGGCCCGGCCGTCGGATTCCTACCGGCGCTTCCGACCCCGACCGTGCCGCGCGGCTTCGTGATGCGGCACGACAAGGACGGCAACATGATCGGCGAGCACGACCACCACGACTAGTACTCGCGGTAGTAGCGCTGGATCTCGCGTGGATCCCGCGTGCGGGTGAGCGCGAGCATCAACAGGATGCGGGCTTTCTGCGGCGTGAGGTGCTGGGCGCTCACCATTGGTGGTGCGGCCAGCTCTTCCGCCCGCAGGGAGTCCGCTTCCGTCTTTGCGGCGGCGAAGAGGGAATCGATGTTCATCGTGGTTGGGGCGCGCTGGCGCGTGCCGTTCACGTTGTCGCCGGAGGGGAACACCTCGACCACCACCACGCCGTCGCGGCGCAATCGGCGATAGGCCCGCGACTCGTCACGCGTAAACCCGGTGGTGGTGACCACCACGCCGGCCGGGGTCTGGTCGAAGGCCGGGCCGCGCCCGCCAGGATACGAGAATGTCAGCGCCACATCCGGAAGTGAGTCCATCTGGCGCAGGTCGAACTCGCTGCGCGCGCCGTGCCGACGCACCGGTGCGAAGAAGAACTGTGGTCCGTCTGAGGCGACGACGCCCAGCAGCCCCATATCGCCGCCCTCGAAGCCGCCGACGCGCTGGTAGTGCTTCCGCACCTCGCGAGCGGAGAGAATGCGGTCGTCCATCACGACCATCACGCCCTTGCCCACGGCGGCCGTGTCGGCGGCCGTGCGCACCGCTGCCAGCAGGTTGATCGGACCGTCCGGACTGATGCCCGTCGCCGGTCGCTGAGCGCCTACTACCACGACGGGTCGCTCGCTGCGCACCGACAGGTAGAGGAAGAACGCCGTCTCCTCGAGCCGGTCGGTGCCGTGGGTAACCACCACCCCTGCGAGCCGCGGATCCTCGACGAACGCCGCGTCGATGCGCTTCGACAACGCCACCCACTGTGCGGGCGTGATGAAGGGGCTGGCCACATTGGAGAACTGTTCGTACCGAACCTCGGCAAAGCGCTTCAGCTCGGGCACCGAGGCCACGACCTGTTCGGCCGTCAGCGTTCCCGCGCGGTAGCCGCCCAATGTGCCCGGGGCATCCTGCACGCCGGCAATTGTCCCACCGGTAGCCACCAGCAGCACCCGGGGCAGGGAATCAGACGCTTGCTGCGCCCGAACGGTCGAGAGGGCCAACACCTGTACGGCGAGCAGCCAGCGGAGAGTCTTCACGGGTCACGGCGTCTGATGTGGAGGGCTATCCAGCGCCTCCCAACCTAACCAAAATGGCCTGTAGGGGATTCCCCTAATGAAAATCCGACAGGGCCTTATGGTTGCTGCGGGTCCCCGAGGTGAGACTACGCCCATGAGCGACGACCTCATTCGCGTCATCCTTGCCGACGACCACAGCGTCGTCCGTGCCGGCCTCAAGGCTGTGCTCGGCGCCGCGAAGGACATGCACGTCGTGGGGGAGGCCAGCAGCGGCCCAGAGGCGGTCGCGATGGCAGAGCGCCTGAAGCCTCACGTGGTGATCATGGACCTCTCGATTGGCGAGGTGGACGGCGGGCAGGCCACCAAGATGCTGATCGAGAAGGGCATTCCTTCCAAGGTGCTCATTCTCACGATGCACCCAGAGGAGGAGTACCTGGTGCCGATGCTTGAGGTGGGCGCCAGTGGGTTCCTCCCCAAGACCGCGGCGGACAAGGAGCTCCTGGACGCGGTGCGCACGGTGGCCCGCGGCGAGGTGTACGTGCGCGCGGAGGCGGCGCGCATCCTGGCCAAGGGCTACCAGCGCAAGGACCCGATGCACGAGGACCGCGCGCGCTACGAGCGGCTGACGGAACGCGAGCGCGACGTCCTCCGGATGACCGCGCAGGGCTACAGCGCGCCGGAGATTGGCGAACGGCTGTTCATCTCGCCAAAGACGGTGGACACCTACAAGCAGCGGATCCAGGACAAGCTCGGGCTGAGCCATCGTCACGAGTACGTGCAGTTCGCGCTGCGGCTGGGCTTGCTGCACGCCTAGGCCCCGCGAATCACGGCGCCCGCCTCCCACGGAGGCGGGCGCCGTTTCATATTTTCGCGCGATGCTCTCCTCCGAAGCCAAGCTTCGTTACGTCGTCGGTGCCGGCGTGCTCGCCATCAGTGCCGTAGGCGCAGTGGCGGTACTTGCCACACGCTGGGCATTGGCCGGCCGCAGTGACAGTCCCGCGCTCAACCTCGCGCAGGCCCTCGTCACCATCCTGGTCATCCTCGCGCTGGTGCTCGCTTGGTTCGCGTATGCGAGCCTGCACGATGACCTGGAGCGGCGCGAGCGCGTGGAGGCCGCGCTGCGCGCCTCGGAGGCCAAGTTTGCGGGCATCCTCGAGATCGCGGCGGACGCCATCATCTCAGTGGATGAGCGCCAGCGGATCCTGCACTTCAACTCTGGCGCCGAGCGCATCTTCGGGTGGACGGCCGAGGAGGCCATCGGACGTGAGTTGTCCTTTCTGCTGCCGAAGCGGCACCGCGACAACCACGCGGAGCACGTGGCCGGATTTGGTCGCTCCGGCGACCGCTCGCGGCAGATGGGCGCGCGGCGCGCCATCTCGGGCGTACGACGCGATGGCTCGGAGTTTCCCGCCGAGGCCTCGATCTCCAAGCTCGTCGTAGCCGGCGGCGAGCACATCTACACGGTGTTGCTGCGCGACATCAGTGAGCGCCGCCTGCGCGACGAATCGCAGCGGCAGCTCACGCACGCGCTGGCGGTGCTGGGTGAGACGCTGGACGTCGCCGCCACGGAACGTTCAATCTGTGACCTGCCGCTCGGGTGGCTGGGTGACGGCGCCTTTCTCGACGTCATGACGGGCGGCGACGCGCTTCGCCGGGTTCCGGCGCGCCCCGGCGATCCGGCGCTGGCGGCCGCACTCGGGCGCGTCGCCGAGCGACCGCTGACGCTCGACTCGCCGTCGCGCGTGGTGGACGTGTTGCGCCACGGGCGCTCCGAGCTCGTGGGGAACGTGGACGCTGAATGGATCGAGGCGCATAGCGCGGACGCCGACGAACTCGAGCGGATGCAGGCCTTGGGCGCGCGCGCCCTGCTGATGCTGCCGCTCGTGGCGCGTGAGCACGTGCTGGGTGTGTTGACGATCTTTCGCTCCGTCCATCCGCGCGCCTTCACGGAGCAGGACGTGCTGATTGCCGAGGAACTCGCGTTGCGCGCGGCCTTTGCCCTCGACAACGCACGACTCTACGACACGGCGCAGCAGGCCACCATCGCCCGTGACCACGCGCTGGGCGTGGTCTCGCACGACCTCCGCAATCCCATCTCGGCCATCGGGATGTGCGCACGGGCGCTGCTCGCCAGCACCGATGCCGATGATGCCGAGCGCCGAGAGCTGGTGCGCACGATCATGGACTCCACCGAGCTCACACAGCGGATGATCCGCGATCTACTGGACGTTGCGAGCATCGAGGTCGGGCGACTGGCGGTTGAGCGGCGCCACGTCGCGCCGCGGGCGGTGCTGGACCGCGCCGACGAGATGTTCCGCCGCGATGCCGCCGACCGTGGTGTGGTGCTCGAGTTCTCCGCCGCCTCTGCCCTTCCCCCGATGATCGGGGACGAGGAACGCCTGGTGCAGGTCCTCGCGAACCTCTTGGGCAACGCGCTGAGATTCAGCGAGCGCGGGGGACGCGTGTCCGTGTTGGCGGAGAGGCACGGCGAGGAGATCGAGTTCGCGGTGCACGACAATGGGCCGGGCATTCCCGACGGCGAGCTCGGCCGGATCTTCGAGCGCTACTGGACGGTGCGTCGCAACGCACCCAAGGGCGGCACGGGACTCGGGTTGGCGATCGCCCGCGGCATTGTCGAAGCGCACGGAGGGCGGCTCTGGGCGGAGAGCACGCTCGGGAGCGGGAGCACCTTCCGCTTCACCGTCCCGACCGCGTGAGTACCTCGCGGTAGCTGGCGTCCAGCCGATCGAGTTCCTGTTCCCAGGTCCGGCGCTCGGCCGTGGCCCGTGCGCCTTCGCGCAGCTTCAGTAGCAGGGGCTGGTCTTGCACCAAGCGGCCCATCGCCGCAGCGCAGGCCGCTGCATCCAACGGCGGATAGGCGAGACCGTTCACTTCGTGTCGCAGATGGTCCGCAACGCCCCCAGCCGGTGCGGCGACGACTGGTGTCCCGGCCGCCATCGCCTCCAACACGACAAGGCCGAGCGTTTCCGTGGTGCTCGCAAAGATGAACGCGTCCGCCGAGGCATAGAGCGCCGGCAACTCCCGGTTGCGGTCGAGGTTGCCGAGAAAGGTCACCGACTTTGGCGCGCGCGCCTTGAGCCCCGGCAGGCTTGGCCCCGCACCGGCGACGACGAGACGCACGCGGTCCGAGCCGAGCTCGGCTTCCAGCTTGCCAAAGGCATCCAGTAGGATGTCGACGCCCTTCTCCGGCGCGAGTCGCCCCACGTGCAGGAAGGTGAAGGCGTCGCCGAGGCTGAGGCGCTGGCGAAGGGTGAGGGAGCGCTTCGAGGGATGGAACAGCACGTCATCGACGCCGCGACCCCAGACCTCAACGTCCTTCAGCCCGAGCGCGAGCAGGTCCTCGCGCGCCGGTGCCGAGGGCGTGAAGATGCGCGAAGCGTTGGCGTGGAAGCGTCGGATCCAGGCGGTGACCGGCTTCCGCAGGAATGGCAGGCCGTAGGAGGCCGTGTACTTGGCGAAGTCCGTGTGGTAGGACGTCGTCACGGGAATGCCGTCGCGCATCGCCGCGGACTGTCCGAGTCGGCCGATCATGAACTCCGTCGCCGAGTGGAGCAGGTCGGGCTTGAAGCGGGCGACGACGTCGCGGACCTTGCCGCGCTGCGGGGCCGCCAGCCGGATGTCGGGATACGTCGGCATTGGGACCGAGGCGATTTCCGTCACCGGCGCCTCGTTCATCCCGGACTCGAAGATGCGCGGCGCTTCCTCGGGGTAGCGGGGGGCGATGACTTCCACATTCCAGCCGCGGCGCATCAGGCCCGTGACCGAGAGGGCGGTGACGACGCTCACGCCGTTGACCTGCGGCGGATAGGTGTCGGAGCAAAAAAGGATGCGTGGCACGAGCGAAAGATGCGCGGAGAGGTCACTGAATGGTGACGGGGTGGTCACGAGTCTCCTACGGCGCCGCGCCCCGCGCGCCCTGGCCCGTGACGACACGCGAGTGGGAGCGTGACGCAGGCGGGACGCGGGCGTGATGGTGCCGTCGCCGCGGCGTGGGAGCTTGCTCGTCGAAGAGACGAATGCCTTCCACGTCCGAGGAACCAATGTTGCGAGAGACCCCAGTACGCCGCGTCATCGTGGTCGTCCTCGACGGCCTGCGGCCCGATGCCATCCCCCGCTTTGGCCTGCACCACATCGGCGGCTTGGTCCAGCGCGGTGCGGGCACGATGCTCGGGCGCACGGTGTCACCGAGCGTGACGGCCTGCGCGATGGCCTCGCTGTTCACGGGCGCGGCGCCCGAGCGCCACGGACTGCAGAGTGAGCGCTTTCACCTGCCGCGAGCCACGGGGCAGATCGATCCGCTGCCGCGGCTGCTCGCGGCGCACGGTTTGCCGACGCAGGCCTTCTTGCGTCGGATGCCGCTGCTCTTCGTTGGCATCGCGCATCAGATCGCCAAGCGCCTCGGGGTCACGAAGCCGACGTTCCGCGGCGAGACCTGCCAGGAGATCCTGGATCACGCGACGCCCGCCCTGCGCAGCCAGGCGGCGGGCCTTCTGCTGATGCATTGGCCTGACTGCGATCGCATCGGACACGAGCACGGCTGGATGTCGGAGCCGTACGCGGAGGCCGCGCGGCAGATGGACGCCGCGATGGGACGGCTGCTGGCCGCGCTGGATCTGCAGGACCCGGGCACCCTCTTGATTGCCCTCGCGGACCACGGCGGCGGCGGCGCGGTGAAGGACCACCACAATAGCGAGCACCCGCTGGACCGGACGATTCCCATTGTCCTCGCGGGCGGCGCGGTGCGTCGGGGCGACCTTCCGGCGGGCACCTCGTTGCTCGATGTGCCGGCGACCATTGCCTGGGCCTTGGGGCTGCCGATTCCCGACAGTTTCGCCGGTCGGCCGCTGAGGGCGGCATTGGAGGCCATGCCCCTCGTCGCGGCGGCCTAAAGCGCCGTTACACAAGCGTTTCCATACCGACGGTTCCCCCTTACAGGGCTCCCCGACCTTTCCTCCATGCTAATGCGAGCTCCCTTGCTCACCCGCCTCGACGCCCGAGACCGCGCGCTGTTCCTGCGCTGGGTCATCGGCGAGCAGACGCCCAAGCGCGTGACACGCGCCTGGCGCCTGCTCACGCACGTCGGTGGCGCTCGCATGACGATACTGGCGGTGCTGCTGCCGATGCTCTTCGCGCCGGCGGGGCTGCAACTGGTGGCCATCAAGGCGGCCTGGGCACTGACGCTCTCACACCTGATCGTCCAGGTGATCAAGCGCAACGTGCTGCGCGAGCGGCCTTCGGTGCGGGTGATCGGCAGCACCCACGTGGTGGTGCCGGACAAGTTCTCCTTCCCCAGCGGCCACTCCTGCTCGGTGATGAGCGTGGCCTTCGTGTACGCGGCGGCCTTCCCGGTGCTCTCGTGGCCACTGCTGCTGCTCTCGGCGCTCGTGGGTTGGTCACGCGTGCGGCTCGGCGTGCACTACCCTGGCGATGTGCTGGCGGGCCAGGCGATTGCCATCGCGACTGGCATCGCGGTCTTGCTGCTCTGGTGATGACCGGCGCTGCTGCGGGCCGGGACCTTAGCGGTCTCCGGCTCGCGCTCTTCACCGACACCTTCGCCCCCCAGCTCAACGGCGTCACACGGACGCTGGAGCGGCTGGTGCAGGCCATCGAGGCGCGGGGCGGGGCGGTGCAGGTACACACCGTCGCTGACCCAGGTGCGGTCGAGGAGCCGCAGGTTCGACGCTGGGAGAGCACGTCGTTCTGGGCCTATCCGCAACTGCGCATCGCTTTGCCTTCGCGGCGCCAGGTCTTGCAGGCCGTGGCCGAGTGGGAGCCGACGCTGATCCACGCGACCACGCCGTTTGGTGTGGGACTGGCGGGTCGGCACGCGGCGCGCACGCTGGGTGTCCCGCTCGTGACCTCGTACCACACGTCATTTGCGGACTATCTCCGGCACTACCACCTGCAGGCGCTCGACGCGGTGGCCTGGCCGTACCTGCGATGGTTCCACAACAGCGGGCAGCGCACCTTCGCGCCGTCGGGCGCGGTGGCCGACGAGCTGCGCGCGCATCGCTTCGAGAGCGTCCGCATCTGGGGCCGTGGTTTGGATCCGCTGCGGTTCCATCCGCGTTTCCGCACCGACGTGATGCGTGCGGCGATGGGTGCGGGCACGCGGGATCTCGTGGTCGCGTACGTCGGGCGTCTGGCCCCCGAGAAGGGCGTGCGCGTGGCGATGGCCGCGATGCAGCGGGTGATGCGGGATCGCCCACACGTGCGCTTCGCCGTGGCCGGTGATGGTCCCGATGAACTCACCTGCCGCAAACTCGCGCCGGCCGGGACTTGGTTCGCCGGCGCACTGCACGGTGAGGCACTCTCGAGCTTCTACGCCTCGGCGGACATCCTCGTGTTTCCCTCAACCACCGAGACCTTCGGCAATGTCGTGCTCGAGGCGATGGGCGCCGGCGTCCCGGTGGTCGCGCCGGACGCTGGCGCGACCCTCGAGCTCGCGTCGCGGGAATCCGGCGCGCTCTTCCGCGGTGGCGATTCCGGATCTCTGGCTAGCGCGGTCGAGTCATTGCTCGATGATCCCGCCCGCCGCCGTGCGATGTCCGATGCCGGCCTGCGGATCGCGGCCGCGCGCAGTTGGGACGCCATCTGGGATGGCCTGTTCGGGGAGTATCTCGCCTTGAGTGCATCCGGCGACGGCCGGGCCATGGCCCGCGTGGCGTAACCCAGGTCACCGGCGCCGCCGCCACGCACTGCGGCGCGCGGCGGCGTCCGTTTCGCGGCCACAGTCCCAATCGTCCAGCTTAAGCGCGCGAGTGCAAGCAAAAGGCCTGCACGGGGCTGGCATCGACGTTGCAGCCTTCTGATATTGCGCGTTCCGAATTTCGGCGACCCGTCAGGTCTGGGGCGTCGTGGGCCGACAATTTTCATATGCCGACACCGACTCGCCTTTCGCTGATTGCCGCCGTGCTGGCGCTGACCGCCTGCGGTCGCGCGGGCTTGCTGCCGCGCACCGTGCCGACGCCCGCCGCCATCGGCGACGAGATCGTGGCCGTGTCCGTGCAGGCGGAGGAAGGCCCGTCGCTCGAAGAAGAGTCGGGACCCTCCGACGACGCGCCGATGGAGCCGCCGGCTCCGATCGTCGAGGCGCCGCCGCCGGCCTGGGACATCGAGGTCGAGCCCTACGAATCACACGAGCGCGTCGAGCACTACGTGCAGCGCTTCAGTGGTCCGCTGCGCAGCACCTTTGAGGTCGCACTGGAGCGCCGGTCCCGCTACGCGCCGATGATCCACGCCAAGCTGCGCGCGGGCGGCCTTCCGGAAGACATGATCTACCTGGCGTTGATCGAGAGCTGGTACGACCCGCACGCGTACTCGGCGGCCGCTGCCGTCGGGATGTGGCAGTTCATGACGCGCACGGCGAAGAGCGTCGGCCTGCGCGTGGATTGGTGGGTGGATGAGCGCCGCGATCCCGTCGCGGCCACCGACGCCGCCATCCGCTACCTGAACCAGCTGCACGACAACTTCGGCTCCATCTACCTCGCCTCGGCGGCCTACAACGGCGGGCCGGGCCGTGTGTCGCGGGGCCTGCAGGCCAACGCCGAGGTGCTGGAAGGCGCGGCGGGCGATGACCTCTTCTTCGCGCTCTCGGACAACACCAAGGCCCTGCGGCCGGAGACGCGCGATTACGTGCCGAAGCTCATCGCGGCGGCCTTGGTCGGGAAGGACCCTACGCGCTATGGCGTGGAGGCGCGGGAGGTGCAGCCCTTCGCCTGGGATAGCGTAGCAGTAGCGGCGAATGTGCCGCTGGCAGCGGTGGCCAAGGCCATCGACGTGTCGGTGGACACGCTCAAGGACTACAACCCGCACATCCTGCGCGGGATGACACCGCCGACTGGCGCCGCCACGTGGCTTCGCGTGCCGGTGGGTCGCGCCGAGGGCTTCAGCGCGGCGTTTGAAGCACTGCCGGAGGTCGAGCGTGTCGCAACCAAGCGCGTGGTCACCCGCGAGGGCGACTACATCACGAAGATCGCCAAGGCCAACGGGCTGACGGCGAAGGAACTGAACTGGTACAACCCGCAGGCCACGCGGCTGCCGAACGGCAACCTGCACGCAGGCCAGCGCATCGTGGTGCCGCGGCGTGATGTGGCGGATGCCGCGCGCGACGTGCCGAATCCGTCGATTGAGCGCTATGGGGCGTCGAGCACCTACGTGGTGAAGCGCGGCGACAACCTCAGCGTGATCGCCCGCAAGCACGGCACCACGGTCGCGCAGCTGCGGCAGATCAACCGCCTGCGCGGCGACATCATCCGGCCGGGTCAGCGACTGCGCGTGCGCTGAGCTGTCAGGGCGCGCCCTTCCGCTTCTCCAGCAGTCGCACCGGTCCGATGACCATCCGTGAGTCCACGGCCTTGGCCATATCGTAGACCGTCAGCAGCGCGACCGACACGGCCGTCAGCGCCTCCATTTCCACGCCGGTCTGGCCCACGGTGCGCACTTCGCTCTCGCAGCGCACGCCGGGCAGCGCCTCGTCCATCGTCAGGCGGACCTGCACGTCGTGCAGCAGCAGCGGATGGCAGAGCGGAATCAGATCCGACGTGCGCTTGGCGGCCATCACGCCGGCGATGCGGGCGGTGCCAAGCACGTCGCCCTTGGGCAGCTGTGCATCGCGCACGGCGGCGAAGGCCTCGTCACTCATCGTGATGCTGCCAGCCGCGCGTGCGACGCGCGGCACGGCCGGCTTTTGGCTCACGTCCACCATCGACGCATCGCCGGCAACATTGATGTGCGAGAGTTTGCGATCGGACATCAAGGCACTCCGGCGATGGATTCGAGCAAGGTGGCAGTGACCAGCTGGGGGTTTGCGTTGCCGGCCGCGGCACGTTTGGCATCCTCGATGGCTGGCATCGCGCGTGCGGCGCGGCGCGCCTGGCGTTCATCGCCGCGCTCGGCGGCGTCGCGCAGGCGTTCGTGGACCAGCACACTCAAGGCCTCGAGCGTGTCGCTGAAGGCGCCGCGGGCCTTGGCCGAGCCGGCGGTGAAGGCGGCGCGCCAGCGTTGCTCCGGGCCCTGGTCCACGGCGTCGAGCAGCGCTCGCGCGCGGGTGATGGCGGCCTCGCGCTCTTCGCCGCCGAGCAACGAGCCCGGCGCGCCGCCGGCGAGCCGGAGCACACGTTCGGCGTTGCCCTTGGGCGCGACGTCCGCCACGGCCGGGTGCTCGAGGAACGCGCGGACAGCTGCATCAGGCAGCGGCGCCATTCGTACGCTCACCACGCGCGAGCGCACGGTGGGCAGCAGCGCGCCCGGCTCGCTCGAGGTGAGGATCAGCGTCGTATCCTCGGGCGGCTCTTCGAGCAGCTTGAGGAACGCGTTGGCCGCTTCCTGCGACGACGCCTGCGGCACCATCCGTTCGGCGTCGCCGACGATAAGGACTTTGCGGTGGGCGATTGCCGGCCGCCGCGCGGCGATCTGCACCAGCCAGCGCGTGACGTAGACGAACAAGCCCGCGCTGCCGTCGGGCCGCGGATACAGCCCATTGGCTGTGGCGCGCTCCTGCAGCGCCTCGGCGTACTCGTCGCGCACCTTGTCGAGTGCGATGTCCGACGAATTCGGGATCCGCGCGCGCGGAAACACCCAGTGGATGTCTGGATGCGTGAGGTTGAGCGCGAACTGGCAGGATTGGCACTCGCCGCAGGGCTTGGCGTCGCCGGTGCAGAGCAACCGCTGGGCGAGCCAGAGCGCCGTGCGTTGCTTCCCGATGCCCGCCGGCCCGTGCAGCAGCAGCGAGGCCGGAAGCGCGGCGCGATCCATCTGCGCCGCGAGGCGCTCGCGGACGTTCTCGTGGCCGAACAGCGGGACGATGGGCACGCCTGTAAGATAGTCCCATGCTGAATCGCCGCCGCCGCGCCATCCGCTGGCTTCACGCTGTGGGAGTGCTCGCCCTTCTCGCCTCGGCGACGCCACCTGTGGCCGACGACCTGGCGGCCCAAGCGCCTGCTCGGCCAGCGCCACAGAGAGCGGCCGGTGAAGCGGCAGTGCCCGGCCGCCAACGGGCCCGTGCGCTCGGCGTCGCACCGGGGGTGTTCGAACCCGGCGCGCTCAATGCCATCACGGACGTCGCCGGCGTTCGCGTGGGGCAGGTCACCCTGGTCGAGGGTGACCGCATCCGCACAGGCGTCACGGCCATCCTGCCGCACGGCGGCAACCTATACCGCGACCGCGTCCCCGCCGCGCTGCACGTCGGCAACGGCTTCGGCAAGCTGCTCGGCGCCACGCAACTGCGTGAGCTCGGCGAGCTCGAGACGCCAATCCTGCTGACCTGCACGCTCTGCGTCTGGCGCGCCGCCGATGCGATGGTCGAGTACCTGCTCGAGGCGCCGGACATGCAGCAGGTGCGATCCATCAACGCTGTGGTGGGTGAGACGAACGACGGCGGCCTGAACGACATCCGCTCGCGGCCCGTCACGGCACAGGTGGTGCGCGATGCACTGCGCACCGCGAACACGGGCGCCGTGCAGGAGGGCAGTGTCGGCGCGGGCGCCGGCACGGTCGCGTTCGGATGGAAAGGCGGTATCGGTACCAGCTCACGCGTGCTGCCCGAGCGCTACGGCGGCTACACGCTGGGCGTGCTGGTGCAGTCGAACTTTGGCGGCGTGCTGCAGGTGCTGGGTGCGCCGGTGGGCCGCGAGCTGGGTCAATACGCCTTCCAGCGACCCGGCGGCACGGGTGCGGACGACGGCGATGGTTCGATCATGATCGTGATCGCCACGGACGCGCCGCTCAGCGACCGCAACCTCGAGCGCCTCGCCGCCCGCGCGATGATGGGACTGGCCCGCACCGGAAGCTCGGCGTCAAACGGCAGCGGCGACTATGCGCTGGCATTTTCGACTGCGGAATCCGTGCGCCGAACTTTCGACGCGCCGCGCGTGACGAGCACGGAAGTGGCGAATGAGCAGATGTCCGCGCTGTTCCAAGCCGCGGTCGAGGCGGTGGAGGAGGCGATCTACAACTCGCTGTTCATGGCGACCACCGTGACGGGCAACGGGCGGACGGTCGAGGCGCTGCCGTTGGATCGGCTATCAGAGATCTTGGCGCGGTATGGGGCGGTGCGGCGTTAAGATCGCTGCGCCGAGGACCGCTGCCACAGAGACACAGAGACACAGAGGCCGCTGAGTGCACGCAACCCTCTGTGTCTCTGTGCCTCTGTGGCAATTGCACTGGACCGAGCGTCCACGCAGAAGCCTTCGTTACCGCCCCGAACTCGCCGACCGCCCCGACATCTCATCCACATGGATGCGGAAGAGAATCGCCCGCTCCGGCAACGGGTCCTTCGGCGTGAGCGCCTCGGGCACGATCCGGCGCACCAAGGCCACGCCCTTGTCGTAGATCTCCTGTTCGTGCTCGCTGCCGTCCTTGCGCAGGAGATAGAGGCCGCCCTTCACGACCACCGAGCGCCAGTCGAAGAGGCCGTCGATCTCATCCACCTCGAAGGCCACCCAGCGGTTGTGGCTGGCCACCTCGAGCTTCGTGCCCACCGCCGTGCGGCAGTACAGCCAGCCGTCGTCGTGGATGTAGTGGATCGGGATGATCTCCACGCGATCCTTGTGCGACAGCGCGAGGCGACCCACCACGTGCCGGTCGAGGAGCGCCACGCACTCCTTCGCGTCGAGGTCGCGGAAGCTTGGGGCTGCGGTCGCCATCGTCAGGTCCTCCTCAACGTGTGCCGCCCACTTGCGGCGTGAGCGGTCCAGCCCTTCATCGCCTCACTGTATCGCGGCGTAGGCCTTCAGCACGCGCTCCAGCGCCTGCTCCGGGGTGTCGCCATCGGCGGAGAGGTGTCCCATCTTGCGGCCCGGGCGCGCCTCGTGCTTGCCGTAGAGATGCACGCGGACGCCGGGAACCGCCAGCGCGCGCGTGAAGTCCGGGTCGCCACCGGACCAGAGGTCGCCGAGCAGGTTGTGGATCGCCGCCGGACGCACGATCTCCACGCTGCCCAAGGGCAGGTGGCAGATGGCACGCACCAGCTGCTCGAACTGGCTCGTGGGATGCGCGCGCTCCGAGTGGTGATACGTGTTGTGCGGGCGCGGAGCGAGCTCGTTCACGAGCAGGGTGCCGTCCTGCAGCACGAACATCTCCACCGCCAGCAAGCCAACAATGCCCAGCGCCGTCGCGATGTCGCTGGCCAGCAGCCGCGCTCGCTCGGCGAGGTCGTCGTTCACGCCCGACGGCGTCACCGCCCAGGTCAGCACGCCATCCGTGTGCAGGTTGCGCGATGGCGGATACGCGACGTGCGTGCCGTCCGCGCGACGCGCGACCAACACCGAGATCTCCACGGCGATGTCGAGGAAGGCCTCGACCACGCATACCGGCGCCTTGAGCTGCTCGAACGCAGCCCGGCCTTCGTCGGCGGTCTTCACGCGCAGCTGCCCGCGCCCGTCGTAGCCGCCCATCGCCGACTTCACGATGCTTGGGCCGAGCTTGGCGACGGCTGCTGACGTGGCATCGGCATCGGTGACGACAGCGAAGGCGCCGAGGGGAAAGTTGTGCCGCTCCAGCCACTGCTTTTGCCGCGCGCGCTCCTGCACCGTGTACACGGCCTCCACGCCGGGATGCAGCGGTGCGGTGCGAGCCACGGCCTCCAACGAGGGCCGCGGGATCTGTTCGATCTCCAGCGTCACGGCCGCGCAGCCCTCGGCCAACTCGGCCGCGGCCTTGGCATCGCTCCACGGCGCGGTGATCGTCACCGAGCTCACGCCGCGCGCCGGGCAACGTGCCTCAGGATCCAACACCTTCACGTCGTAACCGAGTGTGCGGGCCGCCATCGCCGTCATCCGACCCAGCTGGCCGCCACCGAGAAAGCCGATGGTCGCGCCCGGGGCGACGGGGCTGTGCGTCACGCCGCTCACGGCAGCGTCTGGCCGCGGACGTCGGCGGCGCGGCTCGCGCGCCAGGCGCGCAGCTTCTCGCGCACTTCCGGACGGTGCGTGCCGACAATCTCCGCCGCTAAGATCGCGGCGTTGGACGCGCCAGGCTTGCCGATCGCCAGCGTCCCCACCGGCACGCCGGCCGGCATCTGCACGATGCTCAGCAACGCGTCGAGCCCATTCAGCTGCGTGATCGGCACCGGCACGCCGAGCACCGGGATCAGTGTCTTCGACGCGACCATTCCAGGCAAGTGTGCCGCGCCACCTGCGCCGGCGATGATCACCATCAGGCCGCGCCGTTCGGCGCTCGCGGCGTAGTCGAACATCTCGTCCGGTGTGCGATGCGCCGAGACGACCTTGGCTTCGTAGGGGATGCCGAAGTGGGCGAGCAGCTCACAGGCTGGCGCGAGGGTCTCGTAGTCGGACTTCGAGCCCATGATCACGCCCACCAGGGGATTCGCGGAGGTGGCCATAGGGGAAATATGGCGGGGCGGGGAGGAGGACGCACCGGTGGCCGGTTGGCCGTAGATTCGCGCTGTGTACCGTGACCCGTCCCCACCCGTTTCATCGGGCGCCGCGCCTTCGTCTGGCACGCGCGACGACCTGGTGGCGCGCCTGTTCCGGCTGACGAACCACCTGAGCATCGACCTGCTCGGCGGGCCTCGGCCGTGGAAGCTGGCCTGGGTGGTGAACGCGCAGAAGGCGCTGATGCTGCCGTTCCTGCTCGCCTTGGCCTGGTGGGCGGGCGACAACTCGGCCCCCGCGTGGACCTACGTGGCGCTGCACGGCGGCTACGGGCTGGTGTGGCTGCTCAAGGATGTGGCGTTCCCGGATGCGCGCTGGCAGGTGCGCGTGACGATCCCCGCGGCCATTGCGACCTGGGCCGCCGTGCTCGGCTGGTACGCGCTGTTTGGCTGGTTGATGTTCGCCCTGCCGCCGCGTCGGTACCCGATTGTCGAGGCGCACTGGCTGGCGCTCTGCGCTGGGCTCTGCATCGTTG
This sequence comes from Gemmatimonadaceae bacterium, assembly GCA_019637445.1. Taxonomy (NCBI): domain Bacteria; kingdom Pseudomonadati; phylum Gemmatimonadota; class Gemmatimonadia; order Gemmatimonadales; family Gemmatimonadaceae; species Gemmatimonadaceae bacterium. The sequence goes on along the minus strand of JAHBVS010000001.1, from coordinate 584,400 downwards.
GCGTGGCGGTGATGATCGCGTCCGATGCGCAGAAGACGTTCACGCTGCGTGCAAAGCCTGGGCTCATCACCGATGGGATGTTCCGCTATGTGCGCCACCCGAACTACACGGGCGAGATGATGATCTACGCCAGCTTCGCGATGCTCATCCAGCATTGGCTGCCGTGGCTGGTGCTGGCGTGGGTGTGGGGGCTGGTGTTCCTGCCCAGCATGGCGATGAAGGAGCGCAGTCTCTCGCGGCATCCGGGCTGGGAGGCGTATCGGGCGCGAACGCGGTGGGTGCTGCCGGGGCTGCTCTAGCTTGAGGGTGGCAATCGGGTCTCATGCCTCGCTCGTCGCGGACTAGCCGTCCTCGCGCGCCATCGCGATCAGCTTGCGCACTGTGTTCAGGTTGCGACCGGTGCCGCTGTCCATCTGCGGCACGCGGAGCTTGGATTGGCCCATGCCGTTCGGAAAGTGGAGGAAGATCTCGCCGCCGGCGGCTACGACCTCTTCGCCGCCGGGCTTTGCGATGGCGTCGAGCGTTGCCTGCCGAACGCGATGGTCCAGGAATAGCACCAGTACGCGGGACGGCACGGCGTCTGGGAACGGGTTTGCGGCGAGCGTCTTGGCGAGGGCGGCCGCTGAGCGGACGAACACGCCAACCGGTTTCCCGACGAGTTTCTCCACCAGCGCGGCAAGTTCGCGCTGTACGGCAGTTGCCGACTTTGGCGAGTCCGCGAGCAGGTTTCCCGAGGCGATGTACGTACGCACCCGTTCGTAGCCGAGCTTGGACACTCGCCGCCGCAGCTCGTCCATCTTGAGCGTGCCGGTGCCGGTGACGTTCACGGCGCGAAGCAGGGCGATGTGGGTGGGCACGGGGGGAGCATAGCCTTGAGGTCTGCCCTGCGATATCCCAGGCTGGGTGGTCGCCGCGCGCCGCATTCCAAACGAGCAAGCGCCCGCACCGCCAAGGCGGTACGGGCGCTGCGTTGCATCAAGCTCCGGCGACAGGACTCGAACCTGTGACCCGGTGATTAACAGGCGAGTGGGCGCCCCTCGGCGCGCCACTCATCAGAGTCTCAGGGCGTCTCAGCTTGTCCCGAACCGCACCCGAATCGGGACACTCGCCGCTACGGAACTCGCTACGGGTTTCGGTCTCGGTGGAGGTCGCCCATGAACGGCGTCTCGGTTCGCAGCATCCCGCTGCCATGCGCTGAGGGGCCGCTCAAGCCAGCCGTCGACGGGCGCGGCCTCCAGATCCCGGACCAGATCGAGTCGCGCGAAGAGGCGCGGGCTGCCTACGCGCAGCTCGTGAGCACAGAGGCGATGCGCACGGAGTCGGGGCACCAGCTCACGCGCTGGGAGCGCGCCGCACTCAAGGCGCTTCGTCGTTACCGCGACGTGCGCACGCCGACCGCGCCGCACGAGTTCACGGCGATCGCGCGGAACCGGCTGCGCCAGCGCTCGAAGGCGGCGAAGCGCGCCCGCGCCGCGCAGCGCACGGTCGAAGGCCATCGCCGTAGCCTGGCCGCGCTCGCGGCGGTGGCGGGAGGGACGGACTGATGGACGACCTCCTCTGGGAACTCGGGCTCGTGCCGTGGTGGGCGTGGTGGGTGATCGTGGGGCTCGCCGGCAGCCTGTGGTACGCGCTGCAGCTGGTCGATGAGCTGCAGCACGAGCGGCGGTCCGTCACGCTGCTGGTCCGCGTCGCGGTACTCGTGCTCGCCGCGGTGCTCGGCTGGATGCTCCCGTTCTACTTCTGGGCCGTCGAGCGGATGGAGCGCAAGATCATCCACGGAGCGGACTCGTGACGGCCCGCGGCGTGGGGATCCGGCTGGCCATCGCGCTGGTGCTGGCCACGTTCGTGCTGCAGCGGACGCAGGGCGACTACCTCCTGCTCGGCGCCGGCGCATTGGCGGGCCTGCTCGTGCAGGAGCTGCTCAGCGCGGCGGCCGCGTGGCTCGAGGCGCACCAGACGCCAGCGACCAAGCGCGAGCGGCGCATCGCGGCCGATGTGCAGCGCGCGGTGGAGACGCGCCTCGAGGGCGACCGCCAGGCGGCGGCGCACGCGCGAGGGTCCGCGACATGAAGCCGCGCGTCATTCTCCCGAGCACCAAGCCGTGCCCGCGTTGCGGCACATGGCTCTCCATCACGCACGACGCGATCGGGCGGCCGCGCGAGCGGTGCCCGCAGTGCCAGGGCGTGAACCGCGAGCCGGAGGCGGCGGGCACGGTGGGCCATCTCCACCGGCAGACCGCGAAGGGTCCGCACGATCTCGGCTGGGACCGAGCGCTCGCCGTCGTGCCGGCGGCTGATCCTGTCGTCGCGCGGCGCTGCGATCGGTGTGCTGCGCCGTTGCCGGTGCAGATCACGGGCCGGCCGCGACTGCGCTGTGCGGACCGGCACGCATGCGACCAGCGCGCCCGGGGTGCGGCATGAGTTCCCGCTCGCGCGTGCTGAACGGGCCACAAGGCCAGAAGGTGGCGTCGGCGATCGAGCACATGGTCGCGGCGGCGAACCGTGCGACGATCCGGAAGGAGCACGCGCGCGAGTCGGCCACGCGCCGGCGCCCACGCCGCGACCTCGACGCCGCGATCCTCGGCGTCTGCGGCTACGGCCGCGCGGGCGCGCGCACGGTCAAGGGTGTCGTCGTCGCGCTTGGCGGGATGTGGTCGCTCTTCCACGTGCGGAAGACGCTGTGCGACCTCTGGCGCGCCGGCGAGCTCGAGCGCGGGGAGATCCCGCGGGAGCAGGGCGGCGCCGGCGGTCGCCCGAAGCACCTGTACTGGCGGCCGCATCCCGCGGGCGCCTCACCATCGACGGAGGGTTGACGGATGCCACGGGGCGTGAAGGGGAGCGGGAAGGCGAAAGGGAAGGGCACGCGGACACCACGCGCGCACGAGGATGACGTCGACGGCCTGGGCGCACCGGCGGATGCCGCGCGACGGGCGGCTGAGGACCAGGCATCGTGCCGGGTCTGCCGCGGCAAGCTCGGGACCGATGGGCGCTGCCTGTCGTGTGCGAAGCGCGCGGCGCACTTCAAGCCGCTGCTCGAGGCGGAGGCGAAGGCCTCAGCGTGCGAGATCTGCGAGGCGCCAGGCGCGAGCAAGCGAGGGGGGGGGGCACGCGTGTGCCCGCTCTGCCGAAAGCTGCTTAAGCGGGCGGCGCGGGCGAAGGCGGCGCTGCGTTGACGCGGTGCCTGGGACAACTGGACGAATCACACCACCACGGAGTTGGAGGCAGCAATGGCAGGCAGGACGAAGGGGAAGTCGCGCGCAAGGCGGCCCGCGGCGAAGAAGGCGGCGAAGAAGGCGGCGACGGCGACGAAGGCAGTGCCGGCGTCGATCGAGAGCCGGTTCGATGCGGCGCGGCGCGATCTCAAGGCCGCCCAGGTTGCGTTCGCGCGGGTGATGGCCGAGGCCGAGGGGCCCGGCGCCATCGTTGTCGTGTCGGAAGAGGCAGCTCTCCCCGTTGAGGGTCTCCTGCCTACGGATGCGGTTTCGGCGGGTCCTCCTGATGGCCTTACGCACCACGTCGCGCTCAAGAGCGCACCGGAACTGCGCTCGAAGCTCGACGATCCTGAGGTCGCCTGCGAGCTCATCTCGGCGCGCCACTCCGTGGCTCTCGCCTCGAGGAAAGTCTCCGAGGTCAGGGCGCAGCTTGCCGACGCGCTTGCTGGCGAGAACCACCGCGAGCTGCAGGTGCTCGATCGGTTCGGGGCGCTGCTGCAGCAGGCGCTCGACTTCGATCCGCAGGTGCGGGCGCGATGATCGAGGAAGCACGCGCTTCCGCCGACGTCGCCGAGCGTGAGGCGCACCGATTCCTTCGCACGGTCGAGCGGGCGGTCGGCGTGCCATTCGGGACCTGGGCGTCCACGCCGTTGGGCGCCACCGTCGACCTCCTGCGCACGCGGCCGGAGCCAGGACGCGCATACGCAGATCTCGTGGCGGAGCTCGCGCACGCGCCGCTCGGCACGCCGCAGCCGGCGCGCTTGCCTGGAGGAGCCAACTGATGGACGTCCTGCCTCTTCCAGGCAACGAGCACCAGGCGTATGGCGAGTGGATGCGTCAGGTGAATCTCGCGCGCATCGACATCGTCGAGGCCGTCAAGCTCTCGCTGCGACACGACCCGCCGATCGGCACGGGGTTGATGCTCAACAACGCCTGGTGTGCCTACGAGCGCCTCTTCCGCGAGGGTCCGGTGCCTGCGAGCGATGTTCGCCGCATCGCCGACGCGATGTTCGGCGAGAGCACGTGGCTGCCCGGACGCATGCAGACCGTCGACGATCTCGTCGCGTTCATCGCGGAGTGCAAGGCCCAGCGGAGCGCGGCCGCAGCTTCCCTCGCCGAGGCCCGTGCAGAGCTGCGGGCGGCGATCGTGCGGGTGCTAGACAACGTCGAGGACGAGATCGCCGCGTTCGAGGCCCTGGTGGCGCTGAGGCAGTCGCTGTGTCTGTCCGACGACGCCGGATTCGATGAGATCGCAGACGCCCTCGTGTCGAACGCGAAGGAGGCCGCACGTGGCTAGCGCGCCGGCCCTGCCTCCGAAGTGCGCGAGCTGCGGCAAGTCGCAGCTCAAGACGTTCAACCCGCGCAATCCCAGCGAGCAGTGGAGCGGCTGCACGTGCCCGCCGGCGGACTGGCGAGCGAAGTGTGCGCGCCGGCACCCGTGCGAGCAGTACTGCGGCAGCTGCTTGCCGCGCGAGGCGCACGAGTCGCGGTCGTGGCAGGTCGATGCGCTCATTCAGCAGTGGATGAAGGATGCGGTCGGCGCGGAGATCGACGCCGTCGGCAACGCCGCGCTTTGGCTGCGGCGCGCCGACTCGACCGAGGCAATCGACCGCGCGAGCGAGTCGTTGGCGCGCGCGATCTTCACGCTCGCGGAGAAGGCGCATGACGCCGGGCTCAGTCTCTCACAAGCGACTGCGCCCGCAGCGGACGCGCTGCAGGTGACGACGGAAGCCGACTTGCTGCAGGTCGCCGCACGCAGCGCAGACAGAAGGTTGAAGCACATCGGGCGCACCTACACGTCCTTCGAGATCTGCGTCGAAGGCGAGCACGCAACTCTTCCGGAAGCCCTTGCCGCTCTGTCGACGCAGGGGGAGGGCAGCCGAGAGTGAGCGCGCGTCTGACTCCCTGGCGCATGTTCACGGCGTACCTCGCACTGTGGATGCTCAAGGCGCGCATCCTCGACGTGGTGTTGTTCGTCGCCGGTCTTTGGGATGAGCGCCACCAGTGGTACTGGGTGTGGCACGAGCTGCGCGAGGCGTTCGCGCGCCCGTGGCGCTGGGCGCGCGCAATGGCCAGTACGATTCGCGCGGAGCAACTGACGAAGCGGGAGGCCTCCAATGCGTGAGCGCCCTATCCTGTTCTCGGGTCCGATGGTCCGCGCCATCCTCGAGGGCCGCAAGACGCAGACGCGGCGCGCGGTGAAGCTGCCGGCCCACATCCAGCGCGATGGCCTGCTGGCGATGACCTGGGAGGCCCGCGACGCGTCGCTTCGCGCGCAGGGCGTCTCCGACGATGCGCGGCCCTATCTGGTCGGGCCGCGATGGGAAGGCGAGCGGCTGTTTGGCAACCTGCGCGGCGACCTTGGCTTCGGGACCGTCGCGTGCCCCTACGGCGAGCCTGGCGATCGCCTGTGGGTGCGCGAGAAGTGGACGGCGGAGTTCGTGTGGCCGGATGAAGGCGGCGACGTGTTCCGCCCTCGACACGAGATGCCGGCCGCGTTTCGCTCGCCAGCGGCGTGCAAGTCAGTGCTGTATGCCGCCGATCTCGTCGAGTGCCATCCAGCTGTGAACGGGCTGGCCGGCATCCCCTTTGCCGAGCAGCCGAGTGCGGAAGATTGGGCCGACGTGCGCTGGGCGCCGTCGATTCATATGCCCCGCTGGGCCTCGCGGCTCACGCTCGAGTTGACCGGCGTCCGAGTCGAACGCGTGGAGGCGATCAGCCGCTCCGACGCGCTGGCCGAGGGCTTCGCGGGCGAGCCGTCGCACACCCTGGAGGGCGCCTGGCTGGAGACGCCGGAAGCCCAGTTCCTGCGGACGTTCTACGACCTGAACCAGCGTGCGCGCCGAGGGAGCAATCCCTGGGTGTGGGTCATCGAGTTCGCGCGGGTCGACGTGCCAGCGCAGGCGGCGGCATGACCGCCGTCCTCGGACCCGCCATCACGAAGCGCGCGTTGCGCCGGCGCGTGGAGCTCACGCTCCTGCAGCTGCTGGGCAGCACGCGCGAGGGTGCGCGGACGCCGCACGAGCTGGCAGCGCAGACCGATCACGCGTGGACGCCGCGCTACGTGGGCGAGGTCCTGCGGGCATGCTGGCGCCGCGGCGTGCTCGAGCGCGAGAGCGTGCCGCCGGTGCGTGGTGTGCCTGGCCGTCCCTCCTACCGCTACTGGCTGGCCCCTTCCGCACGCTTGGGCCGGCCGTCTTCACCATCGACTGAGACTCCCTGATGTACGCGAAGCTGTCATCGACGATCACCCGCTCGAGCATCTGGCGCGAGCCACCGGCCACCCGTGTGGTCTGGATCGCCCTTCTTGCCCTGGCGAACCGCGACGGGTTCGTGAAGGGCGTGGAGGCCTGGCTTGCGGCCGAGGCGAACGTCTCGCGCGACGAGTGCCGCGAGGCGCTCCGGACGTTCATGGAACCCGACCCGGAGAGTCAGGATCAGGACTACGGCGGGCGCCGCGTGGAAAAGGTTGAGGGTGGGTGGTTGGTGCTCAACTACCCGAAGTACCGCGAGATGCGGACGCACGAGCAGGTCTTGGCTGCGGAGCGTCAGAGCCGGAAGCGTAAGCGTGACAAGGGCTTGGGGGAATCAGCCGACGACAGCAGCGAGCAAGTCACGGACCGTCACGCCGCGTCACGCGGCGTCACGGCAATTGCTTCTGCTACTGCTTCTGCTTCTGAGCGTAGTGGCAGTTCCGCGCGCGCGAGCGACGCGTCCGAAAACGCGGACGCCACTGCCGATCCGGAACCGCAGGCCGATCCGCCACCGCCACCACCGGCCGTTGCACGTCCGCCGGCGTTGGAGCTCGCCGCGGCCGCGAATCGCGGGCTCGACGAGGCACTCGGTCGCGATCGCAACCCGCTGACCTCCGGCACCGCGGCGAACCTCGTCGAGGCGGTGCAGCAGCACGGGATCCCGCTCGCGTGGGCGGCGCAGGCCGTGTACGAGGCCGCGAAGCAATGCCCCAAGGCGCCACGCTCGCTGCACTACTTCACGCCCGGTGTGGTCGAGCGCTGGGAGCGGGAGCAGGCGAGGGCGGCGGCGGACGGCTTCACGCCAGGGCGCTCGCTCGACGCGGTGCCGATCGGCGACGAGAGCTTCGCGCGCCCCGCGCTCTGGGCGCTGCTCGTGCAGGGCGGGTTGACGGCGCCGATGCAGACCCGCGAGGTCCTGGAGGAGCGCTGCCGCGCGGTCGAGGCCGCGGGTGGCGTGCGCAGCGCGGATGCGTTGCTGGCGTTCGTGCTGCTCGCGAAGCCGTGGGAGCTGGCGGAGATCACGTTCGGGAAGGAGCGCGACGCCCGGCTGGCGGAGGCGGCGCGGCAGCATGCGCAGCGCGTATCGGGGTTCGTCACGCAGGGGGCGGCGTGATGCGATCGCGCCCGGAGTTTTGCGTTGCCGTGGAACCTAATGTTGACCGTGAAACATGAGGCAGCGCCGGAACGACGGGACCTGTTCCCGCTGCCAGGGGCCGCGCGATCGCGAGGGCCAGCGCTACTGCCGCGCGTGCCACGCCGCGTACATGCGCGCGAACCGGCCGAAGGACGCTGAGCTCTCCGACGAGGCGCGTCGCCGGGTTCGGGCGCGGCGGCATGCGGGGGTCGCGCTCGCCCGCGGCCAACTCCTGGAGCAGCCGTGCGAGACGCCAGGCTGTGAGCGCACCCCCGAGATGCACCACGACGACTACAACCAGCCGCTGCAGGTCCGCTGGCTCTGCCGGCCCTGCCACCAGGCGTTGCACGAGGCCCTCGACGCATGACCACGCAACCCATCACGTTCGAGATCGCACCCAAGGAGAAGCCCTTCCTCGTCAGCGACGACGCCGAGCGCGCGGTGCTGGCAGCCGTGCTCATGGCCGGCGCCGAGGACAAGCACCGCACGGGTACGGCGATCGCCACGGTACTGCAGCCGCAGATGTTCGGCCGCGGCAGCCATCGGCTCCTGTTCGAGGCGATGGAGCAGCTGCGCCACGCCGGCGTCGTGGTGGATCCACTCACGCTCGCGAACCAGCTGACGGCCAACGGCACGCTCGCCGCGGCCGGCGGCAAGGAGTACATCGGCCCGCTCTACGACGAGCTGCCCACGCACGAGCACGCGATGGCGCACGCCCGGATCGTGCGCGAGTACTACCGCCGGCGCGAGCTGCGGGCCATGGCCGTGCAGATGCAGCGCATGGCGCAGGACGAGACGGTCGCGATCGACGACCTGTTCGCCTGGGCGAGCCGCTCGCTGTCGCCGTTGGCGGCCGGCGAGGGTGAGCAGGGGTTCCGGCGCATCAAGGAGGGCCTCTGGGCGGCCATGGAGCGTGTCGAGCAGCGGCACAACGGCACGGCCGTCGCGTTGGTGGCCACGGGCCTGCCAGAGCTCGACGACAAGCTCAATGGCGGCCTTGAGCGCGGCGAGCTGGTCGTCGTGTCCGGCGTGCCCAGCTGCGGGAAGACCACGCTCGTGTGGAACCTGCTGCGCGACCTCACGCTGTCGGGCCTCGGCGCCGTCGGCTTCGTGTCGGCGGAGATGACCGAGGGGATGCTCCTCGAGAGTGCGCTGGCGGCCGAGGGCGAGGTGGCGCGGGCGCACCTCAAGAGCGGCAAGATCACGGCCGAGGAGATGGGCCGCCTGGCGGCCGCGGCAGGCCGGCTGCTCAACCAGGCGATTTACGTCGACGACACGGTGATGCCGGACATCGAGGACGTGGTGAACCGCTGCCGGCTGCTCAAGGCGCGGGAGCCCGGGCTCATCGCGATCGGCGTCGACTTCCTGCAGCTCCTGCAGTCGCGCGAGGCGGAGCGCGGGGAGCTGGGCGAGGCGAAGCTGCGGCGCATCGCCTACCGGCTCAAGGCGGTGGCGCTCGAGCTCAACGTCGTGGTGATCGCCCTGGCGCAGCCGAACGACAAGCAGATCGAGGACCGGCCGGACAAGCGGCCGCAGCTGCGCGACATCCAGGGCTCGTCGGGCATCCGGCAGGCGGCCGACCACACGTGGCTGCTCTACCGCGACATCATGTACAACCCGAGCGCACCGGACACGATCGAGATCAACCTGGCCAAGCAGAAGTCCGGCGCGGTCGGCACGGTCACGCTGGACTGGGACGGCCCGCGCCTTCGCGTGGTGTCGCCGCGGCTGAGGAAGCTCGCGATCGAGGCACAGCGGGAGCGGGACAAGCAGCCGGAGCTGCTGCCACCACCCAGCGGAGGTGCTGCGTGAGCCCGCGTCGACCGCCCAAGCCTTACCGACCAGTCAACGTAGCGCGCGCGAAAGCGCTTTACGCGGCTGGCTGGTCGACCACGCAGATCGGTGTGCGCCTCGGCAACGACCATTCGAGCATCGTGCGGGCGCTCCGACGGCACGGCGTTGTTCTCAGGGGCCGCGGCGCCAACCCCAGGCCTTCGCGCATCCCGGCTGCCCGCGCCGCCGAGACGCTGCGCGAGTACTGCGTCGAGATCGAGCGGCGGAACCCGCCGGGGGGTGTCTGATGGCGGCCTTTGCGATCTTTCACGCACCGGACCCGCGCGACCCCAGGGCGCGCGTGGAGATCACGTGCTCGGAGTGCGGCGCCAGCGTCGACGAGGACGAGTGCGAACGCTGCGGTGGCGAGGGCGTGGACGGCCACGACTGCGGCGAGGATTCGTGCTGCTGCCTCGACCCCGACGAGAACGTGACGTGCGACTCGTGTGAGGGCTATGGATTCCATCTGCGCTGCTCCGGCGGATGCGGCTACATCTCGCCGAGCCACCTGGTGGAACCGCCGTGTGCGCGTCAGACCGGGCGCCCTGCGCTCGGATTCCGACGCGGACCGCCATCCCGGGAGGCCACGTGACGACCGTCAACGGCATACAGGTCGGCCCGAACTCGCCGGCGATCGGCCTGCGCGGCTGTCGCTCGGAGGACGCCGAAGGGCGGCAGTGCGACGACTTCATCGCGCGCCTCGCCGGCGTCGAGGGCGTCGTTCAGTTCAGCCAGGCGCAGGCGGCGCAGCAGACGCGCGGGATCCCGGACCGCCGCTATCGCCTGCTGGGCTTCACCCTGTGGTACGAGGTAAAGGCGGAGGATGGGAAGCTGACGCCGAGCCAGCACAAGTTCCTGACGGCCGAGCTGCAGCACGGCGAGCTCGCGGCCTGCGGCACGCTCGAGGACCTGCAGGAGCTGGTGCATCTGCTCAACCGGCCGGCGGATGCCGTCATGCGCACGGCGCTGGCGCACTGCACGGCGCTCGTGGGGCGTTGGGCCGAGAAGGGCTACCGGCGGGAGAAACCCATGCGACGGAGGCGGTGATGCAGCTCGACATCCGCACCAACGTACAGGAGCTCATCAAGGACTTCGGCACGATGCAGCAGAAGCAGCTGCCCTATGCCGTGAAGTGGATGCTGCGGGCGCTGGAGAAGGACATCGCCCAGGCTACTGAGAACCGCATCCAGCAGAAGTTCAGTGCGTCGGCGCAGGGGCTGCGCTGGCTGCAGCGCCACGTGAAGATCCTGAACCCCGGATCTCGCCTAGGGCGGGCCACGCTGGGGCAGGGACGCACGGGGCACGAGCATGGCTTCGTGGCCATCATCCCACCGGGAGGCGCCAAGCTGGCGGGCTGGGACCGCTATCGCGGCTCGCTGGTCGCCATGATGGAGCAGGGCGGACCGACGCCGGGCCCGAAGCGCTTTGGTGGACGCGCGAGCGGACCGCTGAGCGACCTCGGGCGCTTTCCTGTCCCGGTGCGCCGGCCCGGCACGCCGTCGCCGTTCCCCAGGCGGCTGTACCCGATCAACCTCGGCCTCTCGGCGCGCACAGGCATCAGCACGCGCGTCGTGGGCGGAGGGCTGAAGGGCAAGCACCGGACCTTCCTCGTGCCCATCACGAACAGCCCGGGGCACTCGATGGTGCTGCAGCGATTCGGTCGGGCCAAGGACGACACGATGCCGCTCTTCTGGGTGCAGCGCGACACGCGGCTGCCGGCGCGACACTTCTTCTTCCCGACGGCGGACCTGGTCGTGCGCACGCGCCTCGTCTTGCACTTCGAGCGCGCGATGCAGCAGGCGCTCTTCGGTCGCGGGGCGTACAAAGCATGACGGCCACACGCGATATTGCCGAGGTCATTGGCTTGCGGCACACGACTCAGAGAGGAGGCGATAATGGGCAGGTCGGTGAAGCTGGTAAGTGTAGGGGACGGCGGGCCGGCAGGTGTCGATCCGTGCTGCGGAAACTGCAGGCACGGCACGGCTGCGTCGTTAGGGCGCATAAGCGACGCTCGAGGGGAGTTGTTCCCGTTGCGCTGCGTGCTCGCCGATCTGGTGGGCGAGTCAGAAGCCGAGAAGAGCCCGGGCGTCCTCGCTGGGCGAATGTGCGTGACCATCGACGGCAGCGACTTCTTCGGCGAGCTGTGGGTGCGGCCGGAGTTCGGCTGCATCAACTGGGAGCCGAAGATCTAGCTCGCTCCGGCCACTGTGCACATCCAACTCGGCAGGTCGTGCCGGTGTTGGGTCCTTTGACAGTGCCCTCGGACGCGGGGTCCGACGACCGCGACTTTCACGTGGGTGCGAAAATTTCTGACGGCCATTTCCGTTTCAGCAATCGGGGCGGAGGCGCGTGGCCCTTGAGCTGAGCGCGGCCGACTTTGCCGCCGCCATCGGCGTGAAGCCCGACGCGCTCCCCGCGCTCGAGCGCGCCGGCCTGCCGTTCGTCTCGAAGAAGAAGAGCCACGTGTACCCGCTGCAGAAGGCGATCACGTGGTTCGTCGAGTACCGCGTCACCACCAACGTGGGCGCGGTGCCGCCGCGGCTCAAGCAAAAGGAGCTGGCCGACTTGGTCGGCTACACGCCGCGGCAGATCTCAAACCTGAGCGACGAGGGCAAGCTCAACACGGTCGTCGAGGGCGGCCGCCGCTACTACGTAATGCCCGACTGCGTGCACCAGGTGATCGCGCACCGCGAGCAGCAGGCGCGACCCAAGAGCGGCGACAAGATGACGGCGCTCGAGGAGGCGACGCTGCGCGAGAAGCTGGCCAAGGCCGAGGCGGCGGAGTTCGACCTGCAGGAGCGCCGCGGCGAGCTGCTCGATCGCGTGCTCGTGGCGCGCGCGATCGCCGACCTGCTGCAGGCGCTGAAGGGCCAGCTCGTGCAATTCGCCCCGCGATACGAGGCCGACCTGGTCGGGCTCGACTCGCGCCTCAAGGTGCGCGAGATCCTGAAGCCGGCGGTCAACGCCGAGATCGTGCGCCTGCAGGCCGCGGCCGCGCAGGTCGCGCGCCGGATCCAGACGATAGAGGCGAGCGAGGATCCCGACGACGCCGAGGGCGAGGAGGAGGGCGATGGCCTTCGTCACGCATCCTGAGGCGCGGCGGAAGTTCGGGCTCGACCTCGAGGGCTCGGCCGCGCGGATCCTGCAGCCACCACCGGAGCTGAAGCTCAGCGAGTGGGCGGAGCAGAACCGGATCCTCGGCCCGAGCACGGGCTCGACGGAACAGGGCCCCTATCGACTCTCGCGCGTGCCGTACCTGCGCGAGATCCTCGAGGAGTTCTCGAATCCAGAGGTCCGCGAGATGGTGATCCTGAAGTCGGCGCGCCTGGGCGTGACCGACGGGCTCATCAACAACGCCGTGGGCTACTGCATCGACCTGGATCCGGGCAACATCCTCGCGCTGTGGCCGACGAAGGAGGACGCGCAGGAGTGGTCGAAGGAGACGCTGCCCGAGCTCTTCGAGCTGACGACGTGCCTCCGCGGGAAGGTCGCCGATACCGAGTCCCGGAACAGCGACAACACGATCCTGCACAAGCGCTTCGCGGGCGGCTGGCTCTCGGCGATCGGCTCCAACAGCCCGCGCGCGCTGCGCCGGCGCACGGCGCGCTACGTCTTCGTCGACGAGTACGACGCGCTCGACGAGAAGCAGTCGACGCAGGAGGGCGACGTCGGGCGGCGTGCGGCGCGCCGCGCCGATACCAACCCAAGCGCGAAGATCATCTTCACTGGCAGCCCGCGCGGCCGGAAGAGCCGGATCATCCGCGACTATCTGAGCTCGGACCAGCGCGAGTACTTCGTCCCCTGTCCGCACTGCCGGCACCTGCAGCCGCTCACGTGGGACCGGGTGCAGTGGGAGAAGGAGAAGGATCCGAAGACCGGCAAGACGGTGCGGCACTTTCCCGAGACCGCGCACTACCTCTGCCGCAGCTGCGAGCAGCCGATCCGCGAGGGCCGCGAGAAGCGCGACATGATCACGGCCGGCGAGTGGGTCGCGAAGAACCCGGGCGCCTCGGTGCGTGGCTGGAAGATCACGACCGTCTACTCGCTCTTCGTCACCTGGGGAGCGCTCGCCGAGCAGCGCATCAAGGCCAAGCGCGCGCTCGAGGGCGGCGACGCACAGCTGATGATCGAGTTCTACCAGCAGGTCCTCGCCGAGTACTACGAGGCCACGCTCGACAAGCCGGACACCGCGGCGCTCTCGGCCCGGCGCGAGACCTACGCGGCACCGGTGCCCGCCGGCGTCGGCGTGCTCACGGCCGCCGTCGACGTGCAGGACGACCGCCTCGAGCTGCTCGTCAAGGGTTGGGGTGTTGGCCAGGAGTCGTGGGACATCGCGCACCACCGCATCTACGGCGATCCCGAGCAGCCCGACGTCTGGAAGCGGCTCGATCTCCTGCTCTTCAAGCCCTTCGCGCATGAGCTCGGTGCCGAGCTGAGGGTGCGCTGCACGTTCGTCGACTCCGGCTTCAAGGCCGAGACCGTCTACGCCTACACGCGCCGGCGCCGCTCGCTCGGTGTGTGGCCGGTCAAGGGCGAGCCGTCGAAGAAGGGGCGCCCGCTGATCGCGATGTCGAAGGCGGCCGCGGTGAAAGAGCGGCTCTGGCTCGTCGACGAGTCACGCCTGAAGGCGACGGTGCTTCGCCGCCTGAAGATCGAGCTGCCGCCAGGCGCGGTCGGCGCGGCCGGCTACGTCCATTTCCCGGGACCGCAGGATGATGGGCTCGATGACGACTATCTCGCGCAGTTCGAGAATGAGGTCGTCGTGCCGAAGGAGCTGCCCAGTGGCACCACGGTGCTGCAGTGGAAGGTGCTCGGGCCCAACGAGGCGATCGACCTGCAGAAGTACGCGCTCGCGGCCCTGCACGCGCTCGGTGATGCCGTGGTCAACAACCTCTCGCACTGGGTGGAGCGCGCCGCGGCCCAGGGGCGCGCGCGCGGCGGCCGCGCCCAGGCGAAGCGCGACGGCGCGCAGCAGGCCACCGACGAGCACTCCACGGCCACGCCACGCCGGCGCAGCCGCGTGCGGCACCGGGGGATCGAGTGACCCTCGGCCATCCGCTGGTGGATGCCGCGATCGCGGACCTGCGGCTCACGCCAGTCGATCTCAATGTTTTCCGTGTGCTGTGGTGCCAGCTGGACTTCGAGCACTTCACCGAGAAAAAAGCCGACGTGCTGGCACTGGAAGTAGGCTGCGACCGCAGCTATGCGAACGCTTCGCTGCGAAAAATGGTCGAGATCGGCTACGTCGAGCTGGGTGAGCGCTCCGCGAAAGGCGTTGGCACGTATCGACTTCCGCGACATGCACCTGCACGTGGGGATACTTTCACACGGTCTGCGATTTCACGCCGAGCGCGGCGTCAAGTTCGCGACTCTCTATAGTGGTGATTGCACCGCTCATCGCCTGAAAACAGGCGGAAAAAATTGCTGGTGGGGATAGATTCACCACATCCGATAACCAGAACCGTAGCGCCCAAACTATCCGCGCTTGCACCCTGCGCCTCGTGAACGAGCCCACCGCTCCACGAGGCGCTTTGTGTCGCTAGAGACCAAGCAGGCACAGCTCGCGTCGGTCCGCTCCGCGATCACCACGATCGAGGGCGGCGCGCAGGCCATCACGGTCCTCGGCCGCAACTACACGCGCGCCACGCTCAAGGACCTCTACGTGCGCGAGCGCGAGCTCGAGCGCGACATCGAGCGCCTGGAACGCGGCGGCTCCCGCATGCGGCTCGGGGTGCCGACCTCGAAATGAGCCGCGTCGCCCGCGTCCCCGGCTTCGAGCCGACCTCATTGGCACCACGTCGCGTGGCGCCGGCGGTCGGCTTCCTACGCGTGGGTGGCGGCTATGACGGCGCGCGCAGCGATCGGCGCGCGCTGCAGGACTGGAACGTCCTCGACGGCGGCCCGAACACGGACTCCCTCGGCGACCTGCCAAACCTCCGCGCGCGCTCGCTCGACCTCGAGCGCAATGCGCCCCTGGCTGCCGGCGCCTTCAACACGCAGCTGCGCGATGTGCTCGGCGACGGCCTGGTGCCGAAGCCGCGGCTCGACCGCGAGTACCTGGACCTCACGGCCGAGGAGGCGACGGCCTGGTCGCGACAGGCGATGCGGATCTGGTGGCAGCACGCCGGCTCCACGCGGCTCGACGTCGCTGGCCGCCTCCACTTCTCGGAGCTGCAGCGCCAGGCGCTGTTCGCGTCGCTTTCGGGCGGCGATGCGTTCGCGCTCTTCCGCTACCGCGTCGACGCCGGCGACCTGCTCGGCACCAAGGTGCAGGTGCTGGAGGCGAACCGCTGCTCGCAGCCCGTCGCGAAGATGGAGACCGAGCTCTTCCGCGAGGGCGTCGAGGTCAACGCCGACGGCGTGGTGCAGCGCTTCTGGATCTCGAACCGCCACCCGAACGAGCAGTGGCTCTCGCCCGGCGGCGTGATCACGTGGGAAGGTCTGCCCGCGCGTGACGCGTCGGGCTTCCCGCTCGTGCTGCAGCTCATCGACCAGAAGCGGCCCGGGCAGCTGCGCGGGATCCCCTATCTCGCGCCCGTCATCGAGACGCTCAAGAACCTCACGCGCTTCAGCGAGGCCGAGCTGATGGCGGCCGTCGTGAGCTCGATGTTCACCGTCTTCGTGAAGGGCGGCTTCGCCCCGGGGCTCGGCGAGCTCGACGACGAGGACCCGTCGCCGAAGGGCCAGATCAAGCTGGGCACCGGCGCGATCATCGACCTCGGCGCCGACGAGGACGTCGAGTTCGCGAACCCGGCGCGGCCGAACGCGCAGTTCGATCCGTTCTTCCTCGCGATGTGCCGGCAGCTCGGCGCCGCGCTGGAGATCCCGTACGAGCAGCTCGTCAACGCCTTCCAGGCCTCCTACTCGGCGAGCCGTGCCGCGCTGCTGAACGCGTGGCGCGCCGTGCGCACGCGCCGCAACTGGTTCGTGAACCAGTTCTGCCAGCCGGTCTACGCGCGCGTGATCCGCGAGGCGGTGGCGCGCGGCCTGCTGCAGGCGCCCGGCTTCTTCGACGACCCGCTCGCGCAGGCCGCCTGGCTGGGCTGCGAGTGGACCGGCCCGTCGATGCCGGAGATCGATCCGGTCAAGGCCGTCGTCGCCGCCTCGATGCGCGTGAAGGAGGGCTTCAGCACGCGCGAGCGCGAGTCGGCCGAGCTCACGAGCACGGACTACGACGAGAACTTCGAGCAGCGCGTCGCCGAGGAGGAGCGCCGCCGCGCCGCCGGGCTCGATGTCGAGGACGTCGCCGAGCGTGTGCGCACCGAGCCCGTCACGCCGGAGGCGCCGGCAAAGGACGGCGACGGCGACGAGGGCGACGAGGAGCTGCCGAAGGCTGGGCGCGCGCGGGTCCGGCGCGCCGCGCGCGACCCGCTGGCCCGCATCCGGGAGCAGGCCGCCGCGCAGGTCGTGGCGCGCGCCGTCGCCGACGCCCCTGACTCTGACCTGGAGACCGTCTCGTGAGCCGACGTCCCGCCCTTCGGGCCCTGCAGCTGCTGACCAGCACGCGCTGGGCGATCACGCGCGAGGCGCTCGAGCGCATGATGGCGATCGCCGAGCGCGACACGGACCAGATCGTCGCGGCGATTGATCGGCAGGCCACGGCGCCGCGCGCCGGCGAGGACGACGGCGAGGGCATCGACCTGTCCGCGCTCGTGCCGGCGCGCCGCTGGGCCCTGCTCGCGACGCCGGCGGCCGCACACCCGCTGAGCGAACGCCTCGGCGTGCGCGACGGCGTGGCGATCGTCAGCGCCGTGGGCCCGCTCTGCCGCTACGCGTCGTTCTTCCAGGAGCTGTGCGGGATGTCTAGCTACCAGCTCCTGGCCGAGGACTTCCGCATCGCCGTCGACGACCCGGGCGTCCGCGCGATCCTCGTGCACCTCGACTCGCCGGGCGGCGAGACGAACGGCTGCGCGGAGCTCGCGGCGCTCATCCATGCGCACCGCGGCACGAAGCCGATCGTCGCGATGGTCTCAGACGGCGCCGCCAGCGCCGCCTATTGGATCGCGGCCGCCTGCGACGAGATCGTCGTCACGCCGTCGGCCTACGTCGGCAGCATCGGCGTCTACTTCGAGATCGTCGACTGGAGCGCCGCCGAGGCCGAGTACGGCATGAAGCGCTGGCGGATCGTGAGCACACAGTCGCCCAACAAGGTGCCGGATCCCGCGGACGCCGCCGGCAAGGCCGTGCTGCAGCGCGAGGTCGACGAGTTCGCCGACGCCTTCCTCGCCGCGGTGGCCACCTACCGCGGCACCACCGCCGAGGAGCTGATCGCCGCCGGCGACGGCGGCGCCGTGTTCATCGGCCGCCACGCCGTCGCGCGTGGCCTGGCCGACCGCATGGGCACCACCGAGGACATCCTGGCCGAGCTCGCGACGCGCGCGGCAACGCCTTCCACCACGACCGCCGCAGCTGCGGCGGCTGCACCCAAGGAGACCGTCATGCCCCCGACACCCCCCAAGGCCGCCGGCACCGCGCGCGCGACCGACGAGAACAAGGACGACGAGGAGGCGCGGAAGCGCGCCGAGGAAGAGGAGAAGGAGAAGCAGCAGCGCGCCGAGGGCGAGCAGCCCGACGAGGACGAGGATGACGCGGAGGCCTCCGAGGAGGAGGACGACGAGATGGCCGAGGAGGACGACGAGGAGCAGGCCCGCAAGGCCGAGCGCGCGTTCGTGACGGCCAACGCCACCATGGTCGCGCGGATCCGTCGCCGGGCCCGCCGCGGCGCGCGCAAGGCGGAACGCGAGCGCGTGAAGGCCGTCATCGCTCTCGCGCCGAAGGCGATCGCGCCGGCGCTGCGCACAGCGCTCGAGTCCGGCCAGGCGGAGGGCGAGGCCGCGAAGGCCTTCCTTGCCGCCAGCCAGCAGACGGGCGCGCAGGCGCTCGCCGCGATGGCCGGCGCCGAGGCGACGATCACCGCGCCCACGCAGGGCGACGGCACGCCGACCGCCGAGAAGGACGGTGCGCCGACGATTGCGCTCCTGCAGGAGCACAGCCCGACGCAGCGCCGCGGCGCTGCCGCCGCGCGCCGCAACTGACCACACGCAGCACCGACTGACCGACCACCCCGCACACCCCTTCAGCGAGACCACCCATGGACACGTCCTTCAGTTCCGCCACCAGTCCGGCGCCCGACCGGCTCCTCGCCGGCGACTCCGAGCGTCCGACCACGCCGATCACCCTCATCGCGACCGAGAACCGGACGCGCGGTGCCGTCCTCGGCTGCGAGACGATCGGTGCCCTCACGCCCGCCGTGGTCACGGGTGACGTGAACGGCGCGCTCGGCGCTTGGACGCCTGGCAGCCGCACGCAGGTGGGCGCGTATCGCCTCGTCTGCATCGCCGAGTCGGCCAACGCCGGCACCTTCGCCGTCTACGCGCCCGACGGCTCGCGCCTGGCGGACCTCACGGTCGCCGTCCCGTACGTGAGCGACCACATCAACGGCACCGTCGGCGACGGCTCCGAGGACGCGGACATCGGTGACGTCATCACCATCACCGTCGCCGCCGGGAGCGGGAAGTACAAGCTCTCCGCCGCCGCGGCCGTCGACGGTTCGCAGGTGCCCGTCGGCATCCTCGCGATCGACACCGACGCGACGAGCGCGGAGCAGAAGACCTCGCTCTACCGCACCGGTGAGTTCAACGAGGCCGCGCTCACGCTCGGCACCGGCCACACCCTCGCCACCATCCGCGCCGCCCTCGAGGCCCGCGGGATCTTCCTCAAGCCCACCATCGCGGCCTAGCCGCCACCACCCCGGGGTGCGGGCAATCCGCCCGCCCCCTTTCCCTCACGGAGCCGACCGATGGACCTCTTCAGTACGAACTATCTCGCGGGGGTGGTGAAGGACCTGCGCACCACGCCCCAGCACTTCCTCGACACGGAGTTCCGGACCGAGCTCCGCGACCCCAGCGAGGAGATCCACTTCGACCTCGACGAGCGCAAGCCGCGGCTGACGCCGTACGTCTCGCCGCTCATCGCCGGCAAGGTCGTCGAGGACCGCGGTTTCGTCACCAAGACGTTCAAGCCGCCCTACCTCAAGGACAAGCGCCGCTTCGACGCGTCGCGCCCCCTGAAGCGCGCCATCGGCGAGCGCATCGGCGGCGAGCTCTCGCCCGACCAGCGCCTGCAGCTGATGGTCGGCATGACGCTCGAGGACCAGGTCGAGATGCTGAAGTACCGCATGGAGGTGCAGGCCGCCGAGGCGCTGCGCCTGGGCCAGGTGACGGTCTCCGGCGAGGGCTTCAAGACGGCCGTCGTGAGCTTCGGCCGCCACACCGACCTGCGCGCCGTGAAGACGGGGACCGCGCGGTGGAGCCAGACGGAGTCCGATCCGCTCTCGCAGATCGAGACCATGGCCAACGCGATGATGGCCCAGGGCGGCGCCGTGCTGCGGCGCGTGACCTTCGCACCCGACGCCTACCAGGCGTTCCGCACACGGCTGCTCGCGCGCGACGAGTGGAAGCTGCTGGTCGACTACCGCCGCGCGTCGACGAGCTCGACCTTCGACCTCGCGCCGGGCAACGGTGAGAAGGCCCGCTACCTCGGGACCATCGGCACCGTGGACTACTACGTCTACGACGACCTCTACATCGACCCCGTCGATGCCACCGAGAAGCACCTGATGCCCTCCGGCGAGGTGGTGCTCACCGCGGACGAGGTCGAGGGCACGCGCTGCTTCGCCGCCATCCGCGACGAGGACGCCGGCTTCCAGGCGGTGCCGTACTTCCCGAAGAGCTGGAAGGAGCCGGATCCG
Source organism: Gemmatimonadaceae bacterium (assembly GCA_019637445.1). NCBI lineage: Bacteria > Pseudomonadati > Gemmatimonadota > Gemmatimonadia > Gemmatimonadales > Gemmatimonadaceae > Gemmatimonadaceae bacterium. The sequence continues at coordinate 564,217 of JAHBVS010000001.1, read as the reverse complement.
GCGGTGCGCTGGATGCTGATGCAGTCCGCCGCGCTGATGGTGCCCTTCCGGCCCAACGCGTCGGCCTCGATGGAAGTGCTGAACGGCGGCAGCTGATCCGCCGGGACGCACTGAGCCGCTGACCGGTGCTGCCGGCCACACAGGGTGGCCGGCAGCACCACAGCCCCACCGAGGACCCCATGCAGCCGAAGACCACGGAATACCGCGCGCTCTGCCGCATCGACCGCGACGACAAGACGTACCGCACCGGCAGCCTCGTGGCGCTCCCGGCGGACACGGCCGAGCGCCTGCTCGCCATGGATCCGCCGGCGATCGAGCGCGTCGAGGCGCCGGAGCCCGCGAAGGCGAACGCCGCCGAGCGCCTGAACGCGAAGGCCACGATCGAGAAGGTGAAGGCCGCGACGAGCATCGAGCAGCTCCTGCAGATCCAGGAGGAGGAGCAGGCCAACGGCGCGCGCCCCACCGTGCTCGCCGCGATCGACGCCCGCCTCGAGGCACTCACCAAGGGCGACGGCGCTGACGACGAGGAAGACGACGAGGAGGAGTCCGCGTCGTGAGCCTCGCCGCGATGGTGGCCGACATGCTCAGCATCCCCGAGCTCACGCATCCCGTGACGCTCGGGGGTGCGGGCACGCGCGGCATCGTCGACGAGCAGGGCTCGATGATCCCGATCGCCGGCACCGAGGGCCAGCGCATCGGTCGCACGCTGTACGTCCAGAAGGATGCCGTCCCGGGCATCGCCCAGGGTGCAACCGTCGTCGTCGGTGCGCTGGGAGCCGCGAGCGCGGCCGATGGCCGCACCTATCTGCTCGGACCGGTCGAGCCCATCGACGACGGCCTGCTCCTCGCCTGCCAGCTCGGCGGTGGGCGCCCATGATCTACGAAGTCTGCGAGCTCCTCACGACGCACCTGCGCGACCCGCAGTACGGGGTCGCCGCCCTCTCGCCCTCCGTGCCGTTGCCCCCGGGCGACCCGGCCGTGGAAGAGGTGACGGTCGTCTCGGAGTTCGAGATCGACTACCTGCCCGGCATGCCGATCCCGCCGGCGGCCTACGAGAAGGGCCCGCTGGTGCTGGTGCGCCGCGGCGACGATGTCACCGAGTTCAGCGCACCGGGCAACCCCGAGATCGTCACGGCCGACGGCCGTGTGGGGTGCTCGGTGCTCGTGCTCTATCCGCGCCAGGCGATCTACACGCGCCAGATCGAGAACCGGCGGCTGTCTGCCACGCTGCGCGCCGTGCGTGCCTCGGTCGGCCTGTGGCTGGAGCGCATCCCGTACGAGGAGCGCTCGCTGCGCGGCGTGCAGGTCGTGAGCGCCGTCGCCGGGTCCAGCCTGCGCGTGCTGTCCACCGTCTTCGCCCTCAGCGAGGTCGACACCCTCTGCGGCGCCGTGATCCTGGAGCTGCAGGTGACCGACCGCTGGGCCGAGCTCGACCCGCTCGCCATCGCCACGCCCTGACCCATCGCCCTTCCCGGAGCCCCAGATGTCCGACACCGCCGCCACGCCGACGCCCGAGCCGACCGCCACCGTGCGGATGCTCGAGACCGTCGGCCCCACGCTCACCGACAAGCAGGTCTACGACTTCGATTCCGTCTGGAACGTGCCGCTCGTGCGGGCCCAGGAGCTCGAGGACGCCGGGCTCGCCGAGGTCATCAGCATCACCGATCCGCCGGCGCCGCCGGCTCCTGACGCGCCGGTGGTCGAGGCGCCCGACACCGACGAGGAGTAACCGATGCTCGTTCCCTTGCGAAACAAGATCGGCGACTTCGTCGCCAGCGTCATCGCGCTCCGCCCCAAGATCGGCGGCGGAGCGACCACGCTCACCGCGAACGCGGCCGCCGGCGCCGCAGCGTTCACCGTCGCGTCGACCACGGGCCTGAGCTCCTTCGACCCGCTGGCCGTCGGTAGCGAGGAGGACGCCGAGCTCGTCACCCAGGCGGGTTCCCCGGCGGGCTCGACGATCAACCTGCTCACCCCCACCCTCAAGCGCGCCCACGTCACCGGCGAGGCGGTGCGCGAGCTCGAAGCATGGGACCTCGGCAACTGCCTCAACGTGCGGCGCGCCGACAGCGCCGACGTCGCCGACAACGAGACCGACGTCGGTCGCAACCCGGACGGCCGCCGACTCGGCCACCTGATGCCCGCCGGCCAGTTCGACCTGCAGGGCTACAGCCCATGGCACTTCGCGCTGCTGACCGGCATGCCGCTCTCGCGCGTGCTCGGCGCGGCCTCGCAGGCGGATCCCACGCAGGTGCACACGGACGGCACGGACTTCTGCAGCGAGGAGACCTTCATCGTCCTCACGGGCCGCAAGAAGGACGGCACCTTCCTGCAGCACCGCTACGACGCCTGCAGCGCCGACTATACGCAGATCGTCGTGCCCTTCGGCCAGGGCCGCGAGCAGACGCTCGCCGGCCGTTTCGCCGCGGCGAACCACGGCCACGTCATCGAGGCCGTGCCGAACTTCCTGACCGGCTTCACGCAGCAGGTCCGGAACGCCCAGCGCATCGAGGCGCTGATCTCCGCCGGGTACTTCCGCGTGCTCTCGGGCGGGCTGTCGACCACGCTCACCGGGGCCACGGCGCTCGACGCGAACATCTTCGACCTCACGGCCGCCACTGGTGTCGCCGGCGGCAAGTACTACGTGGTGACGGGCGGCGGCCGCTCGCAGATCGTGCTGGCGCAGTCGCTCGCCTCGCTCGCGATGACGGTGCGCACGCGCGCCGCCTACGCCTTCCCTGCGGGCTCGACTGTGGTGGAGCTCGAGTACGTGCCCTTCGCCGGCCTGAAGGAAGGCACCACCGAGTTCCGCGTGGGCGGCTCGGTGCGCCAGCTCAAGTTCGACAACGCGCGCGTTGCCGCCGGCCACCTGGCGGGCTCGGCGCTCTTCACGATGCAGTTCCAGCCCACGGCGCTCACCCTCGAGAACCTGCGCCTCCAGCGCGGTCTCCCGACGGGCGCGATCTTCGGCGACCGGCTGACCGAGAGCGACCTGGCCGGTACGGATGCGCCGATCGGCTGGGGCGTCACGGCGCAGCGCAAGGACACCAAGACCGTGCACTTCATCGGCTCCGGGGTCGACAACGGGCTCGAGACGCTCGAGCTCATGCTCAGCAAGAACGACGTCTCGGGCATCCCGCTCACCTTCCGCAACCAGCTGCTCACGCAGCTGATGTGGTAAGGGGGTCCGGTGACGACGGGGGACGCCCCGGCGACTGGGCCCGCGCCAGGCCTTCCGCTGCCGCAGCTCCGGAACGCGACGGAACTGTTGCAGCGGGAGGTCCTGGCGCTGGGGCGCGCGGGCGAGGAGGAGCTGGAGGACCGGCGCCCGGCTGAGGACGCCGGCGCCGACGCGTGGTTCGCGCACGCGCTCTGGCTGGCCGAACGGAAGGGCAGTGCGCCGAAGGTCGCGGATGACCGCTCGATCGAGCAGCTGCTCCACGAGGCCCTCGCAGACCACGCACTGCCCGTGGAGCTCGCCAGCGGCGACACGGTGCACGTGCACCCGAAGAGCCTCGACACGCTCTTCCTGCTCGACGCGCTCGACCTCGAGCTGCAGCGGGTGCGCCGCGAGATGCACGCCGTGCAGGACCTGCTGGCGGAGGATGGCTCGCCCGAGGCAAGCGCCGTCGGCGTGCACATGGTGGGCGCGCTCCTCTCGGCGCGCTGCGTCCGCCTCTTCGCGTGGATTGTCACGCACCCCGGGCCCGGCACGCCGTTCGCCGAGACCGACGCGGATCCGCAGCCGCCCGAGTGGACGGCGAAGCTGCGGGGTGCCGATCTCGTGGCGTTGGTCGTGGCGCACCTGCAGGTGAACCGCCACGACCTCGACCTGCTCTCGCAGGCCTTCCCGGGCGACGAGCGACCCGGCAGCACGCGCCTGCCGCTGGCCGGCTTCGTCGGCAGCTACTCCAGCGAGAACGGCAAGTCGTCGCGGAAGCTCATGTGCAACGTCACCATTCGCAGCTTCCTCGCCGGCGCGCTGGCCCGCGCGCAGACCGTGCGCGAGGGCATGGCGGCCGCGCGCGGGAGCGACGCGTGAACCAGCAGCTTATCAAGTCCCTGCTCGTCGAGATCGACGCGTCGACGGAGAAGCTCCGGCGCGCGCTGCGCGAGGGTGGGGTGGAGCTGGAGAAGTTCGAGGGGAAGGCGCGCTCGAGCGGGCGGACGGCGGGCAGCGGGGCCGACGTGGTAGCGTCGAAGCAGGCGAACGCGATGCGCGCGATCGCCATGACGTCCGAGACGATGGCGCGCCAGGGCAAGATCAGCGGCGAGACCGCCAAGCAGGTCATCAACAACGTCTCCAGCATGGCCTTCGCCTTCGGCAAGAACGGGGCGATCGTGGGTGCCATCGGGATCTCGACGCTCGCGATCATCCAGATGTTCACGCGGATCCGCGAGGAGGCGGCGCGGACCGCGCGCGAGACCCGGGAAGAGTTCGCGCGCATGGAGCAGCTCGATCTCGCGGGCGCCGCGGACCGGGTCCGGGCTCTCGACACCGGCGACTATCGGCTGCGGCAGCGACTCGGTAGCGCCGATCCAGCCGAGCGGGCGGAGGCGGCCGCCGAGGCGCGCGACGACTTCGCCCGCCTCGGCATGCAGGGCATCGCCCAATACCGGGCGCAGGTGGCACAGCAACTCGTGCCGCTGCAGCAGATGTTCGAAGAGGCGCAGGCACAGGACCGCGCCGCGGTTACCTCGTTCCTCGCGAGTCAGACGGGCGAGATGTACACGCGGATGAAGGAGGACCTGGCTGCGATGGACCGGCTGGCGCCAGAGGTCGAGAAGCGCCGCAACCGTGCGCGGAACGTCTACGACGACCGCATCGCGCAGCAGGCGTTCAAGGCGGAGAACGAGTTGGCGCGTGCGCGCGAGGAGGCGGACGAGAAGGCCGGCAAGAAGGCCTCCGACGCGGCGCAGCGCGAGAAGGAGGAAGCCGACAAGCGGTTGGCCGACATCGACAAGCGCTTCAACGAGGCGATTACGGCGTGGAACGCCAGGCTCGAGCAGGCGCTCACTGAGGGCTTCACTGGCGCGTCCGACGAGATCCGGCGCTCCTTCATGGAGCTTGAGCAGTTCGCGCGTGAATCCGGGCGGGATGCTGACATCCCGCTGCTGCGCAACGCCAGGGACCAGGCACTCGAGCTCAATGATCTGCTGCGAGAGGCCGCCTCGGCCATGTCGTCTGGCGAGTTCGCACAGTTGTGGGACAGCATCGCGTCCACCGAGGAGCAGGGCCTCACGGGCACGCACGCCGGCACGATCGCGAGTCTTCGCGCCGTCCGCGACGAGGCGCTGGCCATCGCCAACGATGAGTCGCGGAGCGAGAAGGACCGCGAGAAGGCACTGGAGATGGCGAAGAAGGCCCATGCGCAGATCCTCGCGCTCCTGAAGGAGCAGGACGACGAGGTCAAGAAGGTCACGCGCTCCTTGTCCGATCAGGCGCGCGAGCTCGGGCAAGTCATCGACGGCGTGCTGCAGATGGCGGGCGCGTGGGGCGGCGTGAAGCGCGAAGTGGTCGACACGCTGCGCGCGGTCGCCCAGATGGGCACGAGCGCGCCCGGCATCCTTGAGGCCCTCGGGAACCTGCGGAAGGCGCGTGACGGCGGCGGCTCCTTCAAGGACGCCGCGGGCAACGTGATCACCACGGCTGCGGCTGGCCTCAGCGTCGGCAAGGCCGCCCTGCCGTTCATAGGCGCCCTTGCCACCATCGGCACCACGCTCTTCGGCGACAACCCTGCGGTGCGCGAGCGCAAGCGGATACAGCGCGAGAACACCGAGGCGATCCGTCGGCTCACCGACCGAATGGGACTCCTCGGGCTCGACGTCAGCGGCACGGGCGTCGGGGCCGCCTCGAGCGACGCGGGGCGCATCGCACGCGAATCCCGGCGGCGCCTCGGCCGCATGGACGTGAGCGGGCTCGACCTCGAGGGCCTCGCCAGCGACCTGGGCATCGACTGGGCCGAGCTCTCGCGCGTGGCGAAGGAGTTCGGGATCACGCTCGAGGGTGGGGGCATCCCCGCGCTCGAGGCCTTCGTGCAGCAACTCGAACAGAGCGGTGACAAGATCACGGAGTTCGGCGACTCGTACGGCGAGCGGCGCACGCTGCAGGACGCGCGCATCGCGGCGAAGGGGATCACGGACCCGATCGAGAAGCTGCTGATGCGCACGCAGCCGGCGCGCGACCTGTCGCCGGCGATCGAGCAACTGATGGCCGGCATCGACCTCTCGACCGAGGAGGGGCGCGAGGCCGTGCGTAAGGAGATCGAGCGGCTGATCGAGCTGATGGAGGCGGGTGGCGATCGCCTCAGCCGCGAACAGATGGGCGGCCTGAAGGGCCAAGAGTTCCTCGACCAGCTGCTGGAGATCCTCGGCGGCCTTGAGGAGATCGGCGGTGCCGTCGCGCGGCCGGGCTCCAGCCTCGGCGGCATCAGCGGATTCCGCGGGCTGACCGAGGCGGCGGGCGAGCGCATGGCCGACTACTTGCGTGCGATCGTGGGTTCGTCGCGCACGGCCGAGCTGCAGCGCCAGCAGATCCACGACACGCTGAAGGCGCAGCTGCTGTACCTGAGCGCACTGGCCGGCACGCCGCTCACGGTGCCAGCGGGCTTCGTGCCGGGCGCCCAGGGCGGCGCGCGCGCCGGCGGCGTCACGATGATCGTGAACTTCGACGCTGGCAGCATCGTGGTGCACGCTCCCGCCGGCGCGGATGCGCGCGAGGTCGGACTGTTCGCAGGGCAGGCCTTCCGCGATGCGGTCTCCGATGTCCTCTTCCAGGACGTCCTCCGCGCCAAGCGCGCCGCGGGCGACGTGTGGGCCACGCCGAGGATCCGGTGAGCCGGCGGCCCTCCTACTACCTGAACGGCGAGAGCCTCGGCGCCCTCGGCTTCCTGCCGGCGCCGGGGAGCTCCGGCCGCCGCAACGGCCTCGCCTTCGAGACGCGCGGCCTGCAGCTGCCGGGCGTGGCGGGCGAACTCGACGCCGGCGCGCCGCGGCAGGCGGCCGTGCGCACGATCGAGATCGTCGGCGAGGTGCGAGGCACCGGCCGCGCCGACGTGCTCGACAAGGTCGAGACCATCCTCGCGCTCTCGGGCCGCGGGCTTGTGGAACTGCGCGCGGTCGATGCAGCGGACCGCATGATCCTCGTGGAGCGCACGGGCGTCACGCAGGTCGACGTCGCGACGCCGTCGCTCGCCGAGCAGGATGGCGCGAGCAAGAGCGTGAGCCTCACGCTCCGATTTCGCGCGGCGGATCCCACCTGGCGCGACCGGGAGCCGCAGCTGCTGGCGATCGGGCAGGGCTCGACGCCGCTGCCGCTCGGCAAGCTGCTCCCGAGCCCCTGGACGCTGGAGATCCTCGGCTCCGAGCTCGGCACGGTGGTGGCGCCGCAGGTCCTGTACGAGGACGCTGGCGGCAACGTGCTCCGCACGCTCACGCTCTCGGCCACGCTGGACTGGTCGACGGACGCGACCGCACGCTACCGGATTTCCACCGAGGGCGTGGCGCCGCGGGTGGAGCGCATGATCGCCGGCGTGTGGACCGGTGCGGATGCCGAGTGCAACGGCGACTTCTTCCCGCTCTCGCCGCTCGACGGCTGGATCCCTGGCGGCGCGTATCCGCGCCTCCGGCTCTATGACGCAGGCGGCCGCGCCACCGGGCAGCTCCGCTATCGCCGACGGTACGAGCTATGACCATCATCCTCCAGGGCCCACGCGCGCGACTCGCCCGGGTGCCGCTGCTTTTCCGGGCGAGCGAGTGCCTTGACGAGTCGGGGCTCTACGCGCTGAGCTACGGCAAGCGCGTGGCCGGCACGTTCACGCGCGCGTCGCAGAAGACGGTTCGCGACCAGCGCGGTCGACTCGTGCGCGTTGCGTCGGGCATGCCCGCCTTCACGGTGCTCGGGGGGCAGGTGGCGCTCCTGCTTGAGCCGGCGCGCACGAATCTCACGCGGCGCAGCGAGGCGATCGACCACGCCGCGTGGAGCAAAAGCGGCTCGCCGACCATCACGGCGGACGCGGTTAGAGCTCCCGACGGCACGCTGACCGGCGACCTCATCACGGCGACACTGGATGCGACGTCGTGCTTCGTGTATCAGGCCGTTGCCTTTACCGGCGACGGCATCAAGATCACTGGCTACTGCGTACGGAAGGGGACTGCAGGTCGCTTCACCATCATGGTGCGCGACACGACGGCGAACGTGACGCGGCATCAGGTGTTGTTCACTTGGACTGGCGGAATCCCGGTCCCGGCGACTGTTACCGGAACCGGGCAGGCCTTCGTCTCAGAGCGCCTCGAGGAGGACTGGTACTTCTGCCACGTCTCCGCTGCCGGCGTGATCGCAGCGAACACGAATGAGACGCGGCTCTATGTCGACGCGCCGACGCTCGCGGACACCGGTGATTCGCTCTATGTCTGGGGCACCTCTGCTGAGGACGCGGCGACGCCCTCCTCGTATATGCGAACCGAGGGTTCCACCGTGACGCGCGCCGCTGACGCGCTCACGATTCCCTACGCCGTTCCGCCTCAGGCGATGTCCCTCTACCTGCGCGGCCGCAATGTGGGTGCCTTTGTCGACACGGGCGCCTCGCGCAACGTCCTGAACGTCGGCTCGGGCAGCCTCGGCGTCGACCCCCGCATCGGTTTCCAGGGTGCCGCGGCCTCCGCGGGTTTCCAGGCGTACTATGACGACGGTGCCACCGCGATCTTCGTCGGATCCGGCGTGCCCGCCTATCGCGACGTGTACGAAGCGCGGGGCGCGCTGTCGGTGGTGGATGCTGCAACGTGGCGTCTCACGCCAGAGCTCTCCATCAATGGCGCGGCGAGTACTCCCGGAACCAGCTCGACAAGTGGACCCGCAACAGCGTGGCCGGCGAACATCGTGCGCTTCACGCCGCAGGAGCCCAACGCCGTCATGCAGCTGTTGGTGGCGCTCGATGCACGAGACATGGACGCCCTGCGATCGCTCGCGGGGGTCGGCTGATGCCGCCGGTCCCATCGCCGGCGCATCGGCTTGAGCTCTGGAGCGCACCCGCGCCGGCGGGCGGCGCGCGCCAGGCGTTCCTGAGCGCCGGCGGCGGGGGCGTGGCGCGCCTCGAGCGCAGCCGCTACCTCGAGTCGGGGCGGTCGTCGCTCATCTTCACGCTGCCGGCGAGCCACCACGCGGCCGCCCTCGTCGTGCCGCAGCAGAGCGTCATCCGGCTCGTGCGCTTCGTGGCCACCGGACCCGATGCCTACGCGACCACGTGGGAGGAGTGGCGCGTGCTGCGGCGCCGGCGGCCGGTGCAGCGGACGGCCGCGGTGCTCGAGTTCGCGTGCGTCCCGATCGAGGACGACCTGCTCGACCAGCACCTGCACCGCGAGGTGAGCGGCGGCGGCCTCGCGCGCTGGGGATACTCCGCCACCGACCGCACGCCGGCGGATGTCCTCGGCGACGTCGCCGCAGGCCTCGCCGCGGCGGGCATCGCCTGGATCGACGTCGGGACCGTCACGCCGACCACGCCGGTGACCTTCGCGCTCGAGGGCGCGGTGGCGCCGCGCGCGATCGCCAGCGCGCTCGTCGACGCGTTGGCCACCGCCGGCGTGGCGTCCGAGTTCGCGCTCGTGCGCGCCGGCGATGACCTGAGCTACGAGCTCACGCTCGTCGAGCGCGTGGCCGGATCCCTGGCTCCGCTCATCGCCACCACCGACGCGGCGGCGATCGACGTCGCGGCGGACGACGACGCCACCGAGCAGGTGAACGTCATCGTGCCCTTCACGCCGGACCGCGTCGACCTGCGGGAGCTGCAGCTCGAGGTCACCGCGGTGGACGGAGGCACCGGCTGGGTGACGCTGGGCGCGATCGGCGGTGCTGCCTCGACGCCGGTGCTGGTCGACGGCCAGTGGACCGGCCGGCGGCTCTTCCGCGAGCTCACGGGCCGCAGCTTCGCGATCACCGACAGCTCGGCAAGCCCGGCGCGCGTGCGGTTGGCCACCACCGACCTGAGCTCCGGCCTCGCCGTCGGCGAGCGTGTGAGCCTGCGGCAGTCGGAGGACTACGCGGGCACGCGCCAGGCGTTCGGCACGCGCGCCGTGTGGTCGCCCTTCCTCGTGACCGGCACCGACACGGGCCCGCCGCGCATCGAGACGGAGGACCTGCAGGGCGGGGGTGCAACGGTCCACGCGACCAACCAGTACCGCGACTGGGAGGTGCAGCGCTCGACGCTGGTCTGCGCGCTGCCGTCGGGCACGTTCGACCACGTCGCCGGCACCTGGACCTTCGCGGGCGCGCCGAGCTCCACGCCGGCGGCGGGCGACTGGATCTGGTGCCCGCACGGCGCGGCCTTCGTGCCCGGCACGATCACCGACTGGAACGGCGGCACGAACGTGGCCACCGTGGTGCCGCGCGTCGGCGGCACGAGCTTCACGGCGAGCGCGAGCGGCATCACCACCGCGCGCTGCTATCGGCCTGCCGGCGATCCGATGTGGATCGTCGCCAGCGCCACGACGGACGGCACGCTCACCGTCGACGCCTTCTCGGGCGGCACGCCCGGCGCCGACGACGTGCTCGAGCCGATCCAGCGCCACCAGGGCGTGCGGCTGGTGGAGGTGCCGCACCCGGTCGCGATCGCGGCCACGCGCCGGCGCGTGAACCCGCTGCAGGTCGCCTGCACGGGCGCGACCAACCGCGTGGTGAACGGCAGCCTTGCCGCATGGGCGGGCGCCTCCGGGGATCCGCCGGACGGCTGGACGATCACGAGCATCGTGGGCACGGTGACGCGCGCGCGCGTGACCGATGCGCTGCTCACGCGCCACGGCGGCAAGGCCTGGCGCCTCGACTTCGCCGCCGGCGCCTCGGCGGAGATCCGCTCGCCGCTCGTGCCGGTGCACGCGGCGCCGGGCCTCATGCAGGTCGCCGCGGCGTTCGCGCTGCTCTTCCCGCTGTTCACGGGCAACGTGCCGATCGACGTGTCGATCGTCGCGGTGCACGCCTCCGGGACACGCACGGTGCTCGGCGAGCCGATCCACGTCTATCCGCCGGATACCACGACGGCGGTCGACGATGCGCAGCGCGCGGCGCTCGACACTTGGTACGATGCCGTCGCCACGAACCTGCCGCTCGAGGGCCTGGCCGACGAGCAGTTGCAGCTCGTGCTCGCCCGGCCCGCCGGCGGCTCGAACCCGGCGTGCAGCGTCGTGCTCGACGCCGTGATGCTGCTGCACCGCGAGGGCCTGCCGGAGGCCTCCGGCGGCGGCGTGCACTACGTGTTCGGCTCCGACGCGCTGCCGATGCTGCAGGCGGCGCAGGAGCTGCTCGCGGACCGCGCCTATCCACTGCTGCGCTTCGACGCGCGCCTGCTCGACCTGTACCGCCTGGACGGCGTGCGCTACGCGCCGTTCGAGCTCGTGCCTGGGCGCGACGTGGACCTGCGCGTGCCGGCGCTGGGCCTGCAGAAGACCGTGCGGCTGATGGGCCTCACGGAGGACGTGCTGGATCCACGCGCGCCGCAGGTGGTGCTGGACCGTGTACGGCCCGATGTCGGGCGGCTGCTCGCCAGTCGGTTCACGGCGCCGGCGTCGGATCCCACGGAGGAGGTCTCGCGGCCGCCCGTGAAGACGATCGCGCCGGTGATGCTGCGCGTGCGCCTCAACCTCACCGAGGACGAGGGCGAGATCTCGTGGTCGATCGGCGCGACCGACAGCGTGGTCATGGCGATCGACGACGGCGGCTTCGCCACGCCGCCCTCGTCGCCCATCACCGTGACGCGCGAGCCGAGCTCGGGCGGCAAGGACAAGAGCTACGTGTTCCGCGCCACCGGGCTCGCGCTCGACGAGAAGGAGGCGACGGTCCTCATCCCGGTGCGGCGGGCGATCGTGGCGGACGAGCCCCGGTTCACCTCCGCGAGCTTCACGGACGGCGACACCCCAGGAGACGGCGGCGGGTCGGTCGAGGTGAGCTGGGCCGTGGCCAACGCTCCGGGCGGCGCCACCTACACGATCGCGCTGGTGCGGACCGCCGGCGCGCCGACCACCGACGAGACTGGTGGCGGCTCCGGCTTCAGCAGCTCGCCGCAGGAGATCGTCATGGCGCTCGGCTCGGGCGCGGCGCTGCAGTGCACGATCACGATGTACGACGGCGCGACGCCCGTCGCGTCCACGACCTTCACCTCGGCCGTGCCGACCTAATGGAGCCCTCGATGACGCTGGCAATCGTGCTGCAGGCGGCCGCCGCGACGGCGCCCGGAATCCACCTCGAGTTCGCGACGATCGTGAAGTGGGCGGCCGGGGGCCTCGCCACCGCGCTCATGGGTGTGGCCAGCTTCTTCCTCCGCGAGCTCGTGACGAGCGTCCGGACGTTCCGCACCAACGTCGCCGCCGAGTTCAAGGCGGTGCGCGAGGACGTCGCCGAGCTCGACGGGAAGGTCGACGGCGTCGGCGAGGAGGTCCGCATCGTGAAGCAGGAGGTGCACGGCGCGGATGGGAAGAACGGGATGAAGGGCGACCTGCGACAGACGAAGGAGCTGCTGATCGACCACGATCGGTTCTTGGAGAGGCTTGCGGAGCGCGAGGGCATGAAGATCGAACGGCGGCGGTCCGAATGAGCCAGTCGCGCGAGACCAAGCGCCAGCAACTGCCGTGGCCGTGGTGGCGGCGGCCCATCCGGGAGTTCGTCTGGTCATTCGACTTGGACGACGGCACCGGCGACGGCTCGCCTTCGCTGACGAAGATCATGGCGCTTTCCTACGCGGTGGTGGGCGTGCTGTCCGTGCCGCTCGGCTGGACCATCACAGGGACGCAGCTCACCCTCGCCGTGATCGCCATCTCGGCCGCCTTCGGGCGCTCGATGTGGCGGCACTACTTGGCCCGCGCGACGTTCGCGCACGCGACCAGCGACACCACGGTACGCACGGCTTCGACGGCTGTCTCCGAGCGTCGCGATGTAGGCGCAGGAATGGAGCCCGCACCATGAGCCGCGGCCTCCAGGTCGACGCCTTGGTGACCGTCGCGCTCGCCAGCGAAGGGGCGACTGAGCACCCGCCGAACAGCAACGCGGGGCCGTACGTCGAGCGAGTGCTGAAGCGCACCGGGCTCGGCAAGGGCTACCCATGGTGTGCGGCCTGGATTGCCGATCTCGGGGCGATCGCCTTCGGTGCCGACTGGCCGCTGCCGCTGACGGCGAGCTGTGCCGAGCTTGGCCGCGCGGCCGAGCAGGCAGAGGTACTCAATGAGAAGCCGGCGCGCGGCGACGTCTTCCTGATCTGGTTCGAGAAGCTCGGGCGGTACGCGCACACCGGGCTCGTGCTCGAGGTGCACGCGGATGGCCGCTGCACGACGCTCGAGGGCAACACCAACGACGGCGGTTCCCGCGAGGGCTGGGGCGTGTTTCGGCGCACGCGCCAGTTCGCCGCCAAGGACCGCTTCATCCGCTGGGGCGCGATGTGAGCATCCACCTGCTGCGGGGCCGCGGGCGCCGCGACCTCGTCGTCCCGCAGTTCACGGCCGTCTTTCAGTCCGACTGGGCGGGGGCGGCCCTCGGCTCGTCGAACGCGTCCAAGAGCGATGGGAACAAGTGGAATGTCGTCGGCGGGAATGACGGCGCGGGGGTCGCCGTCGTCTCGGCGGCCGGCCTCGACATGCCCAGCGGGATGGCGAAGTGCCTGCTGGTCCCGTGGGACAACGGCGTGTTCAACTTCCTGCGGAAGACGGGCATGGCCGTCCCCGGCCTTGGCCAGTCGCGCGCCTACCGACTCTATCAGCGCCTCGTGCTGCCGGACGGGACGAGCGACACCAACACGCACCCGAACCAAGACGGCAACGCGATCAGCGGCAGCAACTGGGCGTGGAATGTCTTCAACGACATCGGCGGCGGGCAGTTCCGCTCCGGCGTCCAGTTCGTCGGCGACTCCTCTCCCAACAACAACTTCATCGGCCCGACGCTCGACAAGGGCGCGACATATCGGCTCGGGTTCCTGCTGACGCGCGATGCGGTGGACGCCGCGGCGTTCAAGTTCTCGGTCCAGATCTTCAACTCGAGCGAGGTGCAGGTCGCCGACGACAGCGACTTCGCGAACAGCTCGGCCGTCTCGCTGGCCACCTACTGCGCCTCGAACAACCTCGTGCTCAACAACGCCGCCAACCTCGACGGGTTCAACGCGGGGGCGAACGATGACGGCCCGGAGCCGGGGAACTGGGGCTACCAGGGCGGTATCGCAATCTGCGACGGCCAAGGGTTCATCGGCCGCTACGGCACCGTTTCCGGGGAGGGGTAACGCATGGCTCGCCCGACTCGCGGGACTCTTGCTTCATTGGCTACCAACGGAGGTGCGACCACCCCGCACCTGCTTTCCGTCACCTGCAGCGGTGCCAACCGTGGCCTGCTCACGTTCGTGCAGTTTCGGAAGACCGGGACTGAAGAAGTCACCGCCATTTCGCGCGACGGGCAGACCCCGACTCTCTTCGCCACGAATGGATCGTTCGACGGCTCCGGGTGGGCAACACGCGTGTACCGCCTCGACAACGCGAACGCTGGTGCCGCGGACCTGTCGGTCGCGCTGAACGCGAACCGGAACACCATCATCATCGCGATCCCGTACTCTGATCTGGACCTCGCGGGAACGCCGTGGGGCACTCCGGTGCGCGAGTCCGACATGTCCACGGAATACGGCGCGAGTGTCACGGCTGATCAGGAGCTGGTCTCCATCGTTGGTGCACTCCTCACCGCGAGCACGACGCAGTCCTTCTCGGCCACGGGCGCCGGGCACACGTTGCTGGCCAACGTCCACGCCTCCTTTCAGGACCAATACGCGGCCGCCGGCTATCAGCACGAACTGGGTGCCGTCACCGCCTCGTGGTCGTTCACGACCACGCCGGACGGGGCCAGCAACTGGCTCGTCGCGGCCAACGGGATTGCGTCCGGTCCGTCCCCCGCCGCGAAGCGGCGCTATCGCAGACTCCATCTCCTCACGGCGGCCTAACCATGCGCATCATCCCGAGCAACTCCAGCACCGCGGCGCTCCGCCGAATCCCCTTCACCCTGGTCGACGCCACCGACCTCGTGACCCCAGAGGACATCACGGTCACAGGCGTGAAGGTCACGCTCTCGGTCGATGGCGGCACCCCGGCCGCGTCGACGAACGACATCGTGAAGGTGAACGGGACGAACGGTGAGTACTACGTCGAGCTCACGCAGGCCGAGGCGAACCAGACCGCCGGCGCCATCGTGCGCGGCTACCTCAAGCCTTCCGGCTGCGCGCTGACGAAGCTCGAGGCGCAGATTGGTCCCGCGGACGTGTTCGCCGCAACGGTCGACGCCAATGTCGTCAGCATGGCCGCGAACGCTGTCACCGCGACCGCCATTGCCGACGGCGCGCTGACCGCCGCGAAGTTCGCCGCAGGTGCCTTCGACGCCGTTTGGTCCGTTGCAACTCGCAGCCTCACGACGGTCGGCACGCTCATCGCCGATATCTGGTCGCACGCCACTCGCGTGCTCACGGCCGGCACGAACATCGTGCTCGCGAAGGGCACGGGCGTCACCGGGTTCACCGACCTCTCCGCGGCGGACGTGCGCGGCGCGGTCGGCCTGGGCGCTGCCAACCTCGACACGCAGCTCGCCGCGATCGGCACGCTCGCCGGTGGCGCGGCGACGCCCGCGCAGGTGAAGAGCCAGGCCGACGCGGCACTCGCCGACATCCACCTCGACCACCTGCTCGCGGCGGACTACGACCCGGCGGCAAAGCCCGGCGTCGGGACCGCGTTGCTCAACGAGCTGGTGGAGAACGACGGCGGTGTCTCCCGGCTCACGGCGAACGCGCTCGAGCAGGCGCCCACCGGCGGATCCGCCCCGAGTGCCGCGGCGATCCGCGCGGAGATCGACGCCAACTCCACGCAGCTCGCGGCGATCCGCGAGGACACCGAGGACCTGCAGGCGCAGGTGGGCGTCGATGGTGCAGGCCTCACCGCGCTCGGTGATACGCGCCTGGCCGCTCTCGATGCCGCGGTCAGCACGCGTGCGACGCCCGGCGACGTGGCCAGCCTCATCACCGCCTACGACGGGGCGACGCCGGCGGACCTCGCGGCGGCGGTGGCCCCGCTCGCGACGGCCGCGGCGGTGGCCGCGCTCCCCACCGCCGTACAGAACGCCGACGCCCTGCTCGCTCGCAATCAGCAGGGTGGCTCCAACGACGCGCCCAGCGTGGCGGACGCGATCGCGGGCGGACTCATGGACCTTCGCATCGTCGACGGCGTGCTCACGGTCTACCACGGCGACGGCGCCACCGTCGCGCTGACCCGGCAGCTGACCCGCGAGAACCTGCAGGCCATCGCCACCTCCCTCCCCACGCCCTGATGCTCACGCTCTGGATGCTCCTCTTCGGTGCCGGCGTCGACGTGACGCCGGCCGAGCCCCTTCCCCTGCCCGCGCAGGCCTCGCTCGTGAAGGATGAGGCGCGGGCCCACCTGGTGAGGTGACCCGTGCCGGATGTCCTCTTTGTCGCTACCGACACGGCCGACCCGATCACGATGCAGCTCGGGACCACGCTCCACCCCCAGAACCTCACGGGGTGGAACTGCAAGATCATCCTCCGGGACATCGCGACGAACACCCGCATCGACGCGGGGGTGACAGTCGTGGAGGATGCGGAGCTCGGCCTCGTGAGTCGCGCGCTGCTCCCCGGCGAGCGCGTCGTCGGCAAGGAGTACTACGTGGAGTGCGAGGTCGACATCCCGGGCCGAGGCAAACGCACCTATCCCGGTGCTGGCCGGCCGCGGCTCACGATCCGGATGGATCCGCCTGCCACCGCGCCGGTGCCGTGAGCTCTCGCCTCGAGCGGCTGCTCTGGATTGTCTGCGCGGTCTTCGTGGCCGCGCTCGTGCTCGGTTGGCTGCTGCCCGATCGGAGCCGGCTGCGCGCGGAGGCGACGGCGGCCGGCGCGCGCGCGGACTCGCTCGAGCTCGTGCTGGCTGACGAGCGTGCCGTCATCCAGCAGCTGCAGGACTCGGCGCAGCGCGGATCCGTCGCACACGAGCAGGCGAAGCTCGCGGCGGATGCAGGCGGACGCGCGCTCGAGGCGGGGATCCAGCGCGCGCGCGCGGCCGCTGCGGATTCCTTGCTCGAGCTGGCCACCGCGCGCGTGGAGCTCGAGCGACTCGCCGCCCTGGCGGAGCGGTACCGTTGGCTCTCGCTTGGTGAACGGCGCGCGGCCGAGCTGCGGATCCTGCCGCTCGAGGCGATTGCCGCGCGGGTGGAGGTGACGTTCACGGCCGTTGAGGACCTCGCGGCCGCACGGCGCGACCAGGTCGAGGCCCTCGAAGGCCTCGACTCCCGGTGGCGCCGGCTACTTGGCGTGGCGTGCTACGGATCCGGCGCCGCCGGCGGCGCGGCTGTAGGGGCACAGCTCGGCGCGATCGGTGGCGCGGCGATTGGCGCGGGCGTCGGCGTGCTCCTCGCAGCCGTGAGCTGCGCGCGATAGCCTAGAGTCCGAGCTTTGGCTTTAGCCAGGGCCAGACGGCGTTCACGAACGTCCAGCTCATCACGAGTACGATGATGCCGCCGACGACCTGAAGTGTGTGCATCCACTTCCCGTGGCCCTTGATCTCGGACTCCACCCGCCCGATGGATCCGTCGAGCTTCTCAAGCGCTCGCTCGATCGCGTCGAGGCGCGCGTCCATCTTGCCCGACGACGACTCGAGACGGTTGACGGCCGTGAGTACCCAGCCGCTCAGGTCGGCGCCGACCGGCGGGGGAGGCGTCTGAGGAAAAGACGTGGGTGCCGTTGGCACCGACTGGGCAGGATGCTCGCCGCTCTTCGGTCGCCGGCCCACTACGCAGTCTCCCAGTGCGCCCTGATCCACTCCCAGAGGTTCGACGACTTCACACCGTAGTAGCCCGAGACGGAGACCACGAGGGCGCTGCCGACCGAGCCCTTGCGGATCACTCCCTCGGCGTTCTTCTCGATGATACCGATGCGCTCGCAGACATGCTGGGAGGTGCCGTCTGAGGACACGAGCCACTGTCCCCGGTCGAGCTCGAGCGAGTCGTCGGGAAACTTGGCGGTGATCGCTTGAGCGAGCTTCTCAGGATGCTCGGCGGCGAGGACAGCGAAGACGCTCTTCATCCGGGGGAAGTGTCGTCTCCGGGCGCCGCCTCCGCAAGCGGCTCTCGAGCCTTCCGCCGAAGCGACGCCGAAGGTGCGGGTCGGTTCAACGCGCCGCAGACTTGAGCGGCCGTCCCGCCGGCTTGAGCTGCTCGATGTAGTTGAGCAGCGCGTGCCGGGGCACGCGCCAGTCGCGGCCGTCCTTCTCGGCGCCGACGATCTTGCCGGCGGCGATCGCCTTGCGGATGGTCTGCGGCTCGCGCCTGGTCTCCGCTGCCGCCTCGAGGATGGTGAGCATGGCCCCCGCCGGTCCCATCGCCTGCAGGACCTGCAACGGCAGGATCGCTGAGGCGTCCAGGATCTCGAACGCGACGAGCTGCTCGCCCACGTAGTCGGCGCGGATGTGGGGCGCGAGCTCGCGCGTGACGGGGCGGCCGTGCGGCTTGGCCACGAAGACAATCGCGGCCGCGTCGACGGCGGGGTCGTAGGACATCCGCGGCGCCTTCGCGGTCTGGGCATTCTTGGGCGCGATGCTGCGCGTGCGCTTCCGCGCGGTCTGCTTGGTGTTGGCCATAGCGGTCGCTCCTGGTGCTGCAGATGGTGATCCTAACGTGAGTGCTGCTGCGACGTGCCTGAACGAGGCGAGCTCCCGGAGGAGCGGGTGACCTATTCGGTCACCCACTCCACCGTGATGATGTCGTACCGCGTGGGCCAGATAACGAAGACGACCTTTGCGGGATGACCTCGAAGGACCAACTGCCGAGCGTGTCGCCTCGGCCCCTTCGGCGGCTGGTACGAACTCACCGCAACGTCGCCGGTGAAGAGGATGCGCCGCACATCCTCGCTGGAGAACCCTCGCTCGACCATCCGCTCGGCTGCGTGCTCCGAGTAGAAGATCTGCTTGGGGTACAGCGGCCTTTCATTCAATGCTCACCTCGTTCAGGGTGTGCATTGATAATAATACCTCTAACGGTAAAATGCAAGGGGCGGGGGTGGCGGGTCGAGAAGCGCGGTGCCGGGGTAGGGAATTGCGGATTCGGCGTCTATTCGTCTACTTGATGGCCGAGCGGCCTTCCCCCGAACGCGAGTACGCGCGATGCCCACTGCCATCGAATGGACCGACGAAGTCTGGAACCCGATGACCGGGTGCACGAAGATTTCGGCGGGGTGCGACAACTGCTACGCCCACGTCGTCGCGCAGCGGCGCACGCGCCATCGTTATCTCGCGCACCCGCCGGTGAAGGACACCGAGGCAAATCGCAACGACCCCTTCGCGCCCCGGTTTTGGGAGGAGCGCCTAGTGGTGCCGTTCAAGTGGCGGGAGCCGCGCCGCGTCTTCGTGAACTCCATGAGCGACGTCTTCCACGCGCACTTCAGCCTTGAACAGATCCGCATGGTGTTCGAGGTCATGAATGCGTGCCCGCAGCACCAGTTCCAGGTGCTGACGAAGCGGCCGGAGCGGGCCGCGCGGCTCGGCGATGAACTCGACTGGACCCCGAACATCTGGATGGGCACGTCGATCGAGGACATGCGGGTCGCGCGGCGCGCGGATGCACTGCGTGATGTTCCGGCCGTCGTGAAGTTCATCAGCGCTGAGCCGCTGCTGGGCTCGCTGGCCGAGCTCGACGTCTCCGGCATCGACTGGGTGATTGGCGGCGGCGAGAGCGGCGCCGGCGCGCGGCCCGTCGATATCGCCTGGGCCCGGGAGCTGCGCGACATGTGCAAGCGCGCAGGTGTCGCCTTCTTCTGGAAGCAGTGGGGCGGCTTCACACCCAAGGCGGGTGGGCGTGAGCTCGACGGCCGCACCTGGGACGAGTATCCGCGCGAGCTCCTGCGGGCCTAGGCCGGCGTGACGGTCTCGCGGTCCTCGGGCTCTGCGCCCTCGAAGGGCCGGGCCTGGTGGCGCGACACGAGATGTCGTAGAGCCTGCACATGGTCCTTCTTCCGGAACTCCGGGCCGAAGACCGACGCGAGCATGGCGCGCAGCTCGATCCATGGGGCGCCGCCGGTGTGCCGGAGCTCCTCGAGCAGCAGCTCCTCGAGCTCGCGCATCGAGACGGTGCGCGGCGCCGGCAGCGGCCCGAAGAGGCTGCCCTGTCCCAGCGCGGCATCGCGCCGCTGCTCCGTGGTCGCATAGAGCTCGTCACGCAGCGCGCTCGCCACGTCGTTGAGGTAGGCGCAGCCATCGGGGCTGTCGGTCGCGTGCAGGATGAAGTAGCGCGGCGCGCCGGTGAACGTCGCCTTGATCGGCACGAGCTGCACCCAGCGGAAGCGCTCGTAGATCGGGACCAGGTAGCGCTCGAGCAAGGCCTGCTGCCGGTCCGCGCCGGTGAACTCGGCGGACTTCAACATCTCCGCGAACGCCGGGTCGACGTTGCACGCCTCCAGGTTGCGGCGGAAGGCGTCGAGCTCGCGCGCGTGGCGCTCGCTGGTCGGTCGCTCCTGCAGGCGCCCCCACCAGCGGCTGAGGATGCCGGGCGGCACCCGCACGATGAGCTCCTTGCGCGCGCTCTGGTTCTCCAGGATCGGTGTGAGGGCGTCGATGCTCACGTCCTTCATCCCGTACGGGTCGATGAAAAACAACGTCGGCCAGCGCTCCGTGACCTGCACGATCGACTCGAGGAAAAGCTGGAACGGGCCGTGAAGCGCATCCGCGAGCTGCGGCGACCGCTGGATCCACGGCCGCAATGCCGTGGCGAGCCGCGCGTAGTTCTCATCGTTCTGCTCGCAGGCGAAGACCATCACCCGCGCGTGATTGCCGCGGTCGGGCGCGTCGTTCAGGCGCGCCGCGATGATTGGGGACCCTGCCGTGTCGTCGTCGTAGTACCCGGACCCGGCGCACGAGTCGACGAAGGCGAGCGTCTTGTGCCGTGACCCGAGCTTGCGCACCCAGATAGTCAGGTACTTGGAGAGGATGCGGTGCTTGTAGTGGCCCCACTCCTTGACACCCTTGAAGAACGGATCGGGACTCACGCGCGCTCTCGCTCCGTCTCCACCACCCGCAGCCAGACCAGGCAGAGGCCGGTGCCGCTGGTGTCGTTGGGATCCCGTGCGAGCTCGTACTCGGCCACGTGGCCAGGGCGGTCCTTCAGCGGCACCCGGATGAGATCCCCCACCCGGGCGTGCCCCTCCACCTCGAGCAGGGATCCCGCGCCCTCGCCCCCGTAGGTCCGGATCCGGCGGATCACGGCGCGGCGGGTGCGCTGTTATCGCCCGGTGCCCAGCCGAGGTCCCGAAGAATGCTGCCAACCTCGGCGATGTTCTTCGACTCCTGGTGCGAGACGAACCCATCCTCGACGCATGTCATCAAGACCGCCGAGTAGAAGTCGGCATGCACCGACCGAATCTCGCCGGGAGTGAGCTCGAGTTCGCGCTGCAGTCGCTCGAGGGAGTGGAACTCTTCCGGCGTCATGATGGCATCCGCGAACGCGTCCACCAGTGCATGGGCATAGCCGCCGATGCGGAGCGCGCGCACGCGCCGGCGCACTCGATTCGAGTGCTCCGCTGCAGCGGCTTCTTGCACCGCTGCGACTGCATCGTGGTCGGGGTACGTGATCGGCGTGACGCGTGGCTTCGAGTGCAGTCGGCTCGCGGGGACCGCGACGTCCCCAAGGGCATCACCACGCAGCGGATCGAACTCCCAGCTCTCCATGAACTTGTAGTGCTTCCGCGCCGCGAGATCGCCGAACGTGCGGATGCCGCGCGCGCGCATGTGCTCTCGATAGACTTGCCACAGCAGTGCGCCGGCGAGCGCGTCGTGTGCGGCGCGATGGTCCGGCGCTGGGATGTCGTGGTGAGAGACGGCGTCGTGCAGCCCGCAGCGCGGCCCAATGCCGATGGCGGGGCGCATATACATCAGGCAGCCGTACGGCACCCGCAGCGGCGACTCCGATCGCTTGAGCGCGAAGGCCAGTTCGGAGTGGAGGAACGCCATGTCGAACGAGGCATTGAATGCGAGCACGACGCACCCGCGGAGCGCGGCTGCCAGCGGCTCGAGGACATCGACGAACGACGGAGCTCCGACAACGTCTTCGTCGAAGATGCCGTGAATGCTGGAGCAGGCAACGGGCCCGCCAGGATCCACCAGCGAGTCGTACACGACGTGGTGGCCACCATTGGGATTCACCCGGACCACCGCCACCTCAACCACTCTACACAGTGACTTGGGCGAGAGGCCCGTGGTTTCGAAGTCGATGATCGCGACGGGAGTCTCGTCGATTACGCGCTCCATGATGCCACTCATCGGATCACTCCTCTGGATGCAATCGGGCGGCGCCGAGTCGGCGCAGGCGCTCGCGCATCGTTCTGTAGGGGATCGTCCGATCGACGGCGGCGAGGTCATCGGCGGCATCGCCGGCATCGGCGAGCAACCCCAGGATGATCACGAAGTCCGCCGGCGACATCTCGACCTTGAAGTCGAGCTCGTCGTCGAAGTCAAAGAAGAACAGCACGACCGTCTCACTGCTGTCGGGCCTCACGTAGCGTGCAGCGCCAAAGGCTCGCTCGTGCACGTCGTCTACCGCGGGCTCACCGAGTCGAATCGGAACAACCCGTCCAGCCTTCGGGGCGCTCGCGACGAGAAAGCTGTCGATTGCGGACTCGAGCCACGGCGCGAAGTCGCCAAGTGGGACCTGCACCTCTACAAGCGTGTCGGCGTAGAGCGCGCGCAGAACGACTTGCGGCCAGCCGCCGCGGGTCCTTGCTCCGGCCGCTTGGAACGCGCGTCCACTCACGGCGTGGTAGCCCGCAATGCGTTCATCCGCGCCTCTACCACTGCTGCGGCCGCCGTTGTCGTAGCGGTCGAGCCACGAGCGCGCGTCCTGGCTCGTCGCCGAGTCGGCAGCCGCCGCTAGCGTGACTAGGAGCGCGATGCCACGGATTCGCATGAGCCCTCGAACAAGTGAAGGGTTTGGTGTGTATCTGCGCCAATGTGCTGCAGGTCACGTGCCGAAACCAGTCGCCCTAGGTCAGGTTGCGAGGCTCCCCACGGCAGCTACATTACCGAACGGATTCCGAAACAGGGGCGACAGGCGAGGATAGGGGCATGGCGGAGACGAGGCTGTGGCTGCGGGCGGTGGATGATGTGCCGGTGCTGAAGATTCGCGCCGAGGATCTCGTGCGCTGGGACCGAAT
Source organism: Gemmatimonadaceae bacterium (assembly GCA_019637445.1). Taxonomy (NCBI): domain Bacteria; kingdom Pseudomonadati; phylum Gemmatimonadota; class Gemmatimonadia; order Gemmatimonadales; family Gemmatimonadaceae; species Gemmatimonadaceae bacterium. The sequence goes on along the minus strand of JAHBVS010000001.1, from coordinate 541,016 downwards.
GCCAGGCCATCCGCCGTTCGTGCAGTCGCGTCGACGTGACCTCGACTACGGCGCCATCCTGGTGGCCCTCAACACCGGCGCCCTCGAGCCGCTAGTCCTCACGCCCGCTTCTTCCCCTTCTTCTCAGCGGACTTCTGCAGAGACTGCAGTCGAGCAAGAAGTTCGGCGTCAGCTTCAGCACCTTCGACTTCTCGGCTGAGCTCCTCGTGGGTGCGCTGGCGTGGCCGTCGCTCATCCTCCGGTTCTCCTGAACGGAGTCGGTCCATGAAGGCTCCGATCTCCGCCTGCTGTGAGACGATGTACTGCATCATGCCCATCAGCGCTTCCTGCTTCCCGCGGTAGAAGTTCAGCTGATCAGCCCCGGGCTCGCGCGCGCCGTTGGCCCGCGCCCATGCCAACAGCTTCTCCCTCGACGATCCGTACGGGCTTCGCGTTGAGCCAGCGGCGATGAAGTCGGCCAGCGTCTGGTGCGAGATGCCGATCTCGGACGACACGCGCCGAAGGCTCGAACCGTCCACCGCCCTGCGCGCTGCCTGCCGCGCCTGCTCTACCAACATGTCCTGTGAGGTCAACCGAGCTCCTGGAATCGGGCAGGGCTTGACACCGTAAAGGTCCGGCCATATTCTTGGCCAGAGCTTGACGGTAGGTATTACCTCTGCACTCGTAGGGACAATGTCAGCCAACGTCACCCGTCGCAAGCGCAAGGGACTGGGCGCGATCCTCACCTTCCGCTACCCAGTGGATGAGGTCGAGGACCTCGACGCGGCCGCCAAGGCCAAGGGCCTCACGCGCAGCGCCTTCATGTACGCCGCGATCTCGCGCGACGTCGAGCGATTCAAGCGCAAGCAGAACACTCCCGCACTCCCCGCCGCCTAGCGGCGTGGTGGAGCGCGGGCATCGGATGGGCAGGGCAGGGCACAGGGCATACCGGACGATTGACCAGGAGGCGGGGATGGCGCGAGCAACGGAGGCGGGTGGCTTTGCAGGACGCCGCGCGATGCGCGAGGCGGTGCGGTTCGTGGGGGACTGCGACGCCGTGGTCCGGCGGGCCTACGCCGCGGTGATGAAGCGGGGCGCCGTGCGGCGCGCGCTGCACGCCGGCGGGCGGGACCACCAGCTGGACAAGGCGCACAGCAAGGCCTACGCGGGGCAGTCGGCGCTGGCGGTGGTGATGCACCAGATGGAGCGGCTCCGTCGGTCGGGGGCGAACCTCGCCGAGCTGCTGCGGTTCGCGGAGGTCCTGTACGAGACGGCTTTCGAGCTCGCGGGGGCGGTCCCGCGCTCCCTCGATGCCATCGACCTGGAGGAACAGCGCATGGACGCCGACGAGGACGTGCTGCAGATGCGCCGCCGCGTGAACGGCGCGACCACCGCCGGCCTCTACGAGGAAGCCGATCTCTGCGCACGCGTGGCCGCCACCATGTCTGAGCGGGCACGCGCGCTGCGCCTGCAGGCGATGGCGCTGCCGGTGAGGGCTACCGCATGAGCGCCGCGACGAAGAAGCGCCGCCGGCGCCCGGTCAGCTTCAACGTGAGCGCCGACGACAACGCGGTGATCGCCGCGATTGCGCGCCGAGCCGTCCGTGACGGGATCGTCGACCTAACGGCCGACACCGGGGCCGTGGATCCGCAGACGAGCCTGGAGATGGATCTCGCCGCCGTCATGGCGAACGATGCGCCCCTGGACCTCGAGCGCCTGATCACGCTGCCGGCGTTCGACTTCACGCACGACATCCTCGGCATCCAGAAGCACATCGACCGCACGACGGGCCGACTGCTCCTGCGCTTCGAGCCGCGGTGCGGCCGGAGGGTCTCCGCATGAGCGCGCCCGCGATCGACTACCTGACCAACGGCGCGCCGTCGGTCCTGCACATCGACCTCGCGCAGCTCGCGCTCGAGGCGGACCGCTCCGCGCGCGCGGTGATGCCGCCGATGCCGCACCCGGAAGACGCGATGGAGCGGCAGCTGCTGGACTCCGCGAAGGACTGCGCCGCCGGCAACGTGATTCCGCCGCGGCGCGAGCTCATCGCGGCCGCGCTGCGCGAGGCCGAGCGCCAGCAGTGGTGGCGCGACGTCGCCGAGGCGGAGAAGGCGGCGTTGCTAGAGAAGGTCGAGGCGAAGGAGCGCGCGTTCGCGACGAGCGACCACGAGCTCCGGACCCAGCGGCAGCGGCTGATCGGCGTGATCTCCGAGCTAATCGGGTGGGCTTCGGGTGTCCTCGGTTGTGCCCCGGAGGCCGACGAGGTCCTCAAGCGCGTGCGAGCCCAGGGGAGTGGTCTGCTCAGGCACGAACAGCCGACCGACGATATGCAGCGCGTGCGCCAGGAGATCGCCAATGGCCACTAGCCCCGATCGCGCGCGCCGGCAGCGTGTCGCAAAGGTCCTCGGCACAGGACTGATCCTGCTCGTGCTCGCCGGCATGCTGACGCCTCGCGGTTACATCGCGCCGCTGCCCGTCCAGCTCTACGGCGGCGAGCAGATCCCGTGGACGGACTCCATCCAGGCGGAGTGGCGCGACGTCATGCGCTGCGTCGGTCTCGACGAGAGCCCGGACACCACGCTGCGCCTCTGGCGCGTGCCGCCTGGCACTCCCGGCTGGCTCGAGTCCCACAGCGCGCTGCTCTGGATGGGCTTCTACTTCCGCGACGCGCACATGGTCGTCGTGCGGCCGAGCCTAGACGAGCACGCCGCGTGGCGGCACGAGTTCGTGCACGCGCGCCTGCAGGACGCCGGCAATCGGCATCCGTCCGTCTTCCATACGCACTGGGAGCGCTGCCGCTTCCTGGGCCCGCCGGTGGACGTCGACCTATGACGCCTCCGAATGAGCGGGACATCAGGATCCAAGAGCAGCAGGAGCTCGACGCCGGCGCCGCGTCCACGAAGCTCGCGCTCGCCTTCGATGCGATCGGCGACCAGCTCAACATCGCGATCACCCAGGCGCCGCGCGCGCCGCGCAACCATTCGCTGGAGTCGATCGCGCTCTTCATGGCGGTCCGGAAGCTCCAGCGGGTCGCGAAGATCTGCGAGCTCGGCGACACCGTGGACCATCGATTCGGCGAGCTGCTGCTCGAGCTGGAGGAGAAGTGACGGCACCCGCCACCGTGCGCAGCGAACGCCCCATCGAGCGGACGTTCCGGCTGTCGCTCGACGAGCCACTCGTGCTCGATGTCTCGTACTGCGACCTCGTGCACGCGCACGAGCCCAACGTCGGGCCCTTCGCGCTCCGCTTCCGCGGCACGCGGCAGCCGGATGCCCAGCTCGTGCGCGGCTTCGTGCCGCTGGTCGAGATCGAGGGCGGGCTGCTCACGAGCGGCGCGCTGGCGCGGCCTCTCGACACCTCCGGCCTGCCGCCTGGCGATCGCGGTTTTCTGGCGGTGCCGCTCGTCCACTTCGCGCTCACGCTGACGAAGCGGCGGAAGGGCAACGGCACGTGGATGGTCGAGGTCGGCGTGCGCCGCGGCGTAGCGACCGATCTCCAGCAGTACCTGCAACTGCTTAGCGCCGCGGCGGAGCACGCGGTGCCAGTTCTGACCAAGCACGGGCTCTACGCAGGGTCGGCGGAGGTGATCAGCATCGCGGGCCAGCTGTTCGCGGCCCGCACCAACCGAATGGAGGGCAGGGCAGGATGACGGCAACCATGGAACGACAGGACGCTCCGACCAACCGCGAGGCCTCGATGCGCGCGATGGAGCGCGCGGGCGAGGCGCGCGTCGAGGCGATCGGCCTCTCGCTGATCGACGAGAGCCCGGACAACCCACGCAAGCACTTCCCCGCGGCATGGATCGACGAGCTCGCGGCGTCGATGCTCGCCAGCGGCCAGCTGACGCACGCGCTGGTGCGCCCGAACCCGAAAGCGATCGGCCGCTACGAGCTCGCTGCCGGCGCCACCCGCCTCCGTGCCGCGCGCAAGGCGGGCCTCACGCACCTGCAGTGCGTCGTGCGGCCGCTCGGCGACGCCGAGTTCCTCGAGGCGCTGACGTTCGAGAACCTGAAGCGGCGCGACCTGCAGCCGATGGAGGAGGCGCGCGGCTATGCGCTCCTGCAGAAGCGCCTCGAGGGCTGGACCGTCGAGAAGATCGCCGAGCGCTCGGGCGTCTCGGTCGACTACGTGCGCGACCGCCTGCGGCTGCTGAAGCTCGACGAGAAGGCCGTGAGCCTCCTCGAGGACGGCCGCATCGAGCTGGGCCATGCGCTCGAGCTCGCGAAGATCGGGACCTCGGACCAGAAGCGCGCGATCAAGGAAGGCCTCTTTCAGCCAGAGGGCCACGCGCCGGACGAGCTCAAGCTGCTCGGCCCGGACAACGGCGGCCAGAAGGCGCGCACCGTGCGCGAGCTGAGGGCGTGGATCGACCGCAACGTGCGCGTCGACCTGGCGCACCCGGAGCTGGAGCACCTGCTGCCGGCGACGGCCGCGGCCATCGAGACGGCGACGGCGGCCAAGCGCCGGCAGGTCTTCATCGCGTTCGGGCACGTGGATCCCCGCGTGAAGGGCAGCGAGAAGGTGATCGGGCCCCTCTCCTGGAAGCGGGCGGAGAACGAGCAAGGGCAGCCGACGTGCGACTACGCGGTGCTGGGTATCGTGTTCGCCGGCGACGCCTCGCGCGGGCACGCGCTCCTGGTCTGCACCAACAAGGACCGCTGCAAGCGGCACTGGCCGCAGCACGTGAAGCGGCGCGAGGACCGCGAGAAGGCCCGGCGCGGCGAGCTCACGAGCAAGGCCGGCAAGAAGGTCAGCGAGGCCGAGGTCGCACGGAAGCAGCGTGAGCAGCAGGCCAAGGAGGACGCTGCGCGGAAGGCGCAGGCGGCGGCACTTACAGCCGCGACCCCGGAGCTCCTCGACGCGCTCTTCGCTGCGATCGCCAAAGCCAAGCCGTTGACGCTGCTGCAGGCGATCATCAAGGACTCGAGCGACATCCGGGAGCCGCTTGGGAAGTCTCGGCTAGCCAAGCTTCCCTCGCGCACAGTCGATGACCTGGTGCGCCGTCTCTTCGCGCAGCGCGCGTTCGGTGGCTACTTCCGCCTCGACGACAGCTGGACGTTCGAGCAGCGCCTCAAGCCGATGGCCAAGCAGTTCGGCATCGACGCTGGCGCGATCCTGAAGAAGCACACGCCGAAGGCAGAGGCGCCGAAGGCCGAGCAGCCGACAGCACCGCCGAAGGCCTCCGCGGCACCTAAGGCGGTGAAGGTGACCAAGGCGCCGAAGAAGAAGGTCGCCAAGCGACAGCCAGCCGCGCAGTTCATGCAGCCTGTGACGCCAGACGCCAAGCTCGCCGCCGTCGTCGGCACGAAGCCGATGCCGCGCACCGAGCTCATCAAGAAGCTGTGGGCGTACATCAGGAAGCACGGCCTGCAGGACAAGAAGAACCGCCGCATGATCAAGGCGGATGAGAAGCTGCGCCCGATCTTCGGCGGCAAGGACGCGATCTCGATGTTCGACATGACGAAGGCCGTCACCAAGCACCTGGTGAAGGCCAAGTAGCATGTCTGCGCGCGCGACCTTCGACGCACCGGTGCGCTTCACCGTGACGACGTGCCCAGGCTGTGGCACGCCGTTCGCGGTGGAGCAGCGGCTGTTCGACGTGACCGTCGCGACGCAGGGCACGCTCACGTGCCCCAGTGGACACCGCGCGCCGATCGGCATCGAGTCGCCGACCGAGCAGCTGATCGCGAGTCACCGTCGCGCGCTTGGCGAAGCCACGGAGACGCTCCGGCAACAGCGCGAGGAAATCGGACGCCTGCAGGCGACGATCGTGGACCGCATCGTCGGGCCCGAGACGGCCCAGGGAGAGGCATGAGTCTGGACTCGCTGCTGTCCGAACAGGAGCTGCGTGAGAAGCTCAAGCTCGCGGGCGCCTCGAAGCGTGCGGCATGGTACCGCGTGCGACCATTCTTCGCCTCGGCCGTCGTCACCGTTCCCAACGGGACGGTGCGCGGCCACCGACTCTACGATGCGACGCGCGTCGAGGAACTGCTCGAGGCTCGCTCGAACCGCAACTCCCCGCTCTCGCGCGTGCGCGCGCTCAAGAAGGTCGGATGACACCCTACCGCAAGAAGGACGAGCTCACCTGGACGCTGACGATCCCGACCGGGGATCCGGCGCGCCCGTATGCCCGCGTGAGCTCCGGCACTCGCGACAAGCCGACGGCCGACCAGATGCAGAAGATGCTCGACCTCCTGGGCGGGCGCGGCAAGCGCCTACTGTGGGTACGAGACGCCATCCTCGCGCGCCGGCTCCGCGTCGGTGCGGTCTACGACGCCTGGCTCGGCGGCACGCTCGACGAGCTGCAGGCCACGCTCGAGGACCTCAACCTCGCGGAGGCACTGGAGCCGTGGGTCGCGGCGCTCGAGGCGCGCGTGCGCGACGAGACGTTCTCGCGCGAGACGTTCCGCAAGTACCGCGCGCAGGTGCAGGCGCTCGTCGCCGGCGGGCTCTGGCGCTCGCAGCTGACGACGCCGGCGCTGCGCGCGCGACTCGACGCGTTGCCTGGCAGCGGGACCAACCGCCGCCGGCACGCGGCCGCGTGGATGCACTTCCTCGACTACTGCGTCGAGACGGGTCGGCTGCCGAGCAATCCGTTGCGCACACTCAAGCTGCCGCCGGCGAACCGCACGAAGGACCGCTACGCCGAGTGGCCGCACGTGGTGCGCCTGCTGCACGCGATGCCGGAGGGTGCGCATCGTGCGCTGGCGGCGATCCGGCACGGGGCCGGCCTCGAGATGCAGGCCGCGCTCGCGATGTGCCGGCGCGACGTGGACCTCGCGACGAAGGTCGTGTGGGCGCACGGCCGCAAGAATGCGAACCGCGACCGCCAGGCGATCGTGCTCGACGACGCGTGCTGGGATCTCTTCGCCTCGTACGTGCGGGGCGGGGGCTTCCTGCCCGATGCTCCGCTCTTTCCCGTCGCGCACGGCGCCCATGCGGATGCGCAGGCGGCCGCCTGCGAAGCGCTGCGGGCGCAGGGTGTGCCGATCCGCGAGGGCTACACGCTGCACGGCGCGCGGCACTCGTTCGGCGTGGAGATGGCCCGGCGCGGCTACGAGCTGAAGCTGATCTCGGCGAACCTCGGCCACGCGAACGAAGTGATGGCCATGAAGCTCTATGCGAAGTACCGGCCGCGGGCCGAGGATCTCATGCAGGCGGCGAAGCGTCGCGGAGCGCAGCAGTGACGACGCGCGCGTGCCTCAAGTGCGGGACCACGAAGCTGGCCGGTGGTTGGGTGCTGCCCGACGGCCAGGTCGTCTGCGCACGGCACCGCTTCATCGCCACGCCAGGCGCGTTGCCGGTCCGCGGCTCCCGTCACGTCGATCACCGCGGTTACGTGCGGGTGCCGAGCGGCTCGAGGGCGATCCTCTACGAGCACCGCGTCGTCGCGGAGATGGTGCTCGGCCGGCTACTGCGCGCCGATGAGTGCGTGCACCACCTGAACGACGACAAGCAGGACAACCGCCCCGAGAACCTTGCCGTGATGAAGCGGCGCGACCACATCGCCATGCACAACGCCTTGGAGCCGAAACGCTCTGCTACGGTTTCCGCTACGGGTGAGTGGCGACGCGCCGGCAGAACGCAGCGGGCACTGGTGCTGCGCTACGCACCAGTGCCCGGTAACCCTCAGCCCGCACAGGAGATACGCGCCTTCCGCATGACACTCCTCGCAGACCTTCTCAGCTCCGGCGCTCGGACTCGAACCGAGGACCCGGTGATTAACAGTCACCTGCTCTACCAACTGAGCTACGCCGGAATAGACTCGTAGTATAATCGGGGCAGACCCCTCCATTCAAGCGTCGGCCACCAGCCGCGAAACGCCCAGCGCGCCCCTCCGTAGTCCCGCCATGGCCCGCAATCTCTCCGTCGGTTTCGAAGCTCTCCGCGCCAACCCGCTGCGCACCGTCCTCTCCACCCTCGGCGTGGTGATGGGCGTCGCCGCGATGGTCTCCGTCCTCGCCATGGGCGACGGCGTCGAGAAGTTCGCCCGCGAGCAGATCGAACGCACGACGGACTTCCTCAGCGTCGGCGTCACCCCGGTGACGGGTGTGCGCGTGGACGGCCAGTTCCTGCGTCGCGACTCGATCCCCGTGCTCACGCGCGAGGATGCCCGTACGCTGGCCGCGTTGCTGCCGCAGGCCCAGCACGTGACCCTGCGGGCCGGCGGCGGCGCGTTGGTGGCGACGGAGCCCACGGGGCGCCTGCGCGGCTACATCCTCCAGGCGGTGCAGGCGGAGCCCGTGCCGCAGAACCGGCCAGCGGTGGCGCTCGGCCGTTGGCTGCGAGATGCCGACACGGCCGCCGTCGTGCTCTCCGACGCAGCCGCTGCCGCGCTGCTCGCCGACTCCACGTCCTCGCGCGAACCTGTGCTCGGACGGCGCCTGACGTTCGGTGGCAATCCGCACACCGTCGTCGGCATCGCCGCCCCCGACACCACGCTGCTGGGCCTCGTGGCCTGGATCCCCGTCGAGGACGCCGCACGCGCGCTCGGCCCGCGCGTCACGCCCTCGCTGGCCATCACAGCGCGGCGAATCGAGGACGTGGACACGATTCGCGTGCTCGCCGAGGGTTGGGCGGCGCAGCGATTTGGCGCGAAGTGGAAGGAGGAAGTCGAGGTCGTGAATCGCCGTGCGCGTGCGGAGCAGACCGCGACGGCGATGCGGATCTTCAAGCTGTTGATGGCCTCCATCACCGGCGTGTCGCTGCTGGTGGGCGGCGTGGGCATCATGAACGTACTGCTCGCGTCGGTGGCCGAGCGCACGCGTGAGATCGGCATCCGTAAGGCGACGGGTGCGCGGCGCGGTGACATCCTGGTGCAGTTCCTCGCCGAGTCCGTGGCCATCACCGGGCTCGGGGCCGCGGTGGGCGTCGTGACGGGGCTCGGCATCGCCTTCCTGGCCGCGGCGATCATGCGCGCGCAGACCAACGCGCCGGTGCAGCCCGCGATCACGTTGCCGACGGTGGGCTTCGCCGTCGTGGTAAGCATCGTGATCGGGCTGCTCTTCGGACTCTATCCGGCGCTGCGGGCGGCGCGTCTCTCACCGATCGACGCGATCCGCCACGAGTAGTTGCTGCGAGTCGCTACTTCTTGCGGCGGCGTGCCGCGACGGTAGCAGCGGCAGCAGCGCCGGCAATCGCGACGGCCGCGGCCGCGCGCTGCACGCGCTTGTCCTTCGCAGCCTTCGCGACCTTGGCACCCGCGCGCTTGGCAGCGGCGCGGGCCTTCGTGGCCGCGGCACCCGCCTTCTTCAGGGCCGCCTTGCCAGCCTTCACCGCGGCGCGCGTCTTCTTCGCGACCTTCGTGCGCGTCTTCGAGGCGGCCTTCACCGCGTTGCGCGCCTTCTTGCGCACGGTACGCTTCGTAATCGCCATATGCGTCTCCGGTTGGAGGTTTTCTAGAATCGCCTTAGTCTATGCAATATAATCACTTACGCCTTCAAATGCGACTGCAGGAAGCGGCCAGTATGCGACCCTGATGCCTTCGCGATCTCCTCCGGCGTTCCCATCGCCACGATGCGTCCGCCGCCGTCGCCGCCGTCGGGTCCGAGGTCCACGATCCAGTCGGCGCGCTTGATCACATCGAGGTCGTGCTCGATCACGACGACCGTGTGCCCGTTGTCCACGAGGCGATCCAGCACGCCGCAGAGCACTTCCACGTCGCGCGGATGCAGGCCAGTGGTTGGCTCATCGAGGATGTACAGCTTGCGACCGCCCTTCTTCGCCGCGAACGCCAACTCGCGCGCGACCTTCAAGCGCTGCGACTCGCCACCGGAGAGCGTGGTCGCCGCCTGGCCGAGTCGCAGGTAGCCGAGCCCGACCTGTTGGATCTGCCACAGTGCCTGCCCGAGCTTCTCCTCGCGCGGGAAGAAGCGGATGGCTTCGTCCACCGTCATCTCCAACACGTCGGTAATGCGCTTGCCGAAGTAGGTCACCTCGAGGACCTCTGGCTTGTAGCGCGAGCCGCCGCAGGTCTCGCAGGGCACGAACACGTCGGCCATGAAGACCATCTCCACCTCGAGCGCGCCGGCTCCCTCGCAGGTCTCGCAGCGACCGCCCTTCACATTGAATGAGAACGTGCTCGCCGTGTAGCGCCGCTGCCGCGCCAACGGCGTCTCGGCGAAGATGCGGCGGATCTCGTCAAAAGCCTTCACATAGGTGACGGGGTTCGAGCGCGGTGACTTGCCGATGGGCTCCTGATCCACGAGCACGACTTCGTCGAGCGATTGATAGCCATCGATGGCGTCGAACGCGCCGACGCGTTCGCCCAGGTGCTGCCGCGCCGTATGTTCGCCGGTGAGCTGGCGCTCGAGCGCGCGGAAGAGCACGTCGTGCACCAGCGTGCTCTTGCCGCTGCCGCTCACGCCGGTCACGCAGGTCAGCGTGCGCAGTGGGATCTTCACCGACACATCGCGCAGGTTGTGCTCGCGTGCTCCGCTCAGCGTGAGCCACTGCGGGCCGGCGCGGCGCCGCTTCTCCGGCAGCGCGATCGTACGCGCGCCCGTGAGGAACTGTCCGGTGAGCGGACTCTCGTCGGCCTTCGACGTCGGGCCGGAGAAGACGACCTGGCCGCCCTTTTCGCCGCTGGCGGGGCCGAGTTCCAGCATCCAGTCGCTGATGCGAATGGCCTCGAGGTCGTGCTCCACCATCAGCACCGTGTTGCCGCCGTCGCGCAGGCGCTCGAGCAGCGCGAGCAATCGCGAGATGTCGCGTGGATGCAGGCCAATGCTGGGTTCGTCGAGCACGTAGAGCGTGTCCACCAGCCGCGCGCCCAGCGAGTTGGCGAGGCCGATGCGCTGCGCCTCGCCACCCGAGAGCGAGCGCGTGGCGCGGTCGAGGGAGAGATACGTGAGCCCGACCTCGGCGAGGAACGTGATGCGGTCGCGCGCCTCACGCAGGATGTGCGCCGCAATGGCCGCCTCCTGCTCGGAGAGCTCGAGTGAATCCGCCCAGCTGCGCAGCAGGTCCACCGGCAGCGCCGAGACCTCCGCGATGCTGCGCCCGCCGATCTTGACGTGCAGCGCCTCGGGCTTGAGCCGGGCGCCGCCACAGCTGCCGCAGGTCTGCGCGGTCTGGTACTGACGCAGGAAGACGCGGATGTACTGCTTGTAGCGCTTGGGCTCGAGCGCGCGCAGGAACGGGAAGATGCCGATGTAGCCCTTGGCCTTTCCACGCAGCAGCCGCTCGCGCTGGTCAGGGGAGAGGTCGCGCCACGCCACGTCGGTGGGGATGCCTTCCTTCTTGGCGAACTCCGAGAGCGCGCGCCGCTTGTTTTCGTAGCGCGGCTTGGTCCACGGATCCAGCGCGCCCTCGCGCAGCGAACGTTCGGCGTAGGGGACGATCAACTGCTCGTCGTACTCCAGCGTGGCGCCGAAACCGTTGCAGGTCTCGCAGGCGCCGCGCGGGTTGTTGAACGAGAACAGTTGCGGCGTGGGCGCCGGTGCGACGTGGCCGTCGTCGGGGCAGCGGAAGGCAGTGGTGAAGCGCAGCGCGGCTGCCTCGTCTGGCGCGGCATCGGCGCCGAGCGGAAGAACGAACGCGTCGCCATCGCCCTCGCGGAAGGCGGTCTCGAGTGCGTCGCTGAGCCGTGTGCGCGCCTCCGCAGCCACGGCGAGTCGATCGGCTACAATCGACAGCGACTTCACCTTGGCGAGATTCGGCTTCGTCCCCGTGATCTCGTCGAGATGGAGCACCGCGCCGTCGGCCATCACGCGTACGAAGCCCTTCGCGCGCAGGTGCTCGATGATCCGGGCGTGGGTCAGCTTGCTCGAGCGCGCAAAGGGAAATGCGACGTAGATCCTCGTGCCCACGGCCAGGCGCAGCACCGCATCCGTCGCCGACTCCGCGGAGTCGGGCTTGAGCACGCGCCCGCAGACGGGACACTCGGTACGCCCCACGCGCGCCCACAGCAGCCGCAGGTAGTCGTGGATCTCCGTCGCCGTGCCCACCGTGGACCGCGATGTCCGCGTCGGATTCTTCTGCTCGATCGCCACGCTTGGCGACAGCCCGTCGATGCTGTCCACGTCCGGCTTGGGCATCCGTTCGAGGAACTGCCGCGCGTAGGCCGAGAGCGACTCCACGTAGCGCCGTTGGCCCTCGGCGTAAATGGTGTCGAAGGCCAGCGAGGACTTCCCCGAGCCCGAGGGCCCGGTCACGACGGTGATGGCCCGGCGGGGGAACTCGACCGAGACGTCACGCAGATTGTGCTGGCGCGCGCCGCGGACGACGATGCGGTACTTCATCCCAGGCGCGCGCCCAGGGCGATACACGGGGTCAGGCGGTGGCGTCACGAACGGCGGCTCGGGTCGGGTCGGCGTCGCAAGGAAACTACGGGATGAACCGATAGTTGTGGTATGTGGTTCGCGGCGGCCGCCGGCGCCCTGTACGCGCGCGGTGGTTCGCGCAAGAGGGTCTCCGCACGAATGTCGTGACAGCGTGACAGTCGCCTTGCCGACCCCCCAGACGCCCGGTAGTTTCCCCTCGGAATGCCCTATTTGCAGCTCAACGACCAGCAATTCCCGCTCCCGGATGGGGATGCGACCGTCGGCGCCTTTGAAGGCGCCGACGTGCGCTTACCGGGTGACGGCGGCGCGTCGCGGGCCGTGGTGTCGGTGGGCCCCAAGGGCGTCGTGATCCGGCGCGGCGGCGAGGCGTCCGTGGTGCTGGTCAACGGCGTGCAGCTGGGGAACGAGCCGAGCCCGCTGCTGCACGGTGACCGCGTCGAACTCGACGGCTTCGAACTACGGCTGGCCGACGACCAGAAGGTCGGCAGCACGATGTTCGTGAACGCCGCCGACGTTGCGGCGATGGTCGCGGCCGGCAAGCCGTCCGCGGCGCCCAAGAAGCCGACCACCGCCACCGGTGGGCGGCTTGTGTCGTTGGTGGACGGCCGCGAGTACACCGTGGCCGACGCGGGCATCAGCTTCGGGCGCGAGGTTGGCAACGACATCGTGCTCTCCGGGGGTGAAGTGTCCCGCAAGCACGCGACCCTCGCGCCCGCTGCGAACGGATACGTGCTCACGGATGCCAGCACGAACGGCATCTGGGTGAACGGCGCGCGGGTGCAGGGCAGCCAGCTGCTCGGTCGTGGCGATGTCATCAAGATGGGCAACGAGGAGTTCCGCTTCTACGCGGACGTGGCGAAGGCGGCTCCGAGTGCCGCGCCGGCCGCTGATGCCGCGGCGAGCACGGCGGCGGCCGCTGCTGCTGCCGCAGCGACGGTCGAGGCGGTTCCTGCCCCCGCGAAGCCCGCTCCCCCGTCACCTCCCCCAGTTGCACCGCCCGCGCCCGCCGTCACGCCCGCGGCGGCGACTCCTGCATCGGCGCCGCCCGCGGCTGCCCCGGCTGCGCCACCGGCTCCCGCTGCTGCAGCGCCAGCCCCACCTGCGGCTCCGCCGGCACCTCCGGCGCCGCAGCCCGTCGCCGCCGCCGAGCCGTCCAGCGCTCCCGAGCCCTCGTCAGGACCCTCGCGCGCCCCGCGGCAACCGCTGGCCTCGCTCGAGATCCGCAACGAAGGCCCGCTCAAGGGCGTGAAGTTCGATCTCCACGCCGCGCTCACGAACATCGGCCGCGGCGAGCATAACGACATCGCCATTCGCGACGAGTCCGTCTCTGACTCGCACGCGAAGCTGCAGAAACGCGCCGATGGCTGGTGGGTGGTGGACCAGGGGTCCACCAACGGCACCTACGTCGGTGGACGCCGCGTCACCGGGGAACAGCGCCTCGAGGGCGCCCCCGACCTGCGATTCGGCGGCATCAAGATGACCTTCCGGCCGGCTGCGGTGGATCCCGCAGCGGGCGGTTCGACCCGTGCGATCGCGGCAGTGGACATCGAGTCCCTGCGCCGCAGCCAGCAGCCTGCCAAGACTCCAGCCCTCGCGAAGCAGCCTGCGACGCCAGCGCCGGAACCGAAGAAGTCGGGCTGTGGTGCGGTGATCGCGATCTTCGTTACGCTGGTGGGGAGTGGCGTCGGTCTCCTCGCGCTCCTTCTCACCACCCTCCGGTGAACGAATGCAGATAGCGGTTGGCGCCAGTTCCGACGTCGGGATGATCCGTGCCGGCAACGAGGACAACTTCTTCGCCGAGGCGGACGAGAAGCGCGGCGTGTTCGTGGTGGCCGACGGTATGGGCGGCCACGCCGCCGGCGAGGTCGCCAGCGAGATGGCGGTGCAGATCATCTCGCGGCACCTGCTCGCCCTCAATTGCGTGAAGGATGCCGGCTCTGCCGACCTCGTGCGTAAGGCGATGCAGGACGCGAACCGCGCCATCTTCGAGCGGATGCTGGCCGAGACGGACAAGCAGGGGATGGGCACCACGGCCTCGGTGATGGTCCTCTGCGACCACGGCTACCTCATCGGCCAGATCGGCGACTCGCGCGTGTACCTGCTGCGCGATGGGGCGCTGACCCAGATCACGAAGGACCACTCCTACGTGCAGGAGCAGGTGGATGCCGGCCTGCTGACGCCGGAACAGGCCCGCTACCACCCCTACAGCAACGTGATCACGCGCTGCGTGGGCGCCAGCGAGGAAGTCGAGGCGGACATCTACACGGGCGAGGTCAAGGTCGGCGACGTCTTCCTGCTCGCCTCCGACGGCCTGACGGGCATGGTGGATGACCGCCGCCTGCAGCAGCTGCTGCTCGCGCGGACGGGTCCCGGCCGCATCGTCGACTCGCTGATCGCCGAGGCCAACGGGCGCGGCGGGCTCGACAACATCACGTCGATCGTGATCCAGGTCGTCGAACTCAATGCCTGACGCGGAGCAGCCCCAGGCGGCCGCTGGCGACAGCGCGCAGCCTGAGTCGGTCGCCGGCCTCGCCGAGCTCTACCTCGGCAACATCCTCTACGCCCTGGAACGCTGCGCCCTCTCGATGGCCGAGGAGGGCCGCGGTGCCGACGCAAAGTTCTATCGCGGCATCGGGCGATTGCTGGCCGAGGCGCATGGGAAGTCGAAGCAGGAGTCGCACTGACTCTTGTGTGCTGAGTAACTGCTTTGCCACAGAGGCACAGAGAACGGCGATTAATTGAAAGGGGGCTCTCGGGCAGATTCTTGCACCGAGAGCCCCCTCAATCATTCGGTTGCCGTCCTCTGTGTCTCTGTGCCTCTGTGGCCATCAGTTGCTGTTGATCAGCGCGCCGAGCACGACATCACGGGACAGCTCAATCCGCCGAGCGGTGAACACCCGCAGCCAACGCGCGCTCTGATAGAGCTCCTCGCCGAGGATCGGCAGGTTGATCGTCCCGACGATGCCCTGGTCCGTCAGGTGGCGCACCGAGCCGTCACGGGCCAGCAGCGGGAGGTCCAGGCCCAGCATCCGCTCCTTGCGCGGGAAGTCGAGCAGGAGTTCGCCCGGCGCGAGGCCAGCCGTGCGCGCCAAGGCATCCTCGGCGCGGCGCGTGCGGGCGCGGTCGTCCGAGAGCCAGTCGAGCCGCTCCTGCGCGAGTTCGACCGCCGGCACCTCCAGCGCGCGCTTGTAGAGTCGGCGCTCGCGCATCGCGGCCAACAGCGTGCGCGCCGGGCCGGACTCCAGGGCGTGCAGCAAGCCTTCGTCGGTGAAGCGCGCGAGGGACTCGACGCGCAGGGTGCCCTCGGCGAGCGCGTCCTCGACCATCCGCTTGTACATCGCCGTCGCGCTGCGCACCGCGTGGTGCCAGTACACGTTGCGGTACATCTGGTACTTCGCGAAGAGCAACGACTCGAGGGCCGAGAGCCCCTTCTCACGCATGCCCACGGAGACGCGACCGCTGCTCGGGTCCTCCACCAGCACCAAGGCGTGGCGCAGGCGGTCCACGTCGATTTCGCCGTAGGCGACGCCGCACATCATCGCGTCGCGCTTGAGGTAGTCGATCTTGTCGAGGTCGATACTGCCGGAGATCAGGCCCTGCAGCGGGGAGTCGCTGGCGCCGCGGATCAGCGCATAGACCTGCGCCGGCGCATCCGGCGCGAACTCCTCACGCAGGATCCGCCCGATCTCACCCTCGTGCAACAGCGGCTCGGCCACGGCCTCGTGGTGCGGGATGCCGAGTTCCTCGAGCGCGTGCGAGAACGGGTAGTGCCCGATATCGTGCAGCAGCGCCGCGGCCACGACGATACGGCCCTCGGCGTCGTCAAAGGGGCCGCCGCCAGCGCCGTCGGCGTCCCGCAGCACCCGCACCGTCTCGCGCGCCAGATGATACGCCCCCAGCGCGTGCTCGAACCGCGAATGCGTGGCCCCCGGATACACGAGGTGCGCGAGCCCCAGCTGCCGCACGTAGCGCAGCCGCTGGAACGGCGCCGCGTCGAGCAGCCGCAGGTACGGGCCCTCGATGCGGATGTTGTTCCACAAAGGGTCGCGCAGGGTCGGCATCTTGCTACGGACGGAAGACGGAGGACGGAGGACGGAAGAATACTACGTGCGCGCGTGTGCTTTCGCGCACTCGAATCCACGCCCGCGGCACGAAAAAGGCGAGGCCGTACGGCCTCGCCCCCTTCGTCCTCCGTCCTTCGTCAGAGGTTCAACTCACCCCTGCGGCCCCGCGCCGAGAATATCCGCCGACACCGCCGCCCCGAACTTCTTGATGTTCTCGCGGAACATGCCGGCCAGCTTCTTGGCCTGCTCGTCGTAGGCCTTGGAGTCCTTCCAGGTGTTGCGGGGGTTGAGCACGTCGTTCGGCACGCCGTCGATGTGCACCGGCAGGTGCAGGCCGAAGATGGGATCCGTCACCGTCCCCACGTGGTCGAGCTTGCCCGCCAGCGCCGCGCGCACCATCGCACGCGTGTAGGGCAGCTTCATCCGCGAGCCGACGCCATACGGACCACCGCTCCAGCCGGTGTTCACCAGCCAGACCTGCGAGTTGTGCTTGCGCAGCAGCTCGCCCAGCATCTCGGCGTACTTGGTCGGGTGCCAGACGAGGAATACGGCGCCGAAGCAGGCCGAGAACGTCGCCTGCGGCTCCGTCACGCCGCGCTCGGTGCCGGCCAGCTTGGCCGTGTAGCCCGAGAGGAAGTAGTACATCGCCTGCTCGGCGGTGAGCTTGGCGATCGGCGGCAGCACGCCGAAGGCGTCGGCCGTGAGGAACACCACGTGCTGCGGGTGGTTGCCGCGGCCGCTGGGCACGTGGTTCCGGATGTAGTGCAGCGGGTACGAGGCGCGGGTGTTCTCGGTGATGGCCTGCGAGGCGAAGTCCACCTTCTTGCTGCCCGGCTCCAGCACCACGTTCTCGAGGATGGTGCCGAACATCTCCGTCGTGGCGAAGATGTCGGGCTCCTGCTCGCGCGAGAGGTTGATGACCTTGGCGTAGCAGCCACCCTCGAAGTTGAACACGCCGTGCTCGCTCCAGCCGTGCTCGTCGTCGCCGATCAGCCCGCGCTCGGGGTCCGCGGACAGCGTGGTCTTGCCGGTGCCGGAGAGGCCGAAGAACAGCGCCGTGTCGCCGTCCGTGCCGATATTGGCCGAGCAGTGCATCGATAGCACGCCCTGCTTGGGCAGCAGGTAGTTCATCACCGTGAACATCGACTTCTTGAGCTCGCCGGCGTAGCGCGTGCCGCCGATGAGGATCATCCGCTTGCTCAGCGAGAGCACGATAAACGTGCCGGTGCGCGTGCCGTGCTTGGCGGGGTCCGCCTGGAACTCCGGCGCGTGCAGGATGCTGAAGTTCGGCGCGAAGCTCGCGAGCTCGCTGACGTCCGGGCGGATGAACATGTTCCGCACGAAGTTCGCGTGCCAGGCGTTCGGCGTGACGTAGCGGCAGGAGAGACGGTACGCCGTGTCGGCGCCGCAGTAGAGGTCCTCGATGAACAGGTCGTCGAGTCCGTTCAGGTAGCCACGCACGTCGGCCAGCAGCGCCTCGAAGTGCGCCTCGCTGATCGGCTGGTTCACCTTGCCCCAGTCCACGTCGTTCTCGCAGGCGGGCTCGCGCACCACGAACTTGTCGTTCGGCGAGCGGCCCGTGTGCGGCTTCGTCACGGCGACAAAGGGCCCCATGTGGGCGAGCTCGCCCTCGCGGCGCTGGATCGCGGCCTGCACGAGGTCGGGCGCCTCGAGGTTCCAGTGGAGCGTGCCCTTGGGCGTCAGGCCCTGGGCGTCGAGTCCAGTGCTGCTTTCGCGCACGGGCGCGGCGGTCGTAGAGGACATTGCGGGAATTGGATCGAGTTAGGAGTCTGCGCCGCGCACGCGCGTCTGGGCATCAATGACGGCGACGGCGGCCATGTTCACGATTTCCTGGACGTCGGCGTTCTGCTCCAGGATATGCACGGGGTGCTGCATGCCGACGAGGATGGGGCCGATGGCCGTGGCCCCACCCAGCTGGGTGAGCAACTTGTACGCGATGTTGCCCGAGCTGAGGTTCGGGAAGATCAACACGCTCGCGGCGTCCTTGAGCGCCGAAAACGGATAGCGCGAGGCCAAGACCTCGGGGCTGAACGCCGTATCGGCCTGCATCTCGCCGTCCACCACGATGCTGGGGTCGCGCTCGCGCAGCATCCGCACGGCGTCGGCGACCTTCTGCGCCTCGGCGTGCCGCACGCTGCCGAAGTTCGAGAAGGACAGCATCGCCACGCGCGGCGCGATGCCAAACGTCCGGGCCACGGCCGCCGCCGACCAGCCGATCTGCGCCAGCTGCTCCGCGCTCGGCGTGATGTTCACGGTGGTATCGCCGAAGAACACGATGTGCTTCTCGAACACCAGCATGTAGAGGCCGCTGACCAGGCCGTGGCGACGGTCGGCGCCAATTACCTCGAGCGCCGGCTTGATCGTCTCGGGATAGTGCTTGCCGAGGCCGCCGAGCACCGCGTCGGCATCGCCGAGCGCGACCATCACGCAGCCGAAGGTCGTGGCGCGGGCGATGCGCTGGTTGGCTTCCACCAGGGACATGCCCTTGCGCTGCCGGCGCTGCCAGAGGAACTGCGCATAGCGGTCGCGATGCCCGCTGCTCGCCGGCTCCTCGACCGCGATGTCGTCGAGCGCGATGCCCAGCTCCTCGGCAGTGGCCCGGATGCGGTCGCGGCGGCCGAGCAAGATTGGGTGTGCGATTCCCTCGTCGGCCATCTGCTGCGCGGCGCGGATGATCTTGGGATCCTCACCCTCGGGCAGCACCACGCGCTTGGGCGCGTTGCTGGCCCGCGCGGCCAAGCCACGCATCACGCCGCGGGCGCGGCCGAGCCGCGACTCCAGCTGGTCGCGGTAGGTCTCGAGCTCGATGAACTCGCGCGCCACGCCGCTCGCCACGGCCGCCCAGGCCACCGCCGGCGCCACGCGCAGCAGCACGCGCGGGTCGAAGGGGAAGGGGATCAGGTACTCGGGGCCGAACTTCACGTTTGTGAGGCCGTAGAGCGCGCTCACGCTCTCCGGCACGTCTTCCTTGGCCAGCGACGCCAGCGCCCGCGTGGCCGCCATCTTCATTTCCTCGTTGATCGTCGTCGCGCGGGCGTCCAGCGCGCCGCGGAAGATGAACGGGAAGCCAAGGACGTTGTTGACCTGGTTCGGATAGTCGGAGCGGCCGGTGGCGATGATGGCATCGTCGCGCACGGCCCGGACCTCGTCCGGCAGGATTTCCGGGACCGGGTTCGCCAGCGAGAAGATGATGGGGCGCTCGGCCATCCCGGCGATCATCTCGCCAGAGACGGCACCCGCCACCGACAGGCCCACGAACACGTCGGCGCCCTTCAGCGCCTCGGCGATCGTGCGCTGCTTCGTCTTGTGGGCGAAGCGCTCCTTGTACGGGTCCATGTCGTCCTTGCGGCCGGCATAGATCACGCCGTGGCGGTCGCACATCGTGATGTGCTCGCGCTGGACGCCCAGCCGTACATAGTGCTCGGCCGTGGAGATGGCGGCCGCACCGGCGCCCGAGAAGACCACGCGCACCGCGGCAATGTCCTTGCCCGTGATCTCCAGCGCGTTGAGCAGCGCGGCGCCCGAGATGATGGCCGTGCCGTGCTGGTCGTCGTGGAAGACCGGGATGTTCAGCGTCTTGCGGAGCGTCTCCTCGATGTAGAAGCAGTCCGGCGCCTTGATGTCCTCAAGGTTGATGCCGCCGACACTGGGCTCGAGGAGCTGGCAGAACTTGACGACGTCGTCGGGGACCTCGGAGCCGACCTCAAGGTCGAACACGTCGAGGTCCGCGAACTGCTTGAAGAGGTTGCCCTTGCCTTCCATCACGGGCTTGCCGGCCAGCGCCCCGATATTGCCGAGGCCGAGCACGGCGGTGCCATTCGTCACCACGGCGACAAGGTTGCCCTTGGCCGTGTACTTGTAGGCGTCCTCGGGATTGGCCTTGATCTCAAGGCAGGGCTCGGCCACGCCGGGCGAATAGGCCAACGCGAGGTCGCGTTGGTTGGCCAGCGGCTTGGTGGGTACGACCGCGATCTTGCCTGGGCGGCCGCGGGCGTGGTACTCGAGGGCGTCCTCTCGCTTCATCCCTCGAAATCTAGCGGGTCAGCGGTCCGGATGGGGGCTGGCAGGACCGCCTAAGCCGTTGGCAGGGAACCCGTTGCCTACGGGAGGGGTTGAGGGGCGGGCCGACCCCGCATACATATTCGTTGCCGTGACTCCTACTCGCCGACTGCAGACCGCCCGTTCGCCCCAGCGCGTTTCCCCGCGTACGGGGATTCGTGCGGTCGGTGCCCTGGCCATGCTGCTGCAGCTGTTCGTGCTGGTGGCCGCACCGGTGCTGGATGCGCAGTTGGAGCACGCCTCGGAGGTCGCCCTCCATATCGAGGACGCGCAGGACCCGGGTTGCCCGCAGGCGCACCTGGCCGACGACTGTGGCCTGTGTCAGTTGCAGGCCATCGCACGGCTCCTGGTCGCGAAGGATCTTGGCGCGACGGCACCGGTACTGCGCCGTGCGCAGACGCCGCAGGCACCGGTCGTGGTGGCCGTCGCCGCAACGCGCGCCGCCGAACACGGATCTCGGGCGCCACCTCAGGGCTGATGCCGCCGCGGTTGCGGCGGCCCTGATTGGTCTTGCTCGCGCTCCCTTCTGGAGCGCTCGAGCGCCCGCCATACAACCGTACTGACAATGTCCCGAGCAGTCCTGGCCTCGCGCCTGGCCCTCACGGCCGCGCTGGCCATCGCTTCCATACCACTGCAGGCCCAATCCGTCACCGTCCGCGGGCGCGTCACGGCCGTGGCCACCGGCGAACCCTTGCCTGCGGCAATCGTCCGGCTCGTGGACCTGCATCGCGAGGTTCGAACCCACGAGGACGGCAGCTTCTCCTTCGGCCTCGTCGCGCCGGGTCGCTACCAAGTCACCGTGCAGCGCATTGGCTACGAGTCGCTGACGCGGGAGCTCATCGTCAGCGCCGGGATGGATTCCGTGTCATTGGCGATGCGAGCGTCCCCATTGCAGCTCGCCGCCACCGTCGTGACCGGACAGGTGGCGGAGCGGGGGGCCGCCGACGCCATCAGCAGCAGCAACGTCCTGAGTGACGCCAAGCTGGACGTCCGACTCGACGGCACGCTCGGCTCCACTGTCGCCGGCACCCCGGGCGTGTCGATGGTCTCGATGGGTCCAGCCACCGCGCGGCCGGTCGTTCGCGGGCTCGGCGGCGACCGCGTGCTGATCCTCGAGGACGGCATGCGCAGCGGAGACCTCTCCAATAGCTCGAACGATCACGCGGTGGCCATCGATCCGGTCACGGCGCAGAAGGTCGAGGTCGTGCGCGGGCCGATGTCCCTGTTGTATGGATCGAGCGCGCTGGGCGGCGTGGTGAACGTCATTCGCCAGGAGATCCCCACCGTACGCTTCGAGCACCGGCACGGCGCGCTCAGCACGCAGGCGAGTTCAGTCAACGATGGCGCGTCGATCGGCGCCTTCGCCGAGTTTCCGCTGGCTGGGTTCTCCGTGCGCACTGAAGGCAGCTTGCGCCGCTCTGGTGACCTGCGGACGCCGATTGGCCGGCTGGAGAACACCCAGGTCGGGGCCAGCGGCGCATCCATCGGTGTCTCGAAGGTGAATGGATGGGGGCACACGGGCCTGTCGTATCGCTACTTCGCCAACGACTACGGGCTCCCCGGCGGTTTCGTCGGCGCGCACGACGGCGGCGTGGACATCGCGATGCAGCGGCACATGCTCCGCAGCGAGACTGAGTGGCACCCGGTGGATGGCGCCTTCGAGAACGTGCGGCTCAACCTGTCCTTCTCGGACTACCGGCACCAGGAGCTCGCGAAGTCCGGCGCGGTCGGCACGCGCTTTCAGCAGCTGATGACCGTCGGTGAGCTTGTGGCGCGGCACTCGGGCATCGCGGGGGGCGCGGGTGGTGCCATCGGCCTGCGTGCGCAGTACCGCGACATCACGCCGAGCGGCCCGATCCGGGCCACGCCGACGGTGGACTGGACGCTTGCCGCCTTCGCAATCGAGGAGTTCGGCACGGGTCCGCTGCGTGCGCAGGCGGGGCTGCGCTACGACTTCGCGCGATTCATCCCGTTGGTGCGACGCGAGATCGTGGTCGGCAGCGATACGCTGCCCACGCTTCCGCGCGACTTCGGTGCGGTCTCGGCGTCCGTCGGCGCATTGTACGCGCTCGAGAATGGCGTTCGCGTCGGGGCCAGCCTGAGCCGCTCCTACCGCACGCCGGACTTCAACGAGCTCTACTCCGACGGCCCGCACCTGGCGGCGTACTCATATGACGTAGGCGATCCGCGCAACGACCAGGAGACCGGCTACGGCGTCGACGTCTTCGCGCGCATCGAGCGCCAGCGCGTCCGCGGCGAGGTGGCGGCCTTCGCGAACCGCTTGCAGGGATATCTCTTCCCCCGCAACACCGGCGAGCCCGGCCGCCAGGCGCAGCGCTGGAAGTTCCAGTACACCAACGAGGACGCGACGCTGGTGGGCGCCGAGGGTGACATCGAGATCACGCTGCGGGAACACGTGGTGCTCGAGGCCACGGCGAGCTACGTGCGTGGAGTGATTGCCGGCGACCGCGACACCATTCCCGGCATCGGAGGCGCACCGGACGTGGTCGAGTCCGCCTACCTGCCGCTGATGCCGCCGTTGAACGGGCGCGTGGGCCTACGGCACGAGACGCCGCGTTGGTCATTCGGTGGCCACGTCCGCTGGGCAGCGCGCCAGACCCTGCTCGGGGACTTCGAGACCGAGACGCCGGGCTACGCGACGCTGAACCTGCACGCCGGCTGGCGCTTCGTCTCCGGCGACCGCCTCCACGCGTTCACGCTGCGACTGGACAACCTGTTGGACACGGAGGTGCGGGAGCACCTCTCGCGCACGAAGGACATCATCCCGGACGCGGGGCGCAACGTGACGTTGCTCTACCGCGTGCAGTTCTGACGAACGTCGTACACATCCATCACTGAGGCCACACACGATGACACGCTGCATTGTTCGGTCCCGGCAGTTGCGCACGATGCTCGCCATGACGGCACTGGCCGTCTTCGCCTCGGCGTGCAAGGAGACGGTCGATGACCACCCGGAAGTCGATGCCATGCGGATCACCTTGACGGGCCAGGCGCCGGTCCTGGTCAACTCCTCCGGCGTGGCGTCCGCGTCGTTGGCGCTGACGCAGGGCGTCACGACCGGCCTGACAGTCGAGTTTCTCGACGCGACGCTGCAGGATGCGCTCGTGGGCCACGCCGACGAGTTCCAGGTCAATGTGACGCCCGACGCGGGGATCACGTTCGCGCGGACTGGCCCGTTCGCCGGCACGCTCACCGCCACGGCGACGGGTGACATCGTCGTGAACGTGGCGATGTTCCACATCGAGGACGGCGAGGAGGAGTTCGGGCCGTTCCCGGTGACGATCACGGTGAACCCGCCGCCGACGCTGCGCTAGCGCTGGCGGCGCAGGTAGTCGAGCGGGTCCACGGGCCGCTGGCCCTCGGGCCGGATCTCGAAGTGCAAGCGGGGCGGTATGTCGGGATCGGATTGCCCCACGGTCCCGATGATATCGCCCTTCTTCACTTTCGTGCCGCGTGGCGCGCGGATCTCGGCCAGCGAGCCGTACAGCGAATACGCGCCCGCGCCGTGCTGCACGATCACCATGAAGCCGTAGGTCCCGAGCTGCTCGGCCGTCACCACCTCGCCATCGGCGATGACCTTCACCGGCGTGCCGATCGGTGCGCCGATGCCCATCCCGTTCCAGGTAAAGGACGTGTTGTTCGGATTCCGCACGCGGCCGAAGCGATACACGATGTCGCCCTCGACCGGCCAGTCGAGGCGTCCGAGGTCGGCCGTGGTCAGCCCGCGTCCGGTGGTCGGTGCAGTCGCACCGCGCGCCGACGCCGCGGCCTCCGCGCGCCGCCGCGCCTCTTCCAGCGCGGCGATGACGTTGGTCAGCCGGCTTTCGTCGCGGGCGATCTCGTCCAGCCGCTCGCGCGCCCGCCGCTGCTGCTGCTCCAGTGAGGCCAGCGTGCGCCCGCGTTGCAGTTCCAACCGGCGCAGCCGCGACTCCTCGTCCGCCTTCTCGCGGCGGTTCTGCTCCACGTCGCCCTGCAGCCGCACCAACAGTGCCCGCTGTGCGACAATCTGCGCGTTCAGCGCCTCCACGCGATCCAGGAGCGAATGGTCACGCTTCGCCACGAGGTGCAGGTACTTGTAGCGCGCCACCAGCGAGGCGAAGCTCTCGGCGCTGAGTAGCGCCTCGAGCGTGTACAGCGGTCCGCGCTTGTAGATCTCGTTGACGCGGTGGCGCACCGTGGCGCGCTTCACCGCGAGCTCGTCCTGTGTGCGGACCAAGCCTTCGTTGACGGCGTTGAGCTGCTCGTAGAGAGTGCCGAGTTGCGCGTCGAGAGATCGCACTAGCCGCGCCGTGGCCAGCGCCTGGCGCTCCAGGTTCTGCCGCTCCGCCGCGACGTCGCGGGCGCTGGACTGCAGTTCCTGCATCCGGCGCTCGAGCGTGTTGCGCTCGTTGCGCAGGCGCTCAAGCTCGCGCTGCTCCTGCCGGATGCGCTCCGCGGCCTGCCTCGCGTTCTGGGGGATGTCGCTGCGCTGCGCCGCGATCGGTGCGGGGAGGAGGCAGGCCGCCGCGATCGCCAGCAGGGCGGCCCGCATCGACGCGAGTGCGAGTGAGCGGGGCGCGGGGCGCCGCATCACACCTTCTTCAGGTGGCGCCCAACGGACATCGCGCTGGCCAGCAGGCCAATCAGCGCGCCGGCCGCGACGCCGAGCAGCGCGATCGAGGGCTCGAAGTAGGTCACCTGCATCACGTAGCGCCCGGAGACTTCGAAGGCAATCCAGGTCAGCACCAAGGCGAGCACGCCGCCCATCAGGCCCTTCACCAGGCCTTCGATCAGAAACGGCGCCCGGATGAATCCATCGGTCGCCCCGACCAAGCGCATGATGGCGATCTCTCGCTCTCGGGCAAGCACCGCCATCCGAATTGTCGAGCCGATGATGATCATCGCCACGATGGCGAATGTGGCGCCAAGCGCGAGGCCGGCGCCGGTGGCGATATTGCGCAGCCGATAGAGATTCTCCACCCACTCCTGGCCGTAGCGTACGTCGTCGACGAAATCGTAGAGTTCGAGGCGCCTGGCCACGGCCTCGACGGTGGCCGGGTCACGCATGCCTGGCTTGATCCGTACCTCGACGCTGGCCGGCAGCAGCCCGGCCTCGAATACGTCCTCGAACTCGCGTAGCTCGCGGCGCGCGCGCTCCAGCGCCTGCGCCTCCGTCACGAGCCGGACACTCTCGACTTCGGGGAACAGGGCCACATCGCCGACCAGCGCGGCCGTGGCCTCCGGCGGCGTCCCCGCGGCGACGAAGCCGCGCACCTCGACGCGGTCCTCCACCTGCTGCAGGGCGTTGCGCAGGTTCAGCGCGACCAGCCCAAAGAGCCCGAAGGCGAACAGCGAGAAGGCGATCGTCGTCACCGACAGCGCGCTCAGCACCGGCGCGCGCTGGAAGGCCCGCATGGCCTCACGGATGGCCAGGCTCACTCGCCCTCCTCCGACTCGTCGGACGCGGAATCGAACACCAGCCGCCCCTTGTTCATTTCCAGCGTGCGGTAGCCCGCAGTGCGCACGAGGTCGAGGTCGTGCGTGGCCATCAGCACGGCCGTGCCCGACTGGTTGATCTCGCGCAACAGTTGGAAGATGCCGCGTGAGGCGCGTTCATCGAGATTGCCCGTGGGTTCGTCGGCCAGGAGCACGACGGGATCGTTCACCAGTGCCCGCGCAATCGCCACGCGTTGCTGCTCGCCGCCCGAGAGCTCGTGCGGCATCGCCTGCGCCTTCGATGCCAGGCCCACCTGCGTGAGCGCGCGCGCCACCTTCTGCGGAATCGCGTTCGCTGGCGTGCCCGTCACCTCGAGCGCGAAGGCCACGTTCTGCTCGGCCGTGCGGTCCTCGAGCAGGCGGAAGTTCTGGAAGATCACGCCCAGCCGCCGTCGTAGGCGCGGCACGTCGGCGCGGCTCAGCGCCACGGAGCTGCGGCCATCCACACGCACCTCACCCGAGGTCGGACGCTCCTCGACGAAGACCAGCTTGAGGATCGTGCTCTTGCCGGCACCGCTGGGTCCCGTGAGGAACGCGAACTCACCACGCCGCAGGTGAAAGGACACGTGCTCGAGCGCCGGCCCGCCGCGCTCATATTGCTTGGAGACCTTCGTAAAACGAATCATCGCGCTACTTGAGCGCCTGTTCGAGGTCGGCAATCAGGTCGTCGACCGCCTCGAGGCCAACGCTGACGCGCAGGAAGCCGTCCGGGATGCCCAGCTTGGCCCGTTCTGCCGACGACATCTTGGCGTGCGAGGTGTAGCGCGGCTCGCTGACCAAGGTGTCCACGCCGCCGAGGCTCGGGGCGTGGGTGACCAGCTTCAGCTTGCGCAGGAAGCGGTCGGCCGCCTTGCCGCCGCCCTTGAGCTCCAGCGCCAGCATTCCGCCGAAACCGTCAAGCGTGGACTTGGCCACGGCGTGGTCCGGGTGCGACGCCAAGCCGGGGTAATGCACGGCGGTGATGTCCTTGCGCTTCTCCGCCCACTGCGCGATCGCCATCGCCGACTCGTTGGCGCGCTGCACGCGCACGTCGAGCGTCTTGAGCCCGCGCTCCAGCAGCCACAGCGCGAAGGGATCCGGTGTCTGGCCCCAGAGCATCTCCTTCTGCAGCACTTCCTCGATGTAGGGCTCGGAGCCGCTGACAACACCGGCCAGCACGTCGTGGTGCCCGTTGAGATACTTGGTCGCCGAATGGATCACGACGTCCGCGCCGTGCTCGATGGGTCGGAAGTTCACCGGGCTGGCAAAGGTCGAGTCCACGACCAGCGCCACGCCCGAGTTCCGCGTCACCGTGGAGATCGGCTTGATGTCGAGCACGCGGCAGGTGGGGTTCACCGGCGACTCGACGAAGATCGCGCGCGTCTCCTTGCGCAGATGCCGGCGCCAGACGCGCTGCTCCCAGGGATCCACGAACTGCACCTCGATGCCCATCCGCGCGAACTCCTCGGTGAGCAGGCGATGCGTACCGCCGTAGATGTACTGCGAGCAAAGCAAGTGGTCGCCTGGGCGCAGCAGTGCGAGCAAGGCGCAGGCAGTGGCCGCCATCCCGCTGGAGAGAACCAGCGAGGCCTCGGCGCCATCAAGCAGTGCCAGCCGCTTCTGCAGGCGCTCGGCGTTTGGCGTGTTGCCGTAGCGCGTGTACTTGAGGTTGTCGGTGGTGCCGAAGGCCTGGACGTGATTCACGCTCTGGACCAGCGGCTCGACCACGGGCGTGCCCGGCTGGTGCGACTCGCGGGCGCCGTGGATGGCGAGGGTGGCGACGGAAGGTGACTTGGGCTTCGGCGTCATCGCGCTCAGGCGAGGTTGGTGGTCAGTACGGGTCGGTGATCGACGTCCATCTTCACCAACTTGACGATTTCGGAGACGGCAAGTCCCGCGAGGTCGCGCACCACGACGCCGCCCTTGGGCAGCGAGTCGTCGTAGGCCACGGGGGCGAGCTCGTGGCGGCGCGGGCCGTAGACCCAGACGAGCTCGCCGTCCTCGATGAGCCGGCTGATGGCATCGTCGGGACGCACGCGCACCAGCGGGCCCCGCTCGGCGTCGCTGCGCTTGCTGGCGATGAACCCCACCACCTGGAGGGGCTGAAACGCCCGTCCGCGGATCACGCCGCGGACCCGAGGGGCAGGTAGCGGTGCGCCTCACGCCGGAGCAGCCGGCGACGCGCGAGCCCGTCGAGCATACGCCCGCAGGCCTCACAGGGAATGCCCGTCTCCGCGGCCACGACGTCGGCATCTGCTTCGCCCTGCTGCATCACGAGATCCCAACAGCGGCGCTCTTCGTCCGTCACGGCACCGACCAGCCGCACGGCGCCATCGCCCGCCACCCGCACGACGAGCGCCAGGCTGTGGGCCTCGAGCACGGTCTCGATGATCTCCATATGGAGGTCGTTTACCCCGTGGATCATCACGTAGCCGTCGTGCGCCGGCCGCTCGCCGGTCAGCGAGAGCATCAGCTTGTTCAGGAACTCGTCCGCGCAGCTGCGGTCGAGGAGGCCGATGTGGGAGAAGTCGAGGTACATCACCGTACCGTCGGCGAGGCCAGCCAGCTGCCGCTCGACGGCGATGCGCACCTTCGCCCCCGTGTCGCGGGTGACGAGGTTGCGGAACTCCGACTGGGTGGAGTCGCGCAGCACGGAGCCGAGGTCGACGTGCGTCACGGCGTGGCCACCCGCTCGGGGATGATCATCTGCAGCTGCGAACCGACGAAGGGCGTGAGGCTCTCCTCGCGCGCCGGCGTGCTGTCCCAACTGGGCAGCAGGTTGATGCGCGCCGATCCGCTGCGAATGCTCAGCTTTCCGTCGTGTCGGTGGACGTAGCCCTTGATGCCCTTGAGACCTTGGCCGCGGCCGGCCTCAGGATGCCGGCTGTGTCCCTGCGTAAGCGCCGCCTCCAGGGCCTCGGCGTCATTCCAACGGTCACCGGCGATGGCGCGGGCGCGCGAGGTCTCGAGTGAACGCTTGAAACCCTGGCCCGCGTCGGCCACGGCGATGAGCACCACCCAGCGGCCGACGCGGCGCTTGCCCCAGTCGTAGGCCTGCACGGCCACCCAACCACCGCGTTGTGCGTGCTCGACGATGTTCTGGCAGGCCTCGGACAGCGAGAGCGCGAAGCCCATCGTCGAACGCGCCTCGAGGTGCAGCTTGGTCGTGAGGATGTGCGTGGCGCGGTCCTTCACGCGCTCCACCACGGCGTGCACGTCCTCGCTCTTGGCGATGGGCGTGATCTCCAGCACCGTGTCGCTGTCCTGCTGCACGCGCTGCTTCATCACCGCGCCGCGCATCGTGAACAGCTCCTCGGCGTAGCGAAAGAACGAGGAGCGGGACCAGTACGACTGCACCTTTTCGTCCGTGGGCGGTGCGAAGTCCGGCTTCTCGGCGCGCGACTGCGCGAGGCAGAGCAGGCCGGTGAGGCCGTAGGGGGTGGCGAAGCGGCAGTGACGGGCGTCGACCAGGACCTTGGCGTCGGGGGCGAGCGGGGCCAGCTGCTCGAGCACTTGCTCGAAGCTTTGCTCGTCGAGGGACGCGGGCACGGTGATGACGGCGGTCACAGCGGGTGCAGCTCTCCCCTGAGGTGGTGGGCAAGGCCGGTGGCCCCGCGATGTTCGACGTTCCGTGCGGCGGCATCGCAGGCGCGCCGCGAAGCCTCGGACAATCTATCACCTGCGACGAAGCGCGAGAAATAGGTCGCACCCCACACGTCGCCGCAGCCCGTGGGATCGCCCGGCCCCGACACGCGGGCGACGGTCGCCGGCACCAAGGCGGTGCGCAGCGGTCGCCCCGGGCCGGCGTCCTCGAAATAGACGACGCCACGCTTGCCCAAGGTCACGAACAGGGTGCGTACGCCCGCGTGCAGCGCCGTCGCGGCCAGCGCCATCGGGTCGGCGGCGAGCATCGCGACCTCGTCTTCGTTTACCTGTAGGTAGTCAAAGCAGGCGCACCAGGCGGCGACCTCCGGCAGCGGCCGCCAAGTGCGCAGGCCAGAGGGTTCGAGCCCCAGCGTCAGCGAATGCAGGTCGCAGTAGATGGGGCCCTTGAAGTGCTGCCGGATGAGCTGCGCGGTGGCGAGATCGAGCTCGAAGCCGCTTATGAGATTGATGTACAGCGCGTCGATGTCACGCAGCAGCGGCTGCAATCCGGCCCAGGTCCATCCTGGAACGCCACCGCTGAGCACCTCGCTGCGCCGTTCGTCGCTGTGGTAGCGCAGCTCCACGCGGTTGTTGCGGTACGGCACCTCGATAGGGTGCGCGTCGGGTGCGAGCCGGCGCAGCGTGCGCAGGAATCGCCGAGCCTCGCTCGCCAGGTCCTCGCCCACCTTGACCAGCGGCACCAACTCCCAGTCGTCCGCGAGCGCGGCGTCGGCGGCGCTTAAGGCGTAGGTGATGCCACCCCACTCCTGGATGGGCGACTCTCGCACATCGCGGCCGTGGATGACATCCCACACGAAGGTCCCGATGACGCCAAGGCGCTGGCGCCGCGTGTCGCCGCCCGCGCTGCTCACATCAGGCCTTCGGCCTGGAGAAAGGTCGCCACCGCGCCGACGACGCCGGCGTGGGCCAGTGTGCCGGCCACGATGCGGCAGGGCTCGACGGCCGACTTGAACGCGCGGCGCCGCACTTCCGCGCGCAGCGGCTCGAACAGCGCATCGCCGGCCTGCGTCACGCCGCCGGCGAGCACGACTACCTGAGGATTGAAGATGTTGAGCAGGTTCGCGACGCCGATGCCGAGGAAGCGCGCGGTCTCGCGCACGACCTCACGGGCGACCGCATCGCCCTCACTCGCCGCCTCGAACAGGGTCGCGGCGGTGATGCGCGAGAGCTCGCCTTCGACCATCGCCAACAGCCGGCTGGATTCGCCGCCGGCCAAGGCCTCCCGCGCACGCTCGGCGATGGCCGGTCCGGAGGCGTAGGCCTCCACGCAGCCGTAGTTGCCGCAACCGCAGCGGCGCCCCGTGGAGTCGATGGTCGTGTGGCCGAGCTCGCCCGCGACGTCGCTGGATCCGTGGTACAGGCGGCCGTCGAGAATGAGGCCTCCACCGATGCCGGTCCCCAGGGTGAGCCCGACCACCTGCTGCGCGCCGCGGGCGGCGCCGAGCCACCACTCGCCCAACGTGGCGCAGTTGGCGTCGTTGTCGAGCGTGGCCTTGAGTCCCACGCCCGCGGCAACACGGTCGCGAAGCGGGAAGTCGCGCCAGCCAAGGTTCGGCGTCTCGAGGACCACGCCGGTCTGTCGATTCAACGGCCCGGGCGAGCCGATGCCGACGCCGAGGATTTGGCTGCGACTCGCTCCGGTGGCGGCTAGCACCTCCGCCTCGGCGCGGCGTACTTGCGCCACGATCCGCGCGACGACGGCGTCGCCGCCTTCCTTCGCGGCGGTCGGCACGGACTGCATCCCGAACTCGCGCGACCCGTCGGCCGACATCGCGCCGACGACGAGATTAGTGCCGCCGAGATCGACGCCAATGACGTAGCGGTCGGACGGGGGCGGGGGGGTGGGGGCGGGCATCGGGGGAAATTACCACGCCTCGCAGGTCTTCGCGGCGCACATCCGCTTGCGTGCCGACGGCGGGCGCGAACACCTTTCGCCGCGACAATGCCAGCTACCGACAAGCGCGCGCCGAATCTCGGCCAGGCCCTCATCCCCGTCGTCGTCCTGGTCGCCCTCCTGGCGACCTCCGTATTCCTATACGGAGACGGATCCTCCACTGGCCCGAATCAGATTGCGCTGCTGCTGGCCGCCATGGTCGCCGCGGTGCTCGGCGCGCGCAACGGATACCAGTGGCGCGAGATGCAGGATGGCATCGTCCACGGCATCTCGCTGGCGATGGGGGCCTTGCTGATCCTCCTCGTCGTCGGCGCGCTCATCGGCACCTGGATCCTCGCCGGCACCGTGCCGTCGATGATCTACTACGGATTGGGCATCCTGAGTCCGCGCTGGTTCTATGCGGCCGCGGCCATCATCTGTGCCGTGGTCGCGCTCGCCACCGGCAGCTCGTGGACGACCGCCGGTACGATCGGTGTCGCGCTCATCGGTGTCGCCACGGCGCAGGGCCTGAACCTCGGTCTCGCGGCAGGTGCCATCATCTCCGGCGCGTACTTCGGCGACAAGATGTCGCCGCTCTCGGACACCACGAACCTCGCGCCAGCGATGGCCGGCAGCGACCTGTTCACGCACATCCGGCACATGGTCTGGACGACGGCGCCGAGCATCGTGCTGGCCGTGCTGATCTTCGCGGGCCTCGGCTTGATGGGCGGCCCGGCGGCCGATGCGCCCGAGATCGCAACCATCCGCGCGCAGATCGCGGCGCAGTTCAACGTCGGTCTGCTGCCGCTGCTGCCGCTCGTGTTGGTGATCGGGCTCGTCTTGCGCAAGGTGCCGGCGCTGCCGGCCCTGATGATCGGCGCGCTGACCGGCGGCGCGTTCGCCGTGCTCTTCCAGCAGACGGCGGTGCTGCGCTTTGCGGCAGCCGCCGAGCTGCCGACGGCTGTCGCCCTGCTCAAGGGCGCCTGGACCGCAATGTTCGACGGCTACGTCTCGCAGAGCGGGAACGCGGCACTCGACGAGCTCCTCACGCGCGGTGGGATGTCGTCGATGCTCAACACGATGTGGCTCATCATCACGGCGATGTCCTTTGGCGCCGTAATGGAGACCACGCAGATGCTGCAGCGGATCGCCGCCACGATCCTTGGCGCGGTGCGAGGTACCGGCTCGCTGATCCTCGCCACGCTCGGTACGAGCATCGGGATGAACGTGCTGGCCTCGGACCAGTACATCGCCATCGTGCTGCCGGGCCGGATGTTCCGCGCCGAGTTCCGACGCCGAGGGCTGCGGGCCGAGAATCTCTCGCGTTCGTTGGAGGACGCCGGCACGCTGACCTCACCGCTGGTCCCCTGGAACACCTGTGGCGCCTTCATGGCCACGACCCTTGGTGTGGCGACGATGGCCTATGCGCCCTACGCGTTCTTCAACCTGTTGAACCCGCTGGTGGCCGCTATCTACGGCTTCACGGGCTTCAGCATCCGGCAGATGTCCGAGGCGGAACGCGCCGAGGTGGCCGCCGAGGACGCCGCGGCGGCCAGCGCGACCGCGTGAAGCTCTCCGTCATCTTCAGCACCTACGAGCAGCCGGCGTGGTTGGAGAAGGTGCTGTGGGGGTTCGAGGCGCAGACGTACCGTGACTTCGAGGTCCTGATCGCGGACGACGGATCCTCGGCACCGACGCTGGACGTCATTGAGCGCGTGGCCCGGGCCGTACGGTATCCCATCACACACGTGCAGCAGCCGCACGACGGCTTCGGAAAGTGCCGGATCCTCAACAAGGCCATAGCGAAGGCGACGGGCGAGTACTGCTTCTTCACCGACGGCGATTGCATTCCGCGCTCGGACCTGCTGGCCGTACACGCGGCGAACGCGCGGCGTGGGCACTTCATCTCCGGCGGCTATCTCAAGCTGCCGATGGCGACGAGTCAGGCCATCACCAAGGATGACATCCTGGCGGGCCGCGCCACCGACTACGCCTGGTTGCGGGCCAACGGCACGCCCTGGTCCCGGCGTCTCGCGCGACTGCGCTGGGGGCCGCGGACGGCGGCGGCGCTCGACGCCATCACGCCGACGGGCGCAACCTTCAACGGCCACAACAGTTCGGCCTGGATGGATGATCTCGTCGCCGTGAACGGGTTTGACGAGCGCCTGCAGTGGGGCGGACTCGACCGCGAGATCGGCGAGCGGCTCGAGAATGCCGGGATCAGTGGGCGGCAGTTCAGGCATCGCGCGCTGGTCGTGCACCTCGACCATCCGCGCGGCTACAAGAACGCCGCGGGCATTGCGGCCAACCGCGCCATTCGCGATGAGGTCGCGGCCAAGAAGCTCACGCGTGCTGAGAAGGGACTGGACCAGTACCTGGGAGCGACCTGATATGTCGGACGACCGGCGAGGCAGCGAACGGCGCCTTGGGCGCGTGGCGCTGGTGACGGTGGCCGTGCTCGCCGTGGCCTGGCTCGCGTTGGTGCTGCTCGTCCGTCCGTCCAACGACCGCGACTGGTCCCCGGACATGGTGCGCCTGCCGGCCGCAGAGTTCCACGGCGACAGCGTCACCGTCACCAACGTCCGCAACAACCTCTACCGCAGCGTCGACGACTTCGACGTGCGCTGGGAGGATCGCCGCTACGACCTGCAGCGGCTGGAGAGCGTGTGGTTCGTGGTAGAGCCCTTCTCCGGTGTGCCGGGGCCGGCGCACACCTTCGTCACCTTCGGATTCGGCGATGGCGAGTTCGTGGGAATATCCGTCGAGTTGCGCCGCGAACGCGGCGAGCATTTCTCGCCGATCAAGGGCCTGCTGCGCCAGTACGAGCTGACGTACGTGGTCGCCGACGAGCGCGATCTCATCGGGCTGCGGGCCAACCATCGCCGCGACTCCGTCTACCTGTATCCGGTCCGCACGACGACGGAACGGATGCGCGCGCTGTTCACGGCGATGCTCACCAGGGCCAATGCGCTGGCGGCGCATCCGGAGTTCTACAACACGCTGACCAGTACCTGCACGACCAACATCGTCTCGCACATCAATGACATCGCGCCCCGGCGCGTGCCGCTGAGCTACAAGGTGTTGCTCCCGGCCTTCGCCGATGAACTCGCGTACGACATTGGCCTGCTGGACAGCGAGCTGCCCTTCGAGCAGATGCGCGCCGCGCACCGGATCAACCAGGCGGCAGCGGAGTTCGCGGACCGCCCGGACTTCTCCGTGGGGATCCGGCGCGGGTTGGCCGGCGGCAGCACCGGCGGGTAAGCTTGAGTCCGGGGGCAGCCTGCCCCCACCCCCACTCGGAGGCGTTGGCATGTACCACACGCATCGCAGCGTCCGGCTCGGACGACCGCCGTTCCTCATCGCCGCGCTGGCCGCTATCTGGGCGATGCCGCTCGCGGCCCAGCCCACGAACGCCCGCGCCGTCGAGCTCGGCCGCCGCGCCAGCGGCGTCATCCAGGTCAGCGATCCCCGCTGGGACGACCGCGGTGGCTTCCACTCGTATCGGCTCGAGGTGAAGGCCGGCGGACGCTACGACATCACGATGCGCTCCGACGATTTCGACGCCTACCTCTCGGTGGTGCAGTACGTCGGGGGGATGAGCGAGAAGCTCGTCACGGACGACGACAGCGGTGGCGACACCGACGCCAAGCTGCGCTTCCGCGCGCCGGCGGCCGGCACCTTTTACATCGTCGCGCAGTCGCTGGAGGCGGACGGGCTCGGCTCCTACAGCCTTGAGGTGGCCGAGGCGCCGCCCCCGGTGCCGGTCGTCGCGACGGAGCTGTCGATGGGCAAGGCGGTGGAAGGCAGCATCGGCAGCGGCAGCCCGATGCTCGAGGACGAGAACCCGCCGATTCCCTTTCAACTCTACACGTATCGCGGTTCGGGCGAGCGCGTGCGCATCTCGATGCGCTCGGGCGCCTTCGACACCTTCCTCCGCGTCACCCGCGTGACCGCCGATGGGGAGATCGAACTGGCGACCGACGATGACGGCGGCGGCGGCACGGATGCCTCGCTGGCGGTCGTCGCCGACGGCCGCATCAACATCTACGCGCGCCCCTTGGACGCCTCGGCCTCCGGCACCTTCTCGCTGTCGCTGGTCGACGCGCCGATGGCGAAGGTCATCACGCGCAGCATCACGGTGGGCCAGACGATCACGGGCGCGATCTCGCTCGACGACCCCGAGATGCCCGACGGCACGCACTTCCACGAGTACGCCATCTCCGGGACGGCCGGCCAGCGCATCCGGATCACGCTGCGCTCCGAGGACTTCGACGCCTTCCTGACCGGCTCGCGGCCCGGCACGACCTTCACCGCCGGCGACACGGACGACGATTCCGGCGGCGGCACGGACGCGCAGCTGGACCTCGCGATTCCCGAGAGCGGGACAATCCTCGTTCGCGCGCACACGCTGGGCACGGCGACTGGGAACTACACCTTGCAGGTCGTGGCGCGCTAGGCGCCGCATCTCGGAAGCAAGACGGGCGCGTCGCCACGGATTGTGGCGACGCGCCCGTTCGATTGTACGCTGCAGCGCTACTCGACCTGCAGTACCGCTAGGAAGGCTTCCTGCGGGATCTCCACGCTGCCGACCTGCTTCATCCGCTTCTTGCCTTCCTTCTGCTTCTCCAGGAGCTTGCGCTTGCGGCTAATGTCGCCGCCGTAGCACTTGGAGAGCACGTCCTTGCGCAGGGCCTTCACGGTGGAGCGCGCGATCACCTTCTGCCCGATCGCCGCTTGGATGGCCACCTCGAACAGCTGCCGCGGGATCAGGTCCTTGAGCTTGTCGGCGACCTTGCGGCCCCACTCATACGACTTGTCGCGGTGCACGATGACGCTGAAGGCGTCGATCGGATCGCCATTGATCAGCATGTCCAGCCGCACGAGGTCCGAGCGGCGGTAGCCGAGCATCTCATAGTCCAGCGAGGCGTAACCGCGGCTGATGGACTTGAGCTTGTCGAAGAAGTCGAGGATGATCTCGCCGAGCGGGAACTCCCAGTCGATCTCCACGCGGGTGGTGTCGATGTACGACATGCCCTTGTACTCGCCGCGGCGCTCGGTGCCCAGCGTCATGATCGGGCCGATGTAGTCGGTGGGGACCATGATGCGGGCCTTCACGTAGGGCTCCTCGACCCAGTCGATGACGCTGGGCGAGGGCATCAACGCCGGGTTCTCTACGAGCACCTTCTCGCCGTCCGTCTGGAAGACGTGGTACTCCACGCTCGGGACCGTCGTGACGAGGTCGAGGTCGAACTCGCGCTCGAGGCGTTCCTTGACGATCTCCATGTGCAGGAGGCCGAGGAAGCCGCAGCGGAAACCGAAGCCCAGCGCCGTCGAAGTCTCCGGCAGGTAGTTCAACGAGGCGTCGTTGAGCTGCAGCTTCTCGAGCGCGTCTCGCAGGTCTTCGTACTGCTGCGTGTCGGTCGGGAAAATGCCGGCGAACACGAAGGAGCGGACCGCCTGGTAGCCCGGGAGCGGCTCGCTGGCGGGATTGTCGGCGTCGAAGATCGTGTCGCCGGCACGGGTCTCCTTCACCGACTTCACGCTGGCCACGACGTAGCCGACCTCGCCCGAGGTGAGTTGCTTGGCGGGCACCTGGCGCAGCTGGTTGTAGCCGACCTCCAGCACTTCGTAGGTCTCGTCGGACACGCCGAAGGTGATGTTCATCCCCTTCTTGATGGCGCCATCCACCACGCGCACGGAGGGAATGGCTCCACGGTAGCGGTCGTAGTACGAGTCGTAGATGAGCGCGCGCAGTGGGCCGCTGGCGTTGCCCTTCGGCGGCGGCACCTTTGCTACGACGGCCTCGAGCAGTTCGGGGATGCCCAGGCCTTCCTTGGCGCTCACCAATAGCACGTCCTCGGGATCGCAGCCGATCAGGTCCACCACTTCCTGGCGCCGCCGCTCCGGCTCGGCGCCCGGCAGGTCGATCTTGTTGAGGATCGGGATGATCTCGAGTCCCGCGTCCATCGCCAGGAACAGATTCGAGAGCGTCTGCGCCTGGATGCCCTGTGACGCGTCCACGACGAGGATGGCGCCCTCGCAGGCGGCCAGCGAACGCGAGACTTCATAGGTGAAGTCCACGTGCCCCGGCGTGTCGATCAGGTTGAGCTCGTAGGTGACGCCGTCCTTGGCGTCGTAGGACATGCGGACGGCGTTGAGCTTGATCGTGATGCCGCGCTCGCGCTCGAGGTCCAGCGTGTCGAGCACCTGGGCCTTCATTTCCCGCTTCTGCAGCATGCCCGTGGCCTCGATGAGGCGATCGGCCAGGGTGGATTTCCCGTGGTCGATGTGGGCGACGATGCAGAAGTTGCGGATGAGGGACGGCGCGGTCACGGCGGGTGGAGCGGAGGTGGGGCCAACTGCGGCTAGCCTTGAAAGCTAGCGGAGCAGAGGGGCCGCTCCAACGGGGCGGGTTAGCGCTGCCGGATGGCGAACACCCGGATCAGCGGCCGCCCGTCCTCGTCCTCCAGCCGTACGGCGACGCGGTCGCGGCCCCAGGCGGCCCAGACGCCTTCGTTTGGCCAGTCGCGGCGCGAGAGTCTGACCGTGTCCTGCCAGCGTCCGTCGCGCGAGAACACGTCGAACTGCACGACCGACGTGTCAGCGGTCGGCACCTGCAGCCAGCGCCGGCCCATCTTGTCCACGGCGACGTTGGTATAGGCCGGCTGCTGGTCGGGAATGAGGCTCGCGTCGAAGGCCTTGCGATAGGTGGCCTCGTCGGGTCCGCCCTGCCGCCCATTGGCGAGCTGCCGCGCAATGCGGTCTTCCACGATCCGCTGCTTCTCGTTGCTCGCGACCGGTACTGGCGTGTAGCTACGCCCAAAGATGGCGACCGTGTCCCGGCCGTCCGTCGTCTCGCGCAGGCTGTACTCGCCGCTCCATCCGGTCAGCAGCGTCCCCGTGGGGTCCACCTCGTAGTACGCGCGCGGCTGCAGGGGGATCACCATCATCATCTGCAGGTCGCTCCCGGACCGGATTTCCCAGTACGGCTGCTCGGGCAGGTCCTTGCGCTCATAGGCGAAGACCGTGTCGATGACGTCGCGCGTCACGCCAACGCGAAAGAATCCCTGGCGATGCCGGAACGTCGTGTCCGGGGCCTGCGAGATGCTGCGGACCCAGGCGCGCCCCTCGGCGTCGACGCCAAACGAGGACCAATAGCAGCACCCGGTGCGCACGCTGTTGAGATAGCTGCCGCTGCGCCACAGCACCCGCGAGAGTCGCGCGACCTCAGGATCCTGCACCAGCAGTGTGTCGCCGCGCACGGCAATGAAGGCGACCTCGTACTCATTCGGCCCCTGTCCGCGACGGCCGATGCTGCGCTGAAAGCCACCGGTCGGTCCGAACACCTTGATGTGGCCCGCCCCGGACTCGCTCACCAGCACCGAGCCGTCGTCGGCCACGGCGAGTCCGCGCGGGTTCATCAGCTCGGTGGAGTCATCAACCGGCGGCTGAATGTCCAGCAGGTGCTCGAGCGTGACGCTGCCGGGTGCGGTGGGGGCCGAGCTCATCGTTCGGACCGCCCCGTTGGCCAGGGTGTCCACAGTGACCGCGGCAACCGTCGCATCGCGACCGCCGCAGGCGGCGGCCACCATCAACAGCAGTACGGTGACGAAGTTCGTAGATGCACGTGGCATCCCCCAACCTACTAGTTTTTCCCGACTGATGGCCGCACCACCAACGGACCGCCTCCGGCCCGACCTGATGGATCCCCAGACCCTCGCGGCGCTCGGACGCCTCGAGGTCATTTCCCGTTGGCTGGTCGACGGGATGCTCAACGGCCTGCATCGCTCGCCGCGCAAGGGATTCTCCGTGGAGTTCGCCGAGCATCGCCCCTACCAGCCGGGCGATGACCTGCGCTTCATGGACTGGAAGGTCGCGGCCCGCGCCGATCGCTGGCTGATCAAGCAGTTCGAGGAGGAGACCAACCTCCGCGCCACCATCGTGCTCGACGTCTCGCGCTCGATGGAATGGCGCTCGGCCGACAGCCTGCTCACCAAGCGCAAGTACGCCGAGCAACTCGTGGCGGCGTTCTCGCTGTTGCTGATCCGTCAGCGGGATGCGGTCGGCATCATCCGCTTCGACGACGAGATCCGCTCCGTGGTGAAGCCGGCCTCACGCACGGTCCAGTGGAAGCGCATCCTCGGCGCGATCGCCGAGCCCGGCGCGGGCCTGGGCTCCGACGCCGGTGGTGCGCTGCGGCAGGCGGCCACGCTCGTGAAGCGGCGCGGGATGGTCGTGTTGGTGTCCGACCTGCTAATGGAACCCGAGGAAGTGGATGCCGCCGTGCGTGTCTTGCGCGCGCAGGGGAACGACGTGACCGTGCTGCACATCATCGATCCGGCGGAGCGGCACTTCACGATGCCCGTTGGTGAGGCGCTGTTCGTGGATCCGGAGCAGGGCGCGTCGCTTGCCGCGACGCCGGCCGAGGTCCGGGAGGCCTACGCGGCCACGGTCGTTGAAGCGATGGACGAGTGGCGCGCATTGTTCGCCGCCTCCGGCGCGTTCTACGAACCGATCCAGACGGACCAGCCCTTCGGCGTGCCCTTGCGGCGCGCCTTCGCCAAGCGCCAGCGGCTGCCGTGAGTTTCCTCGCGCCTTGGGCGCTGCTGATGGCCGCCGCGGCGGCCGTGCCGCTGCTGCTGCATCTCCTACGCCGCCGCACGGGAACGCGCGTGGAGTTCCCCGCCGTGCGCTACCTGTTGCGCGCCGAGAAGGAGCACGCGCGCGAGGTGCGGCTTCGCAACTTCCTGCTGATGATGTTGCGCGTCGCCATCGTGCTCGCGGTGGCAATGGCAATGGCGCGACCGATCGGCGTCTTCCCGGGCGTCGGCCATCCGCCCACGGCCGTGGCGCTCGTCGTCGACAACTCGCTGTCGTCGGCGGCAGCGGGCGCCGACGGACCGGCGCTCACGAGGCTCATCGACGCGGCGCGCGCGGTGCTCGCCAGCGCGGGCTCGGCGGACGCGGTCACCTTGGTCACAGCGGACGGCGAGGCCTCCACGGGCGCGCCCGAAGAGTTGCAACGGATGCTCGATGCGCTGCGCCCTCTCGACGGAGCCGGTGATGTCGCCGCAGCCTTGGATCGCGCGCGCACAGTGCTCGCCGCCAGCGAGCAGCCGGAGCGACGGCTCGTGCTGCTGACCGACGCCCAGGCCAGCCAGTGGCGCGACATCCCGCTGGGCGACGCGACGGTGTTTGCGCTTCCCGCCAGCACAACGACGAACCGCGCCATCGCGCGTGTCGAGGTCGAGCCGCCCTTCTGGAATCCGCGCGGCACGGTGCGTGCCACCCTGCGCGGCGACTCCGCATCGTGGCGACTCGTGCTCGACGGCCGCTCGATGGCCCGAGGCACCGCCTCGCCGGCAGCCCCGATCGTCGCCCGCGTGCAGCCGGGTGGTCGTGGCTGGATGGCGGGGGCAATCGAGCTCGAACCCGACGAACTGCGGCTCGATGACGTGCGACACTTCGCCGTGCACGTCGGTGAGCCGCCCGCGCTGACGGTGGACGGCGCCAGCGGCGCTTTCGTGCGCGGCGCAATGGACGCGCTGGTCGATGCCGGTCGCGCGCGCCGCGGCAGCGGCATCTTCGTCGGCAGCGCCGAGCGCGCGCAGCGGCCGGGACTGCTCTTCGCGCCCAGCGACCCCCTGCGGGTCGCGGATGCGAACCGGGCGCTGGAACGCGCCGGAATCCCCTGGCGATTCGGTGCCCGACAGCAGGGCTCCGCCCCGCTGCGCGGCGCTGGCGTGGACGGCGCGTCGGCGCGCACCTGGTACGCATTGCAGCTGGCGACCGGGGCCGCGGCGGCGGAACGCGCCGACACCTTGGCGCGTACATCCGGCGCGGCCTGGGCAGTCGCCGGCAATGGGTACGTCCTGATTGCCTCGCCCGCCGATGATGCCGCCACCGACCTTCCTGTGCGCGCGGCCTTCG
The DNA here is from genome assembly GCA_019637445.1 of Gemmatimonadaceae bacterium. Lineage (NCBI taxonomy): Bacteria > Pseudomonadati > Gemmatimonadota > Gemmatimonadia > Gemmatimonadales > Gemmatimonadaceae > Gemmatimonadaceae bacterium. The sequence goes on along the minus strand of JAHBVS010000001.1, from coordinate 499,665 downwards.
TCCCGTGGTTGGACGCGCTGATCGCCGAGCGGCTGTCGTCGGCGGCGGGAATCGTGACCGAGGTAGTGCCCGGACAGCGCGTAACCGTGCCCTCGGGCGTGGATGCACTGGAGGCGCCGGATGGCACGACGCGCGTGCTGCGCGCCGGCGCCTCGATCCGCGCGCCGTGGGCTGCGGGTGTGCACTTCTGGCGCCGGGGTGAGCAGCGTGCCGGCGCGCTGGTCGTGAATCCCGACGCGGCGGAGTCCGATCTCGCGACGCTCACGCCGGACTCGTTGGCGGCGAGTACAGGCGCCGCCCGCATCGTGGAACTGCCGGAGCGGCTCGCACAGGAGACGTTCTCTGCAGGCGGACGGCGCGCCTTGGCCACGCCGCTGCTGTTGCTGGCCCTCGGCCTGCTGGTCGCAGAGTCCTGGATTGCGCGCCGCGCGCGCACGAGCAGCGCGACGGCCTGATGGCGCTGCCGATCCTGATGGAGCGCATTGCGGCGCTCAGTGCATTCACGCGTCTCGCGTCGACGCTCCCCAAGAGCTCGGGCTTCCAAGCCGTCGGTGGCTTGGTCGGCTCCGCCGATGCCGTGTTGGTCGCGGCATTGGCCGAGCGCGAGGAGAACCGCCTGTTCGTGGTGGTGGCGGACCAACTGCCCGAGGCCGAGCGCTGGCACGCGGACCTGCAGTCGGTGTTTGGCAGCGACGGCGTGGCCCTGTATCCGCCGCGCGAAGGCTTCGGCGAGGTCGAACCGCACGCGGAAGTCGCGGGCGAGCGCGTGGAGACCATCGAGGCGTTGGCGAAGGGCAGCGTCCGCATCCTGCTCACCACGGCGCGCGCGGTGCAGGAACGTACGCGGCTGCCGCGTGCGCTGGCCGATGCACGCCTCGAGCTGGCCAAGGGCGACGAGCGACGCCTCGAGGACTTGATGGGCCATCTCGAGGACGTCGGCTTCGAGCGCGTCCCGCTGGTGGAGGATGTGGCGCAGTACTCGGTGCGCGGCGGCATCCTCGATGTGTACGGCTTCGGGATGCGCGAGCCTGTGCGCCTCGAGTTCTGGGGTGACGAGCTCGTCGAACTCCGTGGCTTCGACATCGCCACCCAACGCAGCACGGCGCCGATGGACCGCGCGGTCATCCTGCCCGTGGAAGTGCACGGCGACGACGCCGACGTGAAGTTCGCGCGCGCGACGATCGCCGAGCTGTTTCCGCCGGGCACTCTGGTGGTGCTGCCGCAGGGGACGCAGTTGCGCGAGGAGCTGGACCGCACTTGGAGCGAGGCGCAGCACCATCTCGAGCTGGCGCGCCGACGCGGCGAGGACGCCGCGCCACGGCAGGAGCTGTTCCAGGAACCGGGGACGGCCGAAGGACAACTGCGCGCGCTGCCGCGGCTGGAGATCATCGCCGCCGCGGACGACGATCCGCGCGCCGTCGTGTTCCCGATGCGGAAGCCGGAGCCGGTCGAGCGCGACATGGCGCGACTCGGCAGCATCGTGCGGGACGGCACGCCGACGCTGATTCTCTGCGACAACAGCGGGCAGGCCGAGCGTCTCGAGGAGTTGCTCGAAGGCGCCCGAGGCGGCGGCGACACGCGCGCGCTGCTCACGCTCGCCATCGGCGTGCTTGCCGGCGGCTTCCTACTGCCGCCGCGCGGCCGCGAAGGCCTTCGCGTCCTCACGGACCACGAGATCTTCCGTCGCGAGCGGCGCATCCGTCGCGCACGCCGCTATGCCACCGGTGCAGCCCTCGAACACGTCACCGCGCTCAAGCCCGGCGACTTCGTGGTGCACCTCGAGCATGGCGTCGGCATCTACCGCGGCATGACCACGGTGGAGCACGGCGAAGCCAAGCTCGAGGTCGCGGTCATCGAATACGAGGGCGGTGACCGGCTCAACGTGCCGCTGTACCGACTCGACCAGATCGAGCGCTATCGTGCCGCCGGTGACGAGTCCGACGACAACCCGCCGCCCAAGCTTCACAAGCTCGGTGCCAAGCGCTGGGCTGCCCAGCGCGACAAGACGCGCTCGGCGCTGCGCGAGATGACCGCCGAGCTCCTCGACCTCTACGCGCGCCGCACCATCACCAGCCGCGCCGCGCACCATCCCGACGGCGCCTGGCAGAGACAGTTGGAGAGCTCGTTCCTGTTCGAGGACACGCCCGACCAGCGGACGGCCACGGAGCAGGTGAAGGGCGATATGGAAGGCGCGAAGCCGATGGATCGCGTGCTCGTCGGCGACGTCGGCTACGGCAAGACGGAGATCGCCGTGCGTGCGGCGTTCAAGGCGGTGCAGAGCGGACGACAGGTCGCGGTGCTCGTCCCGACCACGGTGCTCGCCGAACAGCACGCGCGCACGTTCGGCGACCGCTTCGCCGACTTCCCGGTGCGTGTGGCCGTGATGAGCCGCTTCCAGACCGCCAAGGAGCAGGCAGCCGCGCTCAAGGAACTTGCCGAAGGCAAGGTTGATGTCGTGATCGGCACGCACCGGCTGCTCAGCGCGGACGTGGTGTTCAAGCAGCTGGGCCTGATCATCGTGGACGAGGAGCACCGCTTCGGGGTGAAGCACAAGGAGCGCCTCAAGCAGCTGCGGCTGGAAACCGACGTGCTCACGCTCACCGCGACGCCGATCCCTCGCACCTTGCACCAGTCGCTGGCCGGGCTCCGCGACCTCACGCTGATGCAGACGCCGCCGCGCGACCGCTCCCCGGTGCTCACCTTCCTCGAGCCCTGGGACGACGCGCTGATCGACGAGGGCATCAACCGCGAGCTGGACCGCGGCGGGCAGGTGTTCTTCGTGCACAACCGCATCGAGACCATCCTCGCGGTGGCCGACCACATCCAGCGCATCGTGCCGCGCGCCAAGGTGGCCGTGGGCCACGGGCAGATGAAGGAGCGCGAGCTCGAGGATGTGATGCGCCGCTTCGTGGCCGGCGAGATCGATGTGCTGGTCTCGACGCTGATCGTCGAGAGCGGCATCGACGTGCCGAACGCGAACACGATGTTCGTGGACCGCGCGGACCGCCTGGGCCTGGCGCAGCTCTACCAGCTGCGCGGCCGCGTGGGCCGCTCGCACCGTCGCGCCTACTGCTACCTGATGGTCCCCGACCATGTGGACGAGGACGCCGAGCGCCGGCTTCGCGTGCTGGAGCACCACACGGAGCTCGGAGCGGGCTACCGCGTGGCCCTCAAGGACATGGAGATGCGCGGGGCGGGGAACCTGCTCGGCCCTGAACAGTCGGGCTTCGTGCACACGGTGGGCTTCGACCTTTACCTCCGCATGCTGGACGAGACCGTGGCCCGGATGAAGCGGGGCGACGACGCCCCGCCGCCCCCGCCAGCCGACGTCACGCTGGACCAGCCGCACTACCTGCCCGACGACTACATCGAGAGCCAGGCCATCAAACTGGATCTCTACCGTCGCCTGGGCGCCGCCCGGGGCGCCGAGGACGTGGACCAGCTCCGCTCGGAGATCCGCGACCGCTTCGGCCCCCTCCCGGCGCCGGTGGAGGCCTACCTCACCGTGGCCAAGCTCCGGCTCCTCGGGGCCCCACTGGGGGTAGAGGCCATGCTGGTGCGTGGAGAGGAGGCTCGCATTAATTTCCGCGCTGACGCCGTCCCGCGGCTCAAGCCGCTCGCGGCCGCCTTCCGGGACGTGCAGTTCCAGGTGGACGTCCGCCGGGTGCAGCCGCTCTCGCTCAAACTGACGAGGCTCGGCGGGTCCCCATTGCTGGACGGAATCGTCCGGGCACTGCGCAGCATCGTTCCCGAATCCAAGTAGTTGCTTTCTTCCCCCTTCAGGTCCCCATGACTCGCCTTCGTACTTCGCTGCTCGCCACCCTCGTGCTCGCCATCGGGGCGTGCGGCGCCTTCAAGGACGCGATGACCGCGCACGTCGATGTTGTGGCGCGTGCTGGCAACCAGGAACTCTCGGTCTCCGAGCTGGCCCAGCTGATGGCCAACTCCGAGGTGCCGCTGCGCCCGGACGTCGCCCGCACCATCGCCCAGATCTGGACCAACTACCAGTTGCTCGGCCAGGCCGGCGCCGCCGGCGACACGCTGGGCACGGTCGCCCTCGCCGACATGGGTATGTGGTCCGCGATCGCGCAGCTGCGCACGCGCAAGTACTACGAGATGGTCTCCAAGGACTGGCCGCAGCCGGACTCGACCCAGTTCGAAGCGGCCTACAACGCCGGCGACGGACTCCTGGCCGCGGCGCACATCCTGCTCGCCAAGCAGCCGGAGGGCTTCGGTACGACGGCGAACGACTCCATCCGTCGCGAGGCCGAGCGCCTTGCCACGCAGGTGACCAGCGCCAACTTCGCGCGCCTTGCCCAGCAGCGTTCGCAGGACCCGGGCTCCAAGGACCGCGGCGGCGACTACGGCGTGTTCCCGCGCGGCCAGATGGTGCCGGAGTTCGACCAGGGCATCATGTCGGTGCAGCCCGGTGCGATCACCGGCGTCATCGAGACGCAGTACGGCTACCACATCATCCGCCGGCACACCTACGCCGAGGTGAAGGCCGACTTCGACGAGGCCTACGCCGGCAACATGGCGCAGCGCGCCGAGAGCACCTTCTTCGAGACGCTGGAGAAGGACGTGAATGTGCAGGTGCGCGAGAGCGCGCCGAAGCTGGTCAAGGCGATCGCCGAGGACGTGGACACCTACCGCGGCGACAAGAGCGTGGTCGCGACCTCGCGCCGCGGCAACCTGACCGCCGGCCGCGTGGCCCAGTGGATGGCGGCCTTCCCGCCGCAGTCGCAGATGCGTGGCCAGGTGCTCTCTGCCCCGGACACGATCATCCCGATCTTCGTGAAGAACCTGATGCGCAGCGAGCTGCTGCTGAAGGCGGCGGACTCGGTGAACATCACGCTGGACTCGACGGAGGCCGCGGACGTGCGCGCGGCGTTCTGGGGCGGCGTGATGCGCGTGATGACGGGCCTGCAGCTGGCTCCGTCGCAGCTGGCCGAGGCCGGAGAGGACCGCGCCGCGCGCGAGAAGCTTGCCGCCGAGCGCGTGAACACCTACCTCGGCAGCCTGCTGCGCAACGAGGGTGAGTATGTGGAAGTGCCGGAGCAGGTGGCGCTGGTGCTGCGCGACAAGTTTGAGAGCCGCGTGGTGACGGCAGGCCTCGACAAGGCTTTGGCCGAGGCAACGCGTCTGCGGTCGGTCGCGGACTCGACGGCACGCGCCGCCGAGCCCTCCTCGGCCGTTCCGGTGCCGGCACCGGCCGCGCCGCCGGCGGGTAACCCGTAAGTGATGCTGCGCACCCTGGTTGTTGCCGGTCTCCTGGCCGTTCTCGCCGCCCCCGTGGCGGCGCAGGACGGCCTGCGGCTTGTGGACGTGGATCGCGTGGTGGCCGTGGTGGCCAGCAAGCCCATCCTGATGAGCGAGGTGCTCGAGCGCGTGAACCTCGCGCGCGCGCAGGGCCTGCAGGTGCCGCGCGACTCGGCCGGCCAGATGGCGGTGGCGCGCCAGATCCTCGGCCAGTTGGTGGATGAGGAAGTCCTCATCGCCGTGGCGAACGAGTACAAGTTGACCGTGCCCGAGCAGGATGTGTCGGCACAGGTGGACCAGGGCGTGCAGCGCGTGCGGGCGCAGTTCGCGTCCGAGACGGAGTATCGCGAGGCCCTGCGTCGCGAGGGCTTCGGCACCCCCGAGGAGTATCGCCGCCGCAGCATTGAGCAGGCGCAGCGGGACCAGTTGCAGACCAAGGCCTTGGACACGCTGCGCGCGCTGGGGCGACTCGCCCCGGTGAACGTGACCGAGCGAGAGGTGCAAGAAGCCTTTGATCGCTTCAAGTCGCAGCTGGGCACCCGGCCGGCGATGGTGTCGTTCCGCCAGATCGTGACCACGGCGAAGCCCAGCGAGGCGAATCGCGAGCGGGCCCGGCAGTTGGCGGACTCCCTTCGCCAGGCGCTGAATGCCGGTGCGGACTTTGATTCCGTGGCACGCGCGTATTCTGCCGATGGCTCCGCTTCCATTGGAGGCGACCTGGGCTGGAAGCGGCGCGGCGACCTCGTGGTCGAGTTCGAGCAGATGATCTTCGCCCTGGTGCCGGGGCGCATCTCGCCGGTGGTCGAGACCGTGTATGGCTTCCACGTGATCCGCGTGGACCGGGTGCGCCCGGGCGAGGTGCGCTCGCGCCACGTGCTCATCACGCCGAAGATGGAGCCGGCCGACGGCGAAAAGGCCAAGGCCAGGGCCGACACGGTGCTCACGCTCTGGCGCTCGGGAACGCCCTACGACACGCTCGTCGCGCGCTACCACGACATGAACGAGGAGCGGGTGATCCCGGACGGCATCCCGGTCGACTCGTTGCCGGTCGAGTACCGCCTGGCGCTGCGGGACAAGCCGTCGGGGGCCTTCACCGAGGTGTTCGGCCTGCCGGACCCGGGCACGGGCCTGCGCAAGTTCGCGGTGGCGCAGGTGATGGAGGCCAAGCCGGCCGGTGAGTGGACGCTCGATGAGTATCAGGAGCGCGTGCGGCGACAGCTGAAGGAGGAGAAGTCCACGCGCCGCACGCTCGATATCCTGCGCCGCGAGTACTACGTGGACATTCGATTGTGACACGGCCACGGCTCGCGGTCACGCTGGGCGACCCGCGGGGCATCGGGCCGGAGATTGTACGTGCGGCGCTCGCCGACCCCGAGGTCGCGGGCGCCGCTGACTATGTGGTTGTGGGGCCGGGCGGCACGAGCTGCCCGGTGCAGAACGAGATCGGGAGTTGGGATGGCGGCCTGGGTCGAGGCGACCCAGCGGGCGCGGCGGCGGCGGGTGCTCTGGCCGGCAAGGCCATCGAGCGTGCCGTGACACTGGCGCAGCAAGGCGCGGTGCAGGGCATCGTCACCGCGCCGATCGACAAGTCAGCGCTGCACGCGGCTGGCTACGACGATCCCGGCCATACCGAGATGCTGGAGCGGCTGACCGGCTCGCCCACGGCAATGATGCTGGCCTCGCCGCGCCTTCGCGTCGTGCTCGCTACCACGCATCTGCCGCTCCGCGACGTGCCGCAGGCCTTGGACGCGGCGGCCATCACGCGGGCCGCGCAGCTCACTCACGATGGACTGCGCACGTGGTTCGGCATCGCCGCGCCGCGCCTCGCGCTCTGCGCGCTGAATCCGCACGCCGGCGACGGCGGCCGCTTCGGCGACGAGGACGAGCGCCTGCTCGCACCTGCCGCGCGCGCGGCGGGCATTGCCGGTCCGTTCCCCGCCGACACGGTGTTCGTGCGTGCCCTGCGCGGCGAGTTCGACGCAGTGATTGCGCCGTACCACGACGTGGGAATGACGGCCATCAAGGTGGCCAGCTTCGGCGAGGCGGTAAACGTCACGCTGGGGCTGCCGTTCCCGCGCACGTCACCGGATCACGGTACGGCGCTGGACATCGCCGGGACGGGTCGCGCGGACGCCGGCTCGATGCGTCACGCCCTCTTGATGGCCGCAGGCATCGCCCAGCGGCTGGCGCTCAGCCCTCCGACGGCGCCACCGGCTGCACGCTGAGCGCGCGGATGCGCCGGCCGTCCATCTCCAACACCGTGAACTGTGCGCCCGCCCCCGTGGCCTTGTCGCCCGAGACGGGCAGCCGGCCCAACAGCCCGAACACGTAGCCGCCGACGGTCGTGTAGTCCTCGTCGGGAATCGTCAGACCCAGCTCTTCGTTGATCTCGCCGATGTTCGCGTCGCCGCGAATGACGCGCGTGCCGTCAGCGGTCTGCGTCTTGAAGCTCGTCGTGAGCGGGTCGTCGTACTCGTCCAGGATCTCGCCGACGATCTCCTCCAGCAGGTCCTCCATCGTGACCATGCCGGCCGTGCCGCCGAACTCGTCGAGCACGATCGCGAGATGCTCCTTGCGGCGCTTGAAGTCGGAGAGCACTTCCTCGACCTCGCGTGAACCGGGCACCACGTGCACCGTGCGGACGATCTGCTGCAGCGTGAAGTCCGCCGGGGGCTTCCGGAGGATGCGCAGCAGGTCCTTGCTGTGCACCATCCCCACGATGTCGTCGAGCGTTTCGCGGTACACTGGATAGCGCGAGAAGCCCGCTTCGACCACCTCGGCGACGGCCTCGTCCAGCGTGGCCTCGAGCGGAATGGCCACGATCTTGGTCCGGGGCGTCATCACCTCGCGGGCGTTCTTCTCGGAGAACTGAAAGACACCACCCAGAATCTCGGCGTCCGAGACGGGCAGGGCGCCGCCCTCTGAGGCCCGCTCGACCAGCAGGCGGATCTCCTCGGGCGAGTGCGGCGCCTCCTCCTCGGACACCTCGTGCTGCCCGAAGGCGCGTAGCAGGAGGTTCGAGCTGCCGTTGAGCAGCCAGATGAAGGGCCAGGTGACCCAGGTGAACGCGAGGATGGGCGGCGCCAGCCACTTGGCGAAGTGCTCGGGATAGTTGAGCGACAGCGCGCGCGGCGCGAGCTCGCCGAACACCACGTGCAGGTAGGTCACGATGGTGATCGCGACCGCCGCGCCGATGCCGATGCGCACGGCCGGCTCCAGCGGCAGCGGCAGGCCCTCGAACCAACCCTCGAGGAAATGGCCCAGCGCCCCCTCTGCCACCCAGCCTAGGCCCAATGAGGCCAGCGTAATCCCCAACTGGCCAGCGGAGAGGACTCGGGTGAGATTACGACGGGAGGTCGCGGTCAGCGCGAAGCGGGCGAACTGGTCGCCACCGCGGACCATGGCCTCGAGGCGCGACCGCCGCGCCCGGACGAGGGCGAACTCCACCGCCACGAAAAAGGCATTGAGGGCCAGCAGGGCGACGATGGCTAGCAAGCGCGACATCACCGAAAGGTACGACGACTGCCAAATCAGTCGCCAGCCGGAGCCCCCGATTGGGGGCGCCGTCGCGCACGGCCATTCGCACGACCACGCCGAAGGGCCGGGGCACGACCACGCGGGGCACGACGCCCACGGCGGGCACCACGCGCACGTCCACACCCAGTCCACGCGGCGGCTGGCCTGGGCCTGCGGCATCACGGCGGCCTTCGTGGTGGCCGAGGTGGTGGGCGGCTGGATCTCGAACTCGGTGGCCCTGCTGGCCGATGCCGGCCATATGCTCACCGACGTCGGCGCGCTGGCCCTCTCGCTGTTCGTGGCCTGGTTCAGCCGGCAGCCGGCCACGCCGAAGCGCACCTATGGCTACCTCCGCTGGGAGATCCTCGCGGCGCTGATCAACGGCGCGGTGCTGTTGGTGCTCTCCTTCGGAATCCTCTGGGAGGCCTTCCGCCGGTTGGCCAACCCGGAGCCGGTGGAGAGTGGTCTGATGCTGGGCATCGCCGTCGGCGGCCTGCTCGTCAATGCGCTCAGCGCTTGGCTGCTGCACGCCAGCGCCGACGCCAGCCTCAACCTCCGCGGTGCCTATCTGCACGTCCTGTCGGACCTGTTGGGGTCCGTGGCCGTGATCATCGCCGCGCTGGCCGTGCGCTGGTTCGGCTGGCTGCAGGCGGATTCCGTGGCCTCAATCGTCGTGACGGTGTTGATCGTGCGTGGCGCCTGGCGGCTGGTGCGCGAGGCGGTGGACGTGCTGCTCGAGAGCACACCGGCCCACGTGGATGTGGAGGCGCTGCGCGGCGCCCTGCTCGATGTGCGCGGCGTGAAGACCGTGCACGACCTGCACGTGTGGACCCTGACCTCCGGTGTCGTGGCGATGAGTGCGCACGCCATCGCCCCCGACGGCGACCACCAGCGGGTGCTGGAGGAGCTGCACGGGGCCGTGGCCCGATTTGGCATCCAGCACACGACCATCCAGCTTGAAGGGGAGCCGCTCGCCGCCTGCTGCGAACCGCTCGCCAGTTCCCTCACCCCGGTGCACTCCTGATGGCGCAACTCGACCGCCTCCTCTCCGTGATGGTCTCCAACCGCGCCGACGAGCTGATCCTCGCCGAGGGCGCGGCTGCGGTGCTGATGGTCGACTCGCAGGAACGGCCGGTGACCAAGCCGCTCTCGGGCGCGCAGATCGTCGCCTTGCTCAAGGAGATCGCCCCGGCCGCGTCGGCGCAGGCGCTGGACGCCAAGCAGCCGACGAAGTTCCGCTACTCCAGCGAAGACAGCGTCTTCGCGGTGCGCGCGATGCTGCAGGGCGAGAAGCTCTCCGTGAACGTGCAGGTCGACGCGGAGGGTGAGTTCCAGCGCTCGACCGGGATGTTCACCCGCGTGATGGTGCCGGACGAACCGCCGGTGACGGCGGACCAGGTGCCGAACGTGAAGACGGCCGCAGCCGACCCGTCGTCGTCGAAGGAAGCGATGGAGAAGCTGCTGCGCCTGCTGGTGGAGCAGGGGGCCAGCGACCTGCACATGCGGGTGGGCGAGCCGCCGATCCTGCGGCGCAGCGGCGAGATGCAGCGTGTGGAGGGCCAGCCGAAGCTCGACCCTGAGACGATGCAGGCGCTGTTGCACGCCATTATGCCGGAGCGGAACTCGAAGGAGTTTGGCGAGACCAACGACACGGACTTCGCCTACGAGATCAGCGGCCTGGCGCGCTTTCGCGCGAACGTGCTGCGCGATCGCAAGGGCGTGGCGGCGGTCTTCCGTGTCATCCCCAGCACGATCGTCACGGCCGAGCAGCTGGGCATCTCACAGGAAGTGCAGAACCTCTGCTACCTGACCAAGGGATTGGTGCTGGTCACGGGCCCCACGGGCTCGGGCAAGTCCACGACGCTCTGCGGCCTGGTGGACCTCGTAAATCGCTCACGGTCGGACCACGTGATCACGATCGAGGACCCGATCGAGTTCGTGCACGAGAACAAGAACTGCATCATCACGCAGCGGCAGGTGGGGGTGCACACGGGCTCGTTCAAGAGCGCGTTGCGCGCGGCGCTGCGCGAGGACCCAGACATCATCCTGGTCGGTGAGCTGCGCGACTTGGAGACGGTCGCCATCGCCATCGAGACGGCCGAGACGGGACACCTGGTGTTCGGCACGCTGCACACGACCACGGCGGCCAGCACCATCGACCGGTTGATCGACCAGTTCCCGGCCGACCGGCAGGAGCAGGTGCGCACGATGCTCTCGGAGTCGCTCAAGGGTGTGGTCTCGCAGGTGCTCTGCAAGAAGATCGGCGGCGGGCGCGTGGCGGCGCGGGAGATTCTGCTTGTCACGCCGGCGATCTCCAACCTGATCCGCGAAGGCAAGACCTTCCAGATCCCGAGCATGATGCAGACGTCCAAGCGGCTCGGCATGATCACGATGAACGACACGCTGCTGGAGCTGGTGGAGAGCAAGCAGGTGGAGCCGAAGGAGGCCTACATGAAGTCGGTGGACAAGGGCTCCTTCGTGAATCAGCTCAAGGCCAAGGGTTTCGATACCAGCTTCGTGGAGGGGGATCCGACCAATGCGCCGGCGGGAGGTGCGGGAGGGGCGGCTGGGGCGGCCAAGCCCGGGATGGCGAAGCCGGGGGCGGGGCGGAGATAGGACGGAGGACGGAGGACGGAGGACGGCGGAGGGAGGAGGGAGGAGGGAGGAGGGAAGTGGTAAGTCGTGAGTTGTAAGTCATGAGTGAAAAACGGGGGGACCCCCCCCCACTTTGCGGAGCCTTGCTCCGCTATATTGCAGGGCTATGCAGATTCGCAACATCGCCATCATCGCGCACGTGGACCACGGGAAGACGACCCTCGTGGACCAGATGCTCCGGCAAGCCGGGGCCTTTCGCGCCAATCAGGTCGTCGCCGAGCGTGTGATGGACTCCAACCCGCTCGAGCGTGAGCGGGGCATCACGATCCTCGCCAAGAACACGTCCGTCCGCTGGGGCGAGACCAAGCTCAACATCGTCGACACGCCAGGCCACGCCGACTTCGGCGGCGAGGTCGAGCGCATCCTGCGCATGGTGGACGGCGTGCTGCTCGTGGTGGACGCCTTTGACGGGCCGATGCCGCAGACGCGCTTCGTGCTGCGGAAGGCACTAGCCTTGGGCCGCACCGTCATCGTGTGCATCAACAAGATCGACCGCCCCGGCGCCGATCCGATGCGCGTGCACGAGGAAGTGCTGGATCTCTTGATCGAGCTCGAGGCCAACGAGGCGCAGTTGGACGCGCCGGTGGTGTACGCGTCCGGACGCGACGGTACGTCCACCATGTCGATGGACACGCCGGCGGTGGACTTGAAGCCGCTGTTCGAGACCATCGTCAAGCACGTGCCGCAGCCGCCGACGGAAACCGCGGCGCCGTTCCAGATGCTGGTGTCGACCATCGACCACTCCAACTACCTCGGCCGCCTCGCCATCGGGCGCATCGAGCGCGGGACGGTGAACGTCGGTGATACGGTGACCCTGCTACCGGTAGACCACAGCACCAAGGGCGCGCCGGGCCGTGTGACCAAGCTGTTCGGCTACGAGGGACTCGAGAAGGTCGAGGTGCCTTCGGCGTCGGCGGGCGAGATCGTCGCGCTGGCGGGCTTCGAGCACGTCGAGATCGGCCTGACCATCACGGATCCTGAGCACCAGGACCGGCTGGAAGGCATCGCGGTGGAGGAGCCCACCATCTCGGTGGACTTCCTCATCAACAACTCCCCCTTCGCGGGCCAGGACGGCAAGTTCGTCACCTCGCGACAGGTGAAGGAGCGGCTGGAGCGTGAGCTCGAGCGCAATGTGGCGCTGCGCGTGGAGGAGACGGATTCCACGGACACCTGGACCGTCTCCGGTCGCGGCGAACTGCATCTCTCCATCCTGATGGAGACCATGCGCCGCGAGGGCTTCGAGTTCCAGGTCTCGCGGCCGCGCGTGATCACGCACATCGGCGAGAAGGGCGAGAAGCTCGAGCCCTACGAGGAACTGGCCATCGACGTGCCCGAGGAGTTCATGGGCACGGTCATCGAAAAGCTGGGGCCCCGCAAGGCGTCCATGATCGAAATGAAGAACCCTGGACAGGGTCTCGTGCGCCTGGTCTACAAGATTCCGGCGCGCGGATTGTTCGGGTACCGCTCGGAGTTCCTCACCGACACGCGTGGCACGGGCATCCTGCACCACCGGTTCCTGGAGTATGGGCCTTGGGCGGGCACGCTGGGCGGCCGCGACCGCGGCGTGCTGGTGTCGATGGAGCAGGGTACAATCATCGCCTTCGCCTTGGGCAACCTGCAGGAGCGGTCGACACTCTTCGTGAAGCCGGGTGACGAGGTCTACGAGGGCATGATCGTCGGCGAGAATTCACGCCCGGGCGATATGGACGTCAACCCGACGAAGGAAAAGAAGCTCACCAACATGCGCTCCAAGAGTGCGGACGACGCCATCCAGCTCGAGCCGCCGCGCCTGTTGACGTTGGAAGGTGCGCTGGAGTATATCGAGGACGACGAGCTGATCGAGGTCACGCCGTCGGCGATTCGCCTGCGCAAGCGGATGCTCAAGATGAGCGACCGCAAGCGCACGAACCGCGAAGCGAAGAAGGAACGGGCCGGCGTCTAGCCGGCCCGTAGGCATCTCACCGGGAGAATCAGGACAATGCGGGGCAGCGTGATGTCGCCATGGACACTCGAGGCGACGGACGACGAAGAAGACCTCGATGGCTTTGACGGCGACCTCGACGAGGACGACGAGGACGACGATCTGGACGACGACGATGACGACCTCGACGACGGGGACGACAGCGACGACGATTATGACGATGACGACGATTTCGACGACGACGATGACGATGACGACGACGATCTCGACGACGATTTGATCGACCTGGACGACGAGTACGACGACCAGGACGAGGACGACCGCCCGCATCCCGGGCGTTTCGACGAATAGCGCGCCGCGGCAGCCTGCCGCGATCAGCGATGCCATACGAAGGGGGCGCCTCGCGGCGCCCCCTTCAGCGTCTCAGCGCTTCCTCCAACCGTCCGACGATGGTCCGCAGGATGCTGATCCGCGCGTGGCGCTTGTCGTTCGCGGCCACGAGCGTCCACGGCGCCGATGGCGGCGAGCAGCGCGCGAGCATCTCCTCCACGGCTTCCAGGTAGGCCGGATACTTCTCGCGGTTCCGCCAATCCTCGTCCGTGATCTTGTGGCGCTTCCAGGCCACGCGTTGACGTTCGCGGAAGCGGCGCAGCTGTTCCTCGGGACTGACCTGCAGCCAGAACTTGGCCAGTGTCGCGCCGTGGCCGGTGAGCTGTGACTCGAAGTCGTTGATCTCCCCGTAGGAGCGGTCCCACTCGGGGACGGAGGCGAAGCCTTCCACGCGCTCGACCAGCACGCGGCCGTACCACGAGCGATCGAACAAGACCAGCGATCCGTCGCGAGGGACGTGTCGCCAGAAGCGCCAGAGATAGTGCTGCCGCCGCTCCTCGTCCGTCGGCGCGGCGATGCCGACCACGCGGTAGAGGCGCGGGTCCATGGCCTGCGTGACGCGGCGGATGGCGCTGCCCTTTCCTGCGGCGTCCCATCCCTCGAACACGAGCACCGTCGCGTGGCGGGCCTCGCGGGCCTGCCAGGCCAGCGTGCTCAAGCGGCCTTGCAGGTCTGCGAGCTCACGCTCATAGGTCGCCTTGGCCAGTTTGCGGGCGCCGTCCAGCGAGTCGAGTCGCGACGCAGCGGGGGTGTAGTCGCGGGTTGACGCCACCGCGGCCTTTCGCGTCTTCGCCGCCGCGGCCTTGCTGCTGCGCCTCGGACGGGAGGCCTGCAGTGCAGCGAGCAACGCCTTGCCGGCCGTGACCTCCCGGTAGCGTCGGTCGCGGGCGTCGAGCACCGTCCACGGCGCCTCCCGGCTGTGCGTGCGCTGCAGCGCGTGCTCGGAGACCTCGCGGAATCGCTTGTAGAGCTTGAAGTGCTTCCAGTCGTCCGGCCCCAGTCGGTCGGCGGCCTCCAACTCCTCCAGCCGCTTCTTCTGCTCGGCCTTGGCGAGGTGCAACCAGAGCTTCACCAGCCGCGTGCCGCCGTCCGTGAGCATGCGTTCGAAGCGCTGGATGCGCTCGAGCGCGGCCTCGAAGCTGCGGCGCTTGCGCTGCTTGTACACGCGCTCGATGATCGGCCGCGTGTACCAGGAGCCGAAGAGGATGCCCACCCGCCCGCGGCCCGGCATTGCCCGCCAGTAACGCCACATCTCGGGCCTGGCCCGCTCCTCGTCGGTGAGCTCCCAGAAGGCGTGGGTCTCCACGCCACGTGGGTCAAGCCACTCGTTCAGCTGGTGCACGAGGTCGCCCTTGCCGGCACCGTCCACGCCGGAGACGATGACGATCACCGACTCCTTCGACTCCCGGAGTCCGAAGTGCGCCGACAGGAGGGCGGAGCGCAGCGAGGGGACCAGCTCGTCGTAGCGCTCGTCGGGGATGCGGTGCTCGCGGCGTTCCGCGCTGGTGAACATCAGGAGGGGCCTCGGGGCTGTGGGGCTGGCCCGACGATACGACGTGGACCAACATCGGCAAGTCGGAGCCGTCCCGGTTGACCGGGACCCCCAAACCCGATTTATTTCAAGGCTCGCCGGGCCTGTAGCTCAGGTGGTTAGAGCGCACGCCTGATAAGCGTGAGGTCGGAGGTTCAACTCCTCCCAGGCCCACTCCCGGAATCTCTCGACGCCCCGCCGACATCCTCGGCGGGGCGTCGTCGTTTCCCTCGCGGCCGGCAGGCACCGCGGCCACCCGACCGGTTGCCGCCCGAGCGTTCCGCCCAGTACCCTTGGAGGTCCCGCGCCCAGGCCCCGTGACCGCCATCGCCGACTACTTCGCCACGATCCCGTCCTCGCACCGCGCGCTGATCCTCGCGGGCGGCATCGCCTTCTTCTGGATCTGGGAGAGCGCCCTGCCGCTCTTTCGTTTCGAGTACCGGAAGTGGTCGCACGCGCTGGTGAACTTCTTCTTCACCGCCACGACAATCGTCGTGAACTTCGCGCTGGCCTTCCTGCTGCTGAAGGCCTCGGAGTGGACCATCGCCCACGAGTTTGGCCTGCTGTTCTGGCTGCCCGCGATGCCGCTGTTGCTGCAGGCAACGATCGGCTTGCTGGTGCTCGACCTCGTCTCGGCCTGGTTGGCGCACTACGTGTCGCACCACACGCCGCCACTGTGGAAGCTGCACCTCATCCACCACAGCGACGTGCACGTGGACACCACCTCGGCGAATCGCCACCACCCCGGGGAAAGCGTTGTGCGCTTCGCCTTCACCGCGCTGGCTGTCGTGATCGTCGGCGCGCCGCTGTGGATGGTGTTCCTCTACCAGGCGATGAGTGTGGTGCTCAGCCAATTCAACCACGCCAACATCACGCTGCCGCCGGTGGTGGACCGTGCGCTCTCGTGGGTGATCGTCTCGCCGGGCATGCACAAGGTGCACCATCACTTCGAGCTGCCGTACACGGACTCGAACTTTGGCAACATCTTCTCGATCTGGGACCGCCTCTTCGGCACGTTCCAGTCGCGGCCTGAGCGCGACATCGTCTACGGCATTGACACGCATATGGATCCGGCGGAGCACAGCACGGTGGCTGCGCTGCTGACGATGCCGTTCCGGCCGAAGCCCGCCGAGCGCCGGAAGCGCTGAGCCGTAATCGGTGACGCCACCGCCGCGTCGGCGGGTACGGCTCTCGATGCCCCGCGCAACTCGTCTCACGGTCTTCGCGCTCCTTGTGGGCGCCGTCGCCACCGGCGCATTGGCCTGCCGCGATGCCGGCCTCGCGCCCCGCGCGGATGGCGTTCGCTACTGCGGATCACGCCCCATCACGCTCGAGGTCGGGCAGGCGGCGCAACCGTCCAGCGAGACCCAGACGCGCTGTGAGTTCGCCGCGGTCGCTGGGGCGGAGTATGTGGTGGCTTGGCTCGACGTGCGTTCGATCGAGGGCGCGCGCAGTGGGGCGGAGCCGAGCTTTGAGCCGTATCCACTGGGCATCTCCATCGCACCGGAGGCGGACCCCTTCGGGCCGGACGCAGTGGCGGATGCGCAGCTTCGGGCCGGGACCGAGTCGCGACACGCGCAGGACGTGATGCGCCCCGCGCAGGCCGGCGACGGCGTTCTGAACGCCCGCCCGCGCTACCGCGCGACGCCCTGGACACTCGACGAGGAGTTCCTGCTCGAGGACGACGCCAGCGGACTGGCGCGGCCCGCACGCATCGTGCGGCTCTACGACGGTTACGCCGCGGTGGCGCGCTGGACGGACGCTACGGAGGACGACGACGCCTTCCTCGCGCAGCTCGACACGGCCTACGCCCTCGTGGCCTCCGCGATGCCGGCCCTCTGGCAGGCGACCTTCGTGGACGCGCCGCTGCGCTCGAGCCAGGCCGGCCAGTATCTCATCGTCCTGCAACGCGAGACGCCGGTGCAGTTCCGTGGACTCAGCGACATTGGTGGCGACACCGTGTTCTCGTGGATGGAGCTGTACCCCTTCGTTGAGACGAGCGCGCTGCGCCTGGCCGGCATCCTGGCGCACGAGATGACGCACCACCACCAGCGGCAGTACATGCACGCCACGCGGCAGTCGCCGGAGCTGCCGTCGGTGGCTGGCGCCAGCTTCTGGGCGGTCGAAGGCGGCGCGAACCTGATGTCCTACGAGTTCGTCCGTCGGCGGGCGGGCGTTGCCCTCGACGCCAACCACCAGTGGCGCGGTCCGGCCGCGACGCCAGAGATGTCGTCGTTCCAACTGCGCGCGCAGCCGGCCAGCGGGACGCTGACGGCCGGCTTCGACAACGCGATGGGCTTCCTGCGCGATCTCATCCTGCGGCGAATGGGTAGTGGCGAGACTGTGGATGACGCGCTGCGGGCGGTGTCGCGCGGCGCCATCGAAGGCTGGTTCGGGCGCGACGGCATCTCGCAGCGGCGTGGCCTCAGCGCGCGCATGCAGGACGTGTTCGGGGCGCGATGGAACCCGGCGGATGCGGTGCTCGACTGGACCTTCTCACACGCCGGCGACGACCTGACGCCGAACCCGCGCTACCAGGACCGCGCCTCGCTGCGCGTGTGGGACCTCAGCGGACGCAGCTACGGCTGGTTCCCGGACGCCGTGCTCTCACCGTCGAATCAGTCCTACTTCCTCTTCAAGGAACACGGCAGCCCGGGCTGGTATCGCGTCGTGGGCGCCGATGCCGGCTTCACCGCGCAAGTTAGGGCCTACGAGGTCCCTGTGCGGTGGCGGGTACTCCGGATTCGCTGACCTTCGGCGGCGTCGGCTGGATCTGGAACGCGAACAGCTGTTCCGCGAGCTGGCGCACCGGCCGGTCGCCCAGGCGGGCGGGGGTGAAGCGCATGCCGGGCATCGCCGCCTTCACGGCGGCGGCGAACTCCGGATGCGTGGTCTGGAGCACGCGCACCGACGAGAGGTCGACCCGACCCATCGAATCCACCACGAAGCGCATCGCCGCGTAGCCCTCAATGCCGGCCTGCATCAACTCGCGCGGATAGGCCGGCGCAGCGCTCGAAGGATCGCGCTCGGCCGCCGATTCCACCTCGACGCTTGAGAACGCGTTCTCGTACGGATCGTCCGTCGGGACCGCGATCTGCTCGGGGGCGTCATCGGAACTGGCGCTGGCCACGGCGCTCTCGCCTGGGCCGGAACCGCGTACCCGCGCCCCAAGGCCATCGGTGGCGTCCGTGGGATCCGCGGTACCTTCCGCACCACCACCGGACTCAAACGTGATCTGCACTTGGCTGGCCGCCGAGTTCACGTCGGGCGGGGCGATGTAGAGCAGCCCCTGGGGTGTCTCCTCCCAGGTCTCGGCCGCGAGGTTGTCGCGCTGGGCGCGATCGTAGACAAACCCCACCACCAGTGCCGCGTGCACCAGGAGGCTCGTCAGCGTGCCGGGCGCCATCGAGAGCCGTCCGGCCGTCTTTGCCTTCGTGAGGTAGTCGAACATCGATGCTCCTTGCGCCTAGGCCAGGAGACGCCCTATCCCACGATAGAACGCCCACACGCGGCGGTGCAAGTCCAACGGGAGTTTCTGCTCCAGCTCACACCCGTGGCTGCCCAGCCATACCCCGCCAGCCACGCGATTGCCACGAAATGCCCGTCGATCCTGAAAAAGCGCTTGTTGCTTAAACCCCTGTGTGGCGCCGAGATACGCGCTGCGATTGGCATCGTGCAGCACGAGAACGCCCTCCGGACTTAGCAGCGACTTGGCGACCTCGATACAGGCGGCGCGGGCACGGCCATCAACCAGGATGAAGTCGTACGGCGCGCCCTCTTTTGCGGCCGCGAGGTAGCTCGCGAAGCTCGTGGCATCGCCGTCCCCCGTGAACTTGGGAACGTCCGGTGGGACGAATCGCACGGTCACCCCCGGGCGCCGCAACTGCCCGGCGAGGTTGGCCGCCCAGTCCTTGTCGTGCTCCACGCAGGTCCAGGTGGCGTCCGAAGGCAGTAGGTCAGGGAAGTTCAGCGTCGAGTAGCCGCCGCCCCACTCGAGGCAGCGTTTCGGCTGCAGGATGGTCAGGATGTCGAGGATGAGATCCTCCTCGTAGGGGCGCATCCAAGCCCCCGCACGCGGCAGGCCGAGTCGCTTCCGGAGCCGGGTGCGGTTGCGGCGCCAGAGTTGCGAGGCAACGGCGCCGGAGAGTGACGAGTGAGGCATCACGCCAAAACTATAGTGCCGTGGGGCCGGCCGGCGATCGGCTGCTGTGCTTGTCCGTTTCAGGGATGGGATGTACCGTTTCGCCGCGTGAAGCTCCGCCTGCCGCATCCCATGGTCCTCTTGCTGAGCGGCGTCGCGGTGGCGGCAGCGCTCACCTGGATCCTTCCCGCCGGTAGCTACCAGCGCGTCCACGACGCGGCGTCCGGCCTCAACCTGGTCGTGCCCGGCACCTTCGCCGCCGTGCCTTCCGCACCGGTCGGGCTGCTCGCCGCGCTGGTGGCCGTGCCGCGTGGCATCATCGCCGGTGCGGACGTCATCATCACCATTCTCTTCGTCGGCGGGGCGTATGCGCTGCTCGACGCGACCGGCGCGCTGCGCCGCGTCGTCGGCAGCCTCGTCGGCCGCACGCGCTACCCGCGCCTCGTCGTCGTGGCCGTGAGCCTGGTCTTCGCGACCTTCGGGGCGTTGGAGAACATGCACGAGGAGATCATCGCGATGGTCCCCGTGCTCGTGGTGCTGTCCCGAGGGCTCGGCTTCGGGGCCATCACGGCGCTGTCGATGAGCGTCGGCGCCGCCTGCGTCGGTGCGGCGTTCGGGCCCACGAATCCCTTCGCGGCGGGAATTGCCCTGCGCTACGCCGAACTCGGTCCGATGAGTGGCGTTGGCGTTCGGTTGGCCCTCTTGGTGCTCGCCAGCGCCCTGTGGATCGGCTGGACCCTACTCTCGCTCAAGCGGGACGACGTGCGCCCGGACCTCGCGGTGTTCACGGAGGAGCCTCCGAGTGCACGCGACCTGCTGGCCCTGTCGTTCGTGACGCTGCCGATCTTCTTCTATGTGTGGGGCGTGCTTCGACACGATTGGGGCATCAACGTGCTCTCGGCGCTGTTCCTTGTGGCCGGCTTTGCTGTCGGGCTCGTGCAGCGCCGGGGACTGGACGACACGACGCGCGGCTTTCTCGCCGGGATGGACTCGATGCTTTCGGCGGCGCTGTTCGTGGGCGTGGCGCGCGCGATCAGCGTGGTGCTCGAGGACGGTCGCGTGCTGGATACCATCGTCTATGGCCTTGTGTCGCCGCTGCAGCAGGTGCCGGCGGTGGCCGCCGCGGTGCTGATGGTGCCCGTGCAGGCGCTGCTGCACATCCCGGTGCCTTCGAACAGCGGGCAGGCCGTGTTGACGATGCCCATCATGGCGCCGATGGCGGACCTCCTCGGCTTCAGCCGCGACGCGGCCGTGATGGCCTACCAGGCAGGCGCCGCGACGACGGACGCGGTCAACCCGACCAACGGCGCGTTGTTGGCGATGCTGCTCAAGGCCGGCGTCCCCTACGGGCGCTGGCTGCGCTTTGCCGTGCCAGGGATGCTGCTGCTGTTTGCTGTCGGCGTCCTGGGCATCGTGCTCCTGCGCTAGGGCGCCCGTGGCAGGCGGCAGTGGTGCCGCCTAGTTTGCCATCCAATGACGTTTCGCGATCCGTTCCCGTCCAGCGAGCCGCCCTCCGTCTCAGGGGCCGGCACCCTGCCCGAGGAGCAGCCCATCGTCGCCGGCGAGCCGGAAACGGATGTGGCGCTCTGGGCAGTGGTCTTCGCGGGCGGCATCGGGTCGCGCTTCTGGCCGCTGTCCACGCCTGCACGACCGAAGCCGCTGCTCGCCCTGGTCTCCGAACAGACGTTGATCGAGGAAACCGTCGGCCGATTGCAGCCGACGATCCCGCCGGAGCGCGTGCTGATCCTGACCAGTCGCGACATTGCGCCGGCCATCCGTTCCGTCACGAAGGACGTGCCCGACGAGAACGTGTTGGTGGAACCGCGGCCGATCGGCACGGCGGCGGCGCTGGCCTGGGGCGCACAGGAGTTGGCGCGCCGCGCCGGTCCCAGCGCGATGTGCGTCGCCATCCACGCGGACCTCGCGGTCGATTTCCCCGAGGAGTTCCGGCGCACGCTGCGTCGTGCGGCGGGCTTCGCGGCCCGCGAACGGGCGCTGGTCTCGGTGGGCGTCCTGCCCTCGCGGCCAGAGACGGGTTTCGGGTACGTGCTACCCGGCCCGGCGCTTGATGCCGACCAGCCGCTCTCGCGCGGTGGCGTGGCCACGACGCGCGGCTACGTCGAGAAGCCCAGCGAGGCCGTGGCCGAGACGATGATGGAGGACGGCGCACGCTGGCACAGCGGCATCCTGGTCGGTGCCGCCGAGACGATCCTCAAGGAACTGCGTGCCGTCACGCCCGAGGTGCGCGATGGCCTCGACGCGCTCGCGGCCGGCAACATCCCCGGCTACATCGGGATGGTGCGGGCGACGTCGCTGGAGCGCGGCCTGCTCGAGCGCACGCAACGCCTGCTGGTGCTGCAGGGCGAGTTCGGCTGGGATGACGTCGGCACCTGGGCGTCGCTGCGGCGGGCCCGTGACCTCGACGACGACGGCAACGGCGCGATCGGTCAGGTGCACTTCGTGGAAGCCGAGTGCAACGTGGTGCACGCCGAGCGCGGCACGGTCGTTGTGTATGGGCTCTCGCGGATGCTGGTCGTCTCGCTCGACGGGCTCACCTTCGTGACCTCGCTGGACCGCGCCACCGACCTGCGGCCGTTGCTCGACGCGCTGCCGGGATCGATGCGCATCAACCCCACCAATTCCGTATGAAGCGAAGCACGATCATCACCCTGGCGCTGGTGTTTGGGTTTGCCGCGTTGCTGCTCTATTCGACGCTGTCCGCGCAGCGCGTGGAGTGCGAGGCCTGCGTCACCTTCAATGGGCGCACGAACTGCGCGACGGCCTCCGGTGCCGACGAGCGACAGGCCTTGGAGACGGCAGTGAACACCGCCTGTGGGACGATCGCGCAGGGGATGGACGAGACGATCCGCTGCGCCGGGATGCCGCCCGAGCGCCCGCGCTGCGTCACGCGCTAGGCATAGTCAATTCGGGCTGGCTGCTTCAGGCGCGCCGTTTCAGAGCGGCGTGTTTGGCTCGAAATCGCGCGGCGCTGGCTCCGTCTTCATCCACCACAGCAGGCGCAGGGCCAGCAGCGTCGAGGCCAGCGTGACCAGCCAGCCGACGAATCGCGTGAAGCTGGCAAGCCGCAGGTCGTAGCGCAGCCAGCCCGCGTGGCGCAGCAGGTACGCCCAGTCGTGGCCCGAGGCATCGGGAGAGAAGCTCACGAGGTCCAGCTCGCGGGCGCGGGCGTCGGCGATGTACCAGGAGAGGTCGCCCAGCGAGGCGGCGAGGAAGAGTCCGCAGATCGCCACGCCAAACCAGTCGCGGCTACGCGATACGGCGGCGGCCGCGCCGATGGGAATCAGCAGCTGCGTGATGCTGCCGCCGGCAATCGTCCACCATTCGCCGAAAAATGCGAACAACAGGTGGCCGAACTCGTGCGCACCGAAGGTGATGCCCGAGAAAATGTTGGTTCGCCCGTCGAAGTCGCGCAGGGGGCGGGTGGCCTGCACCAGCAGGAGCAGGAGCAACGGCAGCCGCCACTGCCACCATCGGCCGGCGGCCCAGGTCCGCATCGCATCGCGCATTCGGGGAAGGTACGGGTACTCCCGCTCGCCCGCGATTCCCGGCAACGGTATAGTTAGAAAGACGATGCGCCCCACCGCAGTACGTCCATCTCGATGGAGAGGCTGGCTTGGCCTCTCCGTCGCGAGTTGCCTCGGGTTCCTCGCGTGTGATACGCCCACGCCGCCCGTGGAGGGGGAAGTGCGGCACGTCGCGGTGGTCGTGCCCTCGCAGGTGCTGCGGCCGGGCCGCTCGATGATGGCGCTCGCGGCCGTGCTCGATATCAAAGGCACGGTGCTGGACGTTCCCGTCGCGTGGAGCACGAGCACCCCGGACTTGCTGACGGTTTCGGAGGCCGGCGAGGTGGTCGCGCTGCGGCCAGGACGCGGCATCCTGCGCGCGGTGGCCGGCAGCGTCCTCGGGCAGATCGAACTGCGGCTGGAGAATCCACCGGCGGCTGGGATAGAGCTTGATGCCGATACGCTGCGGCTGGCACTGCCGGGTGCGCCTACCCCGGTGCCCGCTCGCGCACTCGACGCGGACGGCGAGGTCCTGGTCGGTGCGCCGATTGCCTGGAGCGTCGACGCGACGCGGATCGCGACGGTGGATGCCGAGGGCCGGGTTACGCCCAAGGCGGCCGGCAAGGCGAGGGTCATCGCGACCGTGGATGGCGTCGTCGCAGCGCGACCGCTGCGCGTGGATGTCGGTGTGACCGCGACATCGCCCATCATTGATTCGGTGCGCGGCGCGACCATCGAGCCCGGGCTGCCCTTCACGCTGTACGGCTCACGTTTCGCGCCCACGGTGGGCGGCAACGAGATCCTGGTCGATGGCTTGCCGGCCACGGTGACCGCGGCCAGCGCGACGCAGGTGACGGCGTTGCTGCCGGCGACGACACGGTACTGCATCGCCAGCGGACCGATGCAGGTGCAGTTGCGCACGCCGGGCGGCGTGGGAGCGGCGGCGGCGCGCATGCGCGTCGCGCCGCAGCGGTCGCTGGTCCCGGGCGCGGCACTCGTGCTGACGACGCCGCAGGAGGCGAGCTGCCTTGAGTTGGTGGACGGCGCGGGGCGGTACTTGATCACGGTGCAGCACGCGGCGCGCGCGCTCGGGGCCGGCGCAGTAGGTCTCTCCTTGGTTGGCAAGGGCGGGGAGGGGCATACGGCGCCGACGCTTCGCGCTGCAGGCCAGACTTGGCGCGCCGCACTCGGCCGCGCGTCTGGCGTTCCGGCATTGCCCTCGCGTCGTGCAGCAGCAGCTTCGGCGCACCTGGCGCTGCTCGAGTCTTCGCGGGCCGCGGCGGCCGTCGGCGTTGCGATCCCACGTGAGGCGCGGGCGCCGTCACTCCAGTTGCCGGCCGTGAACAGTGTGGTGCCGGTCCGCGTGCCGAATCTCGAGGCACCAACGCCCTGCAGCGGCTATGCCTCCATCGGCGCGCGCCTCGTCTGGGAGGGCTCGCGCATTGCGATCCTCGAGGACACCGCGACGCTGAGCGGCGGTGCTCCGACGCTCGCCGGCCGGATGGATGCCGAACTCGTCACGCTGGCCCAGGCCGCGGATGCGGTGCTGTTCCCCATCGCCCAGCGCTTCGGCGATCCCTTGGTGATGGATTCCCGCCTCGACGCCAATGGCAAGATCGTCATTGTGGTCACCCCACGGATGAACCAGATGCGCAGCGGCGCCGTGCTCGGCGCCGTCGTCACCTGCGACTTCTTCTCGCGCTCGCAGTTCCAGGCCAGCAACCAAGGCGAGATGGTGTACCTGCAGGCACCGACCTCCGACGCTGCAGGGATGGACGTGGGCACCAAGGCCCGCTGGAGCTGGGAGATGCCAGGCACGCTGGCGCACGAGCTCAAGCACATCACGTCGTACGCCGAGCGCATCGTGCGCGGCCAGCCGCTGGAGGAACCGTGGCTGGAAGAGGCGTTGGCCCGCCACGCCGAGGAGTTGTACGCGCGGTTCCGGGTCCCCGTCGGACCCGACGCGGGCTACGACGTTCTGGCGTGTGAACTCGGAGCGCTCGCGCTCGATCCCGGCTGTGTGGGGTCGCCGCGCATCATGCTGCCGCACTTCGAAGGGTTGTGGGACCTGTTGGTCGATCCCGCGGCGGGATCGCCTCTGGGTCCGCGAGACGGCGGCGATGTCTCCTTCTACGGCAGTGCCTGGTCGTTGCTGCGATGGGCGATGGACCACGCCACGCTCGATGAAGCGACCTTCGTGCGCGACCTCGTGCGCAGCGGGCAGACGGGACTGGCGAACCTCGAGGCCCGCGCCGGCCGCGGTTGGGACGAGATGCTCGGACGTTGGTCACTGGCGATGGCCAGCGAGCTGCGCGGCGGCGCGGTGCCGGGGGACGCCACGCTGCGGCTCCCCTCGTGGAACCTCTCGGCTGTGTTCGACGGTCTCTGTGCGGCCAGCGGGCACTGCGCCGACTTGCCGACGCGATTCGGCCGACCCTCCCCGTTGCAGCCAACTCCGATTGCGCCGGCGGAGTTCACGCTCACTGCGCCCGCCGTGGTCCCCGGAGGATTTCTCGTCATCGAGCTGCAACCGCTGGTGTCCGGCAACACGCGGCTGATCGAGCTGCGCGGTCCAGGTGGGGCGAGCCTGCCGGCCACGGCGCGGCTCGCCATCCTGCGCATCGAGTAGCGGCCTAGCCCTCGCGCAGCGCGGCCATCGGCGTCTCGCGAAACACATCGCGGCCCGTCAGCAGGCCAATCGTCACCGCGAGCGTTGTCATCGCCGCGGCGATGCCCAACGCCGGCCACGGCGCCATCGCGAACGTGCCCTCGAACACGAACGTGACCAGGGCCCAGGCCCCACCAACGGCCAAGGCCATTCCCGTGAGTGAGCCGAGGAGCCCGAGCACCGCGTACTCCGCCAGCAGGATGCGCCCGATCTGCGTGCGCGTGGCGCCGAGCGTCTTGAGCAACACGCCCTCGCGCAGTCGGTCGCGACGCGTGGCGGCCACGGCGCTGAACAGCACCGGGATGCCCATCGCCAGCGAGAACAGGGCGAGGAAGCGCACGGTCAGCGTCACCTTGTCCACGATGCCATCGATCGTGCGCCGCACCAGCGTCAGGTCGATGCTCGACACGTTCGGGAAGCGGCGCACGGACTCGCGCTGCAGGCGACCGACGGTGGTGTCGGACTCCACCGAGGCGATGGTGACGAACTGCTTCGGCGCGCCCTGGATGGCGCTGGGCGAGAACACAGCGAAGAAGTTCGGTTCGAAGCGGCCCCAGTCCACCTCGCGGATGCTCGTCAGCAACACGCGCACGGTCACGCCCTGCACGTCCCAGGCGAGCGTGTCGCCGATCGCCACCTTGAGTTCATCGGCGATGTCACGTTCGAGCGAGACCTCGTGCAC
Source organism: Gemmatimonadaceae bacterium (assembly GCA_019637445.1). Taxonomy (NCBI): domain Bacteria; kingdom Pseudomonadati; phylum Gemmatimonadota; class Gemmatimonadia; order Gemmatimonadales; family Gemmatimonadaceae; species Gemmatimonadaceae bacterium. Next base: position 473,378 of record JAHBVS010000001.1, on the reverse strand, counting down.
ACCTGGCGGCAGCGCACGCGCGCCGAACCACTCGCCCTCGAGCAGCGTTTCCGTCGGCACGATGCTATCGCGATACGTGGAGCGGTACTCGCGGCGGATGGCCCAGCTGCGGGCGTTCATCGCCACGGAGGCGGCCCACGCGGTGGCATCGCGCCCGTTCGCGCCGGCGAATCGCATCGTCACGATCGGCGTTTCCGACACGATCTCCTGCTGCGACTCGCGGAGCAGGGCCGAGAGATCAGCGACCTGGTCCTCCTGCACATCGAAGAACACGAGGTTGCCGCGCGAGGCGGCGGCCGTGAGATCAAACGCCTTCAACAGGTTGGCCTGCACCAGGATGATCGTCGTGACGAGGAAGCTGCCGAAGCCCAGCGCCAACACCACCGCCTGCGTCTGCGAGTGCGGCCGGTGCAGGTTGGCGATGCCTTGGCGGAACACGTAGGGCCAGGAGCCCGAGACGAGGCGCCGCGTCAAGCGCGTCAGCAACGAGGCGCTGACCCAGAGCAGGGCAATGCTCGCCACGATGCCGATGAAATACATCATCCCCTGGAACGAGTCCTCGGCGCGGTCGATGGCCAGTGCGAGGACGCTGAGGATCAGCGCGAGATTCGTGAGCTGCGTGAGCGTGTCGCGGCGGCTCTCGGCGGAGAGCGCGGCATCGTCGCGGCGGATGGCCTGCAGCGGCGAGACACGGCGCAGCACGAGCAGCGGCCGTAGCGCGAACACCACGGCGACCCACACGCCGATGCCGAGCCCCAGCAGCACCGCGTTCGGCACCACGCTCACGCGCACGTCCACGGGCAGGAAGTCGCCCAGCATCTGTGGGAGTGCGAACTGGATGCCCACGCCGAGCGCCACGCCCACGGCGGCGCCGACAAAGCCCATCGCCGCGGCCTGCACGAGGTAGATGGTCATCACCTGGGCGCTGGAGGCACCAAGGCAGCGTAGTACGGCGACCGTGTCGATCTTCTTCTGCACGAAGGCGTTCACGCCCGACGCGACACCGATGCCACCGAGCAGCAGCGCGATCAACCCGACCACGCTGAGGAAGCGGGCGAGCTGTGCGATGGCGTCCGTCAGATCGCTCTCGTTCTCCTGCACCGTCCGGATGCGCACGTTGGCCGCCTGCAGCCGCGGACGCAGCGGTGCCACCCACAGCGGCGGACGCGCGTCCTCCGGGAGGCGCAGCACGGTCTCGTACTCCGCGCGGCTTCCCAGTGTGAGCAGGCCCGTCTCGCCGACGAACCGCTCGGGAATGAACACGCGTGGCCCGATCGTCGCGGCGATGCCTGGATCACCCGGGATGTTCGTCGCCGCCGCGATGATCTCAAAACGCGCGAAGCCGATGCTCATCGTGTCGCCGACCTCGGCGTCGAGGCCGATGAGCAGGGAGGGATCGACCACGGCGTAGCGACCCTGCTGCAGGCGCGACCAGGCGCCCTCGGGTGCCGTGAGCACCTCTCCATAGAACGGGAAGCCGTCGCCCACCGCGCGGATCTGCGCCAGGCGCGTCATGCCGGAGGGGTACGCCGTGCCCATCGACGCGAAGCTCGTCACCTTCGCCGACGGGACGCCGACGCCGCGCAGCGAATCGAGCAGTGTGTCCAGCGGCGGCGTCCAGCCCTGGCGTGCGCGCAGGTTGATGTCGCCGCCCAGCAGGGCGCGCGACTGCTCCTTGATGCTCGACTGCACGTTTGCGGCGAACGAGTCGATGGCCACGAGCGCGGCCACGCCGAGCGAGATGCTGCTCATGTAGAGCAGCAGGCGACGACGCGCGGTACGGCTCTCGCGCCAGGCGAGGCGGAAGAGCGTGCCGATGCTGGCGCGCTGGCTCACGCCTGCGCCTCGGACGATGCGCCGGTCGGCGTCGCGGCAGTTTCCGTCACCGCGCCGCCGCGCCCCTCCCGGTCCTCCACCACCTCGCCATCCCGCAGCCGGATCACGCGCTGCGCGTGCTCGGCCAGCGAGAGGTCGTGCGTGACGATCACGACCGTGGCACCCGACTCACGATTGAGCTGGTCCAGAAGCGCCACGATGCGCTGGCCGGTGGCGCCGTCGAGATTGCCCGTGGGTTCGTCGGCGAAGAGGATGCGCGGCTCGTTGGCGAAGGCGCGGGCGATCGCCACGCGCTGCTGCTCGCCGCCGGAGAGCTGGCTGGGAAAATGGTCGCGGCGATCGCCCAGTCCCACGCGGGTCAGCAGCTCCGTGGCCTTCTCCGCGGCATCCGCGCGTCCCCGTAGCTCGAGCGGAACCTGGACGTTCTCCTGCGCCGTCAGCGTGGGGATGAGTTGAAACGACTGGAAGATGAACCCAACTTTCTCCCCTCGTAGCTTCGCCCGGGCGTCTTCATCCAATCTCGTGATGTCGGCACCCGCCAGTTCGACCGATCCGCGGGACGGCAGGTCCAGTCCCGCCAACAGTCCGAGCAGCGTTGTCTTGCCGCTGCCAGAGGGACCGACGATGGCGACGAAGGCGCCGCTGGGAATGTCGAAGGACACGTCACGCAACACGGCCAGGGAGGACGTGCCACTGCGGTATTCCTTGGTAAGTCCGCGGGCAGCGAGCATGGGGCAGCGAATGGGGTCGAGGACGTCGGCGATGGCGTGGGGCGCGCTCGTCGGCGCGCTGGCCATCGGCGCCTGCGGCGGCTCCGACACCAAGCCGGCCGCGACGGCGCAGGTTCCGGTGGAATCAACAACGGCGACGCCCGCCGAGGCAACCGTTGCACCGCGGGTGCGAGTCCTGTTTGTGGGGACCAGTCTCACCGCGGGGCTGGGCCTGGATCCCGATTCGTCGTATCCCGCCGTCCTCCAGCGCATGGCCGACGCCAACAACCTGCGCGTGACCGTCGTGAACGCCGGTCTTTCGGGCGAGACCTCGGCCGGCGCGCTCCGTCGCATCGAGTGGCTGCTGCAGGAGCGCTCGGACGCCGTGGTGATCGAGACGGGCGCGAACGACGGACTGCGCGGGCTCAACCCGGACAGCACGAAGGCGAACATCGAGTCGATCATCCGAGCCGTGCGCGCGGCGAATCCCGACGCGCGTATTCTGCTGGCGCAGATGGAGGCGCCACCGAATCTGGGGCAACGCTACACGCGCGCCTTTCACGACGTGTTCCTCAACGTCGCGCGCGACGAGGGCGTGACGCTGATTCCGTTTTTTCTTGATGGCATCGCCGGCGTGCCAGCCATGAACCAGTCGGATGGCATCCACCCCACCGAGGAAGGCGCGCGCCTCGCGGCGCGCAACATGTGGAGAACGCTCGCGCCGGTGCTGCGCGAGATCCCTGGTGCACTCGCCCTCTGAGATCATGACTACGACACGCGATCGACTTCGGACCTGCCGCCACGCACTGGTGCTCGCGGTGGCCTTTGCAGCTGCTACTCTCGCGGCGCCCGGACTTTCTCTGGCGCAAGCGGCGCCGGCGGCGCCGGCGGCGGCCGCGCAGGCCCCCGCACGCGCCGCGCTCTACGCCGAGCCCGACCCCTCGCCTGACGGACGCGAGCTGGCCTTCGTCTCCGGCGGCGACATCTGGGTTGGGCCCGCTGATGGCGGCGAGGCGCGACTGCTCGTCGCGCACCCGGCCAACGACTTCCGGCCGCGCTGGTCGCCCGATGGGCGCAAACTGGCCTTCGTCTCCACGCGCACCGGCAACGGCGACGTGTACGTGCTCGACCTCGGCACCAACGTCCTGCGGCGGCTCACCTTCGACGAAGGCTCGGAGCAACTCGACGCCTGGTCGCCCGACGGCGAGTGGCTGTATGTGTCGAGCAACTCGCAGGACATCGCGGGGATGCAGGACGTGTTTCGGATTCGCGCGACCGGTGGCACGCCGGTGCGCGTCGCGGGCGACCGCTATGCCTCGGAGTATTGGGCAGCGCCCTCGCCCGACGGTCGCACGCTGGCCATCACCGCTCGCGGCGTGAACGCGGGCCAGTGGTGGCGCCGTGGCTCCTCGCACATCGACGAGGCGGAGATCTGGACGCTCACGCTCACGGGCGCGCCACGCTACACCCGCGTTTCGACGGGCGATCGCCCCGGCAAGGGGCGCGACGTGTGGCCGATGTGGGGACCACAGGGTCGCACGCTCTATTTCGTGAGCGATCGCGACGACGCCGAGAACCTCTACGCACAGCCCGCCGCAGGCGGCAACGCGCGCGCGCTGACGCAGTTCACCGATGGGCGCGTGCTCTGGCCGCGCATCAGCAAGGACGGTGGGCGCATCTACTTCGAGCGCGACTTCCGCATCTGGGTCTATCGGATGGCGGACAGCAGCGCGACGGCGCTGGGATTCACCTTGCGTGGCGCACCGACCACGCCGGTGGCCGAGCGGATGACGCTCACGTCCGGTGTGCAGGATCTCGCCCTCTCGCCCGACGGGAAGAAGATCGCGATGGTGATGCGCGGCGACGTGTTTGCCGCCGATGCGAAGGAAGGCGGTGACGCCGCACGGGTGACCTCTACTGTCGCGCCCGAGGACTCTCCGGCCTGGGCGCCGGACAGCCGGCGCCTCGTGTACTCCTCGTGGCGCGGTGGGACCGCGCGGCTCTATCTCTACGATTTCGCGACGCGCAGCGAGCGCGCCCTCACCGCCGGCGGCGATGACGTCCTGCCGACCTGGTCGCCGGACGGCAAGCTCGTCGCCTTCGTGCGCGGTGGACGAGAGCTGCGCACGGTGGACGCCGCCACCGGTTCCGAGCGCTTGGTCGTGAGCGGCGCGCAGTTGGGTCGCGTGCCCTTCCTGCCATCGGCCAACTTTGCGTTCTCGCCGAACGGGACGCACCTGGCGTATCTCGATATCGGCGAGCGTGGCTTCCTGCACGCCTACGTGGTGCCCGTCACCGGTGGCGTGGCGCAGCAGGTGAGCTTCCTCGCCAATGCATTCGGCGGCACCATCGCCTGGAGTCCGGACGCGAAGTCGCTCTACTTCGACAACGCGCAGCGCACGGAGGACGGCCAGATCATCCGCGTGGACCTCGTGCCGCGCGCGCCGGTCTTTGCGGAGTCGCGCTTCGACGCGCTCTTCCCGGGGGACAGCAGTGCGCCACGTGGAGGGAGCGGGTCCGCGCGCGCGTCGTCCAGCGGGTCGGGAAGCTCCTCGATTGAGGTGCGCATCGACACGGTGGGCCTACGTCGGCGCGCCAGCTCGCTGCCGCTCGGTGTGAACGCGGGCTCGCCGGTCGTGAGCCCTGACGGCAAGACGCTCGCCTTCCTCGGCGCCGCCGCGGGGCAGACCCAGGTCTGGACCTGGCCCATCGAGGAAGGGCGCGCGCAGGCGCCGCAGCTGCGGCAGGTGACGTCGTCGTCCGGCGGCAAGGGCGACCTGCAGTGGTCGGCCGACAGCAAGGAGCTCTGGTTTGTGAGCGGTGGCCGCGTGCAGGCCATCGGTGCGGAGAATCGCCAGCAGCGCAGCGTGGCCGTCACGGCGCGCGTCGACAGCGACTTCGCCGAGGAGCGCCCTGAGGTGTTCCGGCAGGTCTGGAGCTGGACGGCCGAGAACTTCTACGACGCGGAGATGCACGGCGTGGATTGGGACGCGGTGCGTTCGCGCTATGCGCCAATCGTGAATGCCGCGCGGACGCCGGATGAGATGCGGCGTGCGTTGGCGTTGATGATCGGCGAGCTCAACGCGTCGCACAGCGGCGTGGGCGGACCGTCGGGCAGCGCGCCCAGCGGCACGGGTCGGCTCGGCGTGGACTTCGACCGCGCCGAGTATGAGCGCTCGTCTCGTTTGCGGATCGCGGCAGTGCTTCCGTTCGGCCCCATCGCCCTCGCGGGTGGGGCGTCGGTGGGCGACTACCTCGTGTCAGTGGACGGGACCGCCATCACCGCCGCAACGAACCTCGATTCGCTGCTGCAGTTCACCGCCGGCCGCCGCGTGACGCTTGGCGTCTCCGCCAACGCCGACGGCCGCGCCCCGCGTGAGCTGCGCGTGCAGCCCGTGAGCACGGGCGCCGAGAAGCGACTGCGCTACGAGGCCTGGGTGGCCGAGCGGCGGGAGTACGTGGCCCGCGTGAGCCGCGGGCGGCTGGGCTATGTGCACATGGCCGACATGGGGGCCGGATCGCTGGAGCAGCTGATCATCGACCTCGACGCCGAGAACCACGCGCGTGATGGCGTGGTGATCGACATCCGCAACAACAATGGCGGGTTCGTCAACGCCTACGCGCTGGACATCTTCAATCGCCGGCCCTACCTGACGATGGAGCGTCGCGGCACGGGCGTGGAGGCGCCGGCGCGGCTGCAGCTTGGGCAGCGGGCCTACGAGAAGCCCACGGTGCTGGTCACCAATCAGCACTCGCTGAGCGACGCCGAGGACTTCACGGAAGGTTACCGGGCGCTGGGGCTGGGTCAGGTGGTGGGCGAGCCCACCTCCGGCTGGATCATCTACACGAGCAACGTGACGCTGTTTGACGGCACCTCGTTGCGCGTGCCCTTCATCCGGATCCGCGATGCGGCGGGAGAGGACATGGAGTTGGTGCCGCGTCCCGTGGACGTGCGGGTGGATCGTCCGATGGGGGAGAGCTACGGGGAGCGCGACACGCAGCTGGACCGGGCGGTACAGGTGCTGTTGGAGCGTCTGGGCCGCCGCTGAGGCTGGTCTCACCAACTTTCGGGTGCCCCGCCGCGGGCCTACCTGAAGGCGTGAGGCGCGCCGGATGAGCTGTAGAGCAGGCCGTTCGGTTGACCCGAGCGGCCTGCTCGCTTAAGCTTAAAGGCTGTCTACGTTTACGCCCGTTTTTCACCCGTCAGTTCGAGTCCTATCATGGCAGTTCCGGCCACACAGATCCGTCGTGGGATGGTCATCGTCTTTGAGGGCGATCCCTGCCGCGTCGTGGACTTCCGGCACCACACGCCCGGCAACCTCCGCGCGATGGTGCAGACCAAGATGAAGAACCTGCGCTCGGGGTCGAACTTCGAGCATCGCTTCCGCGCCGACGACGCCATCGAGAAGGCGTCGATGGAGACGCACGAGCTGCAGTTCCTGTACAAGAGTGGCGATACCTACCACTTCATGAACACGGAGAACTACGAGCAGCTGGAGATGGACGCCGAGGCCCTGGGCGACAACGCGCAGTGGATGCAGGACAACATGATCGTGATGGTCGAGTTCTACGACGGCAAGCCGATGTCGGTGCAGCTGCCGCAGTTCCTCGTGCTGACGATCACGGACACGGCGCCGGTGATGAAGACGGCGACGAAGACGGCGAGTTCCAAGCCTGCGCTGCTCGAGAACGGCGTGACGGTGAACGTGCCGGAGTTCATCGCGACGGGCGAGCGGGTGCGGGTGAATCCCAGCACCGGCGATTACATGGATCGCGCGAAGGAGTAAGGCCTCCATCGGCTCTCGGCAGGGCGATGAAGGATGAAGGATGAAGGGTGGAAGAAGGGGCAGGGCTTGGCAGTTGATTCGGCTTCCCTGCGCCCTTACTTTTACGATTCCCCGGAGGACCGCAGCCGGGATTCTGGTGGCTGTAGCTCAGTCGGTTAGAGCATCGGATTGTGGTTCCGAGGGTCGCGGGTTCGAATCCCGTCAGCCACCCTGAGCGGGTGCAGGCAGGTCGACCGGCAGGTGCAGGGCCCCGCGGAACCGCAGTGAAGGTCCGTAGCTCAATTGGTAGAGCACCGGTCTCCAAAACCGGCGGTTGGGGGTTCGATTCCCTCCGGGCCTGCTTCAGTGCTGGGATGGTTTGGTGGAGAAGGGCAGTCGTGAGTCATGAGTTATGAGTTGTAAGTGATGGGTATTCCGCATCGCAGTTCCTTACAACTCACCACTGACAACTCACAACTGTAGTTTGGCGGTATCGTCTAGAGGCCTAGGACACAGCCCTCTCAAGGCTGGAACACGGGTTCGAATCCCGTTACCGCTACTTGCAGGACAATCGGCCCCATCGTCTATCGGCTAGGACGGCACCCTTTCAAGGTGCAGAGACGGGTTCGATTCCCGTTGGGGCTACTCGGCCCTGACCTGATAGGTTGGGCAGGGATGGTAGGAAGACGTCGCAGCGCGCGGTCGGATCTCGGTCCCCAGCCTGTCGTACGATCTAGTGGTGTGGGGGCGTAGCTCAGTTTGGTTAGAGCACTCGACTGTCACTCGAGAGGTCGCGGGTTCGAGCCCCGTCGCTCCCGTCTTTAGGGTTAAAGGTGAAAGGTGGAAGGTGAACGGTTGCCCACTGCGGACTCCATTCGCCGTTCACCATTCACCGTTCTCCCTTGAGTCGCCCTGGTGGTGAAATTGGTAGACACGCCATCTTGAGGGGGTGGTGCCGCAAGGCGTCGCGGTTCGAGTCCGCGCCAGGGCATGTGCTTCGCTGGACCGGTGGGACCTCTCCCCACGCCACAGTAGCTCAGGGGTAGAGCACTCGATTCGTAATCGAGCGGTCGTGGGTTCAATTCCCACCTGTGGCTCTCAACATCGGCAACGACACGACGCCCCGCCCGCGCTTCGCGCGGGCGGGGCGTCTGCCGTTGGGAGCCGCCGCTGCTGCCGATCGTGCGGGGCGGCCGTGCCGGTGCCGTCCGCCGACCTCGCGTTAGCGCGCGAGCTGGAAGACGAACGGTTGCTGCACCAGCTGCGCGACGTGCTTCCCCTTGAGCGTCGCCGGCTCGAAGCGCATGCCCTCGAGCGCCGCGCGCACCGCGTGCTCGAAGCCCGCGTTCGTGGACTCCAGAACCTTGAAGCTCGGGACCACCACCTGGCCCAACGAGTCCACGATGAACTGCGCCATCACCCGGCCCTCGATGCCTTGGGCGCGCAGGTCGGCTGGGTACTGCGGGAACGAGCGCACGTCCGCGGGTCGCACCGGCGCCGTCACCTGGAAGTCGTAATAGACAACGTGTTCCGCGTAGTCCTCGGTCGCCGTGGTCGCCTTCGGCGGCTGCTTCGCGGCGGGCTCCGTGTGCAGTGGGACCTCGTGGATGTCGGCCGTGCTCGGCTGCGCCTTCGGTTCCGGCCCGGCCACTCGATTCAGTGTGCCGGAACAGGCCAGCGTCGCCGAGACGAGTGCAATGGCGGACGCCAGCGCGAGGCGCAGCCGACGGCGGGAGGGTGTGGCTGGGATGGTGGTCATGGCACGAATCCTCTGTTCGAGTTGTGAGGGAGCGGGCGCCAGAGCCGGGGCGCCGAGGCGCAACGGCGAACGCACGGCCGAGCGCAGGGCACTCAAGTCCAGCAAGAGCTGTCCGTAGTCCCGCGCGCGGATGCCGCGGGCGAGTACGCGACTGTCGCAATCCAACTCCACGGCGAGTCGCAGACGGGCGAAGGCCCACCAGAGCAACGGATTCCACGCCATCAGCGCCACGCAGGCGGCGGCGATGGCCAGCACGAGTGGATCGCGCGCCGCGATGTGCTCGCGTTCGTGTGCGATGACCAGACCCTGCTCGCTCGCCGGGCGTGCGAGCAACCAGTCGGGCACCACGATGACCGGATGATGCAATCCGAGGACGGCGGGCCCGAGGTCACGCGAGACGGCAACGGCTTCACCGTCGATCGCGCGGCGCGGGCCGCGCGCGGCAATCCGCAACTGCCGGCGATACGCCACGGCGAACAGCAGCAGCGTGCCGATCCCGCTCGCGATCCAGACCGCGGCAATCACCCGGTCGATACGGCGTGCGGCAGTCGAGTCCGCGCCGAGCGCGCTGCTGCCCATCGCAATGAGCGCGTCGCGACCGTCGAGCACGATGGCAGGCAGCGCCACCGGAAGCGCGACGCGCGTGTCGACACCGAGTGCGGTGAGCATCACGGCGGCTGCGCTCAGGACAAGCGCCGAGAGCCAGGCCAGGCGCGTCGGGGCGCGCGTCCCTCGCAGGATGACTTCGATCCCCGCGGCAGCGACCACGAGAACGACTGAGGCCAGCAGCCCCACAACAGCGAGATCGCGCATCAGGCACCTTCCTCGAGTCGCTTCGCCAGGAGCGCGCGCAGTCGCCGCAGTTCCTCAGGGCTCACGTCGCGATCCTCGAGCAGCTGCGCCACCAGCTTCTCGGCGGAACCCTGGAAGACGGCGTCGCGGATGCGCCGCAGCGACGTGCGGCCCACCGCCTCGGCCTTGAGGGCCGGGAAGTAGCGGTAGGCGCGGCCTTCGCGCTCGTGGCGCACGTAACCCTTCTCGGTGAGCGTCTGGAGGGCGGAGAGCACCGAGGTGTAGGCCAGTTCATCGTCGAGGTCCTCGCGGACCTCGGCGACGGTGGCGGATCCGCGGCGCCAGAGGGAGCTCATGACGGCGAGCTCCCGGGGGGGCAGGTAAGGCTGGGACATTATTACCTCTTGGTCAGTACTGCTTTTGCAGTATTAAACAACTTGGCGATCCTGTCAAGCGTCCTGTTCGGCCTCCCAGCGCTTGGGCCTAGCTCTGCCGCCTCGCGGACAGGCGCATGCCGGCCAGCGAGGCCCCCACGACCATCACGGCGCTGGCGAGCAACGGTAGGCCGGCGGGTAGCGGCCCTGGCCGACGGGGCTCGTACATCGTCATGAGGATCTCGTGGGCAAGCGCGCCGGCCGAACGGCCCTCCGCGACGCGCAGCGCTTCCACCGGTTCGTGCTCGCTGCGCCAGACACGCTCGAAGGCCGCGTCCCCGATGGCAAGCCGGATGCGGGCGAGGTTCGCGGCAGGATACCTTCGCCAGCTGCCCAGATCACTGAGGACCACGTGGGCGAGCGCGTCCCCCTCGAGCCGGGCGAATCGGGACGGGCTGGTACGGGCATCGACCAGGAAGTAGTAGCGCTCACAGGCGTCGAGTCTCCCGGCGGTGCAAGAGACCAGTGCAGCGGAGCGGACGTCGCGAAGGCGAGCCCGCCGGCGCAGCGTCCCCGGTCGATCGACGGGCGGGTCGATCGTCCCGGCCGCCGCGCCGTAGGTCCGCATCAGCCACGCGTGCATGCCGCTTCCAGGCGCTCCGAAGCGCGCGTAGAACGCGCAGGGGCCTAGGAGGTTCGAAATGCTGCTCGGCTGCACGCGCTCACTGAACTGCGGGCCAATGCCGAGGAGCACGATGCACGGTGCACCCGCAGTCGTGGGGAGCGAGTAGACGAGGCCCAAGCCCACCTGATCCGAGTCCGACGTCTTGCCGATGTGCACCCGCACCCGGGCGGCGGCGTCTTCGGGCATCGAATCGAGCACCCGCGTCACGGCCGCGACAAAGGCCGTGCGTGTTTCGCGCGGCAACCATGCATCGGCACTCACGCGGCGCCCGTCGCGCACGGCCAGCAGCTGCGCGACCCGTTGGGCTGCCTCGGTGCGCCGCAGCGCTCCCTGGAGCGCCCGCAGGGAGTCGCTGCGCGCGACCCACAAGTCACGCGCCGAGGAGGCATCCTCGCCGAACGTCATCAAGAAGTAGGTGTCGAATCCGCTGCGCTCATCGTCCCGCAGGGGCATCAGCATCCACCACGCCAGGACCATCGCGACGGGAACCGTGAGGCGCAGCGCCCAGCGTCGAGCTACGTGCCCGCGGGGAGTCATCGCGGCCTCCGTATGGCCACGACGGCCGCGAAGGCGACGCTCCACAGCAGTGAACTCAACAGGAGTCCGGCAGGGACCGACGTGGCGGCGATCCGCGCGGATTGCAGTCGGGAGAGCCACGACGTGAGCACGTCGTCCACCGGGCGCTGCAGGGCCGCGGCGATCAGCGGGACGGCGTCCAGCGATTCGGACTCACGGGCCTTCACGGCGCGGAGGAAGTCGCTGCCACCCTCCTCGATGGCGAAGGCGAGCGCGCTCACCCCGACGGCGGGCAGCACCGCCAGCGTCCGAATACGTGGGCGTTCCTCGGGATCCCACCAGCCGGCGTCGTCAGGACTCAGCAAGGCGGAGCAGGCCGCGGTCACGCCGGTGATGCAACGGCGGCTGACGGATGAGCGGCTGAGCGCAAGGCTGCGGGCCGCCGTGCGGTGCACGGCATCGTCCGTCGCAAGAATGGCCGCGTTGCCAACGAGCGCGCGCAGGCCGGGATGGAGATCGGCCAGACGCTGGCCGGCGCGATCGACGACCCACTCCCGCACGACCTTGGTGTCGACCGGCAGGCGGAGGGTACGGCCGCCGCGCGCGAATCGGTCGCGACCCGGCGCCAGGCGCAGTACATCCTCGCGCTGCGAGGCAAACTCGAAGCTCATCTTCGACGGCTGAATTCCCCAGGCATCGCCGGCCAGCAGGATCTCGGCGGCTCCCGGCAACTGGCGCTCCAGCGCCGCAACGCCCTGGGTGATCCCCTCGCGAATCCGCAGCATCGACTCGTCCGTGATGGAGGACCGGCCGAAGAGCAGCGTCACGCCCTCGTGGACGAGCGAGTCGTCATAGACGGTGGTGCCGCGGCGCACGCTGGTGATCCACCGTGTCCGCGCCGCGTCGACCGAGTCGCCCATCGTGGCGGTGGCGTGCCGAAGCGAATCGAGCGACATCGACTGCGCGGCGCCCTCCACCGAGGCAGTCAGCCACAGCAAGGCCGCGGCGGCCAGCATCCGCTGCCTAGACATCAATCAGCACCCACGGCTCGACGAACACCGCGAAGGGGCCTGGCCACTCAATCAGGCCTCGTTGGACCGCGTCGATCCAACTCGAGTGGCCGCTCACGACCGCGACTCCGCCCAGCAGCACCGCGCCAACCAGCACGCCGAGCAGGACGGCTGGGCCGCGTCGTCCGGCGAGGTACTGCAGCGCGAAGGTGGCGGAGTAGGCCACCAGCGAGGCAAGGAGGAAGCGCAGCGCCAACGCGCCAGGGTACGCGTGCAACACGTCGGGCAGCGTGACGCGCGAGAGCAGCAGCAGCGTACTGACGTACAGCGCCAGCGCAGGCAGGAGGAGGAAGACGGCGCCGGCCCCGTAGCGCAACGCCACGTACTCGCGCCAGGGGATGGGCAGCGACAGGGCGTACACGTGCTTGGCCTCGGCATCCGCGGCCCAGGGCAGCGCCGCGAGCACGAAGGGACCGATGATGGCCAACAGCGTCAGTGGCGTCTGCAGCGTCGTCTGCTCCACGATCGCGTTGAGCGTGCTCGAGATTCCGCCGAGGGTGTACAGCCGGATCAGGATGATCGGCAGCAGGAACGCCAAGGCCGTCACCGACAGCAGCGCGGTCCGCGTCCACGTCCACTGCGTCCGCAGGATCATGGCGAACTTCATCGCAGCTCCTGGTCCGGGCTGCGCGCGCCGCGCAGCAGTTCCACGAACGAATCCTCGAGGTCGAGGTCCTGCACGTCCCGCACCTCGGCGCCAACGCGCTGGAACCACTCGCGCATCTCCGGCTGCCAGCCGCGCACCACCCAGTCCTCGTAGTGCAGGGAGACCTCGTCGCGCGAGAGCACGGTGAACGGCGCGGCGTCGCGCGCGGGCGGCGCTTGGGCGACGCGCAGACGCTTGATGCCGCTGCGGAACTCCTGCATCGGCAGTTCGGCGACCAGCCGGCCACCGTCCATCACGCCGACCCAATCGCAGATGCGCTCCTGTTCGTGCACCAGGTGGCTGGAGATGAACACGGTGGCGCGCTTCTCCTCGACGTACTCGACCAGCGCGCTCAGCACCTCGCGGCGGATCACGGGATCGAGACCGTCCGTCGGCTCGTCGAGCACGAGCAACTCCGCGCCCTGGGCCAGCGCGAGCAGCATCATCAGCTTGCCCGACTCGCCCTTGGACAGTGCGCCGATGCGCTGGTCCTCGCGCAGGCCGAAGCGACGCCGCAGGCGCTCGGCCTCCTCATTGGAGAAGCCGGGAAAGAACGTGCGATGGTAGCGGATGGCGTCGTCCACCGTGAACCGCGTGTAGAGGTGTAGGCGCTCCGGCACGTAGCCCACTCCCGCCAGCGCACGGTGCGCGTAGCGCGGGATCGCGTGACCGAGCACTTCGATGACGCCGTGCAGCGGCGGCAACATGCCGAGCATCAGGCGGATGGTCGTGGTCTTGCCCGAGCCGTTGGGGCCGAGGAAGCCGTAAATGGCGCCGGTGGGCACCGTCATCGAGAGATCACGGATGGCAAAGCCCTTGCCCACCCGGTACGCCAGGTCCCGTACGCGAATCGCGTCGCTCACCGTGCCTCCGGAAGTTCGATGGCCAGCGCGGCCGAGACCTCGTCCACCCCGATCCCCAGTCGCGCCGCCTCCCCCAACATGTCCCGCACCAGGCGTCGGGCGGCGCGCTCGCGCTCGCGGGCCCTAGTCGCGCCGCCGACCTCGGACACGAAGGTGCCCGAGCCCTGCCGCAGCTCGACCAGCCCCTCGCGCTGCAGTTCGCGGTAGGCCTGCACGACCGTGGCGGGGTTCACGCGCAGCCGAGAGGCGAGACTGCGCACCGAGGGCAGGTCCTGTCCCGGCGCGAGCTCGCCCGCCGCCACCGCCACGCGGATGCGGTCGGCAATCTGCGCGTAGATCGGCGTCGGACTGCGCGGGTCAACGTGGCTGAACATACGGCCGTAGGCTGGGAGAGTGTATCACTGTACCAATACAGTGTAGCACCCTCCTGCTGCTGTCAAGCCCCCGGCAGATTCCGGCGGCTAGCCCAGTTCGAGCAGGGCCTCGCGCACGGCGGGTCCCGTTGGACGCGCGGCGGCCTCGTGCCGGAGCATCGCCATCACCAGCGCGGTGAGGCGCTCGGGCGCCTGCACGGCGGACGCGTTGAGTGGCGCCGGCCCGCGTTGGACGATCTGTGCCGCGAGGGCCACGGGCGAGGTGGCCTCGTAGGGCAGGCGCCCCGCGAGCATCTCGTACAGGACCACGCCCGTCGAGTAGTAGTCCGCCGGCGCCCCCACCGGATCGCCGAGCAGTTGTTCGGGCGCCATGTAGGCCGGCGTGCCGACGACCATGCCGGCTTCGGTCAGCTGTCCGCTGCTGCCCTCGGTGACGGCGATGCCGAAGTCGAGCACCTTGAGCGTTCCCGCCTGATCGAGCACGAGGTTCTGCGGCTTGATGTCGCGATGCACCACGCCGTTCGCGTGCGCGATGATCAGCGCCTCGACCAACTGCCGCGCAATCTCCACGACCTCGGCGGCCGGCAGCGCACCGCGGGCATCGATCTCCTGTCGTACGGTGCGGCCGGCGACGAACTCCATCGTCAGGAAGAGCCCGCCCTGCCATCGGCCGACATCGTGCGTGCGCACGACATTGGGATGCGAGATCTTGCGGGCCACGCGGATCTCGTTGATGAAGCGCCGCACCGCCGTCTCGTCGGCGCCGGCCACCGGCGGCAACACCTTGAGGGCGACGTCCTCGTCCAGCTCGAGGTCGCGCGCCAGGTACACGGCGCCCATCGCGCCGGCACCCAGCCGGCGCAGGATGCGGAAGCGGCTCTCGATGGTCTCGCCGCTCTCGAGGCGCGTCACGCGCTCGCCACCGATCGCGCTCGACGGCGATGGCGCGGCGCGGGCGATCCGCACCGACGGCTGGCTGTCGCTGCCATCCTCCTCGGCGATGCCCTCGCGCAGCATCTCGCGATAGGCCTGCGAGACCGCCGACGGATTGATGCGCAGCCGCGCCGCCAGGGCCTTCACCGAGGGGAGCGGTTCACCGGGCACCGATTCGCCCCGCGCGACCGAGCGCCGCACGCTCTCGACCAACTGCTGGTAGAGCGGAGTGGAGCTGCGGGGATCGATGTCGGTGAACATGGGGCCAATATGCTGCGACTGGGGCGGGTTCGCAGTTGCGAGGCGTCGCCGGCTCAAGCGACCTAGGCTTCTTGCTGGCTCCTAATCCGCGGGTATTATTCCGCCGCTCCATTGCGAGCCATTTTCTGGCCGTCCACACTTGCGTCCTGCCATGAAGAACACTGCCCTCGCCGCTCGGCGCCTCATGCTCACCGCAGCGCTCTTCTCCGGCGCCGCCTCCTGCGCATCTGAAGGGCCGACCGAAGTTGAGGAGCCAGAGCCGCCGCCGGCGCCCATTGTCCTCGTCATCGATTCCCCTCGGTCAGGCCTCGTGTCGAACGCCGATGTGGTCGAGTTCGTCGCAACCCTCCCCTCGGCAACACGACTCCGCATGTGGCTTTCCACGGAGACGGGAAGTGTCGCCGACAGTGTACACGGAGAAGTGCGGACTGTGGCTGGTGATCTGCCCCTCGCTTCGTTCGCCGTGGCGGGCTCGCAGGTCGCGTTTGGCGATGAGCAGCTGTTCCTCGAACCGCAGGAGGCGACGACGCCCGTTCGTATCCTGCTTCGCCGGCGCGCCGGCCAACCCTCGTTGCCGTATCGGCTTGCGATCTTCAACCCTGGCAGCGCACCCGAGCATGTTCCTGCGCTCTTGGCTTACGGAGACACGACCTCGGGCGAGTGGCTCGACAGCGCAGGCGAGTCGGATCGTTTTCAGTTTGCCGGGACGGAGGGAGACGAAGTCATCGTGTTTCTTCGCACCGACACCGATCGGCCTGGTGAGTCCGCCCAGATCGAGATTCGGAGTGTGAACGACACGGTACTGAATCGCACTGGCTTCAACGCGTCCACGCGCTCCTTCGAAGAGAAGTCGGCGACGGTCCGATTGAGCCAGACCGGCATGCAGTCCGTCACGGTGTCCAGGGCAGTTGGTGGGGCGCCTGGTGCACTGCCGGGCTACCGCGGCCCGTATAGCCTATGGGTGCACCGCATTGAACGTGCGCCCGAGACCGCGCCCGTGGCGCTGGCGCCCGGGGATACCGTCACGGAATCGCTCGACGTTGTTGGGGACATTGACGAGTTTGCGCTCACGGTCGAGGCAGGACAGGAACTGCACATCAACGTGGCCATCGGCACGGCGATGGCCAGCGGGTTGGAGGTTCGCCTTGACGGGCAGTCTATCATCCCGACGCATCTCACCGACCGCGTGGTCTCGACGTTGGACAGTGTCGGTACCGCCCTGTGGCGAGTCACTGCGCCAGGCGTTCATCAGATCAGGGTCTACGGTCCGACGCGCGTGCCGCCATCGCTTGGCACGACGGAATACCGCCTCGAGGTCTACCAAGTCGCCGCGGCGCCGGAAGTGGCCGCTGCCGCTATCGCCTTGGACGTCCCGGTCCTCGCGGAGCGCATCGACCGTCCCGGGGATCTTGACGTGTACTCGCTGTCGCTGTCCGCCGGGGACGTGTTCAACTACTTCCTCGCTGCACCCACGCTCGCGGCGGAGCAGGAGATCCACGCGTCCGTCATCACACCGGAGGGGGACACCCTCGGTGGGCTCGGCGTTTCTGGTGACGGAGGGCTCAGCACGTTCTACGGTGCGCTGACAGCGACGACCACGGGCAGCTACGAGCTGCACGTTCGCGGGTTGCGCGCCTTCGACACGCCGTACGAGCTACGCGTCCTCGGTTTGGATCCCGCGCCTGAGTCTGTACCTGCCGCGGTACCGCTCAACGTGTGGATCACCACGGAATCCCTCGACGAAGCGGGAGACCTCGACCGGTTCAATTTCACAGCCGACCCGTTCAGCGTGTACGACCTGCAGATTCGCGCCACCGAGCTGCGCCAACCGCTGTTCTCGCTCTACTCAAGCGTTCCTGGCGTTGGAACGAACTCGGAGGGCGGCTGGGCTCGCTTCGCGACGTCCGACAGGTACGGATTCGCGTATACCGTGGCGGAGCCCGGGCTGATAGATCTTCTCGTGCAGGCGTTTCCAAACTCCGTGGATATCCCCGAACCCGCGCGCTACGAGATGCTGATCTCGGCCTGGTCGTTCTGGCCTGAGACTGCCGACACCAGCTTGGTGCTTGGCGTGCCGACCTCGGAGTCGCTCGATGCACCTGTTGATTCCGATGAGTTCAGTGTCGCCGCCGTTCCCGATGCGAGCTACGAGTTCACACTGACGGTTCCTGCCGGTGCGTCGGCGACTCACGGCCTGCGCATGCAGGTTCGGCGCGAGGGCGAGACCTTTACGTGGGAAACCGTTGACGTTGTTGGCGAGGGCGTGGCGAGTGCCATCGTGCCGTCCCCGCCGGCCGGAGGCCGTCTCTACGCTAGGGTCTTCTCGACCTCGGTTGGCATCCCTCCGACGCCATACCAAATAGAGGTCATCGTGGTCCCCTAGGACGGGATCACCGCGAAGACTGTCGGGCGTGCTCAGCCTTGACGGCGCGCTGCCCGTGCCAACTCCACACGAAAATCCGGATGCGCAATCCCGATCAAGAGCTCCGCCCGCTCCCGCAACGTCCGCCCGTGCAGGTTCACGGCCCCGTACTCGGTGACCACCCAATGCACGTGCCCGCGCGTGGTGACCACACCGGCGCCTTCGTCCAGCACCGGCGCGATCCGTGAAACCGTCCCCCGCGCCGCCGTCGCCGGAAGGGCGATGATCGGCTTTCCACCGGCGGAACGCGCCGCCCCGCGGATGAAATCCATCTGCCCGCCAATCCCCGAGTAGATGCGCGTCCCGATGGAGTCCGCGCAGACCTGGCCGGTGAGGTCCACCTGCAGCGCGGAGTTGATGGCCGTGACCTTTGGATTCCGTGCGATGCGGCCGGTGTCGTTGGTGTAGTCGCAGCCCTCGAATTGCACGGCCGGGTTGTCGTCGACGAAGTCGAACACCTTCTGCGTACCCAGCACGAATGATGTGACGATGCGGCCGCGGCCGAAGGCCTTCGCCGCGTTGGTCACCGCACCGGTTTCGACAAGATCGACCAGGCGATCGGAGAACATCTCGGTGTGCACACCAAGATCGTGGCGGTCGTGCAGGCGGGCGAGCACCGCGTCGGGGATCGCGCCGATGCCCATCTGCAGGGTGGCCCCGTCCTCGACGAGCCCGGCCACCAACTCGCCGATGCGCGCCGTCTCAGGTGTCTCGTCGGGACTCGTGTGCGCCGGCAACGCACGGTCGCTGGCCGTGTAGGCGGTCAGACGGTCGAGCGGAACCGACGTGTTGCCGTGCGTCCGCGGCATCCGTCCATTGACCTCGGCGATCACCACCGCTGCGCTGTCCACGGCGGCCCGCGTCGCGTCAACGGAGGTGCCGAGCGAACAGAACCCGTGGCGGTCGGGTGGTGACAGCTGCACGATGGCCGCGTCGAGCGGCACCACGCCGTTGCGGAAGAGCCCCGGCACGTCGGAGAGGAAGATGGGCACGAAGTCCGCGCGGCCGTCATTCACCGGCGCGCGCAGCGCTGGCCCATTGAACAGCGAGACGCTGCGGATCCGGCCGGCGAAGGACGGGTCGGTCCACTTCGCCGGACCATCGGTGTGCAGATGGTACAGCGTGACATCCTCGAGGTCGGTTCGTGCGCAGAGTGCGTCGAGCAGCGCGTGCGGCGTGGCCGCGGCGCCGTGGACGAACACGCGCATCCCACTCTTGATGTGCGCGACGGCGGCGTCGGGCGAGACGGCGCGCGAGGTCCAGTCCGGGGCAGGGGGCATACGCGAAAGTTCGCGTGGTGACGCGGGCTCTGCCAATCACCGATTGGTAGTGCGCGTGGAGTCCCCATTGCCGTGCCTTTGGCTTGCTGGGGCCTCGTGAGCCGGGTATACTCCGAGGTACGCGGGCGTAATTCAGTTGGTAGAATGCCAGCTTCCCAAGCTGGACGTCGTGGGTTCGAGTCCCATCGCCCGCTCTGCTAATGCGAAGGCCCCGGCCAACTGGCCGGGGCCTTCGTCGTGTATCCCATCAGGCGGTCAGAAGCCCGAGACGCTCTCGTTGAACTCCCGGCCGCAGACCGTGCCGGACACGCTGACGTCGGAGATGCCGAGCGACATCGTGAGGTTGAACGCGCAGCGGCCCGAGTTGCCCTCGGACTCGATGAGCACCGCGCCCGTGAACGATCCGGTCATCGTGAAGTCTTCGCCGAGTTCGTCCAATAGCACCGTCATCTTCAGCCGGATATTCGGGTCCCCGTTGAATATCCACAGCCGGCCGGATTCCCCCTCGACCGCACAGACGAGGTGGCGCTGCCGCAGGTCGATCGTTGACGACGTCCCGCTGGCGTTGCTGCTGATGCTGCCGCTCAGGCGGACGGAACCGCCCGCGGGGCACGGCGTCGTCTCGCTCATCGATTGTGTGATCGACGCCGACCCCATGCTCGGCTCAACCTCCGAGCGGAGCTCGCTGTCCATGCCCAGGCCGCCCACGGACATCAGGGCGCCGAAGGCGTCCTCGATCTCGGCGTCGCTGAGGACGATCGCTGGAACGGTGGGACCGTCGCTGCAGGCAAACGTGACAACGACCGGCAACGCCCAGAGGGCGTGCCGCAGCTTGGTGGACAGGCGCATCTGAATCCTCGGGCGTTGGCGGTTCGGCGTCGGCGACGCCGGGTGGCTGCAACGAATCTATGCCTGCCTGACATTGCCAGCCACAGGAGGGCAACCGTCATGGGCCTAGGGCGGTCCACGGCCTTCAGCCGTCCGTGCCCTAGTGGGTCATCGCGTAGACGAGATAGTTCGTCGCGAACTTGTACGCATCGTTCGTGAAGTTGACGGGATACCAGCCCTGGCCCGACCACTCCATGTAGTCGCCGATGTCGTTGTTGTAGTTGATGATCACCAACAACCGCTTGCTCGGATCATTGTCCTCGAAGATGCCGAGGAACTCGGCCGCGTAGGCGCGGTTCTGCGGATGGTGCATCCCCTCGAGCGTCTGCAGGTCGAAGAACGAGTGAAAGACGGGATGCGAGACATCCAGGCGCTGGATGCGTCCCTCGGGCAGCACGCGCTGGATCGACGCCTCGAACTGCAGCCACTGGCGCCCGAAGAAATCATCGACAATCAGAAACCCACCCTTCTGGATCCAACGGCGCAGTCCCTCGGCCTCGTCCGGCGTCGGCGTCCAATAGCCCGGCTCGGAGAGATACGCGATGGGGAAGCGCGTGAGCTCGGGGTCGTTCATGTCGAGCACGTTGCTCTCCTTCACCCGCGGCCGCATGGTCGTCAGGTCGGCGAGCACCGTCATGAAGTTGCGCTCCATTGCGGGATAGTCGAAGGCCCATCCGGAGCGCCCCCATCCGCCGAGTCCGTCGTTGGCGCCGTAGCGCAGCCGTACGAAGGTGAACTGGCCCGTGTACGGCACGTTCGGTTCGAGCCCGCCGCCGAAGCCGCCGCCGCGGCGGCCGCGTTGGGCCAGCAGCGTCGTCGCCGAGAGGGCGAGCAGGAGGGCGGCCGTGAGGAGTCGCATGGCGTCGTTGATTCTACGCCAAAGGCCGCCGGGCTGTTGCCGAACACGGCAGGGGCCGGACCAAGCGGTCCAGCCCCTGCCGTTTCCCAAAGCCGCCGCCACCGGGCAGGCGGCGCGTCAGGCCATCGCGTCCGAGACTACAGCCGCCGGTCGCCCAGCGCCTGCAACGCCCGCTCCCGCTCGCTGCGGGACGTGATCGTCGCCGCCGAGTGTTCGTAGGCCGTGCGCAACGCCGCTGACGAGACCAGGCCTTTCCGCGCTGCCGTGACAAGAGTCTCCGCTTTCTCCGAACTCGACGAGATCGTCTCGACGGCGGTGAACACACGCGTGGTCGTCGCCGCATCTGGCTCCGCCTCCAGCACGCTGCGCAGCACGACGCCCTTGTTCGACGACGAGTTGATGCCATCGACCACGTTGAAGTAGTCGCTGCGCGTGCGATCACTGAGCCGGTGCTTCTCCAGCACCGCCTCAAGGACCTTGGTCTTCTCGCTGGACGAACTGATCTGACCCGCGACTTCCAGCACGCTGCTGAGGCTGGCGTCCGAAAGACGGTCGCGCTGCACGAGTGCCACGAGCACCCGACCCAGCGCGCTGCTCGACGAGATGCCCTTCGCCGCCTCGATGTAGGAGGCCGGCAGCGTGGCATTGCTGGGCAGCTTGGCGCCCACGGCAAGCAGCACCTCGCTGCGCGAGGACGCCGAGCTGATCTCGCTCGCCGAGCGCAGCACGCCGTCTGCCAACCGCGGCGAGAGCGGGCGGGACTCCACCGCGGTCACGAGCACCTTCGACCGGTTGCTGCTCGAATTGATCTTCGTCGTGGCGGCGATGACGGCCGCCTGTGCGTCCTCGTCGAGGCCGGGGTTCTCGAGCATCGCGATCAGCACAGCAGCCAGCGACGAGGAGGACGTGATGCGTTCTCCGGCGAGGTTGGCGATCTGCCGCACCTGCGCCGAACTCAACCGCTCGCGCTCGGCGAGGTACCGCAGGTAGCTCGACAGCGCGGAGCTCGAGTACATCTGGTTCACTTCGGCCAGCACGGCCTGCGTGCCGCCCCGCGCGTGGATGCGGATCACGCGCTCGCGCGCCTGGAAGCTGGTCCGGCGGAAGACCACCAGCATCGCCGAGCCGAACCACTCCTGCGCTGCGGCGTCGAAGGTGGCCTCGCGGCCGTTCACGTAGTAGCGGCGCACGATGCCCCCGTCACGCCGTTCGAACTCGGCGCGCCGACGCTCCGAACCACGCCCGCGCTCCTCGATCTCGAACCAGGCCTCGATGCCCAGCTCCTCGACGTCGCGTTCGTTGTCGCTGAAGCGGACCAGCCCGCGTGAGCGCAACGACATCTCGCAGTCGTTGAACTCCATGCGGATCGTGACCCGATCATCATTGATGTTGGAGTGCGAGGTGGAGCGCTCGCCGTCAGCGTCCCAGCGGCAGAGGGTGTTGGCCGCCACGGGTGCCGCCACGGTGCCAGGGATGGCGCCGTTGAGGATGGGTGCGAACGCGTCCATCGTGCGACGCGGCGACCTTGCGTCCAGTCCCACCGCTGCCGTCGGCGTGCTGGCCTCGATCTGCGTCGGCACATCCACCGTGTGTGCGTCGGCCGCAACCGCCGTGAGCCCCGCGATCGGCAACACCAGCGTCGCCGCTGCCGTTGCCGCGATTCCGGCGTAGGCCCGCGACACACCGCTGCGGCGACGCGTCGCGTCGAGCGCCGCCAGCAGTCGGCTCGCGAGCTGCGAGGGCCGTGCCATGGCGACCCCGGCCAGTGCCGTCGCCGGCGAGGCCCGCAGGTCCTTCGCGATCGCCAGCAAATGATGCGCGTACTCGGCGGGATTCGTGCCCTGCACGATCACGAGGTCATCGCAGGCCAGCTCGCGTTCCTCACGCATCCGCTTGGCCGCGTACCAGGCCAGCGGATGCCACCAGTAAGCGGCGCAGACGAGGCGCGCGCCGATCTGGCTGAGCCAGTCG
The DNA here is from genome assembly GCA_019637445.1 of Gemmatimonadaceae bacterium. NCBI lineage: Bacteria > Pseudomonadati > Gemmatimonadota > Gemmatimonadia > Gemmatimonadales > Gemmatimonadaceae > Gemmatimonadaceae bacterium. The sequence goes on along the minus strand of JAHBVS010000001.1, from coordinate 450,373 downwards.
TAGCGACGCACGTGTGCCAGTTCATGCAGCAGCACGTCGCGGCGACGCTCGGCGCTCCATTCGAGGGCCGCCGCGGGCAGCAGTACCGTGGGACGCCAGGCGCCCCAGGTCATTGGCATCAGCTGCTCGTCGGAGACCAGCAGGCGCACGGGGCGCGTGATGCCAAGGGCGGCGCGGCAGGCGTTCAACTCATGGGCAAGCTGGTCGCTTGCCGAGCGCGTGCCGCGTCGCGCCAAGCGCGTCGTGGCGACGATCGAGGCCAACACGAGCAGCGCAAAGAGCGCGGACCCCGAGGCCCATGCGACGAGCAGCCAGGGGAGACCTGTGGCCAGCGATGCGTCGAGTCCGGCGCGGCCAGCTTCGAGACGCGGTGCTTCGACGGCTGACGCGGGTCCCGGCTGCGCGGCATCGGCGTCCCCCGTGGCGGCGTTCGCCGTGACGGCTGGCACCGCCGACCCATCCGATACTGCCGCGGCGAAGGTCGAGTTCTGGGTGGCTGCGTTCGCGACCATCAGGTCCGCCGGCAGCACGGCCAACTCCATTCGCGGCGAGATGCCACTGAGGAAGGGCAGTGCCAGCGCGCCGGCCAGGGCCAGTCCCCAGACCAAGTGCCGCGCCGCGGCACGGCCTTCGCGCAGCGCGGCCGTGGCGAGCCCGGCGATGGAGAACACGATCGTCAGTTTCAGGGCGAGCATCAGCGTGGTCATCGGTCCTCCGCGCGGGCGCGATCAATCAGGGCTTCGAGGCGATCCAACTCATCGTCCGAGAGATTCGAGTCCTTCAGGTTGAGCAGGGCGGCAGCGGCCTGGGCCGCGGATCCGTCGAAGAAGGTCCGCACCATCTGCTTCAGGGCGTTGCGGCGGGCCTGTTCCCGCGAGACGACGGGTGCATACACATATCGGGTGCCGTCCTCCCGATGTTTCACGTGACCCTTCTCGACCAGCACGCGCAGGAGTGCACGCACGGCCGAGTAGCTCGGCGGATCGGGGAGGTGGTCGAGCACCTCCTGCGCGGTGGCTTCGCCTAGTCGATAGATCGCGTCCATGATCTGTCGCTCGCGTCGGGAGAGGGAACCGGGGTCTGCCATAACACCTCGTGCTGGATTTTTAGCAGTCTGGTGCTAAGATATTAGCATCACTCGGCGCGTCAAGCCCCCGGGCAAAGCTGTGACAGGTGAAGGGGCCCGGGTGAGGGGCGGGTGGCCTTCCCGACGGCCCGCGCTGTGCTGGCGTGCTGGGCGATTGCGCGGCGGTCCGCCGCTACCGCTGGACCGGTCCGACCACCTCAAATGTCCGCGGATCCTCGAGCCCCAGCAGCCACACCGAGTAACCACGCAACTCGTGTTGGCGCACCAGCTTGAGCTTCTCGCGAAACGCCCGCGCGTCCTCAAGCCATGCGTGCTCGAACACCCCGTGCGTCTCCCAGCTCGCCGTCCACGCCTTTTGCGCGTCGTCCCAGCGCGGCGTCGCGCCGGCCTCGTCGATGATGCGCATCAGCGGCACATAGCCGATGTCATCCCCGCGCGCGTGGGCGCGGCCGCTGCGCGGATCGTAGTGCGGATACCAGTAGTCCGAGTAGGCCGGGATGCCCAACGAGATCTTCGCAGGCGGCGCGCCCGTCGCGAGTAGGTAGTCCAGCGAGGCCAGCATCCAGGGGAATCCAGCGACCGGACCGGGCGTCGAGCCGCCCGTGTGCTGGGCGTACGTCATATAGGAGATGAAGTCCAACGTGTCCGCCAGGGCCTTGTAGTCGAAGGCACCGCGCCAGTAGTCGTACAGATAGTGATGGTAGGGAAGCTTGCCGCGCTCGTCATTCGGGCGCGGCACCACCGCCGCCGAGAGCTCGCAGCCCGCGCGGTGCACCGAGTCCACGGACTCTGCGGCCAGCGCCGTGAAGGCGTCGCGGTCGTCGAAGTGCAGGTTCTCGAAGTCCAGCTGGATGCCGTGTGGGTTCTCTCGTCGACACAGCTCGGCGAGGCTGCGCGCCGTGGCGGTGCGGGCCACCGGGTCGGTGGAGATGTGGTGCAGGATGCCGAGGTCGAAGCCGGGGTTCATCACCAGGGGCACCAGCTTGACGCCGTTGGCGCGGGCGATCTCGACGATGCGCGGGTGCGTGCCGCCGCGGATGTTGCCGGCGCTATCTATGGAATAGACCTGCGGGGCGATGACGCTGATGCGCTGGGCATTGGCTTCGAAGCTGGCGATGCCCGCGGAGTCGTTGCGGACGTACCAGATGGCTTCGAGCGGCGACGGGGCGGGGCGGCAAGCCGCGGTGACCGCCAGGGCGAGCGAAAGCAGGGAAAGTCGCATGGGGGAGAGGTAGACTGCTTTCTTTGGACCCGCTAGGTTTCGCAGTCTGTCCGCGGGCGTGGGTTGCTGCGGCGGACGGGACGTAGCGCAGCCCGGTAGCGCACCTGAATGGGGTTCAGGGGGTCGCGGGTTCGAATCCCGCCGTCCCGATGTTGGCATAGTGAATGAGCAGGGGTGCCGGATTCTTCCGGCGCCCCTGCTTTATTTCATGCAACGGCCACGGTAGCATCACGGGCCGGTCCGCTTGGGGTACGACGGCCGTACCAGCGCCGCCGCGAATCCCGCGCCGGCTAGGTTGCCGGAAGTCCGACACGAAGCATTCCTGGAGACAACGATGCAGTCACTGCCCACGGCCGGTCGCGCGCGCTCCTTCGCCGCGCGCATCCTCTGCGCCCTCGCGCTGACCCTGCCCGCCGCTACCGCGGCGCAGCAGCCAAGCCCACTCCCGCTCAAGTACGTCGGTCCGCCCACCGTGAGCGCCATCACTGCCGGCGATCTGATGACCCGCCTCTACCGGTATGCCGACGACTCCCTGATGGGCCGCCAGGTCGGCACGGAATGGAACGACCGCGCCACGAACCTGATCGAGCAGGAAGTGCGACGCATCGGCCTGCAGCCTGCCGGCAACAACGGCTTCTTCCAGGACGTCCCGGTGGGCGTTCGGGTCCTCGATGCCAGCTCCGTGATCCGCGTCGGCAACCGAGAGCTGAAGCCGTTCGACGACTTCGTGGCGGTGTCTGGCATCGGGGGCACGCGCACGATCCGCAGCGCCGAGGTCGTCTACGGCGGCATGTTGTACGACACGCTGAACGTCCCGACGGACGGCCGATGGTCGGGCAAGGTCGTCGTGTTCAGCGGCTTCGTGCCTCCGGCGGGCTTCAATGGCCGCGCCTTCACACGCAGCGAGGGCTTTCGGCGTTTCGGTGCGGCGCTGAGTGGGGCGCTTGCGGCCCCAGTCGCAGTCTCGGAAATCCCAGCGCAGGCCCGTCGTGCGGCGCAGGAGGGCGGCAATCCTACGTTGCTTCGCAACAGCGGTGACAGCCTGATCCAGATCAACGTCACGACGTCCGGCGCCGAGGCGCTGATGGGTCGCCCGCTCGCCGGTCTTGCGCCAGGTACGGCCGGCCCGCGGGCCAGCATGACAATCGTGTTCCAGGACAAGCTCCGTGGTGGCGCGCGCAACCTCGTGGCCATCCTTCCGGGCAGCGATCCCGTGCTCAAGAACGAGTTCGTGGCGATCGGCGCACACAACGACCACGTCGGCTTCACGCGCCAGCCGGTGGATCACGACTCCATCTACGCCTTCAACCACGTGGTGCGCGTCCAGGGCGCCGACTCGCCGAATCGCCAGGCGACCGCCGAGGAGCAGGCGCGCATTCGGTCGATGCTCGACTCGCTGCGCCGCATCCACACGCCTCGCGTGGATTCCATCCGCAACGGCGCCGACGACGACGGCTCGGGCTCGATGGGCCTGCTCGAGATCGCCGAGGCCTTCGCGGCCATGCCGGTGAAGCCGCGGCGCTCGATCCTCTTCGTCTGGCATACGGGCGAGGAGGCCGGCCTGTGGGGAGCCGACCACTTCACGGAACACCCGACGGTGCCGCGCGAGTCGATCGTGGCGCAGTTGAACATCGACATGATCGGTCGGGGTGGTCCCGAGGACATCACGGGCGAGGCCAAGAGCGGCGGCCTGCTGCACGGCGACGTCCGCTACCTGCAGGTGGTGGGCTCGCGCCGGCTTTCCACCGAGCTCGGCGATATCGTGGACGACGTGAACGGCACGCGGCCCTTCTCGTTCCGCCTGGACTACGCGATGGACGCGAATGGACACCCGCAGAACATCTACTGCCGCAGCGACCATTACATGTATGCGCGCTATGGCATCCCGGTGGTGTTCTTCACCACGGGCGGACACGCGGACTACCACCAGGTGACCGACGAGCCACAGCACATCCGCTACGAGCACTATGCGGAAGTGACGCGCTTCATCGCCGAGATCGGCCTGCGAGTGGCGGGCGCCGATGCGCGGCCGGTGGTGGACAAGCCGGTGCCTGACCGCAGCGCTGGCTGCCGTCAGTGATGCACGCGCCGGGCGGATGGCTGTACCCGCGGCCGCTTGCGCGTGCCGCCATCACGCTCGGCGTCGTCGTCGCTGTCTCTGGGTCGTGGGGGCAGGGGCTGGACGCTCAGTCGTCGGGCCCTGCCGCCGATTCGAATCCCTTCGCCTATGATGCCAGCCAGCCACTGGGCTGGCGCGACTCGATCATGGAGGTGATCGACGAGGTCGAGATGCGGTCGGTCCAGTTCCGGAGCCCGCAGGGCGGCATCGTGACTGGTCGGATCTTCGTGCCGCGTCGCGCGAGCGCGACTTCGCGGGTGGCGGGCATCGTGATCTCGCACGGCGCGCCGGGGAGCACGGCGCAGTTGCGTCGAATCGGCGTCTATTTCGCTCGACGCGGCGCCGTCGTCCTGGCCGTGGACGCCGCGTTCGCGCGCCGGGATCCCCAGGTCCCGATGCAGTTCACGCGCCAGGATTCCGTGGAGCAGGTACAGACGCTGGTGGACTTCCGGCGCGCGGTTGACGCATTGATTGCCCGTCCCGACGTCGATCCCGCACGCATCGGCTACGTGGGGATCAGCTACAGCGCCGCGGTCGGCGCGGCCCTGGCGGGCATCGAGCCGCGCATCGCTGCGTTTGCGCTCGCCGTCGGGGACCTCGGCATCGCCGATCATTTCCGCGAGGCTGATGGCTCCGTCGGCGGCCCGGCCCGACGCCTCGGACCAGCAGGCGCCGAGTCCTGGGCGCGGGCGCTGGACGCCGTGTCCGCGACGGCGCTGCTCCAACGCGCCGACGGAAGGAAGTTGCTACTGCAGAACAATCGGCAAGACCAGTTCGTCTCGCGCCACGCCGCGGAGGCGCTGCATCGCGCCGCGCCCGCGGGAGCGACCTTGCGCTGGTATCCGGGCGACCATCGCGTGACACCGGAGCATTTCGTGGAACAGTTGCAGTTCTTCCACGACCGTATCGGCACCGACGTCCCTACCGCGGAGGACGCCCTGGGGATGGCTGGCGTCGGGAACCGCGACGGCACCGCGCAGCCGATAGGCAGCCGTTAGTCAGGCGATAGCGCCGCAGGCCTCTGGTCCGGACTGGGCCGCTCGACATCGCGAGAGCCCGAGTCTTGGTGACAGGAGCGCGGTGTCCACGGGTAGCTAGCGCATCGTGCCCAGATTCCACTTCGCTCAGACGGCGCTTGTGGCCGCCGCCCTCTCGTTGGTTGGCTGCTCGGACAACGGCCCGCTGTTCGAGGTCGACTCGATCCGTTTCCTCGACGGGCCGACAGTGACGCTGGAAGTGGGGCAGAGCCTCGAGCTCGGGGTGGAGTGCCTCGACCAACTTGGGCGCGTGATCAAGGGACATCGCGTGACGTGGGCTGTCCCCTACAGGTACGCATCGTCGCCTCCAGTGCCCGCGCACGGACGCGTGGTGCTGGACAGGCGGTCGAACCGCGCGAGGGTGCGCGCGATCGGCGCCGGCACACTGGAGCTCGCTGCCGCGTGTCTCTCGCAGCGCGAGTTCGACTCGATCTGGTGGGGCAGTTCGACGCCGGGAAGCGGGATCCACTACCCGGGGCTCTGGGGCATCTACCGCGTCACCGTCACGGATGAGGCGGATCCCGGCTGGGCGCTCGACGCGCCTACCGACACCCTTCGGCTGCGCGCCCCAACCGTCGAGGACTCGACCAGCGGCGTCACCGCACTGCTCACTGTTCGCGACAACGGACCGCTATTGCTCGCGCGAGATCCCGTCGACTTCGCGTGGAGCATCGATGACAACTCGGTCGCGACGGTGACGTCAGATGGACTCGTGCGCGCCGTTGGAGCCGGCGACGCGCTGCTTCGCGTCCAGTCGGGATCGCAGCAGGTCGAGTTGCCGATCCGCGTGGCCGCCGAGCTGGGCGCGGGCTGGGACATCGGCATCGTCGACGCACACTGGACCCAAGGCGCGCAGGACGCGCAGCAGCGTGTGCCGATGGTCTCCAATGGCCGCGCGGCGGCTGTGAACGTCTTGGCGTTCGCGACGCCCGGGGCAGCACCTTCGGACGTGGTGCTGGAAGTGTGGGATGCGCAGTCGAACCGAATCTGGACTGACCGCGTGGCACTCAACCCTGATACGGCTGCCGCGCCGACCTTCGCCACCCCAAGCGCGCAGTTCCTGGTGCCTCGGACCGTGCTTCGCTCGGCGACAAGGTGGCGCGTCGTCCGCGACAGTAGCGGAGGCCCTGATGCGCTTGCGGCGAACGATGCCTGGCCACGCAGCGGCTCACGCGCGCTGAGCAGCTTCACGGCGCCACCGCTGGATCTGCGGCTGGTGCCGCTGCGGTTGGCAGGCAACGACAACGCCATCACGCCGCTCACGGACGCGGACCGCGTCTGGTACGACTCCATCGCCAGGATTCGCCTGCCGCTGGGCGAGGTCAACGTGCGCATCGAAGCTCCGCTCACGGTGCAGCGCGCGATGTCGACGCGAGACCAGCGCAGCGCCAGCCCGGGCATCGATGCCGGGCTCTTCGAAGAGTACCTCGACGCGGTTGATGCCCGGCGGCTGGCAAGCGGCAGCAGCGGGCGCGAGGCCTACTGGCTCGGCGTGATCCCGAGATTCTCGCCTGACGCCGGGACGCCGTGGGGTGGGATGGCCTACATTCCGTCCTCAGCCAGCGAGACGGGGCCGATGGCGCGCTCGATGGTCGCGCTCTCGCACGAGTGGTACACGTCGCCCGTTTCTGCCGGGGGCACGGTCTCGCACGAACTCGGACACGCCATGGGACTGCGTCACGCCCCGTGCGGGTCGGCCGCGTGGCCGGACCCCGCGTATCCAGTGCCCGATGGCGCCGTGGGCAATTGGGTGCACTGGGTAAGCGCCTGGGAGCACGGCACGCAGACCAGCGCGCCAACCATCGCGCCGACCACCGGCGACTTCATGGGCTACTGCGGCAGCGGCTTCGTCGGTCCGTATCATATGCGCGCCTTGATCGAGTGGCGCGCGATGTCGGGAGCGGCTCTCCAGCTCCCGTCGATGCCGCAGCGCGTCGCTGTCGTGAGGGGCATGCAACACGGGGACCGCATCGAGATCTATCCCATCACCAGCCGCGATGCGGATCCTGCGGAAGGCAGCGGGGCAGGGCCCTTGGTTGAGCTCCTCGCGCCAGACGGCCGAGTACTGCGGCGCGTCCGCGCACGCTCGGGTCAACTCTCCGATGGCAGCGGCGTGCCTTTTGTTGCCTACCTGCCAATCGACCTGGATGCCGCCGAGCCGGATCTGCGCATCCGCGTGAGCGACGGCGCGCTCAGCGCCGAGTCGCCGCTGCCAACCGGACGCTAGCCCAGCGCCCCCGCGTACCAGTCCGCGACCGTCTCCCGCAGCCCCGCCGTCGCCGTGCGATGCACGAACTCGTTCGTGCGCGGCGAATACTCGTAGTCCGCCGCCCAGGCCGCCCCGTTGCGCGCGATCTGCTCCACCGCGTCCAGCGTGTACCGCACATCGTCCATCAGCGTCGTCGGATGGAACGAGATGCGCACCCAGCCCGGCTTCTCGGAGAGATCGCCTTGGTCGATGCGATCGGTGATCGCCTTCGACCGCGTGGGATCCACGTGCAGCAGGTAGTGCCCATACGTGCCGGCGCAGGAACAGCCTCCGCGTGCCTGCACGCCAAAGCGATCGTTGAGCAGCCGCACCACGAGGTTGTAGTGCAGCTCCTCGATATAGAACGAGAAGATGGCCAACCGATGCCGCACGCTCGGCGCCAACACGTGCACGCCCGGCATCGCCGTCAGGCGGTCCATCGCGTAGTCGACGATCTCCCGCTCGCGCTGCTGCATCGCCTCGACCGTCATCGCGTCCTTGAGCTGCACTGCCAACGCCGCGCGGATGGCTTGCAGGAACCCAGGCGTACCGGCATCCTCGCGGGCCTCGATGTCCTCCAGGAACGCGTACTGCCCCCATGGATTGGTCCACGCGACCGTGCCACCGCCGGCCTCGTCGGGCACGGTGTTGTGGTACAGCGACTTGTTGAACACCAGCACGCCCGAAGAGCCAGGCCCACCAAGGAACTTGTGAGGCGAGAACACGATGGCGTCGAGCGTCGCCTCCGGGTCACCAGCCGGATGCATATCGATGCCCACATACGGCGCCGAGGCGGCGAAGTCCACCACCACGATGCCGCCCGCGCGATGCACGCGCCGCGCCATCTCGTGATACGGCGTCATCGCGCCCGTGACGTTCGAGCAGGCACTGAATGCGCCGATCTTGAGCGGGCGGTCCTGGTACCGCGCCAGCGCCTCGTCGAGCGCTGCCAGATCCACCAGTCCTTCGGCGTCCGGCGGCAGCACCACCACCTCGGCGATGGTCTCGTACCACGAGGTCTGGTTGGAGTGGTGTTCAAGATGCGTGACGAACACCACCGGGCGCTCCTCGACCTTCAGCGTGACGAATCGCCGCAGGCCCTCGGGCGCCTTGAGCCCCAGCATGCGCTGCAGCTTGTTCACCGCGCCGGTCATCCCGGCGCCGTGCGTGAGCACGAGATCGTCGGGGCCGGCGTTCACGTGTCGCTTGATCCGCGCGTGCGCCTCGTGGTACGCCAGCGTCATCGCGGTGCCCGTCACGGACGACTCGCTGTGCGTGTTCCCCACGTAGGGCCCGAAGCGCTCGGCCACCGCCGTCTCGATCGGGCGATACAGCCGGCCGCTGGCAGTCCAGTCGGCGTACACCAGCCGCTGCTCGCCGTAGGGCGTGGTGAAGCTCGTGTCGTTGCCGACGGTCTGGGCGCGGAAGGGCGCGAAGTGGCGCTCGAGGTCGTTCATATCCATAGAAAACTGGCGAATTCCGGCCCGCCGAGGGAGTGCGTCGCGCGTATTGGCCCGCAGCCCGCCCCTAGCGCCGTCGCAGCAACAGGCTGGCCTGCCAGCCTGAGAAGTCGGCCTGCGAGGCGTCGCTGGTGGAGTGCAGCGTGCCGCTAGTCGCGCTGTAGCTCGGCACGAGCATCGTCTGCCGTCCCACCGGAATGCCGATGGCGATGCCGTAGCTGCGCAGCTCGCCGGCGAGGTCGCCGTCGATTTGCCAGCGGCGCGAGTCCATCGTCGGACGGATCATCCAGCGTCGCAGCGGCAACGTCACAGCCGCGGAGAGATTGCGGATGTTCTCCGGCGGCGCCGGCCCGCCGAACTGCTGGCCTGACTCGCGCGAGAGATTCCACAGCCCCAAATCGACGCTGGCCTTCCAGACGGGCAGCGACCAGCCGAGCGTGGTCAGCGTGCGGTCACCGGTGGAGTAGGTCGTGGCGTTCGCGGTCTCCTCACCGAACGACATAAACGTCATTGCCACCGATGCCGTGCCCAGCCACAGCCGACGCTCGGCGCTGACGCGCAGGCGCGTCTCGTCACCGGGCTGGTAGACGATTTCCTCGCTGCCGGAGCCGTAGGGCACGAACTCCATCGACTTCCTCAGGCTTCCGCCCACGCCGAGGTTGATGCCGAGCAGGCGCACGGCCGCCGCGACGCCCGCTGTCCCGGCGGGTCCGTTGCCCATCGAGGAGATGGGCACGCTGAGGAAGTCGTTGCCGATGGTGCTGGCCGCCTCGACCTGCGTCGAGTCGATGTAGTACTGGCCGGATGGCGCGTTCACGCCGAGGGTCAGCATCAGGTGGTCCATCAGGATGCGGATGTTCGCGCGCAGCTGCGTGTCGGTACCGCCGTAGATCTCGCTGTGGGTGGAGTCGCCGTGCACGATGCGCGTGTACGCGGCGGCGGTGGTGAGGTCGACCGAGAAGCGGCGATGGAACGGAAAGACCATCGCGAGCGGGATTGACGCTTGCTCCAGGCGACGCGACGTCGCGCCCTCGCCGAAGGTCAGCGTCATCCCTGTCGGTTGGAACAGCACGGTGGTGCCCGTGCTGTCCTGCGCCGTGAGCGGTGAAGCGAAGGCCAGCACGGTGGTCGCCAGCGCGATGACGCGCGACTGCACGCGTGCGCGCCTCACGGGAGCACCCGCACGAAGACGAGGATGCTTGATACGATCCGGAGTCGGTCCTGGCCACTCACGTTGCTCGGCAAGTCGAAGATCGGCGTCGGCGGCGATCCTGGTGCCGCCGCAAAGGTGACGGGCGAGACCGAGGGCGGGTTCACGCCGAGCGATGTCGCCGCGAGCGTCGCGCCGAGTGGGCCGGCCGGTGCCGCCGGGAGCCTCGGAATTCCGGGTAGCCCGGGAATCAGCGCGGGCGGCGCAGGCGGTAGCACGACGCCCTGCACGGCCGTGGAGACGACGTTGCGCTCGCTCACGGGCATCGCCGATTCCAGCGTGGTCGCATTCACGGCGGCGCCCACCATCGCCGCCTGCGCCAGGCCGGCGCGAGACGCGGCGGCTGCAAACGAGGGATCTGCCACGCGCGCTTGCTCGAACAGGCGCGCCGCGTCCTGGAAGCGACCGGCGTCCATCGCCACGAGGCCACTGCTGTAGAGCAGGAAGGCCTCGAAGTTCTGCGTGTGACGTACGCCGATGGCCGCCCGCTCTTCGTCCGTGAGCACGACGCCCAGTTGGTCGAAGATCTGGAAGACCAGATCCTTCTGGAGGTCGAAGAACTTGTCCATCCCGTCACTGACCCGCGCCGGCGACGAGATCTCGGACGTCCGCACGCTCACGATGCTCGACGTGAGCGTCAGCGTCTCGCCGCCGTGCACGATGTTGCCGTTGACGAGTCGGCCCGCCTGGATCAAGCGGCCCGCGCGCACGGCGGACGCGCTGTCCACAGCGCCCGACGCACCGAGTGCGATCTCGTCGGCCAGGGCCTGCATGCGGTCGCGCTCGACGACCACGAGCTGGCTCGACTTGCCCAGGTCGGTGATGACCAACTCGGCGAGGCCGCGCTCAAGCGGTGACAGCGCCGCGGCGTCGGGGCCCGAGTAACGCATCGGCGGCACCGCGATCGTGCGCGGGTCGCCACCACCCGGCGCGAGCGTGGCCTCGGCCGCGACCGCGGCCTTGGCCGCCGCCACGGATTCCAGATGCGCGATGGCCACGAGTCGATCTCGGACCTGTGCTGCGGCGCGCTTGGCCTTGAACGCGTACCAGGGCCGCTTCACGGCGAGATAGTCTGTGTACGCAGTGCGTGCGCTGGAGTAGTCGCCCAGCTGGTCTGCAGTCAGTCCTGCATAGAGCGCGGCGACCGGATCGGCGGCATCGAGCGACCGCGCTGCCTGAAGCGGCGCGGTCGCGTCGGCGTAACGCTCAGCCTTGAAATACGCGACACCCAGCGCACGTTGCGTGGAGAAGTCTTCGGGCTTTGCATCGCGCGCGGCCTCAAGTCGGGCCAGCGCCTCGGCGGACTGCGCGGCGAGCGGCTCGCGGGCGATGGCGAGCAGGGCGACAGCGAGCAGGGCGCGGACGAGCAGGCTACGGCAAAGGCGCATCAGGACTCCCGGCAGCGTTCGGACTTCCAAACGTGGCACACGCCGTCTTTGCCGAGCAAGTCCTGTGCCGCAATCAGCCCAAACGCGAGGCGACCCAGAATCCGAGGAAGTTGCCCAGGGCATTCCCGACCGATCCCACCAGCACCGCGGGGAGCACCAAGTCCTCGCGGCCCAGCGAGCGGGCGCAGGCCAGCGCGGAGGTGCCGCCGCCGACGTTTGCCTGCGAGGCAATGGCGGCGATCGTCGCATCCATCCGGAACAGCCGCGCGCTGCCGAAGATCACCACGCCGTGCATGCCGACCGTGATCAGCGCGAACAACAAGAGCGTGACGCCGAGCTCCCCGACGGAAACCAACGCGCGCAGGTCGCAGAAGGCCCCGATCACCGTGAGGAAGAGATACACGGCAAACAACCCGATCACGCGCGGCCCACGCAGCCGCGCGACGGCAGGAATCTGTGCCAGGAGCAGCGCGATCACCGTGAGCACCAGCATCGTCGGAACCCTGACCCCACGCCCGGACAACCACAGCGCCACAACCTCAGCGATCCACACCCCGCCCGCGCCAAGGCCAAGCACCACGGCCAGGTCCACCGGATGCAACGGCTCGGTATCCTCTTCGATGCCGAGCACGGGACCATCGCCGGCCGAGACCGTCGTGCCGATGCCGCGGAACATCGGGGCGAGCAGGCGCGGGAGCGTCAGCGTCGCCACCATCCAGATGGTCGTCACGATGTTGTCCGCCACGATGCTGGCGGTGTAGACCACGCCGTCGCGCACCACGTCGTACTCGAGCGCCACGGCGTTGAAGTTGATGCTGCCGCCGACATAGGTGCCGGTGAACATTCCCGCGACGCCGGCGAGCTGTCCGTGCAGGGCATCGCCGCCGCCGACGAGCTTGGCCGCGGCAAAGGCTCCCACCGCCGTGCCCCAGGCGCCGATCAGGAACAGCGCGAGCATCGGCACGCCCGCCTTGCGCACGGTGCGCAGGTTCACGCCGAGCAGCAACCAGAAGATGGCCAGCGGCGCGACGTAGGTGAAAATCCCGTCGTAGACCGGCACGGGCTCCGCCGTTGTGGAGCCCGCCGGAATCAGCCCGACGTTGGCCAGCACCGCCGCGAGCAGGATGCCGAGCAGTGCGGTGCCCGCGTGGCGCAGCACCGTGCGGCGCACCAGCCACTCGGAGGCGAGCACCACAAGTGCCAAGACGGCCAGCACGGCGAGCGGTGACGAGAGCATCGGTCGGGAATGTACGCGCGCCTGCGTGGTCCGCGAGGCCAGTCGGGGCTACACTACGGACGGCTGCCTCGGCGACCGCGCGAGGCCTGGTGCTCCCTGACCCCGATTCCCGATGACGAGTCGTCGCGATTTTCTCCGCACAAGTGCCGCAGCCGGTGTGGCCGGAATTCTTCCCACCCGTGCTGCGGACGCGTCACCAAGCCGCGCCGAGACAACGGCCGCCGCATCCGCACCGTCCATTCGGCGCGGCCGCGCCGTCAAGCCGATCGTCATCGCCGACTACTCGGGCTTCCAGTTCCGGAACGGCGGGGCGGAGAACGCCGTCGAACGTGCGTTCCGCGGCATCACGGCCGGCGAGGACGTTCTGGACGCGCTGATTGCCGGCGTCAACATCCCCGAACTCGATCCCACGGAGAACGGCATCGGCTACGGCGCGCTGCCCAACGCGGACGGCGTGGTGCAGCTCGACGCCTCGTGCATGCACGGGCCCAAGCGCCGCGCCGGGGCGGTGGCGAGCATCGAGGGAGTGCGCACGCCCTCGCTCGTGGCCAAGGCGGTGATGGACCTCACGGACCACCACTTGATCGCCGGCCGCGACGCGCGCGAGTTCGCGCGGCAGCTTGGCTTCGCCATCGAGGAAGATCTCAATACCGCCGACAGCCGGCGCCTGTGGATGGAGTGGCGTCGGCGCGTGGATCCGGAGCACTGGTTGGATCCGAACGGTACCGGCCGCCGCCGTCGCGATGACAACCGGCCCGCCCACGAGCGCGACCCGGACCTCGGCCTCGCCGCCGGCCTCTCGATGGTGCGCGACGGGTTGATCCGCGAGGGATCGTTCTGGGGCACCATCAACTGCAGCGGCATTACGCCCAGCGGCGACCTCGCCAGCGTGACGACGACGAGCGGCCTCGCGTGGAAGATCCCCGGACGTGTTGGCGACTCGCCGATTCTCGGGGCAGGGCTCTACGTCGACAACGATGTCGGCGCGGCGGGATCCACCGGTCGCGGCGAGGCCAATCTCTACAACCTCTCGTCGTACTTGATCGTCGAGAACCTGCGGCGCGGGATGTCGCCCAAGGACGCCGGAATGGACGCGCTGCGGCGCATCCAGAAGAACACGGTGGAGCGACGGCTGCTGAACGAGCGCGGGCTGCCGAACTTCAACGTGCGCTTCTTCGTGCTCGACAAGCAGGGCCGGCACGCCGGCGTGGCGATGTATCACGCCGGCGAGACGAAGTTCGCGCTGTGCACGGAGAACGGCGCGACCGCGCCCGATCTCGAGCCGTTGTTGCCGGGGTCGCCGAGCTAGGACGCGCGCAAGGTGGGGCTAGGCGGCGGAGAAGAACCGCCGCCTGGCCCACAGCGACACGTACACGAGACCCACCAGCGCCGGCACCTCGATCAACGGACCCACCACCGCCGCGAGGGCCTCGCCCGAGCCGATGCCGAATGTCGCCACGGCCACCGCGATGGCGAGCTCGAAGTTGTTGCCCGCCGCCGTGAAGCTCAGCGATATCGTCGTCTCGTAGTCAAAGCCGAGACGCAGGGCGAGCCAGAACGCCGCGCCGAACATCAGGCCAAAGTACGCCATCAGCGGCAGGCTGATCCGCAGCACGTCGAGCGGCAACTCCACAATGCGGTTCCCCTGCATCGCGAACATCAGCACGATGGTGTAGAGCAGGCCCAGCAGCGCGGTCGAACCGAAGCGCGGCGCGAACTCGTCGTCGTACCACTCCCGCCCCCGGCGCGCGACGAGCGTCCGCCGCGTCACGTAGCCCGCAAGCAACGGAATGCCAAGGAAGATCAGCACGCTCTTGGCGATCTCCCACATCGAGACATCGATCGCCGTGGACTCGGCGCCCATCCAACCCGGCATTACCGTAAGGAAGAGCCAACCCAGCACGCTATAGGTCAGGATTTGGAACACCGAGTTGAGCGCGACCAGGACCGCAGCCAGTTCCGCCGACCCGCAGGCCAGCGTGTTCCAGACGAGCACCATCGCGATACAGCGTGCGAGCCCGATGAGGATCAGTCCGTTGCGGTACTCCGGCAGATCGGCGAGGAAGACCCACGCGAGGCCGGCCATCAGCAGCGGGCCGATCACCCAGTTCAACAGCAGCGAGGTGCCCAGCACCTTGGTGTCGCCGATGCGCGCGCCAATCGTCTCGTATTTCACCTTGGCCAGCACGGGATACATCATCCACAGCAGCCCAATTGCGATCGGAACGGAAACGCCGGCGACCTGGACCCGATCGAGCGCCTGACCGAGGTTCGGGAACAGACGGCCGAGCAGCACGCCGGCAGCCATCGCGAGAAAAATCCAGGCGGGCAACCAGCGGTCGAGCGTGGAAAGGCGTCGGAGCACCGGCGCGGTAGCGGTGTCGGGCGAGCCAGCGGTGTCAGCGGTCACGGTGCGGGGGTGGGGGTCATTCGAAGCTTGGCTGCTGCCGCGCGTCGTGAATCGCCTGCGCTGCCTGTGTCAGGGCGGCGTCATCCAGCTCCTGCAGTGGCAGGGCCAGCAGCGCGTCCACACGCTCCGCGAGCGCGTCGAACGTGGCGGCGAAGGCGCGCCGCGCCGCAGTGGGCTCCGTGTGGTCCGCGGGATCGGGGAGTCCCCAGTGCACCTGCGCAAATGCACCGGGGAAGTACGGACAGGCCTCACGCGCGTTGTCGCAGACGGTGATGACGAGCCCAAAGCGCTGATCGGCGACGTCGTCGATCGACTTCGGCACGCGGCCCGCCCACCTGATTCCCTGTCGCGCCAGCTCCTCGAGGGCAAATGGATTCACGCGCGCCGCGGGTCGCGAGCCGGCGCTGTCGGCCTCCACGCGGCCGGCGACCCGTGATGCTCCCCGGGTCGCCAGCAGCGCCTCGGCGATCTGGCTGCGCGCCGAGTTGCCAGTGCAGAGCACCAGCACCCGGAAGGCACCTGGTACCTGCGGCAGCTGCATCATGCCGTCGCTGCGGCGCCGACAGCGTTGCGCGGCTTGGTGGCGCGCACGAAGCCGGACATGAAGCGTCCGTCGATGTCCGCGATGCTCGCGTCCACGTCGAGTCCCGCTTCCTCGAGAAACACCCGCGCGTCCTCGCTCTTGTAGACACGCGTGGGCTCGATGTCCACGTCCTCGAATCCGACGTCGCGCAACAGCGCCTTGAACTCGCTCTCCTCGAGCGCACCGGCCACGCAGCCCACCCAGAGCTCCATCGACCGCCGCACCGCCGCCGGGACCTCACCGCGCACAATCACGTCGCTCACCGCGAAGCGGCCGCCGGGCTTGAGCACGCGGAAGGCCTCACGTAGCACGGTGGGCTTGTCGGCCGAGAGGTTGATCACGCAGTTGGAGATGATCACGTCCACCGACGCGTCCGGCAGCGGGATGGCTTCAATGTTGCCCTTCATGAACTCGACGTTGGACACGCCGGCCTCGTCGGCGTTGCGGCGCGCCAGTTCGAGCATCTCATCGGTCATGTCGAGGCCGAAGGCCTTGCCCGTCGCTCCCACGCGCCGCGCGGAGAGCAGCACGTCGATGCCGCCGCCGGAGCCAAGGTCCAGCACAACCTCGCCGGGGTTCAGCGCCGCCAACGCCGTCGGGTTTCCACAGCCGAGCGAGGCGAGCACCGCAGCACTCGGCAGTTCCTGCGTCTCACCCGAGACGTACAGGTTCGAGGTGATGGGGTCGGTGCTGCCGTTGAAGGCCGCGCCGCCACAGCAGGAGTTCACCGGGCCACAGCAGGAGGCCTGCTCACCCGCGTCGAGCACGCGGCGCGCGGCCTCGCCGTACTTCTGCCGCACGATCTGGGTGACGTTCTCGGCGCTTCGTTGTTCGGTAGCCACGGCAAAACTCCTATCAAGAAATGTTGATGAGAAAGTCAAAAAAAAGATCAGCCGCAGCAGCGGCCGAAGACGCGGAGTTGACGGCCTGCGGGGCGCTCGGTGGCCAGCACGCGCAGGACGTCGTGGGCCTCGCCGAGAGTATCCGACGCCAACGTGTAGTAGGCCCACCGCCCCTCGCGCCGGTCGGTCACGATCCCGGCATCCTTCAGCACCTTGAGGTGAAACGAGAGGCGCGACTGCGCCGCGTCGAGTTCGGCCTGCAGGTCACAGACGCAGCGTTCGCCGTCGCGCAGCATCTCGACGATGCCGAGTCGGGTTTCGTCCGACAGCGCGTGGAACAGCTGACGGGCGCGGGCGAGGTTGATGGCTGCAACGGGCATAGGCCAATTATATCAACCATTTTTGATGTGTCAAGTGCTCACTTCGCTTCCTCTCGTCCAGCGCGCACATTCCTCCGGTGGCCCACGACTACGATTGGCTGATTGTCGGCTCTGGATTCGGCGGTAGCGTGGCCGCGCTTCGGCTCGCCGAGAAGGGCTATCGCGTAGCGGTGCTCGAGGCTGGCCGGCGCTACGCTGACCAGGACTACGCGAAGTCCAGTTGGGATCTGCGGCGCTTCCTGTGGTGGCCTGCGCTCGGCCTTCGGGGCATTACGCGGCTGCTCCCGCTCAAGGATGTCTTCATCGCCGCAGGCGCGGCCGTCGGCGGCGGGAGCACGGTCTACGCCAACACGCTCTACCGCGCCAAGTCCGCCTTCTATAGAAATGCGCAGTGGGCTGGCTTGGGCGACTGGGAGCGGGCGCTCGCGCCGCACTTCGTCACGGCCGAGCGGATGCTGGGGGTCACTGAGGTGCCGTTCGAGAGTACGGCGCAGTCGCTGCTGCGGGAGTTGGGGGAGCACCTTGAGGTCCCGGAGACATTCACGCGCACGCCGGTTGGCGTGTACTTCGGCGAACCAGGGCGGACGACGGACGATCCATACTTCGGCGGTGAGGGTCCGCGGCGCACGGGCTGCACGCGCTGCGGCGCCTGTATGGTGGGCTGTCGCGTCGGTGCCAAGAACACGCTGCTGAAGAACTACTTGTGGTTCGCCGAGCGTCGTGGCGCTTCGGTGCTCGCGGAATCCGAAGTGGAGTTCATTGAGCCGATTGGCGCTGCCGACGGCAGCGACGGCTATCGTGTGACACTGTGCCGTCCGGGTGCCTGGTTTGGCGCCGGGCGCCGAACGCTCACGACGCGCGGCGTGGTCGTCGCGGCAGGGGCGCTGGGCACGAATCGGCTGCTGCTGCGGAACAAGCAGGCGGGAACGCTGCCGCGCCTGTCCGACCGTGTCGGTGAGCTGGTCCGCACGAACAGCGAGAGCATCCTCGCCGTGACCTTGCCGGACGACGCCACAAAGCCCTGGCAGGACGTGGCCATCAGTGGCAGTGTACATCCCGACGAGGACACGCACATCGAGCTGTGTACGTATGGGCGTCACGGGGACTTCCTGATGACGTTGCTCGCGCCGCTCACGGGAAAGGGCACGCGACTGACGCGGCCGTTGATGCTGCTGGCGGCCATTGCCCGGCATCCCCTCCGTTTCCTGCGCTCGCGAATCCCCGTCGGCTGGAGCAAGCGCACCCTGGTCGTGTTGGTGATGCAGACGAACGACAACGCCATAGCCCTGCGGCTGCGTCGCGGCTTGCTCGGCGGCTGGGGACTGCGGACGTCGCAGCATCGCGAACGCCCGAACCCAACGTTCATCCCGGTGGCGAACGCGGCGGCGGAGTGGCTGGCGCAACGGACCGGCGGCTTCGCCCACAGCAGCGTGTTCGAGGCGGCGGCGAACATTCCCACAACGGCGCACCTGCTGGGCGGTGCCGTGATTGGCGCCGACGCTTCGCGCGGTGTGGTGGACCACCAGCTGCGCGCCTTCGGCTACGAGAACTTCATTATCTGTGACGGGTCGGCCATGCCGGCCAATCCCGGCGTGAACCCGTCACTCACGATTACGGCGCTGGCGGAGCACGCGATGTCGCAGCTGCCGCCGGCGTCGCGGTCCGCGGCGCCCCGGACCGTTCCCCCCAACGCAGCAGCGGAGACTTGATGCAGCGCCTCTTTCTCGTGATCGGCAGTCTTTCGGCGGCAATGGCCGTGGCGGCTGGCGCCTTCGGTGCCCACGCGCTCAAGGAGCGACTTGATCCGCGGTCGCTGGAGACCTTTGAGACGGCGGTGCGCTATCAGATGTACCACGCGTTGGCGATCATTGCCGTGGCGTTGTTTGTCGGACGGTCAGTTGCCGCGACGACCAGCGGCGCCGGCGGTCCAATACGAGTTGCCGGCTGGTTGTTCGTAGCAGGCACGCTGCTATTCAGCGGATCGCTGTATGCCCTGGCCCTGAGCGGGGCGCGTTGGCTGGGTCCGGTCACGCCGCTCGGAGGGGCCTGCTTGCTTGCGGGTTGGGTTGCCTTCGCGGTCGCGGCGGGAAGGGCTTGACGGAAGGTCCCAGCGCGTCTAAAATCAACGGAATAGTTATATAGTCACTTTCAATCGACAGGTCTGCATGCCCAAGTTCCAGAACCGTTCCGTTGACGTCGTCCTCGATGTGCGCAGTCGCCTCGAGTTCATGCTCGGCCGCCTCGACGGCGCCGAGAACATCCCGGTCGACCGGCTGCCGCAGGCGCTTGTGGATCGGACCGAGATCGGACGTGGCAGCCGAATTCTCGTGTACTGCGCGAGTGGCGCGCGCTCGGCGGCGGCCGCGGCGGCGCTCAAGGCCGCCGGGTTCAGCAACGTCGTCGACGGCGGTGGCTTGAACCAGGCCAGGGCCCAGTACCAGAACGCCTGATTCAAGCGGCGGCCACGCGGCGCGGGCGAAGGATGGTGCGGGCCTGGGACGGCACCATTGCCGCGCCGACGCCCGCACGATTCATTACGTAGCAATGCTGTGCGCCAACTGCGAACGCGAGAGCAATAACCAGCGGGTCTGCCCGTACTGCTTCACCCCGTATCCGCAGGCGGAGGCCGGGCCTGGCAAGCGCCCGACGCGCCGCACGACTGGGGTAAGCGGGATTTCGAGCGTGCCGACGCCTTCGAGCGTGCAGGCCGTGGCCCCGCCCGGGCTGGTCGGGCGGCTTCTCGGGTTCATCGGCCGCCAGTCGCCCATCGTCAAGTTCTCCTCGGCGGGCATCATTCTCGTCGTGGTGCTGTGGATCGCCACCTCCCCGGACGAGGGGGAACTGGTCGGGACGGGCACCGGCGGCGCACCGATCGAAGCGACCCCGATGCAGCGGCAGGAAGCGGAGGCGGTCATCCGGATGACCCGCTCGACCGCGCTGGTGGACGTGCAGCAGGACGAAGTGTTTGTGAGCTATCCCGCCGCCACGTTCCCCATCCGTGAGGACGGCCAGCTGGCACTGGCCCGGCAGTTCGCCGCGGCGGATGCGATTGTCGAAGGACGGCAGCGCCGGATCTTCTTCTACAATCCCAACGGGAAGCTCTTTGCGCAGTCCGATGCGACGCGCGGCCTGATCATGCTGCCGTAGCGCCTGGCGCTACTGGTACTGCACGTACAGCACCTTGGGGCGCAGCGCGAGGATCTGCTCGATCGTCGTGCGCGGATTGTCGTTGCGCTCCTTGTAGAACTGCTTCCAGCCCACGAACTGCACGGGCTCGGGGACGATGTGGTTCCGCCAGGTGTTCATCTTGAGCGTTGGCGACCCGAAGCCGTCCATATGCATCACGACCTGCACGTGCGGGTCGAGCCGGATGTCGCCGGCGTTGGTGACGCCGCGTCGCGTGAAGCGGTGCACGATGAGGACCTTGGGTGGCAGGTCGTGTCGCTTGGCGAGGTCGGCGAGGTAGCGGATGGCGACGTTCACGTCGCTGGCGTCCATCGTGCCCATGCGCTTGCCGGGGATGCCGCCGTTCTTCATCGAGAACTCGGGGTCGATGGCGGCGTGCACGTGCGGCAGACGGAAGAATCGCTCGTAGCGCGGCAGTTCCTGGCCAACGCTGGAGTATCCGACCTGGAAGTCGAGGAACACGATGGCCCCGCGCGTCTCGGCCCACTTGAGCACGCGCTCAACCAGCGTGTCGGCCATCCGGCCGCGATACATGCTGTCGGGACCTGGCAGTTCGCGGGCGACGACCGTGATGATCTGCAGCGCGGGCTGCACCGGCGTGTCGGGATCGGCGGCCTCCCAGGCCGCGACTTCGGCGTCCAGCATCGCCAGCATCTGGTCGGTTGGGTACTCGCCCAGCACGCCCATCCGGCGCGAGAGCGGGTTGCCGTAGAACGCGATGATGCGCTTGTGCGGCAGGATCGCGCCGGGAAGTGCGCGCGCGCTCGTGCCTGCAGACTTTGGCCGTCCGCGCAGGGAGTCCGGGGAGGCCTGGACGAGCGCCGGCGCGGGCGACTCAGCGGGCGAGACGGCAGCATTCGAAGTGACATTCGAAGCGGCGGTCACGCCGGCCAACGCAGCGACGACGACGAGGGCAGGAAGGAGATGGCGGTACGGCATTGCGACGGGAATCTAACGAGGGGCGCGAGGCGGCCCGACGGACTCAGGGTGCTACGACGACGAGTCGGCGGTCGGTGCGCAACACGAACTGGCCTTCGACGCCGATCTCCAGCTGCACGAGGTAGTCTCCCGGGCGGAGCGTCGAGATGTCGAGCTCGAGCGCTCGCGCCGTGAACGGAGCGCCGCGGGTGGAGACATCCTCCACCGACAGGCTCACGGGCGCCGACTCCTTGGCCAGGCGAAGGGCCTGCAGCCCACGACGGAAGAAGCCCGCTTCCTCGGTCTCCGGGACGATCGTCAATGAGACGCTCAGGCGCTCACCGGACGGGTTCGTGTTGTAGACCTCCCAGTACACGCCCAGCTTGCCGTCGGGCGGCACCCGCTGTGTGCTGAGTGCGTGGGGAATGGCTTGCTCGACGCTCGACGGCAGTTCCCCGTACGGCTTGTAGAACAGCAAGTCAGAGAGCGCGACGCGGGTACCGACGGCATACGGTGGCCGCACGCCGTAGCGGGCGCGGGCGAGGGCCGAACGCGCGGGTGCGGCAATCTCCGCGCTCATCAACAAGGGCCCCCAGGGCGCGCGCGCCGTGAGGCGTCCGGTTGCCGGCACATCGCGCGCAACCGTCTCGAATTCCCGCGGCTCGCCGCCCGGCGACAATGTGAGTGATCCCTCGAGCGCGGTGCCGGTGAATGCGGTCAAGTCGCCGACGTCGTAGGCGAGCACCACCAGTGCGGTGTCCCCGCGTCGGAACAGCGCCTGCTGGTGCTCCAGCATCACCAACTGCTTGGCGTAGGGCGGGTGGTAGCGCGCCACCACGGGCGGCAGCTGCACGGCCCAGTCGATCGAGTCGGAGACGATGGGCGAGGTGAGGACGTGGTGCGGCGGGATGTAGCGGTAGGCCGGCGTGGGCTCGCTGCCGACCACGTTCAGCTGTGCCGGTCCGCCGAGCCCCATCGGGGCGTCGGGCCCGCGGGACCAACTGTCGGGCCAGCCAAATCGCAGCACGAGCTCGCGTTCGTCCTCGTCAAAGCCGAAGGGATACGCCGACACAGCGCCGCGCAGGAACTCCACGTATGTGAGCCGCGCGAAGTGCTCCGTGCGGGAGTCGTTGCCCTGGATGCCGTAGCGCACACGCGAGAGCCACCAGGTGCGGCGTTCGAAGGCCTCGCGTTGCTCGCTGCCGCAGCTGCTTCGCTGGTATTGCCGGCGCGAGTCCTCGTCGAGGTACAGGGAGATGTCGGTCCAGCGACAGCGCTCTCCGACCGGGAGGGCCTCGAGCAGGCGGTCGAAGGCATGTTCGGCGTCGCGGTATCGGCCCAACCGATGCAGGGCGAAGCCCTGAAGGGCGTCGCACCACCAGCCGAACGCCTTGCAGGCACGTGCCGCGTCCAGTGCCCGTTCGCCCTTGCCGTCCTCGTCGAGGTACCGCACGAGCTGGCCGGTGAGCCAGGTGTCGGTCGGATTCAGCGCGACCAGCGAGTCGAGCACAACGAGCAGGCGCCCGCGCGCCTCCGCCGTCTGGGCAGGCTCCGGCACGGGCGCGGCGGTCTCGTCATACCAGTAGCAGAAGCGGCCCACCACCTCCTCGCAGCGGCTGCCGCTGGCGCCTCGACTGAACGGTAGGTGGGCGCGGCGAAACGACTCGAAGCGGGCCTGCTCGCGGACGCCGAAGCTGCGGGGATCGAGCGGCGGGGCGGCGCTGCTGTCAGTGGCGTGAGCCTGTGCGCCGGCCGCGCCGGGCACGAAGACCGCAAGGGCGAGCAGCAACAGTGGCGTGGCGAAGCGACGGTGGGTCGACACGGTCGAATGATACCCGAAGGTCCGCTCGGGGTTGTACCTTCCGCAGATGTCCATCATCACCTTCGAGGCCCTGCAGGCCGGGGTCGAGCCGCCGCGGCGCGCGACGGCCGCCAGTGCAGGCCACGATCTCGCGGCCTGCCTCGCGGCGGATACCGTGCGCGTGTTTCGGGATGGCCGGCCCGAGCTTCGGGCCGTCGCGACGGATGCCGAGGGGCGCTTCGTGGAGTTGGAGCCGATGGAGAAGGCGCTGATTCCCCTTGGATTTCGCGCGCAGTTGCCGGAGGGTTATGAGGCCCAGGTGCGTCCGCGCTCGGGGACCTCGCTCAAGACCGACTTGGTCATCGTGAACAGTCCGGGCACCATCGATGCCGACTTCCCCGACGAGTGGATGGTGCCCGTGAAGAACGGCGGCCTGATGGCGCTGCGCGTACGGCACGGCGAGCGCATTGCGCAGATGGTGCTGGCGCGCTTCGAGACCTTGGACTTCGTGAACGGCGCGGTGGCGGCGAGTACCGACCGCGTCGGTGGCTTTGGATCCACAGGACAATGACCCGAAGACCTTCCCCGTTGCGTCGCGCCCTGGTGGCCGCGACGTCTGCGCTGCTCCTCGGCGCGACCGTGGTGCCGGCGCAGGAACCGGCGCCCATCCGCGTCGAGACCTACGTCCTCACCAATGGGCTGCGCCTGTTCGTCGTGGAGGATCACACGTCGCAGGTCGCGGCCGTGAACCTCTGGTACGATGTCGGCTCGCGGGACGAGCGCCCCGGCCGCACCGGCTTCGCGCACCTGTTCGAGCACATGATGTTCCAGGGGTCGGAGCACGTGGCGAAGGCCGAGCATTTCCAGCTCATCGAACGCGCCGGAGGCAGCGTGAACGGCTCGACGCAGCCGGATCGCACCGACTACTGGAGCGTGGTGCCGTCCAACCGTGTGAACCTGGCGCTGTGGCTGGAAGCGGACCGCATGCGTTCGCTGGCGGTGTCGGCCGAGAATCTCGCGAACCAACGCGAGGCGGTGAAGGAGGAGCGTCGACTGCGCTTCGACAACCAGCCGTACAACGGGTTCATCATCGACTCCCTGCCGTCGATGTTCGACCGCGACGGTTGCTTTGCCTATGGGCATTCGATCGTCGGGTCGATGGATGACCTCAACGCGGCGACCGTGATGGACGTCCGCGAGTTCTTTCGGACGCACTATGCCCCCAACAATGCCACGATTGTCGTGGCGGGTGACGTGCGTCCCGCGCAGGTGCGGCAGCTGGTGCAGGAGTACTTCGGGGACATCCCCGCCGGGCCGCCCCGCGCGCCAGTCCGCTGCCGCGAGTCGTCCGGCGCAGGGGCGGTGACGAAGCGGATCACGGATCCCAACGCCACGCTGGCGGCGGTCCTCGTGGCCTACCGCACCGTGCCACCCAGCCATCCCGATCATCCGGCGCTTGGGCTGCTGTCCACGATCCTCGGCGAGGGCGAAAGCAGCCGGCTGAATCGCAGTCTGGTGCGGGACGCGAAGGTCGCGGCCCAGGTGCAGGTGCTGCATGATCCCTTCGGTGCCATGCGCGACGCGGGGGTCTTCGCGGCATTCGCGGTCGCCAACGTCGGCGTGTCCGCCGATTCCGTGCAGCGGGGCCTTGAGCGCGCACTGTTCGCCGCCGCGGACGGCATCACGACGGACGAACTGGAGAAGGCCAAGAACGCCTGGCGGGCGCGCACGATCTTCGCGCGCCAGCAGGCCCTGGCCGTGACCGAGGCCGTGCAGCACGCGGCGATGTTCCTCGGCAGCCCGATGGCGGTGAACGCCGAGGCGGCGCGGGTGAGTGCCGTCACCGTGGCGGATCTCCGTCGCGTGGCGCGCGCCTATATGCGACCAGGCAACTCGCTGACCCTGCTGCTCGAACCGGAGGGCAACTGACGTGCGCCCGTTGATGCGAGGGACACCACTCGTCGTGGCGCTGCTGGCGCAGCTGGCGTTGCCGCCACAGGCGTCGCTGGCCGCACAGCAGTTTCCGACGCGTCCGCCGGCGGCGTTGCCGCTCGAGGCTGCGCCGTTCCCTCCCTTCGTGGAGTTCGAGCTGGGCAACGGCCTGCGCGTCGTCCTCGTGCCGAGTGAGAAGCAGCCGGTGCTGTCGTTCCGCATCTCCGTGCTCGGCGGGTCGCTGTACGATCCAGCCGGCAAGTCGGGCGCGGCGGACCTCGTGGCCGGCTTGCTCACGAAGGGGACGGTTGCGCGGAACGCCGAGCAGTTCGCCGAGGCGATCGAGCGCGTGGGCGGGAGCATCAGCGCGTCGGCGGGCCCGGATTTCCTGTCGGTGAACGCCGCGGTGTTGGCGGCGGACCGGGAGCTGGCGTTCGACCTCGTGTCCGAGGCCCTGTTGCGGCCGACCTTCCCGACGTCGGAGATCGAGCTGTTGCGCACACAGACGCTCTCGGCGCTCGAGTTTGCCCGTTCGCAGCCGGGTGCCATCGCCGGCCGCATCTTTGCGCAGGCCGTGTATGGGGATCATCCCTACGGACGGCGCGCGGACGCGGCGAGCGTGCGCGCCATCACCCGCGACGACCTCCTCGAGTTCCACCGGCAGCGCGCGCGCCCCACGCAGGCGCTGCTGGTGATGGCGGGTGCGATCGACTCGACGGAGGCGCATCGGCTCGCCGAGCGGGCCTTCGGTGCCTGGAGTGGGCGTGGTCCGTCGCCGCCGCCGGCGCGGCCGGCGCCGCAGCGGGCGCGCACAGAGATCGTGCTGGTGCATCGGCCGGGGTCGGTGCAGTCGAACATCATCATCGGCAACACGACGTGGATGCCGACGGACATCCGCGGCTACGCACTCACCGTCGCCAACCAGGTGCTTGGTGCGGCTGCCGACTCGCGGTTGTTCCAGGACCTGCGTGAGGTGCGTGGCTGGACCTACGGCGCGTATTCCTCGGTGGCCCGCGCGCGCGGCATCGGGACGTTCACCGCGACGGCCGAGGTGCGCACCGAGGTGACGGACTCCGCCGTGGTGGAGATGCTCGCCCATCTGCGACGGATGGGGAACGAGCCGGTGCCACCGGAAGAGTTCTCGCGGCACCTGGAGACGCTGGTCGGGCAGTTCCCGCTCGAGGTCGAGACCGCGGCGCAGGTGGCGGGGCAGGTCGCGACGGCGCGGCTGTTGGGGCTGGCCACGGACTACGTGCAGACCTACCGGCAGCGGCTCGCCGCGGTGACGCGCGAGCAGTTGATGGCGACGGCGCGCGCCGGGATGCGCGCGGACGCCGCGCTTGTCGTCGTGGTCGGGGACGGAACGGAGTTACGCGCGCGCCTCGAGGCCATCGCGCCGGTCACGATGGTGGACGTCGACGGGCGCGCGTTGTCGACCGAGGCCGTGGCCGCGGCGTCCACGACCTTGCAGTTCGATGCGAGTCGTCTGGAGGCGCGCAGCGACTCGTTCACGGTCTTCGTGCAGGGACAGCCGTTCGGCTTCCAAGTGAGTGAGCTGCAGCGTACCGCGGACGGTTGGGAGTTCCGCGAGCAGTCGTCATTGGGGCCGGTGATCCAGCAGCGCACCACGGTGCGCTTTGATGCCGCACTGACGATGACGTCCACACGGCAGGAGGGCCGGTTCCAGGGCAACGACCTCTTCCTTGAGGTGCGCTACACGGACGGTCGCGCCAGTGGCGAAGGCGTGACGCCCGGCGCCGGGCAGATGCAGTCGGTGCAGTATCGCGATGTGGCCGTGCCGCCGGGGACGGTGGACGACAACCTGCTCGTCGCCCTGTTGCCCTTCGTGCCCTGGCAGCCGGATGCGTCCATCAGCGTGAGTGTGCTCGCGACCGGGAAGGGAACGGTGGAACGACGGACGTTCCGGGTGTTGGGCGAGGAAGTGGTCACGACGCCCCTTGGCGCGTTTGCCGCGTTCCGTGTGTCGTACGAAGGGGGCGAGGCGCCCGGCACGTACTGGATTGAATCGTCGGGCCAGCACCGAATCCTCAAGTTCGGCCCGACGGGCGTGCCGTTGGAGTTCGTGCGGGAGCGGTAGTGGGCGGTGGAGTTTGAAGCGGACCAGCGACCGCGGGTGAACTGGTACGGATGAACGTGCGGCCGCTGCGTAGTACGTGGAGCGCGCTGCACTTTCGCAGCGCCGAGCCCGCCGCACCTTCGAGGCCCCAATGACCGATCGCGCTGTCCGTCGCGTGCGTCTCCTGACGCGCGCTGTCGCACCGTCACTCGCCACGCTGGCGCTTGCCACGCAGGTGCTGTCCGGACAGGCAAGCTGCCGCGACGACGAGTGGCACGTGAGTCCACTGAGTGGGCCGCATCTCCAGATTGCGGGACAGTTGGGGGCCACGCCATCGGACGCGGCCGCGGCGGCCCGGAGTCTACAGAGCATGCGCGGCGTGCCACAGCGACTTGCGGCGCACCGCGCGCGTCTTGAGGTGGGACGCGTTGACGGCTTCACCGCGTCACGAGACAATGTGCTGCGCGTCCTGGATCAGCTCGAGGTGCTGGATGCGGAGCTCGACCCGTCCGCGACGCCTGCGCCGCTGACGTCAGTCGAAGGGCCGGTCGGGGACTCGCTGCGGCAATCGGTGCGGGGCGAAGTGCGCACGGCGCTCCGGGAGTACGCGGCGTACCTGCGCGAGACGTACATCGGCAGCGCGCGGGAGAACGGAGGCTTGGCGTCGTTGCCCGGCGGTGCCACCTGCTACCGCGAGCGGGTGTTGCAGATCTCCGGCTTGGACACCCCGCCGGAGTCGCTGGCGGCACTGGCCGCGCGCAAGGTTGCCGCGCTCGACGCAGAGTTGGCCCCGGTGGCGGCGCGACTGGTCGGGCCAATGCCGCTGGCCGATGCGAAGCGCGTGCTGCGTCGCGACCCACAGTTTCTCTTCACGAGCCGGGAGGAGATGCTGGAGTCGGCACGGGCGCTCGAGCGTGCGTTGACGCCGGCCGTGGCGCGCCTCTTCCACAACCCGCCGTCGGCGCCGTTGCTCATCGAGCCCACGCCGGCGGTGCGCGAACGCTCCGATCCGCCGGCGCGCTACGGTGCCCCCCGCGGCCCCGGTGAACCTGGCACGTTCTACCTCAACACCTGGCAGCCGGACTCGCAGCCGCGGTGGAACCTACCGGTCGCGGTCTCGCACGAGGGCGCGCCGGGGCATCACTTCGAGCGGACCTATCCGCGCTCGGTCGAGCTGCCGGCCTCGGCGCGCAGCCGCGGTATCGGCGCGTACATCGAGGGCTGGGGGATGTACGCGGAGGAGATCGCAGCGCGCGAATCGGGCGCGTTGGAGGACGACCTGTCACGCGCGGGCTTCCTCCTGCACTTCCTGGACGCGTGGAACGCGTTGGAGCTGGACGCGCGCATCCATCTGGATGGCTGGACGCGCGAGGAGGTCATTGCCCAGACAATGCACGTCACCGGAAAGTCGCGCACCGTGGCAGCGCTCTACGCCGATCGGCACACGGCGGCCCCCGGCCAGTTGGCCAGCTACATGACGGGTTACAACGCGATTCGCAGCATGCGCGACGAGGCCGAGCGTGAGCTCGGCTCGCGCTTCGATGTGCGCGACTTCCACGAGCGCGTGCTCGAGGCGGGTCCGCTGCCGTTGTCCACCGTGCAGGAGCGGGTGCGTGCCTGGATCAGCGCAACCCGCGCAGCGGGGCCAGGGCCCGCGTAAGCCGCTGCACGCCCTCGGCGATGTCGGCCACGTTGAGGCCGGCGTAGCCGAGGACGAGGCCGGGGTGGATGGGACCCTCGCCCATCCGGCTGAGTGGCATCACGTCGACCCCCTCGGCGGCCGCGAGCGCGGCCGCCTTCTCGTCCGACACGCCCGCCGGCAGCCAGCCGACGACAAACAGCCCCGCCTCGCCGGGCGTGAGCTCAAGCATCCCGCGCAGGTGTCGCTGGACGCCGTCGCGCAGCGCCTGCTGGCGCTCGAGGTACACGTGGCGCAGGCGGCGCACGTGGCGCTCGAAGTGTCCCTCGGTGATGAAGTCCGTCAGCACCATCTGTTCGAGCGTGGGCGAATGGACGTCGTGCATGTGGCGCATCGCCAGCGCCGCGGGCACGAGATCCGGTGGGACCACGAGGTAGCCGAGCCGCAGCGACGGGAACAGCACCTTGCTGAAGGTGCCGATGTGCAGGACGCAGCCGTGCGTGTCGCTGCCTTGGATGGCGGGCAGCGGCCGTGTGGCGAAGCGCAGGTCGGCGTCGTAGTCGTCCTCGACGATCCAGGCTTTGGCGCGCGCGGCCCAGGCCAGCAATGCCTCGCGGCGCGCGGCGGACATCGTCACGCCAAGCGGCAGCTGCCGGGAGGGGGTGACGAACGCAGCGCGTGCGTCGGCGGCATCGCGCAGGCCGTCTTCCACACGCATGCCTTCGGCGTCCACGGCGATGGGCACGGGCCGCGCGCCCGTGGCGAGGAGGGCGCCTCGCGCCCCGTGATAGCCGGGGTTCTCGATCCAGGCCCGATCGCCAGGGTCCAGGGCTAGGCGTGCCGCAATCGACAGGCCTGCCTGTGCGCCGCCGACGATGAAGACCTGGTCGGCGGTGCAGCGCACGCCGCGCGAGGCCGCGAGGTAGCTGGCGACGGCCTCCCGCAGCGGGAGGTAGCCCTGCGGGTTCGCATAGCCCAGGTCGCGCGCGGTGATGCGCTGCCAGCGTCGCGAGAGCAGGCGTCCCCAGAGCGCGTAGGGGAAGAGGTCGGTGGCGGGAACGCCAGCGCGGAAGGCGCGAGGCGGCTGTTCCAGCCGCGGCGTGACGCTGTCCCAGATGCCGGCCACGTTGCGCGCGAGCGTGGAGGCGCGCGCTGTGCTGCGCATCGTGCGCGGTGGCAATGCCGCCGGTTGCATCACGTGGTCGGGCAGGGTCGTGGCGACGCGCGTATCGCTGCCGCCGCGACCGACGGTGTAGCCCTCCGCTCGCAGCTGTTCGTAGGCCATCACCACGGTGTTGCGCGAGATGCGCAGGTCCGAGGCGAGGGCGCGGGTGGACGGGAGCCGCGTGCCGGGTTGCACCACGCCATCGCGAATGGCCTTTCGCACGCCGAGGTAGACCTGCCGATACATCGGGGTGTCGCTGGCTGGGTCGAGCGGCAGTGCGAGAATGCGCTCGCCGTGCACGCGCCGCAGCGGCATCGGGCGGTCCGCCGCGCGGGTTGTGGTCCTTGGCCCGTCCTCGCGGGCTGCGACATTCCCCGGTGTCGCCGTGGATCGATCGATCTGCTTGCGGTCTTTCACTCCCACCCCAGCCTCCTGTGCACACTTCAATGGAATCCAGCGTCGCCGAGCGCGAACTCGACGCGGTCCTGGCGACCCTCTACGGCGCCGTCTCCGGCCCCGCCGGCGCGGCCAGGGATTGGACGGCGCTGGCGTCGCTCTTTCATCCCTCAGCCAGACTGCTCTGCCTCGATGCGGGGGTCGACGGCTACGACGGTGCTGCGATGACGCTTGACGACTACCGACGCACGCGATCGCCCTTCTTTGACTCGACGGATTTTCACGAGACCGAGTTTCGTCGGGAGACGCATCTCCAGGGTCCGTTGGCGCTCGTGTATTCGTGGTACGCCGGCCGTCGCAGGCCCGGTGGGGAGGACCTCGTGCGCGGCGTGAATGCCATCCAGTTGTGCCGCCAGCGCGGGCGCTGGGTGATCCTGTCCGTTGCGTGGTATCGGGACCACGATGCGGTGGGGCCGCTCCCGCGCGCTCACGAATAGTCACGCGGCGCCGCGATCGCGCCCGGTCCACTTGTCCCGTGAGGAGCGGGCCGGTCGGACCGCCGGACGGCCGGAGGCGGTCCACTCCGACTGCCCGGCGGTAGGCCACTCGCGACGGGCGGGCGCCGGCGTGTAGCCTCTACGCATGCATCGTCATCGTAGAGCCATCCGCTGGCGCGTCGGCGCCGGAATCGTCGTTGTGGCGTCACTGCTCGCCGCGGCGGCCGGGCAGCAGCGCGCGACCGACCCGCCATCGCGCGCGTATCTCGCCCTCCTGCCGGATGGCGAGACAAAGCGCGGGTTCATCCGCGACTGCACGGGCTGCCACGTCTTCGATGCCCGCATCGCGTTTCCCGGCGGCGCGCCCCGGAGCATCGAGTCCTGGGAGGAGCGGATTGGGTCGATGCACGCACGATTCGGGCGGGGCTCGGGATTTCCCATCATCGCGGATCCTGCGGAGCCGAAGGCGCTCGCGCGCTGGCTGGCGTCGGCGCTGCGCCAGCCAGCGCGGCCCGTCGCCGAACCGGTCGTGGATTCGCGCGTCCGAGAGTACGAACTCCCCGTGGCCGGAGACCTGCCGCACGACCTGATGCGCGACGCGGACGGACGCATCGTCATCACCGGCATGTTCACGGCGCAGATGTATCTGCTTGATCCGCGCGATGGATCGGTGGAGACGGAAGCCATTCCCGTCCCCAACGCGAACCCGCGCGCGTTGCACATCGATCCCGATGGTGGCTGGTGGGTGCTGCTCGGCGGCCCCGGGATGCTCGCGTACCGCTCGCCCATCGGCACCTGGACCACGCACAACGTCGGGATGTACGCCCACAGCATCGCGCGCGACCGCAGCGGCGTGTGGGTGAACGGGCACTTTACGGGCCACCCGTCGCTCCTGGCGCACGTGGATGCCGCGACCGCCGCGATCCGGCGCGTGGAAGTGCCGAGTGCAACGGCCGAGGGCGTGTCGCCGATTCCGTACGAGCTGCGCACCGCGCCTGACGGCCGGATCTGGATGAGCGAACTCCACGGCAATCGCGTGCTGGTGACTGACCCGGCCACTGGGGAATCGCGGGCCTACGCGATGCCCGTGTCGCACGCTGGGCCGCGTCGCCTCGACGTCGCGGCAGACGGCCGGGTGTGGATTCCACTGTACACGGTTGGTGAGCTCATCGCGCTGGACCCCGCGTCAGGGAACATCGCGCGCTACCCGCTGCCTGATCGAGACGCCTTGCCGTACGTGGCCCGGGTGGATGACGCGCGCAACGCCGTGTGGGTTGGCACCGCTGCCAGCGACGCCCTCTATCGGCTCGACATCGCCAGCGGTGTGTTTGCGACGATTCCGCTGCCATCGCGCGGTGCACTGGTCCGACACCTCGACGTGGACAGCGCGACGGGCGAGGTCTGGGCGGCCTACGGGGCGTCGCCCGGTACGCTCTCGGCGCGCGTTGCGCGGATCCGGCCGTAGGGATCACTTCCGCGACTGTGGCGCGCGTGCGGGGCAGTGCTGCGCGCCTGGGGAGGCGGCTGCGAACGCGGCACCACTCCGGACGCCGGCCACCAACCAGCGAAGACCACGTGTCGTGGGTCCGTAGCATCCGTGAAGGCCACACGAACCCCAACGCGGAGCCGCTTGTGCGGATGCTCATTCCTCTCTTTGCCGTGTTCGCAGCGCTCGGCAGCGCTACCTCGGCGACGCGGCCGCCTGCGCCGCTGCCTGCGGCTGTGCAACCGTCCGTCCCCGCCGTTGTGGGAACGGACTGGTTGGCAGCACACATCACCGATCCGAACATCGTGGTGCTCACAGTCGTGCACGCGGAGGAGGAGTACCGCCGCGGCCACATCGCCGGCTCGCGTTCCGCGCGCTATGAGGACTTCGTGGTCGAGGAGTCCGGGCCGCTGTCGCTGTCGGCAGAGGTGCCATCGCTGGAGGTCGTGGAGGCCGCATTGGAACGCCTCGGCGTGACCGATCGCAGCCACGTCGTGGTCACGGGATCGGCGATGATGGCGGCGCGCGTGTTCTACACGCTGGAGTATGTCGGGCTGCCGCGAGTCTCGATGCTGGACGGCGGACTCACCAAATGGCGCGCCGAGGGCAGGGCAGTGGGCACCGAGGCGCCGACGACCGTCGCACGCGGTGGCGTCACACTGCGCGTGCGCCACGATGTTCACATCGAGGCCGACGAGCTGCGTTCGCTGCTTGGGCGCAAGGGAATCGCACTCTTCGACACTCGGTCACAGGGCGAGTACGACGGCACCGCGGATCGCCGCGGTTCGCCGAGCTTCGGGCACCTGCCGGGCGCGCGTCGCCTGGAATGGCAGGAGACGATGGCGAACCCACGGGAGTTCCACCTCAAGGACCGCGCGACGCTCGAACGGATGTGGGCCGAGCGGATGGCGCCAGGCGACACCGTGATTGCCTACTGTTGGGTGGGGATGCGAGCCAGCGTGACGTATGCAATCTCGCGCGCCCTCGGCTACCCGGTGCGGATGTATGATGGCTCGGATGAAGAGTGGCAGAAGCGAGGCCTGCCGATGACCAAGGACCCTGTGGCGCTGCGGAGCGTGCCGTGAGTCGAGCGATTGTCCTGGCGGCGGTCGCGCTGGCGTGCGGCATCGCAGCGGCGCCACTCGCGGCGCAACGCATTGACCGCGAGAGCGTCGCCTCGAGGCTCCGGGCCTACGTGGAGCACTCGCAGATCCCTGGCGCGTCACTCGCCATCGTGGACCGCGAGGGGCGTGTCACGTCGGTGACCGCGGGGTTCGCGGACACCACGGCGAGGCGTGCGATGCGTTCGCGTGACCGGCTGCTGATGGGCAGCGTCGGCAAGACATATGTGGCTGCGGTGGCGCTGCAACTCGTGCGTGATGGTCGCCTCGACCTCGACGCACGCGTCGCCAGCCTGCTCGGCGGCGAGGGTTGGTTCGACTCGCTGCCCAATGCGTCCACGATGACGCTACGCCAGGTGATGTCGCACAGCTCGGGACTCGTGCGTTACGAGTTCCAGCCGACCTTCCTCGCCGCGCTCACCGGCGACCCAATGCGTGTATGGGATCCCCGCGACCAACTACGCTTCCTGCACGGACGCGCCGCGCCCTTCGCGGCGGGGGCGGGATGGGACTACTCCGACTCGAACTATCTCCTAGTTGCGCTGGCCGTCGAGCGGATCACCGGCGAGCCGATCGACGTGACGATCCAACGGCGCGTGCTGCGGCCACTGCGACTGCGCGAGACGATGCCCTCCGACAGTCCGCGGCTCGCGGGCGTCGTGCAGGGCTACGCGGGGCCCGACAATCCCTTCGGCGGCAGCGACGTGATGCTGCGCAACGGTTCGATGGTCCTCAATCCGCAGTTCGAGGGCGCCGGCGGCGGCTACGCGGCCACCGCAGCGGACGCCGCGCGCTGGGGTGCCGCCTACTTCTCCGGCAGCTACCTCGGCGAGTCGTCGCTGCGCGCGGCAACCACGGGCGTTGCGGCGAGACAGCTCGGACCGGGCACGCGCTACGGCCTAGGAATGATCCTGCGCGACAGTTCGGTCGCCGGGCCTGTGCGCTTCCACTCGGGCTTCTTCCCCGGCTACCAGGCGGAACTGCGTCACTATCCGGAGTTGGGGCTGACCGTGGCCTTGTTGATCAACAGCTCCGTCGTGCGTCCGCGTCCGAGCCTCGGACTCTGGGTGGACTCGCTCGCGGAATCGCTCGGACGCCCGGTGCGCGCCGAGCGACTGGAGCGTTCGCGGGAGCGCGAACGCAGAACGGGGCGGCGCGACACCGTCGCCCCGCCCCGTCCCCTGCGTTTCGTCCGGCTACTTCGGATCTAGCATCTGCTGGATCTGCCAGCGGGCGTCGGCGAGATGCGCGCGCGTGGCGGTGTCGGCGGCTTTGCGCTCCGCCGCCGCCAGCGCGGCGTCGAGCGTCCGCATCTCAAGTCGTAGCAGGCCCTTCACATCCGTGGACGGCCGGGCCGGTGCCACGAACGCCTGACCGTTGGACGCCGTGAACGAGATGCGGGGGGCATTCGAGGGGTTGGCCGCCAGCTTCGCCGCCACCGCCTCGAGGTAGATGCGTTGCAGGCCGCGACGGTACGCATCCACGCGCACCGACCCGGCACCGAGCTCGGTCCAGATGCCGCTACGCATATCGGCGAGGAACTCCGAGAGCGCGTAGGGCCGCACGGTGCCCGGTAGGGCCTCGTACTCGACGAGCCGCGCCATGCGGTCGTCGTTCATCACGTAGCCGAGGATGCTGCGCTGTGCGCGGTTGATGCGCGACACCGCACCTTCCGGCTCGAGGCGCCGCAGGATGGCCGGGTCCAACAGCCAGGTCGGCGTCGCAAAGACGTTCTCCTGAAGGAACTGCACCGCCGCGCGCTGCCGCTCGCGCGGAATCGGCGTGAAGCGCGGGCCTGGCTGCGAGCCGTACTTCTCCTGGCCGTCCGCTCCACCGACGATGGCGGCCACGTGGCGCATCTCATTCAAGTACTGGCCGATGATGCGGTCGTAGCCTTCCTTGGTCTCCTGTACGTCGTCGAGCTGATGCGTCGTCGCGGGGACGAGCATCGGGACGAGCCGCTTGAGATTGCGCAGGCCGAGGCCCGAGCTCTTCACGGCATCGGCATCACCGACGGCCTCGGAGTAGGCGCTGTAGGGCACGGCGCCGAAGTCGTCCGGCACGCCGTAGCGGTGCCAGGGGATGGAATCCTGCGTGCGAGCCAATGCATCAAGCGCGGGACGCTCGTCATCGGCACTGGTCGTGCCGTTGACCTGCATGTAGCCCCACTTGATGGAGAAGTGGTCGTAGGGTCCAATGCCGGGAATCAGCGAGGCCAGCGGGAGGTTGTCCTCCGGCTGCGCCACATAGTTGAAGCGGGCGTAGTCCATGATGGTCGGCGAGTGTCCCATCCGCGCGACCCAGGTGCGCGAGCGCACGGAGTCGGCCGGGTACATCCCCGAGGCCAGCTGGTTGTGCGGCAGGCCGAGCGTGTGGCCGACTTCGTGTGCCACGACGAACTGCACCAGTCGGCCCTGCAGCGAGTCCGGCAACGGCAGGCGTGCAGCGCGCGGATCCAGCGGCCCGACCTGCGTCCAATACCACCAGGTCTGCAGCGTCATGATGTTGTGGTACATCTGGATGTCCGTCTCGAGGATCTCGCCCGAACGGGGATCCGCGATGTGCGGGCCCGAGGCGTTCTCGATCGTGGACGGCAGCCAGCGGATCACGGAGTAGCGCGCGTCCTCCGGCGCCCAGTCGGGATCCTGCTCCTTCGTGGGAGCATCCATCGCAATGATGGCGCGACGGAAGCCCGCGCTCTCGAAGGCCGGCCGCCAGTCCTCGACACCACGCTTGACCCAGGGCTTGAGCCAGTCCGGCGTCGCCGGGTCGATGTACATCACGATCGGCTTCACGGGCTCCGAGACGGCAGCGGAGGGATCCTTCTTCTCCAGGCGCCAGCGGGCGATGAAGGCGCGCTCCTGCGCGCGCTGCTCCGGCCGCGAGTAGTCGATCGTCGTGTAGTGGAAGTAGCCGACGCGCGAGTCGCGCAGGCGCGGCCGCATCGGTACGTCAGGGAGCTTCACCATCGACCAGTGCAGCACGAAGCTCTTGGTGCTCGTGGGCGTGCCCGGCGGCGGGTTCGACGCGGGGAAGCCCGGGAACGGCGAGCTGGGCGTCGGCGTCGCGTTGACCGTGAGCGTCGCTTCGACGTTCACGTTCTCGGGGAAGGTCATCACGCGCTCGAGGAAGCTGCGCGAGGCGTCCACCTGGCCGCGATAACGCCGAATCACGCTGATCTCGTTCGGCGGGCTCGTGTAGAGCCGCGACACGTCGATCACTGCCGCCGAGTCGGGGCCGTAGGCCTCGACGTTGAAGCTCTGCAGGATTGCCGAGTTGTTGGAGCGCGACACGGCGTCAGCGATCGGCGAGTCGGGATCGGCGATGACGTCATAGCTGATGCTGCGCAGCAGGACGCGGTTGCCGCGGCGTTCCCAGCGTACGACGCGCCGATCCAGCGCCTGGCCACCGTACCCGTCGCCTTCGTTGGTGCGGGCGATCTGCGTGACGAGCAGCAGGTCCTTGTCGAACTCGGAGGCGGGAATCTCGAACAGCAGGCGGTTCGCGCCAATCATGTGCGTCTTGAACAGGCCGCTCTTGGTCGTGACGTCTCCGCGCACGACTTGCGCATAGGGCCGCGGGTCGCCGTTCTGCTGGCCGCCCTGGCCACCAGGTGCGCCGCCTTGCGGTGCGCCGCCCTGTGCGGGCGTGGCGCCGGCCGGTCGCGTCGGCGTTGGGGTCGGCGTCGTCGTTGGGGTTGCGCCAGCGGTGGTACAGGACGCAACGCCGAACGCGAGCGCGGCCGAGAGCAGCATCGGTCGAGTGTGTCGCATCGGTCTCAGGGGTGTGGGTGATGGCGGGGGTGTAGGAAGCAGAACTTACGGCGCGCGCCGCATCGGCGTCGAGGCCGCGCGAATGGCGGCATCGCCGAAGCGTTCGCGCACCTTGTCGACCGCGCGGGCAAGCGCACGGTCCTCGACGCGCTCGATCGTGCCGGCGGCCGGCGCGAACAGACCCAGCTGCTCAGCGTCGCGGGCGGGGCCGAGTCCACCGAGCGCCACGCCAACCAGGCGCG
The DNA here is from genome assembly GCA_019637445.1 of Gemmatimonadaceae bacterium. NCBI lineage: Bacteria > Pseudomonadati > Gemmatimonadota > Gemmatimonadia > Gemmatimonadales > Gemmatimonadaceae > Gemmatimonadaceae bacterium. The sequence continues at coordinate 412,917 of JAHBVS010000001.1, read as the reverse complement.
AGGGGAAACGCCGGGCGCGGCGAAGGCGGGACAGCAGCGTGGCGGCGACATCACCAATCGCGCGGTCGCTCTCCAGCGGTTCGGGCAGCGTGCGACTGGCGAGCCGCGTGGTGAAGTCGGCATCGCGCAGCTTCACGGTGACGGTACGCGCAGCCAGCCGCTCCGCGCGGAGCTCGCTCGCGGCCTTGGTTGCCAGCGCGCGGAGGTGCGCCACCAACTGCACGTCATCCGACAGATCACGGGCAAAGGTGCTCTCGCGGCTGATCTGGCGATTGGCACCCCTGGGTTCGACCGGCGTCGTGTGGATGCCGCGCACCCGCGCCCACAGCCACTCGGCGGGGCGGCGCCCCAGCCAGCGCGCGAGCGTCGCGCGGTCGTGCGGCAACACGTCCTCCACGCGCATCAGCCCGACGCTGGCGAGCTTGGCCTGCAGCTTGGGCCCGATGCCCGGGATCTCCGCCAGCGCGAGCGTGCACATGAACGCGCCCTCGTCGCCCGCCGGGACGACCTTCACGCCCGTGGCGTCGGTCTTCTGGCGCGGTTTGGCGCGCTCGGCGGCGAGCTTGGCGATCAGCTTGGAACTGCCGCCGCCGATGGAGAGCCACATCCCCGTTTCGCGGTGCACAGTCTGACGGATGCGCGCTGCCGTTTCCTCCAGCGTTTCGTGCGCGTGCAGGGCCTCGGTTCCGGTGAGGTCCAGGTACCACTCATCGATGCTGGCGCGCTCGACCAGCGGCGTGAAGCGATCGAGCACCGCGGAAATCGCCTTGGAAGTGGTCCCGCAGGCGGCGCGGGGCACGGGCACGCAGAGCGCATCCGGACAGAGCCGCAGGGCCTGGCTGATTGGCATTGCCGAGCGCACGCCGAAGGCGCGCGTCTCGTAGGAGGCGGAGCAGACGACGCCGCGCCCGCCCGGTCGGCCGCCGACAATCAGCAGCGGCGCCCGTCCGGCGCCATCGGGATCTGCGGCCCGCGCGACTGCCACGAAGAAGGCATCGGCATCGGCGTGCAGGATCCGGCGGGGCGACGACATGCTGCAAAGCATAGAACGAAACGACGGGCGCGGCTACATTCCCCCCGCGATGACCGCCCTTGACAACGCGCCGCTGTGGGTTCCGCCCCCTGAACGCGCCCGCGACACTGCGATGTCGCGCGTGTTCGCGGAGTTTGCCGCGGCGCTTCCCGGCACGCCGGCAGCGGACGCGAGCTACGCCGCGTGGCAGGCGTGGAGCGTACGGGAGGCGCCCGCGTTCTGGGAGGCGTGGTGGCGCCACTGTGGGATTGTCGCCGATCCGCACCTGCCAGGCGCGACGCATCCCTGGCGCGAGGTGCTGCGCGACGGCGCGACGATGCGCCCACCGCAAGGGGAGGACGGGCCGCATTGGTTCACGGGCGCGCGCCTCAACTTCGCCGAGCACCTGCTGCGCACCCGCGGCGATGGACCCGCGATCATTGCCCGTGACGAGCGTGGGCGTCGGCGCGAACTCTCGTGGGACGCCCTCGACGACGCGGTGGCGCGCGCCTCACGTGCCTTGAGTGCGCTTGGCGTCGAGCCGGGCGACCGCGTGGCTGGGTTCCTACCGAACATTCCTGAGGCCGTCATCGCCGCGCTGGCCGCCAATAGCATCGGCGCCGTGTGGTCGTCGTGCTCTCCGGACTTCGGGGCGCAGGGCGTGCTGGATCGCTTCGGGCAGATCGAACCCACGGTGTTGGTCGCCGCTGACGGATATCACTACGCGGGCAAGTCACTGGACTGTCTTGAGCGTACGCGGGCCATCGCGGAGGCAATTCCCTCCATCCGCGCAGTGGTCGTCGTGCCGTTCCGCAACGAGGAGTTGGACGACGAGGATCTGGCGCAGCTGCTGCCGCCTGGGCGTGGCGAGACGGTTGCCTGGGAGTCGTTCCTGGAACGCGGCGGAGCCGGGGCGCCCGCGTTCCTGCGCCTGCCCTTCGACCATCCGCTCTACGTGATGTACAGCTCGGGCACAACGGGCCTGCCCAAGTGCATGGTGCACGGGCAGGGCGGTACGCTGCTGCAGCACCTCAAGGAGCACCGGCTGCATTGCGACCTGCAGCCGGGCGACCGCCTGTTCTACTTCACGACCTGCGGGTGGATGATGTGGAACTGGCTCGTCTCAGCGCTGGCCAGCGAGGTCACGATCGTCCTCTATGACGGCGCGCCGATGCCGAAAGACGACGACGACGCGCTCTGGGACCTGGTCGCGGCCGAACGTGTCACGCACTTCGGGACCAGCGCCAAGTTCCTGGCGATGTCGCAGAAGGCAGGGCACGCCCCTGCGCGCACCCACGATCTCGACTCGCTGCGCGCCGTGCTGTCGACGGGCAGCCCGCTGGCCGAACACAGCTATGACTTCGTGTACGGCGAGGTGAAGCGGGACCTGCACCTCGCGAGCATTTCGGGCGGCACGGACCTGATCTCCTGCTTCGCGCTCGGCAATCCGATGCTGCCCGTGTACCGCGGCGAGCTGCAGTGTTTTGGGCTGGGGATGGCCGTCGATGTGTGGGACGAGGACGGACAGCCGCTGCGCGGCGCGGCGGGCGAGCTGGTGTGCACACGGCCGTTCCCGAGCATGCCGGTGTCGTTCTGGAACGACGCCGATGGCAGCAAGTATCGCGCGGCGTACTTCGAGCATTTCCCGAACGTGTGGCGACACGGCGATTGGGCCGAGATGACGGCGCACGACGGCCTGGTGATCCACGGCCGTAGCGATGCGACGCTGAATCCCGGGGGCGTGCGCATCGGCACGGCGGAGATCTACCGCGAGGTGGAGCAGCTGCCCGAGGTGCTCGAGAGCGTAGTGGTGGGGCAGGACATCACGACCGATGGCGACAAGGACGTACGTATCGTGCTCTTCGTCCGCCTGCGCGAGGGCTTGACGCTCGACGACACGCTGCGCGATCGGATCAAACACGCCATCCGCGCGCGGACCAGCCCGCACCACGTGCCGAAGGTCGTGGTGCAGGTGGCTGATATCCCCCGCACGGTCAGTGGGAAGATCAGCGAGATCGCCGTGCGGCACGTGATCCACGGGCGGCCCGTGAAGAACACGGACGCGCTGGCGAACCCGGCGGCCTTGGACCTGTATCGCGACCTGCCCGCACTGCGGCTGTCGTAGGGCGGGGCGGCTTCGCGACGCTTGGCGCGACCCTTCTATATTGTAGGAGACCGGCAACCGGAGGCCGTGATGGCACTGTGTACCTGGGAATCGAGCAGCGCGTGGGGCCGTTGGTGGACCAGTGCCCGCACGGGCGCGCGCGGCGCGTGATGCCGACGAAGGCAGCCTCACTTCCGTCCTTCGTCCTTCCACCTTCGTCCTGACGACCATGACCACCGCCACAAAGCCGGCCCCCAGCGCCGCCCACGACACCTTCCCGATCAACGGCACCGATTACATCGAGTTCTGGGTCGGCAACGCCAAGCAGTCGCAGCTCTTCTACCGCGCCGCCTTCGGCTTCAAGCTGGTGGCCTACCGCGGCCCCGAGACGGGCGTGCGTGACCGCGCCAGTTACCTGCTCGAGCAGGATAAGATCCGGCTCATCCTCACGACGCCGATGGGTCCCGAGGGCGAGATTGCCGCACACATCGCCAAGCACGGTGACGGCGTGCGCGACCTGGCCTTCTGGGTGGACGACTGCCGCGACGCCTACGCCAAGGCCCTCGAGCGCGGCGCCAAGAGCGCACAGGAGCCGACGGTGCTCAAGGACGAGCACGGCGAGATTGTCATCGCCGGCATCCGCACCTACGGCGACACCATCCACAGCATCGTCGAGCGGCGGAACTACAAGGGCCTGTTCATGCCCGGCTTCGTCGCCGCGGAGTCGCCGTTCCAGCCGGAGTCAGTCGGACTCAAGTACGTGGACCACTGCGTCGGCAACGTCGAGCTCGGCAAGATGAACCACTGGGTGCAGTTCTACTCCGACGTGCTCGGCTTCTACAACCTGCTCTCCTTCGATGACAAGACCATCAGCACCGAGTACTCGGCCCTGATGTCGAAGGTGATGTCCAACGGGAACGGCCGCATCAAGTTCCCCATCAACGAGCCGGCGCAGGGCAAGAAGAAGTCGCAGATCGAGGAGTACCTGGACTTCTACCGAGGGCCCGGCGTGCAGCACATCGCTGTGGCGACGGACGACATCATCAAGACCGTGCGCGCACTCAAGTCCCGTGGCGTCGAGTTCCTGTCGATCCCGCGCACCTACTACGAGACGGTGCTCGACCGCGTCGGCAAGATCGACGAGGACATCGCGCCGCTGGCCGAGCTGGGCATCCTCGTGGACCGCGACGACGAAGGCTACCTGCTGCAGATCTTCACGAAGCCGGTGCAGGACCGCCCGACGCTGTTCTTCGAGATCATCCAGCGGAAGGGCGCCAAGAGCTTCGGGGCAGGGAACTTCAAGGCGTTGTTCGAGAGCATCGAGCGCGAACAGGAACGCCGGGGCAACCTGTAATGCCCTTCTACCACACGCTGGGCGAGATCCCGCGCAAGCGGCATATCGCGTTCCGCAAGCCGGACGGTGGGCTCTACAACGAGCAGCTCGTGGGCATCGAGGGCTTCACCGGGCCTGCGGCGCTGCTCTACCACCTGTATCCGCCGACCACGGTGAAGGCGGTGCGGCGCCTCCGCGAGACGCCGTACGTGGCGGACGAGGACAAGACGCTACGGCATCGGCACTTCAAGACGGCGCCGATCGCCCGCGGCGGCAGCCCGACGCTGGACCGCACGCCGATCCTGTTCAACGCGGACATCGCGATGCTGTACGCGGCGCCCGACCAGCAGGACGAACATTTCTATCGCAACGCGCAGGGCGACGAGGTGGTGTACGTCGCCGAAGGCGAAGGCACGCTGGAGACGCAGTACGGCGACCTGCCGATCAAGCCTGGTGACTACCTCGTCATCCATCGCCACATCCTGCATCGCTACCGCTTCACCAAGCCGGCCAAGCTGCTGGTGATGGAGAGCCGCGGCCATATCCGGCCGCCGTCGCGCTATCTCAACGCGGTGGGGCAGCACGTCGAGGGCGCGCCCTACAGCGAGCGCGACATCCGCGTGCCGCGCGAGCTCAAGACGCACGATGAAAAGGGCGACTTCAAGCTCATCATCAAGCAGTACGACGGGCTCAATGAATTCGTGCTCGACCACCATCCGTTGGATGTGATCGGCTGGGATGGCCAGTTCTATCCCTGGGCATTCAACATCCACGACTTCGAGCCCATCGTCGGCAAGGTCCACCAGCCGCCGCCGGTGCACCAGACCTTCCAGGGCGACGGCTTCGTGATCTGCTCGTTCTGTCCGCGGCCGTATGACTTCCACCCGGAAGCCATCCCCGCGCCGTACAACCACAGCAACGTGGATTCGGACGAGGTGCTCTTCTATGCCTCGAGCGAGTTCATGAGCCGCAAGGGCATCGAGTACGGGAGCATCACGCACCATCCGGACGGCATTCCCCACGGGCCGCATCCGGGGCGTTACGAGGCCAGCATCGGGCAGACGCACACGAACGAGCTCGCGGTGATGATGGATTCCTTCCGCCCGCTGCGCGTGGCGAAGGCAATCCTGCCCTACGAGGATCCGAAGTACCAGTACAGCTGGCTGGAGACCGGCGGCGAAGGGTTCTCCCCACCGACCTCGTAAGCCGCCTCGCCTAGAACAGCGTCAGGCGTCCGCCAAAGCCGATGTCGGTGCGGTTGATGGCCGTACCCTCGCCGACATCGGCGCCCCGCAGGAAGCGGAACTGAAAGCTGACCGCCAGCCGATCGGTGAAGTTCACGTGCGGGGCGACACCAAAGCCGAACTGCGGGCTGGCATCGGTGAACTCGGTGGTGCCGGTGGTGGCGTAGGTCACCTGGGAGTAGCCGGCGTGCCCGAGGATATCGACGCTGTAGCGCGACGGCCCCGCAGGCTGCCAGCGATAGCCGAGCGAGCCCACGAACGCGAGCCCGCTCTGCACGTTCTCGGCGTTGTCGCCGGAGAGGGAACCCGGGTTCAGGATGTCCAACTGCGCGCGTCCCACGAAGCGACCGCGCAGGGCGATGTCGCCCGCGACCGAGAACGCGCCGCCGGTCTGGCTGTTGCCGTCGTACTCGAGCGTCAGCGCATGCGTGTACAGCAGCATGCCGTGGCCTTCCGCCGTCATCTCGGTCTGGGCCGCTGCGGCCGTCGGCAGGAGCGCCGCCGCCAGGAGAACCATTGTCGTACGCAGCCATCGACGCTGCATCATCCACCTCGGGTTGGTGGGTGCGACGCGCCGCCTCGTGCCGCGCGTTAGTCTTGGCACTATGCACCGCGACCTCGCAGACCTCAAGCCGCACGAACGGCACGCGCTGCTCACGCCGCTGATTGCGCCGCGCCCGATCGCCTTCGTCAGCACGCTCAGCGCGGCCGGCCAGGGCAACCTCGCGCCATTCAGCTTCTTCGCGATGGGGGGGCAGAACCCGCAGGGCCTGGCCTTCTGCCCGACGGCAGACCGCGACGGAAACCCCAAGGACACGCTGCGCAACCTGCGGGAGCACGGGGAGTTCGTCGTCAACATCGTGTCGCGCGAGATGGCCGAGCGGGTGAACCAGGCCTCGGCACCGTATCCGCCGGATGTCGATGAATTCGACATCACGGGCTTCACGCGCCTGCCCTCGACGCGGGTGCGGCCACCGCGGGTAGCCGAGGCACCCGCCGCGCTGGAGTGCCGGGTCGTGCAGCTGGTGCCGCAGGGCAGCGGCCCCCTCCACGGCACTTGGGTGATCGCCGAGGTATTATTCGTGCATATCCGTGACGAGTATCTCGCGGAAGACGGGCGCCCCGACACCGCGCGCATCGAGCCTGCGGCTCGCCTGGGCCGCGATGAGTGGTCGTCCGTCACGTCCGATTCCATTTTCCGTCTCGTGCGGCCCACGCTCGAGCGCTAACGGAGCTTTCGACATGTCGCGTTTCCGCTCGATCGCCGTCCTTGCCGCATTTTCCATCGCGGCCGTTGCCGCCGGCGTCGCCACGCATGATCTCACGGGCCGCTGGACCCTCGCTGTGGTCACCGAGAATGGTACCGGCTACCCGACGGTGGACCTCACACAGACGGGCGACTCGGTGCACGGCACCTACACCTCGAATGCGATGGGCAGCCGGACGCTGCGCGGGACGGTGGAGCGCGATACCCTGCGCTTCGTCCTTTCGTCCTCGATGGGCGGGGAAGGCGTGGTGCTGACGTACATCGCCCGCATCGTCACGCCGGACAGCCTGAACGGCATCGTCGACTTTGGTGGGATGGGCAGCGCGCAGCTCACCGGCCAGCGGGTGCGGCGCTAGGCGCGTCGCGGAGGGTCGGTGACGGGCATCGCCGCCTTCGCGCGCGTCGGCATTGCCGCGGCGCTGGCCTGCGCCTCGGGCCTTGCTGCCCAGTCGCCGTCCCTTGACTCGCTGGAGACGTATCGTCGGCTGGTCGCCACGGCGACTCAGGCTCGCGACTCGGCGCGGCTGGCCGATGCGCACCGCGCGCTGGCCCTCGTGCATTGGCAGGACGACCGCTACGACAGCGCTCTGGTCCACCTGCTGCAGGCAGAGTCCATCCAGGAGGCGCGGCGGGACACGGTGCAGCTCGGCCGTATCTACAACACACTCGGTGCCACCCACTACCAGGCCGGCAACTACGAACCGGCGCTCGCCAACTTCCTGCGGTCGCTGAGCATCCGCCGAGCGATCGGCGACCGGCGCGGCGAGGCCGTGAACCTCACCAACATCGGCAAGACGTACCACGACTGGGGGCAGTATGAGCGTGCCCTGTCCGTGTTGCGTGAGGCAGTCGCGGCCGCGGAGCGCACCGATGATGGCATCGTGCGCGGCTACGGTCTGCACGCGCTCGGGGTCGTCTATCTGGATATGGGAAGTGCGGACAGCGCACGCGCACTGCTTCAGCGTTCGTGGCAGGCGTATCTGTCGCACCAACCGCGCCTGACGCCCGCTGACTCCTCCAGCGCGTGGTCCTTCGTCTCACTGCCGCTGGCGCGTCTGGATGTGCGGCAGGGCAACACCGAAGCCGCGCTCACGCGTCTCCGCGCCGTGCTCACGGCGGCCGAACGCGGTGGTACCTTCCGCGGCCGGATCGAGGCGCAGCTTGGGCTGGGCGCGGCCTACCTGGCCGCAGGCCGCGTGGCAGAGGCACGCAGCGCCTTCACGGCCGCCGCGCGCCTCGGTCGCGACATCAATCAGCGGCCACTCACCGTGGAGGCCCTCGCCGGACTCGCACAGTCGTATGAGGCCTCCGGTGACGCCCGCGCCGCGCTGCGCACGCTGCGGGAGCACAATGCGCTGCGCGATTCGATCTTCGACCGCCGCATTGCGCAGCGCATCGCGGGGATGGAACTGGAGGCGCAGGCGGAGCGCCAGCGCCGCGAGTACGGGGCACTGGTTGAACAGGACCGCACGCAGCGCGCGGTCATCGCGCGACAGCGCATCATTGTGGTGCTCGCGGCCGCCCTGGTGTTGCTCGGTGGCGTGCTCGCCCTGGTGCTGTGGCGGTTCAATCGACAGGGCGTGGAGCGCGAGCGCCTGCTGGCCGCGACGAACGGCGAATTGCGGCAGGCGAACCAGGACCTTACGGCGGCGATGGCCGAGGTGCGTACGCTGTCGGGGTTCATCCCGATCTGCGCGCACTGCAAGCGGGTGCGGGACGACCAAGGCTATTGGAACGCCGTCGAACACTACATCTCGAGCCACACGGAGGCGGTCTTCAGCCACGCCATCTGCTCCACCTGCGGTCCCGAGCTCTACGGTGCAGATTGGGAGCCGAGCGTTTCGGCTCCCGAACCCTCGGACCGGCCCGCATCCCAAACCTCGGAGACCCACGTGCAGGAGCGCGAATCGCGTCGCAGTGCAGGATTCACGATGGTCGAACTGTTGGTGGTCATCATCGTTCTTGGCGTGTTGGCGGCAATCGCGATCTCCAAATTCGCAGGCTCCAAGGAGCGCGCCTACGTCGTAACGATGCGCGGCGACCTGCGGAACCTCGTCACCGCTCAGACGGCGTATCAGTCGGATCAGGATCCGCCGATGTTCGCGGCATCGTTGGCAGATCTCGGAGCTGCCTTCCGCGGTTCCGCCGGTGTCACCCTGACGCTGGGCGACGCGGGAGATAGCACGTGGAGCGCCGTCGCCACACACGCCGGAACCACGCGTCGCTGCGCCATCTATGTGGGCCTCGATCCCGTCGCACCCGCGACCCTTCGGGGCCAGGTCGGTTGCGACTGACAGGTCGCGGCTACCTGCGCCGGGTCCTTCGCGGGCCCCGCGCCGCGGTTTCCGAGGCCCTCCTCGTGGCAGCATCGTGCGCGACCGTCGCGCAGCCTGTCGTCGCGCAGGGCCGTGCGGTGGCGGCCGACTTCCGTGTGGCCTCCCCGCTCGGCCACCAACTCGCCGTCGTCGTCGAGCGTCCGGCGCACATCACCCCAGCAGCGGTCGTCGTGCTCATCGCTGGCGCCGGACCGAACGATCGCGACGGCTACACGGCGCGCGGGCCGGGCGGAGACAACCACGCGTTTCGAGACATCGTCGCGCGGCTCACCGCGTCCGGCTTTGCGGTCGCGCGCTTCGACGAAGTCGGCACCGGTCGCTCCACGGGTGACTATGCCGTGCAAGCCACCACCGCCAGCTTGGCGACTGACGTCGCGGCAATTGTGGCGTCGATTGCCGCGCTCCCAGACTTTGCCGCGCGTCCAGTCATCCTGCTCGGACACAGCGAAGGCGGGGCCATCGCCGCCCGGGTGGCGGCGACCGAACCGCGCGTGGCCGGGGTTATTGCCCTGGCCGCGCCCGCATGGAACGGCCGACGCATCATGGGCTACCAGGTGCGCCTTGCCGCCGAGCGTGAACGACAGGCCGTCTCGTACACGAGCGCGGACCTGATCGAGGCGCGGATGCTGCGCGACCTGCGGGACCGGCTCGAGCACGAGGCCTGGTATCCGTTCTTCCTCGACTACGATCCGCTGCCGTCGTTCCGCGAGATCCGCGTGCCCGTGTTGCTGCTGCAGGGCGAGCGCGACGACGCCGTGCTCTTCGAGCAGTCGTACGAACTCGCGGAGGCGATGCGTGGTGCGGGGAACGCGGCGGTGACGCTGCAGCTGTTCCCGGGGCTCAGCCACGACTTCGCGGACCCGGCGGACGCGCGGCGTCGGCAAGGGACGGCGCCGATCGCCGAACCGGTGCTCGCGGCGATCGAGCGCTGGCTCGGCGGCCTGCGAGACGCGAGCGCTCCCCCAGCGACGCGATGAAGAAGCGCTGGCGGCGCTGACCGTCCCGCGCGGAGCACACAGCGGCTGACGCCCGTCGCGCGTACATTTGGCGCCCGACACCGCTTGGCTCACCCCTTAGGCTGGAGAACCCGCCGTGATTCGCACCGCCCTTGGTGGCGCCCTTGTCCTGGCCCTCGTCGCGCCCGGCGCGCTGGCGCAGGGACGCGCGGCGCCCGCCGATCCCTTCGATGCGTTGCACTTCCGCTCCATCGGCCCTGCCACGATGTCCGGCCGCATCGCCGACGTTGCGGTCTATGAGAAGGACCCGGCCATCTGGTTTGTCGCCACGGCTCACGGCGGCGTGTGGAAGACGACCTCGAATGGCGTGACCTGGACGCCGATGCTGCAGCACGAAGGCCTACTGTCCTTCGGCGATGTGACGGTCTCGCAGCAGGATCCAAACCTCGTCTGGGCGGGCGGCGGCGAGTCAAACAACCGGCAATCCACGAGCTGGGGCGGCGGCGTGTGGAAGTCCACCGACGGCGGTGCGACGTGGACGCATATGGGCCTGCGGGATTCGCGGCATATCCATCGCATCGTCATCGATCCGCGGGACAACAATGTCGTGCACGTGGCGGCCACCGGTGCGCTCTTCGGGCCGGGCGGCGAGCGCGGTGTCTACCGCACGACCGACGGTGGCGCGACCTGGTCGCGCGTGCTCGCTGGCGATGAGGACACGGGTGCGAACGACATCGTGCAGTCGCAACAGAATCCCGATGTGCTGTTCGCGTCGCTGTACCAGCGTCGGCGCTCGGCCTGCTGCATGAACGGAGGCGGCGAAGGCAGCGCGCTCTACAAGTCGGCGGATCGCGGCCTCACCTGGACCAAGGTCGGCGGTGGCTACCCGACGGGTCTGCTCGGCCGCATCGCAGTGGACGTCTCGCGCAGCGACGGCAACGTCGTGTACTCGTTGGTCGAGGGGCCCACGGTGGCACAGGGGCCCGGGCAGGCTGGGGCGCAGGCCGCGCAGGCGGCGGAGGAGGGCGAGGAGCGCGAGATGCAGGGCGCGGCGCGTGGACCGCAGGGCCTCTGGCGCTCGAACGACGCTGGCGCGACCTGGACCAAGGTCAACGGCGTCAACCCACGTCCGATGTACTTCTCCAAGGTGCTCGTGGATCCGACGACGCCGGAGACGGTCTACTACGGCGGCGTCGGCCTGCACATGACCGTGGATGGTGGCAAGTCGGTGGAGACCGACGCCGCACTGGCCACGCACGACGACATCCACGCGCTGTGGGTGAACCCGTCGAATCCGCGGCACGTGATCATCGGCAACGATGGCGGCCTTGCCGCCTCCTACGACCAGGCACGCAGTTGGCAGTTCATCCCCAACCTGCCCGTCGGCCTGTTCTACCACGTCAGCTTCGACATGAGCGTGCCGTTCAACGTCTGCGGCGGCATGCAGGACAACTACAACTGGTGCGGCCCCTCGCGCTCGCGCTTCACCCGCGGCATCCAGAACCACGACTGGTTCCAGATCCTCGGCGGCGACGGCTTCCACGCCATTCCCGACCGCAGCGACGCGCGGATCGTGTACACCGAGTCGCAGAACGGCAACATGATCCGGCGCAACGTCGTGACCGGTGAGTCGAAGAGCATCCGGCCGACGCCGCTCAACGTGACGCCGGCCCCGGATTCGGGCGAGTCCTTCCGCTTCCAGTGGGATGCGCCGATGATGCTCTCGTCGCACGACCCTGGGCTGTTGATTGTGGCGGCCAACCGCGTGTTCACCTCACGCGACCGCGGCGACTCCTGGGCGATGATCTCGCCCGACCTGACGACGAATGCGAGCCGCGACAGCATCCGCACCATGGGAGTGCTCGGCAAGGACATCGAGATCGCCCGGCACGACGGCGTGTCGATGTGGCCGGCCATCGTGACGCTGGGCGAGTCGCCGGCGCAGGCAGGCGTCCTCTGGACCGGCAGCGATGACGGCCTCGTGCAGGTCACGCGCGATGGCGGAAAGACCTGGACGAACGTCACGGGCAACATTCCCGGCTTGCCGGCGATGGCCTACATCGGTGATGTGGTGCCCTCGGCTGCGGCGGCCGGCCGGGCCTATGTGGTCGTGCCGAACTACCGGCAGAACGACTACCGCCCATACCTGTGGGTGACCGAGGACTTCGGCGCGACTTTCACGCGCCTGCAGGAGGGATTGAGCGGCCAGGTGCTGCGCACGCTGACCGAGGACCCCAAGAACCCGGACGTGCTGTACCTCGGGACGGAGACTGGGCTCTTCGTCTCACTCGACCGCGGCAAGCAGTGGAAGCGGCTGGGCAAGAACCTGCCCACGGTCCGGGTGGACGAGATTGCCGTGCACCCGCGCGACAATGCGATGCTGGTGGCTTCGCACGGCCGCGCCATCTGGGTTCTCGACGATCTGGCACCGATCCAGGAGTTTGCCGCGGCGCAGGCCGCGACGACCGTCGCCACGCTGTTCACGCCGGCGCCGGCGCTGGAGTGGAAGTACAAGGACGACCGCAACGATGAGTTCTGGGGCCACCAGTGGTTCTCCGGTGAGAATCCGCCGGCGGATGCGGTGCTGCAGTACCATCTGGGTGCCGACATCGACTCGCTCAGCCTGCGCATTCTGCAGGGCCGGCGAGTCGTCCGTGAGCTGAGCGTGCCCGCGTCCAAGCGTCGTGCGGGCATTCAGACCGTATGCTGGGACATGCGACTCGCGCCGGTCGCCGGTGGTGGCGGCGGTGGAGGGTTCGGCGGTGGCTTCGGAGGCGGACAAAACGCCGCGCGCCCCATTGACGGCGTACGCGCACCGATTCCCGACCCGGGCTACATGGCCCGCAACATCTGTGCGACGCAGGGGGGCGGTGGCGGCGGAGGTGGGTTCGGCGGCGGGGCGAACGCTGGCCCCTACGTCGCACCGGGGACCTACACCGTCGCGCTGGTCTCCAAGGGCAAGGTGATCGACAGCAAGCCACTCGTGATCGTGATGGATCCCGAGGTGCGACTCACCGGCAAGGAGCGGCAGGCGTACGACCGCCTGGCGTCGGACCTGCACGAGAAGCACGTGGCGGCCGCTGCCGTGGTGGCTCGCCTCAACACCCTACGGATGCAGATCGCGCAGGTGGATGCCAAGATCGACAGTGTCACGGGCGTCTCGCGCGGTGACCGCCAGCGCTATGACGCTGTGAAGCAGGACTACGAGTCGCTGCGCGCGAGCTTCGGACTCCCGATTCCCGGTGTCGCCGCAGGTGGCGGTGGCGGTGGTGGAGGCGGAGGCGGCGGAGGCTTCGGTGGTGGGTTTGGCAATCCCGCGAACGTCTACGCGCGGTTCACCGGGCTCAAGTCCGGCGTCGTGAATCTTTGGGAGACGCCCAGCGCTGCTACGGTGGCCCAGCTGCGCGCCGCCGAGCGGGCCTTGGACCGCGCGCTGCGCGATGCCAACGGGTTGTTGGACCGCGCCGTGCGGGCGGGGCGCGGACTGCGCGGGCAAGGGCTCACGTTGAATCCCTGACATCGGCGTGGGCTCGTGACGGTGGCGCGGGACGGCGGGTAGCTTGGAACAGTGCCCATCCGTCCCGCGTCCCGTTTGCTGCTTCCGCTGGTCGTGGCGTCCGTCGCCTGCGCGGATGCGGCCGTCGGCGTGCCCGGACGCGTGCGGCTTGAGACGAACTCCCCGGACTACCACGCCGAGCCCGGCGAGATCATCGGCGGGTCCCAGCAGTATGTCATCGAGATGGTCGTCGGCGTGACGAACGACACCGGGCGCCCGATCGAACTGCAGAGCTGCGCCGACGTGGGCAACACGCCGCGCCTCGCGGTCTCAATGGCCGCCATCGCCAACGACTGGGCGTCAGCCTACGAGAACATCTCCGGCTGCGAGAATCCCTCGCACCTGCCGCTGGCGGTGGGGGAGAGCCGCGTGGACCGCATCGAGCTGATCGGGCCGCGCACCTTCGACTCCTCCACCGGCGATCCGCTGGGCAACCTCGAGGGCTGGATGCGGTTGGCCTACTACGCCGACGGGCTGGTCATCTGGTCGAACGCGTTCGAGGTGAGGCTGCGGCCCGTGGGCGAGTAGGGCTGCGCGCCGCGTCAGAACGCTCGGCCGTGTAGCTTCAGGGGACTCGCTGCTTGCCCCTTCCTCCGCCCGAGACACGTGCGCACCACCGCCCGCTTCGACAGCCTCCCCGTCTATCTCCTCGCCACGATCCCGCAGAAGAAGCGCGACCTGATCGCGCGCGGCGTGGATGTCATCGACCTTGGCGCCGGCGATGCCGACCTGCCGGCCCCGCCCGCCGCCGTGGACGCTCTGGTGAAGGCCGTGCAGGACCCGGCGATGGGGCGCTATGGCTTTGGGCTTGGCCTTCTGCGTTATCGCGAGGCCATCAGCGCGTGGATGGAGAAGCGCTTCGGCCACACGTTCGACCCGCTGAAGGAGGTCGTGCCGCTCATCGGGTCCAAGGAAGGCATCGCCCACTTCTGCCTCGCGACGCTGCAGAAGGGCGATGTCGCCATCATCCCCGATCCCGGTTACCTGGCCTATCTGGGCGGCACGCTGCTCAGCGAGGCCGAGCCGTATCTCTATCCGATCACGCCGCGCACGAACTTCCTCGTGGAGCTCGACGACGTGCCGGCCGACGTGCTCAAGCGCACGAAGCTGCTCTTCCTGAACTATCCGAACAATCCCACGGCCGCCATCGCGCCGATGGAGTACCTGACGCGCACGGTGCAGCGCTGCCGCGAGCTCGGCATCACGCTGGTCTACGACAACGCCTACTCGGAGATGACCTTCGACGGCTACGTGGCGCCAAGCATCTTCGATGTGCCGGGCGCGCGCGAGGTCGCGATCGAGTTCCATTCGCTGTCGAAGACCTACAACATGACCGGCTGGCGCTGCGGCTGGGCCTGCGGCAATCCCACGTTGGTCGGCGCCCTGGCCAAGACCAAGAGCTTCCTCGACACGGGCCAGTTCATGGCGGTGCAGGCCGCGGGCGTGGCCGCGCTGGAGTCGCACGCAGACTGGGTGCCGGGCAACATCGAGGTCTTCCGTGAGCGTCGCGATGCCGCGGTCGAGGCTTTCCGCGCCAATGGGTTCCCGATCGCGGAGAGCCCAAAGGCGTCGATGTACCTCTGGGCACCGCTGCCCGGCGGAATTCCGTCGCTGGCCTTCCACGAGCGGCTGATGGAATCGGAGGGCGTGATCGTGCTTGCCGGCTCGTCGCTTGGCGCGGGCGGGGAGGGGTTCTTCCGCGTGTCGTTCATCACCAGTCCCGCGCGCATCGCGGAGGCGGCGGTGCGTGCGGGCCGCGTGCTGCGTGGCTTCCAGTCTTCAGGCTGAGCCAGCGAGCGGAATCCGAAACGCGTAGTTTGGCCGGTGCCGCCGCGAGGTGGCGCCGGCCTTTTTCGTGCTGAGCGGGTTTTCGTGCCCAGCGTCCTGAACTCCAGCCCTGAACTCCGATGCGTTCCTGCCGCGCCCTGATCGCCCTTCTCTTCGTCGCGCCGGCGCTGCTCCCCGCCCAGCGCGCCATGCAGCCCAACGACTGGCACCGCGTCACGACGGTGTCGCAGCCGGCGATGTCCCCCGATGGACGCCACGTCGCGATGACCGTGACGACGGTGAACGAGCGCGAGAACAAACGTCACTCGGAGATCTGGGTGGTGGCAACGGCCGGCGGTGATCCCGTGCGCTACACCGCGCCGGCGTTCGAGAGCAGCAACCCGCGCTTTTCGCCGGACGGCAAGTATCTCTTCTTCTCCTCGCAGCGGCCGGGCGGCAGCGGCAACACCTGGGCCATCCGGATGGACGCGCCCTCGGGCGAGGCGACGCAGGTGGCGGATTGGCCCAACGGGTCGTGGACACGCGACGGCAAGTTCGCGGTCTTCGTCGCCGTGGGCGCGGCGGACACGGCCGCCGCACCGGCGCGCGGTGACCGCGCGGCCGATCCCTACGCCCGGATGGAGTCGATGGCGCGCCCACCCTTCGACGCCATCACGAAGCCGGTCGATCCCGCGCGCTTCGATGGCCGGCATATCACCGCGATGCGCTACAAGGGCAACGGGATTGGCTTCATCCCAAGCCCGCGCGCGGAACCGCGGTCGCGGCCGGGACAGCTCTACACCCAGGCGCCGGGCGCCAAGCGCGTGCAGGTGACCAACACCGCCTACTCGCACCGTAGTCCCGTTGTGTCGCCGGACGGGCGATTCATCGCCTTCGTCGCGGACGCGGACCTGCGTGCGGACAGCGTGGTGGCCGCCCTCAACGATTCCCTGGCGCTGCTGCCGTATGACGCCGCGCGGGACGAGGCGCCGCGCAACGACGCCGACATCTATGTGATCCCCGTGGCCGGTGGGACGCCGCGCAAGGTCGCGACGCTGATGGGCACGGAGGGCGATCTCGCCTGGTCGCCGGACGGCCGGCAGCTGGCGTTCATCCATCGGGAAGCACGCACCTCGCAGGCGCGGCTCGCCGTGATCAATGTGTCGGGCGGCACGCCGACCACGCTCACACCCGACTGGCGCTACGAGCCGCAGGGCATCGAATGGCTGCCGGGCGGCGAGCTCGCGATGTGGGCGGACATCGGCGGCAGCAGCGCGATGTACCTGGTGAATCCGCGTTCGCGCCAGATGCGGGCGGTGATCGACGGGCGCCGCAAGGTGCGCAACTTCAGCTTCGACGCCCAGGGCCGGCAGGTGGCGTTCATCTCCACCAGCGTGAACAAGCCGACCGAACTGCACATCGCCGGCGCGGACGGCCGCGGCGAGCGCGTGCTGACCAAGTTCAACGAGCAGGTGAACCGCGAGGTCGCGTGGAGCGACGCCGAGCGCATCGTGTATCCGTCGGTGGGCGGACTGGAGATCGAGGGCTGGCTGATGAAGCCCTTCGGCTACGAGGCCGGCAGGAAGTACCCGCTGGTGCTCTACATCCACGGCGGTCCGCACAGCCAGTACGGCGAGCAGTGGTTCGACGAGACGCAGAATCTCGCCGCCGCCGGCTTCATGGTGCTGTACACGAATCCGCGCGGCTCAAGCGGGTACGGCGCCGACTTCACGTATAGCACGCGCGGTCGCTGGTTCGCCGAGGACTACGAGGACCTGATGCGCGGGGTGGATCTCGTGGCGCGCCGCGCCGACGTGGATTCCACCAAGATGGGCGTCACCGGTGGTTCCTACGGCGGCGTGATGACCGCCTGGGTCACGGTGAAGACGAACCGTTTCAAGGCCGCACAGGCAGATCGCATGATCTCCAATTGGTGGTCTTGGTACGGGACCTCCGACGTCCAGGGTCTGACCGAGTTCGAGTTCTTCGGCCGGCCCTGGGACAACCCGGCGATGTATGACTCGCTCTCGCCGATCCGCGAAGTGCGCAAGGTGACCACGCCGACGTTCATCCTGCAGAGCGAGGAGGACCACCGCACGCCGATGACGGACGCCGAGCAGTGGTTCATGGCGCTCAAGAAGCAGGGAACGCCTGCTGAGTTCGTGCGCTACCCGCGCAGTACGCACGACCTCTCGCGCACGGGCGAGCCCTGGCTGCTCGTGGACCGGCTCGGACGGCTGCGCGACTGGTTCGGCTACTGGTTGCAGGACAAGCGGTAAGACGCCGAGAGACCAAGCAAAGGCGGGGCCCGGAGAACTCCGGGCCCCGCCTTGCTTGTGTCACGTCCCGCGTCTGCAGTCACCTCGCGCCAATCGGCGCGGGCGAGACCGCCAGTAACTACACGTCCTTGACCACCATCTCCTTCCGTCCGGAGAAATAGTCCACCGTGAGCTTGGTGACCGTGCCAGACAGGAACGCCAGGCCAATCAGGTTCGGCAGCGCCATGAAGCCGTTGAGCAGCGTGCCCACCGCCCACACCAGCGGTACGGAGATCACCGAGCCCACCATTATCAGCGCGACGAAGATGCCGCGGTACAGCTTGATCAGCGACGAGCCGAACATGAACTCGAAGCACTTCTCGCCGTAGTAGCACCAGCCGATCAGCGTCGAGAAGCCGAAGAGGAAGCTCGACAGCGCCACGATGCCAGAGGCAAACGGGATGTGCGTGCCCAGCGCCGCGGCCGTGAGGTCGCCCGAGGCGGCCTGGTAGGCCGGGTCTGTCCACAGGCCCGACTCGAGGATCACGAAGGCCGTCATCGTGCAGACGAGGATCGTGTCGATGAAGACCTCGAACACGCCCACCGTGCCCTGTTCCACCGGGTGCTTCACGTTGGCCACGCCGTGCGCGATCGGCGCCGAGCCGAGACCGGCCTCGTTGGAGAGCACGCCGCGGCTCACGCCGGCCTGGATGCCCTGCGCCACCGTCGCACCGGCGAAGCCGCCGACCGCCGCCGTGGGATTGAACGCATCCTGCACGATCATCATCAGCACGCCCGGCAGGGCCGTGATGTTGAGCAGCACGAAGCCCAGCGCGGCGGCGAGGTACAGCACGATCATCGCCGGCACCAGCTTCTCCGTCGTCGCGGCGATGCGCTTGATGCCGCCCAGCAGCACGAGGCCGACGGCCACCGTGATGATCACGCCCGGTACCCACTGCGGCACGCTGAGCCCGACGATGGTATCCATCGCGCTCACGAAGGTGCGGGCCACCGTGTTCGACTGCGCCATGTTGCCGGTGCCGAACAGCGCGGCGCACATGCCGAAGAAGGCGAACATCATCGCCAGCGCCTTGCCGAGCCCGGGGTTCGAGACGCCACGCTGGATGTAGTACATCGGGCCCGAGGCCAACTCGCCCGTGGCCGTCCGCACCCGGAAGTGCACGCCCAGCACCGCCTCGGCGTACTTCGTCGCCATGCCCACCGTGGCGCACATCCACATCCAGAAGATCGCGCCCGGGCCACCGATCAGGATGGCCGTGGCCACGCCGCCGATGTTGCCGTTGCCGACCGTTGCCGCGAGCGCCGTCGCCAGCGCCTGGAAGGGCGTGATGGTGCCCTCCTTGCCCTCCGCCTTGCCGAACAGGCCGGCCAGCGACATCCGCACCGCCGTTCCGAAGCGGGCGATCTGCACGAAGCCGGTCTTGTACGTCAGCCAGCCGCCCACGATCAGCAGCACGACGGGCATCGCCAGCGGTTGCCAGACCCACGCGTCAATCGCCGTGATCTGGTTGGTCAGTTGTTCCATTGGGGTGCGGTCCGGGGGAAGGGGAGGAAGCGATACGACGGAACGATCAGCCGGCGAACATCCCGCGCGCCGTCATCACAATGACGAACAAGATCGCGAGGGGCGACACATACTTGATGAGGAATACCCAGGCAGCCGCGCCGGGGAACTTGGCGCCGTTCGAGGTCAGCTCCGCCAGCGCTTTGTCGGCGCCCCAGACCCAGCCGACGAAGATCGAGATCAGCAGGCCCCCGATCGGCAGCGCCCAGTTGTTCCAGACGGTCGCCATCAAGGTGAGGAAATCCATCTCCACCACCGGCAGCGAGCCGAGTGCAGGCACCGCACCCTGCGAGAGCACGGAGGGCACCGCCAGCAGCGTGATGAGCAGCGTCAGGCCGCCCACGGCCTTCTTGCGGTCCCAGCCGCGGTCCACCAGCGCCGCCGTCGGCACCTCGAGCAGCGAGATCGTGCTCGTGAGCGCGGCGAGCCCCAACAGCAGGAAGAAGGCCGCACCGAAGAGGTGGCCACCCGGCATCGTGGCAAACAGCTGCGGCAGCACGGCGAAGATCAGGCCGGGGCCGCTGGCGGAGGGATCAAAGCCGACGATCGAGAAGCCGGCCGGGAAGATGATGAAGCCGGCAAGCAGCGCGACGAGCGTATCGAGGCTCGCCACCCACGCCGCGGAAGTCACCGCGTTCTCCGTCTTCGCGAGGTAGCTGCCGTAGGTGATCATGCAGCCCATACCCAGCGACAACGAGAAGAAGGCCTGGCCCAGCGCCCCGTTGATCATTTGGATGTTGCCGAGCTGCGAGAGGTCCGGCTTGAGGTAGTACGCGATGCCCGCCTCGGCGCCCGGCAGCATGAACGCCCGGATGGCCAGCAGCACCAGCAGACCGAGCAGCGCCGGCATCATCACCTTGGAGGCGCGCTCGATGCCCTTCTGCACGCCGCCCAGCAGCACCACCGCTGTGAGCACCAGCACCGCCAGCGACATCGTCACGTTGATGCCGCCGCGTGCGACGTAGGAGCCGAAGAACTGACCGATCTCGCCCGGCGACACACCGACCGCGCCGGTCGCGGAGAAATAGATGTAGGAGATCGTCCAGCCGGCAATCACGGCATAGAACGACAGGATGCCGACGCCGGCCAGCACGCCCAGCGACCCGACGATCCACCACGGCGTCTTGGGCTTCGTGACCGCGAAGGCCTCGATCGGCGACTTGCCCGAGGAGCGGCCCAGCGCCAGCTCGGCGATCATGATCGGAAAGCAGATCAGGAACACGCAGGCCAGGTAGAGCAGCACGAAGATCGCGCCGCCACCGCGGCCGACCTGCATCGGGAAGCCCCAGATGTTGCCGAGGCCGACCGCCGAACCGGCGGCGGCGAGGATGAAGCCGAGGCGAGAGCCCCAGTTGCCACGGGTGCTGGAAACGCTCATTGGGAGGGCGCGATCCGTCGCACAGGGTCGAGAAGGGGGGCAGTCGCGCGCGGCGCGACCGTCATCACGCGGCGGACCCGATGCGCACGCGCGACCCGCGTATCCTAGAGGGCAGCGGCGTCAAGTCAAGTAAATGCTGGGTCGGATGGCTCGGATCTGCCGGTCCGGCCGCCTTGGGTGCGACCGGCCCCTGTGCCTCACGCCTGCTTGGCCGCCGGCACGTCCGTGACCCCGCCGGACACGATGAACGCCAGCACGTCCGAGCTCACCGCGTCCAGCCGCGTGACCCGACTGGCCGGTACCACCACCAACTGTCCCGCGAAGTTGTACGACTGCGGGAAGTACACGGCGACGTCCTGCTCCAGGCCGAGACGCGCGAGCGTCTGCTGCGTGATGAAGCCAAACGAGCGCACCGCGCCGTCCGCCGAGAGCTGCACCAACACGGGACTGTCGAAGCGGCGCTTCTCGCCCACGAAGGCGTCGAGCAGGTCCTTCGTCGAGTTGTAGAGGATGCGCACGAAGGGCAGGCGGTCCACCCAGCGCTCCAACTGCTCGATCAACGAGTTCCAGATCAGCGTCGAGCCTAGGAACCCAACCAGTGTGATGGCAGCGAGCGTGAGCACCAAGCCGGCGCCCGGCAGGGGCAGGCCGAGCCACCCGTCGATCGTGCGGAGGATGACCAGGCAGACCGCCACGGTGACGGCGAGCGGGACGGTCAGGACAAGTCCGCGCAGGAAATAAGTCGCGAGTCGGCTCATAGGGGTCGGCAACGGCTGCGGGGGGACGAGCGTACCTTCTGAGACGTTCCGCAGAAGATAACCCTGAACCCGACGTCCCGATGCCCGTGCGAATCCCTCGCCTCGCCCGCCGCCTCGCGTTGCTGCTGCTCGTCGCGCCGATCGCGCTCTCGGCGCAGGCGCGCAAGCCGCTGACGCAGGACACTTACGATCTCTGGCGCACGATCCTGCAGCCGACGCTCTCCGCTGATGGGCGCTGGGCCGTGTACACGCTGTCGCCGACAGTGGGCGATGGCGAACTGATTGCGCGTTCCACGTCCGGCAGCACGGAGTACCGCGTGCCCCGCGGCTCCACGGGGCGGCCGCTGCAGTCGGTTGCCGGATCCGCGTTCTCGCCGCAGGCCGCGCAGGTGACGGGCGATTCACGCCACGTGCTCTTCCTGCAGTATCCCGCGCAGGCTGCGTTGGACTCAGCCCGCGCGCGCCGTGCACGCGCGGCCGACCAGCCGCGGAACGGCCTTGCCATCCTCTCGCTGGCTGACGGCGACGTGACGCGCATTGAGCGCGTGCGGGGCTTCCAGGTCGCGCGCGATGGTGGACGCTTTGTCGCGTATCAGGTCGAGGCCGATTCGGCGGCAGGTGGAGCAGGTGGTGGAGCGGCCGGAGCAGGCGGCGCGGCCCGTGGGGCAGGGCGTGGCGCTGCCGCAGCCGGCGATTCCGCGCGTCCGCCCGCCCGGCGCAAGGACAGCGGCAGCACGCTGGTCATTCGCGACCTGGCCAGCGGCGCCGAGACACGCGTGGAGCACGTGAGCAACTACGAGCTGCACGACTCCGAGCGCTGGCTGGCCTACACCGTGGTCTCGAACGACAGCACCGTAAAGGACGGCGCCTACGTCCGTGAGCTCTCGACGGGCACCGTGACGGCACTCAAGGAAGGTACGGGCAACTATCGCAGTCTCGCGTTCGACGAGGCCGGCACGCAGCTCGCGTTCATCACGGATGCCGACCAGTGGGGGCAGGAGACGGTGCGCTTCGCGGCGTACCACGCCGCACTGACTGGCCCGCGTGGGCGCGGCGGTCCGCAGGCCGCTTCGCGCATCGTCGCGGCCAGCGATGTCCCCGACGGCATGCAACTCGCCGAGCGCGCACGCGTGGCGTTCGTGAAGGACGGCGGCGTGCTGCAGCTCGGCATCTCGAAGGTCCTGCCCGATTCGATCCCGCAGGACTCGTTGACCGACAAGGCCCTCGTGGACCTCTGGCACTGGCAGGACACGCGTCCGCAGCCGATGCAGCGCCTGCAGGCCGGGCAGGATCGCAATCGCCAGTACACGGCGGTCTACCACGTGGCGAGCAAGCGCTTCCGGCCGCTGGCCAATGAGGATATGCCGAACGTCACGCTGTCGGATGACGGGCGCAGCGCGGTGGCGACGACGAACGTGCCCTACGCACTGGAAGCCGCGTACGGCGAGGGCGGCAACGATGTCTATGTGATCAACACCACGACCGGCGAGGCGCGAAAGGTCGCGACGCGCATTCGCGGCGGTGGCCAGCTCTCGCCGGGTGGCCGCTACGTGGCTTGGTGGGAAAACGGGCAGTGGCAGGTGCACGACATCGCGGGCAACCGCACGCGCACGGTGACGGCAGGCATCCCCGACGTGAAGTTCGAGCGCGAGACGCACGACACGCCCTCCGAGCCGACGCCCTGGGGCATCGGCGGCTGGACGGGCAACGACCAGCACGTGCTGATCTACGATCGCTATGACGTGTGGGAGATCGATCCGGCCGGCACGCGCGTGGCACGCAACCTGACCGACGGCGTGGGGCGGCGCGAGAACCTCACCTTCCGGTTGATCGACCTCGAGCCCGAGGAGCGCGCCTACGACGCGTCCAAGCCGCTGACGCTGCGCACGTTCAACAACCGCACGAAGGAAGCTGGCGTGTACCGCGACCGGGTGGCGGCGGCCTCGCAGCCCGAGCGCGTGATGATGGCGCCGAAGTCCTGGCCGGTGCTGCGCAAGGCGCGCAATGCGGAGCAGTACCTCGCCACACGGGCGGACCATCGCGAATATCCGGATCTCTGGACCGGCCCGAGCTTCACGCAGCTCACGAAGATCTCCAACGCGATGCCCGAGCAGTCGCAGTACCTCTGGGGCAACGTGGAGCTGACGTACTGGCTCAACAGCGATGGCGTGCCGATGGAGGGCCTGCTGTACACGCCGGAGGGCTTCGACCGCACGAAGCAGTATCCGATGCTCGTCTACTTCTACGAGCAACTGTCGGACAACCTGCACAACTACACGCGGCCCGCCGGCCGCAACATCATCAACCCGACGGTCTACACCTCGCTGGGCTACGTGGTGTTCATGCCGAACATCCACTACACCGAGGGCTACCCGGGCCCGAGCTCGGTCAAGAGCATCGTCCCGGGTGTGCAGAGCCTCATCGCCAAGGGCTTCGTGGACCCGAAGCGCATTGGCATCGGCGGCCAGAGCTGGGGCGGCTACCAGACCGCCTACATCATCACGCAGACGAACCTCTTTGCCGCCGCGGTGCCGAACGCCACGGTGATCAACATGACCTCGGCCTACGGCGGCATCCGCTGGGGTTCGGGCGTGGAGCGCGCGATCGTGAACTACGAGCGCGGCCAGAGCCGCATCGGTGGGTCGCTGTGGGAATACCCGGAGCGCTACATCGAGAACTCGCCGCTGTTCTTCCTGGACCGCCAGACGACGCCGGTGCTCTTCATGGCCAACGACAACGACGGCGCGGTGCCGTGGTACCAGGGCATTGAGTACTGGGTCGCGATGCGCCGTCTGGGCAAGGAGGCGTACATGGTCAACTACATCGGCGACGAACACAACCCGCGGAAGTACGCCAACCAGAAGGACATCGACCGGCGCATGCAGGAGTTCTTCGCCAACAAGTTGCTCGGCGCGCCGGCGCCCGACTGGATGAAGTCGGGCATCCCGTTCCTCGAGCGGGGGCGGGATCAGTTGAACCGGTAGTCTTGCTGGGATTCGTGTGGCGGTTCGGGCGCAGTGGTTCGGACAGCTTGGTGTGGTTTGCCACAGAGGCACAGAGACAGAGAGGACTGCTACTGCAACGACAACGAAAAACTGAAGGGGGAGTGGCGGACGAATCTGTCCGTCACTCCCCCTTCAGTTTGTCGTGCTCCGTGTCTCTGTGTCTCTGTGTCTCTGTGGCAAAACCTCAGCGCACAGAACCGTCAGGACCGCTCCGACACTTCAGCGCACGCCGAACTCGGCCGGCGGCAGCGACTGCAAGTACTTCCATACAGCTGTCATTTCCACGGGCGTCATCAGCTTCGTGGCCTGCACCGGCATCATCGGATTGATGGCGGATCCGTCGGGGCGCACGCCGTCGGTGAGTGCCTTGGAAAAGGCCGCATAGTCGTACTTCGACAGGCCGGTCGGCGTCAGGTTTGCCGACGGCGGCCAGTCGGGCGGTGCACCCTGAATCTTGCCACCGCTGAAGTTCGGGCCGTGGCAGCCCGAGCAGCCACCCATCGCGAGGTAACGACCGTACTCGACCGTCGAGTCCACCGCGACCGCCGGGACCACGTCCGTCGTGTGTGTGACCTTGTCCGCCGGGAACCACGGCATCTGTCCCGCCGCGTACAGGGCCCGAGCCAGGGGGCCGGGTTGGATCGGGACCTCGTCGCGGTCCACCGGGGGGAGAGTCTTGATGTAGGCGATGATCACGCCCACGTCATCGTCCGACAACAGCGCGTACTCGTTCGACGGCATGATCAGCAGGCGCCGGCCGGTCTTCGTCGTGCCGTGCCGGATCGCCCGTTCGAAGTCCGCGTCGGTGAAGCCCGTGACGCGGCTGCCGCGGCCCGACGTGAGGTTCGGCGCGGCGATCGTGCCGATGGCAGGGTCCGCCACCATCACCAGGCCGCCGTAGTCCTGGCCGTGGCAGTCCGCGCACTTGGCGAGGGCCTTGGTGACGTGCTCGCCGCGGGCGACCGCCGAGTCACCGGTTGGGGCCGTGAACGCGTGGGTCCGGTCCGGGACCGTGGCCTTGAGTTCCTTGTTCGTCCAGACGTACAGACCAGCCACCGCGACAGCCACCAGCAACAGCAGCCCGCTGAGGGCAAAGCCGATGATGCGCAGGAAACGCATAGGGAAACCGTGCTCCAACGTTGTGGGTTGAGGGGGGTAGCGCGGTGCACTACGGTGCCGCTTCCCGGAAGTTGCGGCAAGGGAGGGAAGGAACGCGCCGAGTACCCTTGCCGCGCCGAATCCCGTATTCTTCCCGCCATGACG
Source organism: Gemmatimonadaceae bacterium (assembly GCA_019637445.1). Lineage (NCBI taxonomy): Bacteria > Pseudomonadati > Gemmatimonadota > Gemmatimonadia > Gemmatimonadales > Gemmatimonadaceae > Gemmatimonadaceae bacterium. Next base: position 387,095 of record JAHBVS010000001.1, on the reverse strand, counting down.
TCCACCTCTCGACCCGACCAAGCCGCCGCGCCGGCCAAGGCCGCGCCAGCCCCCGAGGAATCGCGGGCCTGGTCGATCGAGCAGGCCAAGGCCCTCTATAACATCGAGGGCTGGGGCGACGGATTCTTTGACGTCAACGCCAAGGGCCGCGTCGTCGTGCGTCCAGACCGCAGCCAGCCCGAGCGCACGCTCGACCTGTTCGAGCTTGCCCACGACCTCGAGGCCCAGGGCGTCGGCCTGCCGGTGCTCTTGCGCTTCAGCGAGATCCTCAAGGCGCGCATCGAGATGCTGCACGACCGCTTCGCGCGCGCCATCGAGGAGTTCCAGTACGAGGGGCGCTACACCACGGTCTATCCGATCAAGGTCAACCAGCAGCGCCACGTGGTGGAGGAGATCGTCGAGTTCGGTACCGCGACCGGCGTCGGCCTCGAGTGCGGCTCCAAGCCAGAGCTGCAGGCGGTGCTCGCGCTCAGCGACCGCACCGACCACTTGATCATCTGCAACGGCTACAAGGACGAGGAGTTCATGCGCCTCGCCTTGATGGGCCAGCGGCTGGGGCACACGGTCATCATCGTCATCGAGCAGGTCAGTGAGCTCGAGGTGCTGCTGCCAGTCGCCGAGGAGCTCAAGATCACGCCCACCATCGGCGTGCGCATCAAGCTCTCCAGCGAGGGCTCGGGCCGCTGGGCGCAGTCCGGCGGCGAGAAATCCAAGTTCGGGCTTACCTCGGCGCAGCTGATGCAGGTCATCGACCGGCTGAAGGCCACGGGCAACGAGTCCTGGCTCAAGCTGATCCACTTCCACTTGGGCTCGCAGATCACCGACATCCGGTTCATCAAGCGCGGCCTGCAGGAAGTGAGTCGCTTCTATGTGGAGCTGCGGCGACTTGGGCTGGACATCAAGTGGGTGGACGTCGGCGGCGGACTGGGTGTGGACTACGACGGCACGCAGTCCACCTCGCAGGCCTCGATGAACTACTCGGCGCAGGAGTACGCGAATGACATCGTGTATACCTTGGCCGAGACTTGTCGCGAGGAGTCGCTGCCGTTCCCGGACATCATCTCGGAGTCCGGGCGTGCCCTGACGGCCCACCACGCGCTGATGCTGCTCAGCGTGATCGACGTGGAGTCGGCCAACGATCCCTCGCCGCCCACGCTCACCGACGACGACCACGCGCTGTTGCACGAGATGAGCGAGGACCTGAAGACGGTCTCGCGCAAGAACGTCTCGATGCGGCGCATCCGCGAGATCTACCACGACGCCGTCTTCGACAAGGAGAAGGCGCAGCAGCTCTTTGCCTCGGGCGTGCTCTCGTTGCGCGAGCGGGCCCTGGCCGAGCAGTACTACCTCTGCACGCTGAATGCGGTCGCCAAGGTCGTGAACGGCAAGCGGGAGTCCTTCGACGACATCATCCGCGACCTCGATGCCGCCCTGGTGGACCGCTACTTCGCCAACTTCTCGCTGTTCCAGTCGCTGCCCGACAATTGGGCCATCGACCAGCTGTTCCCCATCATGCCCATCCACCGGTTGCACGAGGAGCCGACGCGGCGGGGCACGATCCAGGACGTCACCTGCGACTCCGACGGCAAGATCGACCGCTTCATCGGCGGGCGCGATGGCCAGCCCTCCCTGCCACTGCACGTCTTCCGCGACGGCGAGGCCTACATCCTCGGCATCTTCCTCACGGGCGCCTACCAGGAGATTCTCGGCGACTTGCACAATCTGTTCGGGGACACGAATGCCGTGCACATCCGTCTGCGAGGCGACGCCTACGAGGTGACACACCTCGTGCACGGTGATACCGTGACAGAAGTGTTGAACTACGTGCAGTTCCGTGCGTCCGACCTCTTGGCGACGTTCCGGCGCAAGGTGCAGTCGGCGCGCGGCCTCTCGCGCGACGAAGCCAACCTGTTCATCGCCGAGTACGTGGCGGGGTTGGAGGGCTACACGTATCTCGAGGGTGAGGCGGCGCGATAGGGTCGCCTCAACGTTTGCACCCCTTCACGGGTAAACCAGTGGTGACTGCGCGCGCGATCATCCGCGGCGCGCCGTGATCGTTCCTTTCAACCGACGTCACCGGTGATTCCTTCTGTGCCGTTCCTCCTCGCCGCGACTGGCGAGGCTGCTGGCTTCGAGCACCTGCTGCTCGTGCTCGTCGCGACGATCGCTGCGACAAAGCTGTTCGGCGAGATCGCGCAGCGCATTGGCCAGCCGGCCGTGCTCGGCGAGCTCATCGCCGGCGTTGTGCTTGGCGGCAGTGTGCTCGGGTTGTTCAACCCCGACGATGCGGTGCTGCACTCCCTGGGTGAACTGGGTGTGCTCATCCTGCTCTTCCAGATCGGCCTGCACACCGACCTGCGCTCGCTGGCCAAGGTGGGTTCCACGGCGCTGTTCGCCGGACTCGTCGGCGTGATCCTGCCCTTCATGGGTGGCGTGTTCGTGTCGCAGGCGATGGGCGTGGACCTGATGCCCAGCATCGTGATCGGGGCGGCGCTCACGGCCACATCCATCGGCATCTCGGCACGCGTGCTGTCGGACCTGGGTCAGCTCCGGACGCCCGAGGGCCAAGTGGTGCTCGGCGCCGCGGTCTTTGACGACGTGATCGGACTGATCATCCTCTCGATCGTCGCCAGCATGGTGGCCGGTGACGGCGTGACACTTGGCAGCATCGTGACGACCTCGGCCGTGGCCATCGGGTTCGTCGTGGTGGCGATTGCCGCCGGCAGCGTGGCCATTCCGCCGCTGTTCAAGCTGGTGGAGCGCATCCAGGTCACGGGCGCGCTGGGCACGATCGCCCTCGGCTTCGCGCTGCTGCTGGCCTGGCTGGCGGCGCAGTCGGGTTCGGCGATGATCATCGGCGCGTTTGCCGCGGGTCTCATCCTGCACCCGACGCCGCAGCGCAAGGACATCGAAAAGAGCGCGACGCAGTTCGGCTTCTTCTTCGTGCCCCTGTTCTTCGCGTCCGTCGGTGCCTCGGTGGATCTCGGGGCGTTGTTCACGCAGGAGGCGATGGTCATCGGCAGCCTGCTGATCATCGTCGGCGTGGTGGGCAAGGTGGTCGCTGGCTACGCGCCCTGGTGGTTCAAGGGCAACAAGCTGCTGGTGGGCGTGGCCCTGGTGCCGCGCGGTGAGGTGGGCCTGATCTTCGCCAAGCTTGGCCTCATGGCCGGCGTACTGACGAACGCGCGCTTCGGCGCCCTGATGCTGATGGTCGTGGTCACCACCTTCCTGACGCCGCCTATCCTCGGCGCCATCGCGGCCCGTCGTGAGCCGAACGTGCTCGACGCGGCGGACCAGAGCGGCATCGACGACCTCGTCGTCGGCAGCCATCGCCGGCAGTCCAAGACGCCTCCGCCGCCGATGCCGCCGTCGCACTAGCGTCGGGTTTCGTGCGCTGAGTTGTTTGCCACAGAGGCACAGAGACACAGAGGTGTCGGCTCGCGCAGACGCCCTCTGTGTCTCTGTGCCTCTGTGGCAATCAGTTCTGTCCGTCCCAGCACCGAACGCATCGGTGCCGCGCGAACTCAGCGCGACGCGTACCGCTTGGCCACCGCCGACCAGTCCACCACGTTCCACCAGGCGTCGATGTAGTCCGGCCGGCGGTTCTGGTACTTGAGATAGTAGGCGTGCTCCCAGACATCGAGGCCGAGCAGCGCGTGCTTGCCTTCCATCAGGGGATTGTTCTGGTTCGGCGTGCTCTCGACCGTCACGCTGCCATCCTTGGCCGCCACGAGCCAGGCCCAGCCCGAGCCGAAGCGACCCGTCGCCTGCGCCTTGAAGGCGTCGCGGAACTTGGCGAAGTCGCCAAACGCCGACTTGATCGCGCCGCCGAGGTCGCCGCCGGGCTCGCCGCCCGCCTTGGGGGCCATCGTCGCCCAGAACAGCGAGTGGTTCCAGTGGCCGCCGCCGTTGTTGCGCACCGCCGTGCGCACCGCCTCCGGCACGTTCGCGATGTCGGCGCAGATCTGGTCCAGCGACCAACCCGCAATCTCCGGCGCCTTCTCGATCGCCGCGTTCAGGTTGTTGACGTAGGCCTGGTGATGCTTGCCGTGATGGATCTCCATCGTCTGCGCGTCGATGTGCGGCTCGAGCGCGTTGGCGGCGTAGGGCAGGGCAGGAAGCGTGTGTGCCATCAGGACGTCCTCGGGGAATCAGGTGAAGGCATCGCCTTGCCGCGGTTGGACCGCGACTTCCACCAGCCGTAGATGCCGGGCGTGATGGACAGCAGGATGATGCCGATGATCAACTTCTCGACGTGGTGCTCGAGGCCTGGGACCAACTTCACCACGTAGTATCCGGTCAACAACATCGACCAGATCCAGAGCAGGCCGCCGATCACGTTGTAGAACACGAACGTGGGATAGTGCATCTTGGCGGCCCCGGCCACCACGGGGGCGAACGTTCGCGCGAAGGGCATGAAGCGCGCGAGGATGATCGTCTTGCCGCCGTGACGCTCGTAGAAATCATGCGCGGCGCGCAAATGTTCCTGCTTGAACCAGCGCGAGTCCGGCCGCGTGAACAGCGCCGCGCCGGAGCGCCGACCGATGGCATACGCGATCTGGTCGCCGATGATGGCGGCGCCACTGCAGAGCGCGCCGAGCGTCCAGACGTTGAGGTTCACCAGCGGGTCGTGCGCGGCGGCCACGAGGCCCGCGGTCACCAACAACGAATCGCCGGGCAGGAACGGGAAGAGCAGGCCCGTCTCGATGAAGATGATCGCGGTCACGCCCACATAGCCAGCGGTTGCGACCAGCGACTCGAGGTCGCGCAGCTGCGCCAGCAGGTCGGTCAGGAATTCCATGACCCTAAGCTAGCGGGGGGCCGGACGGTTTCCACACGGGCCCGCGGTGAAGCCCTTGGCTGTGCGACCGGGGGCGCGGGTCGCCACTACCTTTCCGCGCATGTCCCAGCTCTCGCGCGTCGCGATCATCCTCAACAAGCCGCAGGATCCCGTCAACATCGCCGCGGTCGTCCGCGTGATGAAGAACTTCGGCTTCGACGACCTGCGGCTGGTCGAGCCGGTGCCCTACGATCCTTGGCGCATTGAAGGCGTGGCGCACGGCACGCGCGACCTGGTCGAGAAGATCCGCCACTTCGATTCACTGGACGCCGCGCTCGAGGACTGTGTGTTCGTCGCGGCCTTTGGCGCCAAGCGCCGCGCACACCGATGGCCGGTCATCGAGCCGCGTGCGTTGGCGCCCGTCGTGCTCGAACGCGCCGAGGCGGGACCGGTCGCGCTGCTCTTCGGGCAGGAGGACCACGGCCTGCCTAACGAGGCCATCGATCGGGGCCAGGTCCTGGTGCGCATTCCCACGACGGAGCACGCATCACTCAACGTCGCACAGGCGGTGTTGGTCGCGGCCTACGAACTGCACCTCGCCGCCGGCGACGCCACGCGCCGCGTGGCCCGACACAAGCACGCCGCGCCACTGCCGACGCAGGCGGAGTGGGAACGCGCGCTGGGCGACATCGACCGCTCGCTCGCGGCGATTTCGTTCTACCGGACCCGCAATCCCGAGCACATCATGCGCAGCGTGCGCTCCCTGCTGAATCGTGCCGCGCCGGACAGCCGGGAGCTGACGCTCGTCCGAGCGATGGGAATCGAAGTCCTCCGTACCATCGACCGCGTGAAGCGGGGGCTTGAGCCCGAGTGAGTTCGCGGTCCATCTCCCGTCGTTACGCGCACTTGCGAGTCCCCTGCGTGCAGTCCATTTTTCGGCGTTCCAAAACGCTTGTGAAATCCTTCACAAGCCGAGTAGACCATTCGGATTTCCCTCACTCCGACTCTCTGGCTGATGACTGGTCGTAGCAAGTGGGTTCTGATTCCCGGCATCGCGACCATCGCGGTAGTCGTGACGATGCTCTCCGCCTATGCGGGCTCCCAGACGGCGGCCGACGCGGCCCAGCCCGCAGCGCAGGAGACGGCGACGCAGGCGGCGAATCGTGAAGCGGCCGGCAAGGCCAAGCCAGGTCCCTGGGCCTACAGCGGCGCCTCGGGCTACACCTTCTATGTAGGTGGCGGCATGGGCCGCTCGCCCGAGCAGCCGGTGAAGTTCCCGCACCCGGTGCACGTGAACTCGCTGCAGATGAACTGCGCGTTCTGCCACAACGCCGCGGGACAGTCGCCCGACCCGGGTCTCCCGGCGGTCGGCACCTGCATGGCCTGCCACACGCTGGTCGGTGGCGATCGCCCCGAGATCCAGAAGCTGCAGGCCTATTGGAACGCCCGTCAGCCCGTGCCCTGGGTGCGCGTGCACAAGGTGCCGGAGTACGTGCACTTCCCGCACATGCGCCACGTGAACGCCGGCGTGACCTGCCAGACCTGCCACGGGCAGGTGAACAACATGCAGCAGGTCTTCCAGGCCCAGTCGCTCAACATGGGCTGGTGCGTGCAGTGCCACGTGAACGGGTACTCGCCCGCCGAGGGCATGCGCGCCGCGGGTCAGGAACCCGACTCCGCCACGCTCGCGCTGCCGCGCAAGAAGGCGTCGTACGACTGCGCCACCTGCCACTACTAGGATCGCGATGACTCCCGATACCACGGAAGCCACCCAGGGAACCGCGGAGCGCGCGGCCGTCAAGCGCCGCGAGTTCCTCAAGGTCCTCGGCGTCTCCACCGCCGCCACCGCCGCCGTCGGCTGCGGCACGGGCGATGTCGAGAAGCTGATTCCTTATCTCGTCTCGCCGGACAACACCGTCCCCGGCGTCTCGAACTACTACGCGACCACCTGCCGCGAGTGTGCGGCCGGCTGTGGCCTCATCGTCGAGGTGCGCGACGGCCGGGCCATCAAGGCCGAGGGCAACCCGGCACACCCGGTCAACCGCGGTGCGCTCTGCGCCCGCGGCCAGTCGTCACTGCAGGGCCTGTACAATCCGGACCGCTACCGCGGCCCGATGAAGCGCGAGGGCGATCGCCTTGTGCCCACGACCTGGGACGACGCGATGGGCATCCTCGCGCAGCGTCTCGGCGAGGTGCGCAGCCGCAACGCCGGCTCGCGCGTCGCCTTCATCAACCAGCACGAGCAGGGCAGCTTCCCGGCCTTCCTCGACCAGGTGCTCGCGGGCTACGGCATCGCGCCGCACCTCAGCTATGACGCCGAGGCGCCGGTGGCCACGGCGCAGGCCAATCGCGCGGCCTACGGCAGCTCCTGGCCGCACCACGAGCTCAGCGCCGCCGACCTCATCGTCTCCTTCTCGGCGGACTTTCTCGACGGCTGGGGCGCGCCGGTGCCGCAGCAGCTCTCGTTTGCCGAGGCCCGGGGCAAGGTCGAGGGCGCCCCGCGCTTCATCTATGTGGGCGCTCGCCGCAGCCTGACGGGGTTGAACGCGGATTCCTGGATTCCCGCGCGTGCGGGCTCCGAGCTCGCCATCGTCAACGCGTTGATGGGTCGTGGCTCGCTGGCTGCCGCCGCTGAGGAGGCCGGCGTCGCCGTCGCCCTGCTCGAAGGACTTCGCAGCGAGATCCGCGGCGCGTCGGCGTCGGCGCTCATCGCCGGCGGCTACACGTCGAACAGCGGCGAGCTGGCTTCGGCGGTGGCGGAGCTGAACCGGCAGCTGGGCAACGTCGGCAGGACGATTCACCCGGACCGCAGCCTGACGGCGTTTGACGGCATCGCCTCGCACGCCGAGCTGCGCGGCCTGGTCGAGCGCATGAACAACCGCGGCGTGGATCTCATCATGGTCCGCAACGCCAACCCGGTGTTCACCACGCCGCCGTCGCTGGGCTTCAGCGCGGCCTTCGTGAACGTCGGCTTCAAGGTCTCCTTCTCGACCATCAAGGACGAGACCTCCGAGCTCTGCGACCTGGTCCTCCCCGACCACCACAGCCTCGAGAGCTGGGGCGACGCCGAGCCGGTGCGCGGCACGCTCTCGTTGCAGCAGCCGGTGATGGACCCGGTGTTCGATTCGCGCTCCACGGCGGACGTGTTGCTCTCGGTCGCCAAGGGCGACCCGTCGCTGGCCTCGCGCTTCCGCTACGACGACTATCGCGAGTGGATCGCCAGCCGCATCGGCGGCAACGCGAACCTGCGGACGGCGTTGCCGACGGCGCTGACGCGCGGCAACGCTGCGACGCGCAACGTGCCTGCCGCACGCACAAGCCCGGTCACGGGCAACGCGGGCGATGGCGAATATCAGCTCATCACCTATCTCTCGCCGACGCTCGGCGACGGCCGTGGCGCGAACAAGCCCTGGCTGCAGGAACTGCCGGACCCCGTCACCAAGATCTGCTGGCAGACCGTGGTCGAGATGCACGGCGAGACGGCCGCAAAGCTCGGCGTCGAGGACGGCGACATGGTCACCGTCACGACGGGCGCGGGCTCGCTGACGGCGCCGGCGTTGATCTACCTCGGCATCCGTCCCGATACGATTGCCGTGGCCCTGGGCCGCGGGCACTCGGACGCCGCCGGTCGCTACGCGACTGCCGGTGGCAACGCCTACGGCTTACTCGCTGCGGCAGAAGACGCGCGTAGCGGCGCGGCGGTCTACGGCGCCGGTCGTGCGAATGTCAGTCGGGCTTCAGGCAACGCCCGCTTGGTCACCACCGAAGGTTCGGGCCGCCAGCACGGCCGCAATATCGCGCAGGCGACGACGGTGGCGGCGATCCTCGCCGGCTCGAACTCCGTCGAGCACCACCACTTCGACGGCCAGGCCAGCACGGACTTCCTCCCCGGCCTACGGTCGCCGACCGCGAACGACGCGCAGGGCGAGTTCGGCGTGCCGGGCTCGAAGGACAAGGGCCAGTACGATCCCAATCACTGGTCGGGTGCCGCCAAGCGCCGCTGGGCGATGACCGTTGACCTCGCCAAGTGCACGGGCTGTTCGGCCTGCGTGACGGCCTGCTACGCCGAGAACAACATCCCGACGGTGGGCGCGGAGTGGCAGGGCGCGCAGATCATGCCCGACCGCACGGGCTTCGGCGCCAACATCACGCGCTCGCGCGAGATGGCCTGGATCCGCCTCGAGCGCTACTACGAGCTGGACCGTGAGCCGAAGGACGTGAAGTTCGACGATGCGCATCCGGACTTCGAGACGCGCTTCATCCCGATGATGTGCCAGCACTGCGGCAACGCGCCGTGTGAGCCCGTCTGCCCGGTGTACGCCACGTACCACGCGCCGAACGGCCTCAACGTGCAGGTCTACAACCGCTGCGTCGGCACGCGCTACTGCTCGAACAACTGCCCGTACAAGGTCCGCTACTACAACTGGTTCGGCTACGGCGATCCGAACCGCACGCAGTACGCGTTCCCGGAGCCGCTGCACTGGCAGCTCAACCCGGACGTGACCGTCCGCAACAAGGGCGTGATGGAGAAGTGCACGTTCTGCGTGCAGCGCATCAAGGAAGCGGAGAACCGCGCCGCGCTCGAGGGCCGCGACCTGCAGCCCGATGAGTTCACGGTGGCCTGCGCGCAGGCCTGCCCGTCGCGCGCGATCATCTTCGGCGATGCGGCCGATGAGAACTGGTCGGTGGCCAAGTGGGCGAAGGACCGGCGCGCCTACCACGTGTTCGAGGAGCTCAACACCTACACGGCGGTGGTCTACTTGCAGAAGGTCAACCATCCGGCGCCTGCGGCGTCGGCCAACGCGTAAGGGGGGCGGCGACCATGGCAACACTCGCGCAGCCCGTCGACGAACCGCGTCGGCCGAACATCGCGTCCGCCGATATCCAGCTGCCCGCAGTCAAGGACTACGAGCAGGTCGATACCGAGATCCTGTCGGTCCTGAAGCCGACGGGGGCCTGGTTGGTCGGCCTCCTCACGGCCGTCGGCTGCCTCGGACTCGGCATCTTCTCCTGGGGCTACCAGATCCACCAGGGACTCGGCGTCGCGGGCTACAACCCGCCGGTGATGTGGGGCGTCTACATCATCACCTTCGTGTTCTGGGTCGGTATCGGCCACGCCGGCACGCTGATCTCGGCGATCCTCTATCTCTTCCGCGCCGGCTTCCGCACCACGATCTACCGCGCCGCCGAGGCGATGACGGTGTTCGCGGTGATGACGGCGGGCCTGTTCCCGATCATCCACATCGGCCGGCCCTGGAAGTTCTTCTGGCTGATCCCGTATCCGAACTGGCGCCTGCTCTGGCCGAACTTCAAGTCGCCGCTGGTCTGGGACGTGTTCGCGATCACGACGTACCTGACGATCTCGACCACCTTCCTCTTCGTCGGCCTCATCCCCGACATCGCGGTGCTGCGTGACCGGGAGAAGAACCCGATCCGCAAGCAGATCCTGTCGGTGCTCTCGTTCGGGTGGCGCAACAGCGAGCGCGAGTGGCGCCACTTCGCCCGCGCCTACCTGTTCCTCGCCGCGTTCTCGACGCCGCTGGTGCTCTCCGTGCACTCGGTGGTGTCCTTCGACTTCGCGATGGGCATCGTGCCGGGCTGGCACACGACGATCTTCCCGCCCTACTTCGTCGCCGGCGCCATCTTCTCGGGCTTCGCGATGGTGTGGACCATCGTCATCCCGATGCGCCGCTGGTTCAACCTCAAGCACTACATCACGCTGAACCACCTCGACGCCTCGGCGAAGATGGTGCTGTTCACGTCGCTGGTGGTGGGCTGCGCCTACCTCGTCGAGTTCTTCATCGCCTGGTACGGCGGCGTGAAGTACGAGCAGGACTACTTCTGGAACCGCGTGTTCGGCCAGTGGTGGTGGGCCGCCTGGATCATGCTGACCTGCAACATGATCCTGCCGCTGTCGCTGTTCTCGCAGAAGCTGCGCCGCAACCCGATCTGGCTCTGGGTGCTCTCGATCTTCATCAACCTCGGCATGTGGTTCGAGCGCTTCGTGATCGTCGTGCCCTCGCTGTCGCACGACGTCGAGCCCTGGCAGTGGTCGAGCTACGTGCCCACCTGGGTGGACATGGGCCTGCTCATTGGCTCCTTCGGCTGGTTCTTCATGTGGTTCCTGCTGTTCGTGAAGCAGCTGCCGATCATGGCGCTGGCGGAGATCAAGGAGATCGTGCCGCCGCGGATGAAGAAGGCGCACTCGTCGCAGGGAGGGCACTGAGATGCATATCGGCATGATCGGGGTCTTCCACGAGCTGGACTCGACCGTCGAGGCCATCGAGGAGCTCAAGCACAAGGGGCTGGGCAAGCTGACGGCATACTCGCCGACGCCCCGCCACGAGCTGGAGCACGCCATCGACCCGCCGCAGAGCGGCGTGCGTAAGTTCACGCTCATCGGCGCGCTCTCGGGCGTCTGCTTCGGCTACTGGATCGCCATCTGGGGCTCGGAGTACTGGCCGCTGGTCGTGGGCGGCAAGGCCATCTCCACCTGGCTGCCGTACACGGTGTTCGGCTTCGAGGTGATGGTGATGGTCGGCGCGCTGTCGACCGTGTTTGGCATGTTCTTCCTGGCGGGCATCCCCCGCCTTGTCGATACCGTTGGCTATGATCCGCGCTTCAGCGCGGGCCACTACGGCGTCTGGTGCGAGTGCGCGCCCGACAAGCTGGCCGAGGTGGAACAGGTGATGCGCCGGCACGGCGCGGTGGAGGTGCGCGGTGAGCGCTAAGCTGACGTTTCGCAGCGCCGCTACGGCGCTGCTCCTGCCGCTGGCCCTGACGGCCTGCGACCCCAAGGACTGGATCACCGACTTCCAGCAGCAGCCGTCGGTGGGCACCTGGCAGAAGTTCTCGATGGACGCCGCCAAGGGCGATTCCATCGCCTTCCGCGGCATGCCCCAGGGCTCGGTGCCGACCACGGGTGTCGCGCTGGCCGAGTGGGAGGTGTCGTACACGCCGTCCTTCGCAGCCGTGGACTCGATGTCGCGCCTGGAGAACCCGGTGGCGGCCGACCCGCGCTCGATCGCCAACGGGCATCGCCTCTATCAGGTGAACTGCGCCGTCTGCCACGGCGATCTTGGCGATGGTCGTGGCAAGGTCGCCGAGGTGTCGGGCATTGCCTTCGTGCCGCCGATCAACGGCGCCGCGACCGCCGCCCGCAGCGATGGCTACATCTTCGGCATGCTCCGTAACGGGCGTGGCCTGATGGCCTCGTTCAACCGCATCCCGGAGCGCGAGCGCTGGGACGTCGTCAACTACATCCGCGGCCTGCAGGGCCGCTACCAGGTGCCGACGAACCGCACACTGTTCCCGGGGCAGGCGTCCTCGTTCAGCGCGATGAGCGCGGTTGCGCCGACGATGCCGGCCGCGGCCGTGAAGCCGAGCACCGAGGGCACGGTGGCCAAGCCGGAGAAGGCGGCCGCCGAGGGCGAGCACGGGGGAGACCACTAAGATGAGCCACCAGCACCATTACTCGCCCCCACGCGACCAGTTCATCGAGGTCCTGCGCGGCAAGACGATGCCGGCGCGGCTCAAGACGGTCTCGCTGGCGTTCGCCGCGCTGGGCTTTGCCCTCTTCGCGTTCGGCGCCTTCACCGGCGAGCAGCGCGCCTGGACGGCATTCCTCGTCAACTGGCTGTTCTTCACGACGATTGCCTCCGCCGGCGTGATGTTCGTCGCCGTGCAGCGCATCACCACCGCGCGCTGGTCGCGCGGCATCGTGCGGTTCATGGAGGGGTTTGTCGCCTTCCTGCCGTTCGCGGCCGTCGGCCTGCTGATCATCATCTTCGGCGGCAAGGACCACATCTACCCGTGGTGGAACGAGGTCGGCACCGGACGGCTGATCGCGGAGAAGGAGGCGTACTTCAACCACGGCTTCTTCTACCTGCGCTCGCTGGTGGTCTTCGGCGCCCTGCTGCTGCTGCAGGTCTGGTACGTCTGGACCTCGGTGCGCCTCGACGTGGGCATCACGCCGGAATACGGCGCCTCTTGGGCGGCCGGCCTGCGCGCCAAGATGCGCCAGGGCTTCGGCGAGGAGCGGCGTGAGCTGCACAGCACCCACTCGCTGCAGGGCAAGCTCGCCGTCATCATGGCGATGGTCTTCGGCTTCGGCTGGTGCGTGCTCGCCTGGGACCACTCGATGTCGCTGGACTACCACTTCTTCAGCACGATGTACGGCTGGCAGGTCTTCATGGGCGGCTGGCTGGTGTCGCTGATGATGCTGGCCGTGCTGGTGCGTTGGTGGAAGGGCCAGTTCCCGGAACTGCCGGAGCTCGTGACGGACAAGCACTATCACGACCTCGGCAAGCTCGGCTTCGCGTTCACCGCGTTCTGGGGCTACCTGACCTTCTCGCAGTTCCTGATCATCTGGTACGGCAACCTGGCGGAGGAGACGCACTTCTTCACCGTGCGCCTCAACCACACCTGGGGCACGACGACGATGGCGGCGGCGGTGCTGACCTTCGTGCTGCCGTTCTTCGGCCTGCTCTCGGTCAAGGCCAAGACCTTCTCGCCGACGATGATCTTCTTCGCGGCCTGCTCGTTTGTGGGCCTCTGGTTCTCGCGCTACACGGAGATCTATCCGTCAGTATTCGGCGCCCACGCCGAGCACGCGCCGCTGGGCCTCTGGGAGGTCGGCATCTTCGCCGGCTTCGCCGGCCTCTTTGCCTGGGCCTACGCGCAGTTCATGGACGCCTTCCCGAAGGCGCAGGTCTTCAAGATGACGTCGCCGTATCGCGACGAGGTGCAGGTGCCGGTGGATCCGAAGACGATGGAGCCGTTGCCGGCGCACGAGTAAGACGAAGGACGGAGGTAGTAGGACGGAGGCAAACAGCAATGCGGGGGTCGGCTTGGCGCCGATCCCCGCATTGTCTTGTCGTTCGCTGCTGTCCTCCGTCCTCCGTCTCTCAGCCCAACGCAAACCTCTCCATATCTCCCAAGCCCATCGCCCCCGACACCCGGCGCAGTTCCTTGCCGCCCTCGTAGAGAATCAGCGTCGGGATGCCGCGGATGTTGTGCAACTGGGCGATCGCCTGGGCGCGGTCGGTGTCGAGCTTGGCGACGAGGAACTTCCCGATGTGCTTGGCGGCGAACTCGTCGAACACCGGCGCCATCATCTTGCAGGGGCCGCACCAGTCGGCGTAGTAGTCCACCAAGACGGGCACGCTGCTCTCGCTGACCACGCGATGGAAGCTGTCGGCGTGGAGCATAAAGGGGCGGTCGAGCAGGATGGGCTTGCCGCAGTCCCCGCACTTGGGGCGGTCCGCGGCGCGCTCGGCGGACACGCGGTTCCAGCGCGCGCAGAAGGGGCAGGGCAGCGTGTAGTGCTGCGAGAGGGGCTCGGCAGTGGTCTCGTGCATGGAGCGGGCGGGTCGAGGGTTCGGTCTGCTGCCTAAGAAATCCTAGACGCCGTCGCGGAGTTCGCCTATCGGCGGACTGCCCTCACCGGCGTGGGGCATTATCTTACGGGTGCGGGGCGTTAGCTCAGCTGGGAGAGCACCTGCTTTGCAAGCAGGGGGTCGCCGGTTCGATCCCGGCACGCTCCATTCCACCTCGGGTCGTCGCGGCGCTGCGTCGCCGCGGCGGCCCGTTGTGCACCTGCCCGTGTCGCCACCCTTTCGCACAGCACTCCGATGACTTCCACTCAAGTGTCCGCCGTCCCCGCGGTCGGCTCCGTCGCCCCCGACTTCACGGTCGACACCACCAGTGGGGCGCAGGTCACGCTCTCCAGCTTCCGCGGCAAGTCGAACGTGCTGCTGGCGTTCTTTCCGCTGGCCTTCACCTCGACCTGCACGGCCGAGATGTGCGCGTTCACGGACGAGTACGCGGAGTTCGAGCGGCAGGACGTCGTCGTCATTCCCATCAGCGTGGATGCCGTGCCGTCGCTCAAGGCCTACAAGGCACAGTACAAGTTGGCGGTCGAGCTGGCCTCGGATTTCCGGCGCCAGGTCTCGCGGGCCTACGGCACCCTGCTGGAGCACACGTTCTTCTCGAACCGCGCCTACTTCCTAATCGACAAGCAAGGCGTCGTGCGCTGGTCCCACGTCGAGGCGACGCCAGGGCACCGGCGCGAGAACGCGGAGATCCTCGCGGAGATCGCGAAGCTCTAGGTCGTCGCAGATCGAGCGGCGCAGGCGGTGGCAGGGCACAGCTGCCAGCCCGCCACGATTCTTCACGCCGCACACGCGGATCCGAGCGCGCGGCGGACCCCCCGGCCGCCGGCCCCCGGACCCACGCGTCCCTGCGCGTCGCTCAGACCTTGATCTCGATCTTCTTGGGCTTGGGCAGCTCCGCCTTCGGCACCCGCACGGTCAGCAGGCCCTGCGCGAAGTCGGCCTCGATGCGGTCCTCGGCGACGTTCTGCGGCAGCTGGAAGCTGCGACGGAACGAGCCCGTCACGCGCTCCACGACGTGCCAGCGCGCCGACTCGGACTCACGGCGCTCGGACACTTTGTCTCCACGCACGGTGAGCACGCCGTTGTCGGCCGTGATCTCCACGCGCGCCGGATCCACACCCGGCAGCTCCAGCTCAAAGCGATAGCCCTGCTCGTCCTCCCGGACATCCACGGCCGGCACCCACTGGCTCGCGGACTCGCTGCCGCGGCCCACGACGTCGTCAAACAGGCGGTCCATCTCGCGGCGCAGCGTGAACAGCGGCGCCAAGGTCGTGCGGTACACCATTGGTTGGCTCCTCCACTTGGATCGGTTGGTGGTCTCGAGGCCTGTCGCGCCCCGTCGGCGACGAGATGCGCATCGGGCGTGCCACGCGGGACTTGCCGACACGGCGCACTGGGCTGCCTCCGCGACATCCGGACTGTCACTGCGGCAAGCAGGGGCGTCCATTCTCTTGTCGCCTTCGGGGCCCATCCATAGCTTCCCTCGCGACACCGCCAGGAACCTGTGACAAGCCCTTTGCCTCCCGACGCCGCCGACGCCCGCGCGGCACGCGCCCTCTCCGCGCTCGCCGGCATCAGCACGGAGCTGGCCGCGGCCCGCTCGGTTGAGAGCACGGTAGAGCGCGCCCTCGGCACCCTGCGGGCCTTCCTCGACGCTGCTGAGGTCTCGCTGTGGCTGCATACGCCGCAGGGGCTCTCGCGCGGATGGTGCGTGGGCACCGAGTCGACCATCGAGGATGACGTGCGCGGTGCGCTGCGGCTCGGCGATACCTTGGCCAGTGTCGCCGACCTCGACGTGGCGCCGATCGTCCTCGGCGACCGGCGCGTCGGGGCTCTCGCGGTGCGCACCACGCGCACCCTCGGCGATGAAGAGCGGATGGCCCTGATGACCTTGGCCAACCTGCTCGCCCCGGAGTTGGCCCACGCCGAGCGATCGCGGCAGCTGGAGGTCGAGGTCGCGGCACGCACGGCCGAGATCGAGCGCGGCCGCCGATTCACCGAGAAGATCATCGACTCGCTGCCACTCGGCCTGTACGTGATTGACCGCGAGTACAAGATCCAAAGCTGGAATCGCAAGCGCGAGACCGGCATGCAGGGCGTGTCCCGCGAGCAGGCCATCGGCAAGACCATCTTCCAGATTCTGCACCGCCAGCCGGCGGAGATGCTGCGCCGCGAGTTCGACGACGTGTTCTCGACTGGCCGTATGCAGGAATACCAGATGGAGTCCGTGGCCTCCGGCGAGGCGCGGACGTATCGCATCACCAAGATCCCGATGCGCCTGGGCGACGGGCCCGTCACCCACGTCATCACCATCGGCGAGGACGTCACCGACTGGAAGGAGGCGCAGGCGCGCTTCTCCCAGGCGGAGAAGCTCGCGGCCATCGGCCAGCTCGCGGCCGGCGTGATGCACGAGATCAACAACCCGCTGGCCACCATCGCGGCCTGCGCCGAGTCCCTGAGCTACCGCATCGAGGACTTGGTGAAGAGCGGCGTGACGATTGCGCCGGAGACGCACGACTTCGTCGGCATCATCGAGAACGAGGTCGTGCGCTGCAAGCAGATCGTGGACGGCCTGCTCGACTTCAGCCGACCCAAGCAGGCGCGCAAGGAGCGCGTGAACATCAATGAGGTGGTGGAGCGCACGCTGTTCCTGCTCAAGCACCACGTGCGCTTCAAGAAGCTGGGTGTGGTGACCGAACTGGACCCCACCATCGGGCGCGTGCCGCAGGCGAACTCCGAGCAACTCGTGCAGGTGTTGATGGCCCTGCTCATCAACGCGATGGACGCGATGGGCGAGCGCGGCACGGTGCAGATCGTGTCCAAGGCGGGCCCGGACGCCGAGCACGGGGCCATTCTTGAGGTGGTGGACCAGGGCCACGGCATCGCCCGCAGCGAGTTGGGCAAGATCTTCGAGCCGTTCTATACGACCAAGGAGCCTGGGCAGGGGACGGGGCTCGGCCTCTCCATCTGCTACGGCATCGTGCAGGAGCACGGAGGGACCATCGAAGTGGAGAGCACGCTCGGGCAGGGCACCACGTTCCGCGTCACGCTGCCGGTGGTGGCCGCGTGAAGATCCTGGTGATCGAGGACGACCCGACGGTCGGCCAATTTGTGAAGCGCGGGCTGGAGGAGGCGCGATGGTCGGTGGACCTGGTCGCCGATGGCGAACAAGGCGAGCAGCTGGCCAAGTCGCAGCCCTACGATCTCATCGTGCTGGACCTTCGGCTTCCGGGCCGCTCGGGCCAGGAGGTCCTGAAGAACCTGCGGGCGCGCGGGTTCGAGAAGCCGGTGCTGGTGCTCACGGCGCAGGACGCCGTGGACGCCAAGGTCGAGACGCTGCGCGCCGGCGCGGACGACTATGTGACCAAGCCCTTCGCCTTCGAGGAGTTGTTGGCGCGCGTGGAGGCGCTGGCGCGTCGGCCACGGGCCATCGTCTCGCCAAAGATCAGCGTGGCGGACCTCGACGTCGACCTCGACGCGCGGGAGGTGCGGCGTGCCGGTGCGGCCATCGAGCTGACGCCCAAGGAGTTCCTCGTGCTGGAGTATCTGGCGCGTCACGCCGGGCGGGTCCTCAGCCGCACCCTGATCACGGAGTATGCCTGGGGCTATCACTTCGACCCCGGCACGAACATCGTGGACGTTGTCATCAACCACCTGCGCAAGAAGATCGATGCGCCGCACGAGAAGAAGCTGATTCACACCGTGCGCGGCGTGGGCTACGTGCTCAAGGGCTAGGCGGCCGTGACGAGCATCCGGTCGCGGCTCACGCTGTCGTATGTGCTCGCCTTGGCGGGCACGTTGACGGTGTTCGCGATCGTCCTCTGGTCCGCGGCGCAGACGAACGACATGCGCACGCTGCAGCGCCGCGCCGACGTGGTCGCCGACATGGCAACCACAATCCTGCGCCAGACGAACGTTGGCATCGCCATGGTCGTGACGGAGGATGCGCTGGTCGGGCCGACGCAGGAGCCGGCCGCCCGCCGGTTGCTGGATGCGCTCCCCGGCTACCTGATCGTCGCCGACTCGGCAGGCGTCCTCTACACCAACGTCGCCGTGAACGGCCTCTTGGACGACGACCGTCGACGGCTCATCAACGCCGTCTTTCGGCGCACGGTCCAGCAACCCGCGTCCGTGGTCCTCATGGACTCGACGTCCAACGTCTTTATCGTCTCGCATTTCGAGTCGCTGTCGCGGGAGTTCCCCTCGATGCGCATCGTGGCGGGTGAGTCGGTCGATGCCATCGAGGACTCGCAGGGCAAGTTGCTCAGTCCGATCCTCATCACGGTGCCGCTGCTCCTGATCCTCTCGGCCCTGATCGCGTGGATCATGACCGGGAGCGCGCTGCAGCCCATGGAGCGCCTCATCTCCGACCTCGAGGCCATCCAGGACGGCCGTTCGCTGCACCGCAGGCTCCCCGTCGACTCCGACGAGAACGAGGTCGATCGGCTCTCGTCGAACATCAATGCGATGGTCGCGCGGCTGGAGAGTTCCTTCGCCGCCCTGCGGCGCTTCACCGCCGATGCCAGCCACGAGCTGAAGACGCCGCTGACCGTGCTGCGGGCCGACATCGAACGCGTGATGCAGGCCTCCAACCTGGCGGACGAGCACCTGCCGCCACTTGAGGAGGCGCTCGCCGAGACGACGCGCATGGCCGACTTGGTGGACTCGCTGCTGACCCTCGCGCGTGCGGACGAAGGGCGCTTCGACCTGCACCGCGAGCGGGTGGACCTCGTGCCGATCGTGCAGGAGGTGGTCGAGACCGCCCAGATCCTCGGTGAGGAGGCGCGTGTTGCAGTGACGCTGGATCGCGTCGATCCGGTGGAACTCGAGGGCGATCCGGTGCGGCTCCGGCAGCTCTTCCTGAACCTGGCGACCAACGCGGTGAAATACACGTCCGCCGAGGGCAGCGTCTCCATCGCGCTCGAGGACCGCGGGGACCACGCGGCATTCGTGGTGCAGGACAGTGGCGTGGGCATCGCGGCGGCGGACCTGCCGTTCATCTTCGACCGCTTCTGGCGCGCGGACCGGGTGCGGTCACGCGGCGAACGCGGCGGGGTCGGACTCGGGCTGTCGATTGCCCAGTGGATTGCCCACGCGCACGGGGGCTTCATCAGCGTGGGCTCGCGCCTTGGGCGCGGGAGCACCTTCACCGTCACGCTGCCCCTGCAGCGGCCCTCTGCGGAGCCCTGAGCGCATCGTTACGAAAGCTCACGGGCGATTAAGGGAATCTTAATGTTTTCCCGATTACGGGCCTAACCTAGGCTGGGTACGTTCTTACGCGAGTCCAGCATCGGCTGGGCTGCACGATTCACGCCTGGCTACGTCCAAGGGAGTGCTTGCGTGTTCAACAACCTGATCGAGTCCAAGCCGGTCAAGCAGAAGTCCTTCGGCGCCTCGATGTTCTCGACGTTCTTTCACGTCGCGATCATCGGAGCCTCCATCATCGCCACGGCCAACGCCACGGTGGAGAAGCAGGAGGAGGTCGTCCAGAAGATCGACTTCGTCGAGGTAAAGAAGGACGAACCGCCTCCGCCGAAGGAAGAGGCCCCGCCGCCGCCGCCCGATGCCGTCATCGCGCCGCCGCCGCCGAAGGGCTTCCAGGTGCTCGCCGCGCCGGTGAGCATCCCCGACGTCATCCCCGAGATCGACCTCTCGAAGGCCCTGACCAACGAAGCGGACTTCTCCGGCAAGGGTGTCGCCGGTGGTGTGGCCTCGGGCGTCGTGGGCGGCACGGGTCCGGTGAACACGGACCAGCCCTACTTCGACTTCCAGGTCGAGAAGCCCGTCGCCCCGCTGCCCGGCAGCCAGGGCCCGCGCTACCCGGACATCCTCCGCTCCGGCGGCGTGGAAGGCCAGGTGCTCGCGCAGTTCGTCGTCGACACGACGGGCCGCGTCGAGGTCGCCTCCTTCAAGGTGCTCCGCTCGGACCACGCGATGTTCGAGCAGGCCGTCCGCTCGTCCCTCACGCAGATGCGCTTCCTGCCCGCCGAGGTCGGCGGCCGGAAGGTGAAGCAGCTCGTGCAGCAGCCCTTCGTGTTCGCCTTGCAGCGCTAACGCAGTCCACCACAACCAGTTCGTCTAGGAGACAGCTGTTATGAACATGTCCATCGGTTTCATCTGGGAGCACAGCCCGCCGTTCGCCAAGGGCATCTGGGTCGTCCTCGCGATCATGTCGCTCTGGTCCCTCTCGGTGGCCTTCGGCAAGTGGTGGAACCTGCGCAAGGCGCAGAAGGAAACCCTCAAGTTCGCGCCCGAGTTCTCGCAGTTCCTCGAGGAGGACAACCTCACCGAGGCCATCAACCTGGCGCAGTCGTACAAGAAGTCGCACGTGGCCCGCGTCCTCGGCGGCGCGCTTGACGAAGTCAAGCCGCTGATCCTCGACGGCTCCGTCACCGTGTCCGACATCAACTCGGCCGAGCGTGCGGTCGAGCGCAACATGCTCGTCGAGATCGTGTCGCTGAAGCGCGGTCTGGCCATCCTGGCGACGGTGGGTTCGACCTCGCCGTTCGTCGGCCTCCTCGGCACCGTGTTCGGCATCATCAACGCCTTCGCCGGCATGGGCGCCGCCGGTTCGTCGGGCATCCAGGCCATCGCCGTCGGCATCGCCGAGGCGCTGATCGCCACGGGCTTCGGCCTCATGGTCGCCATCCCCGCGGTGTGGGCCTTCAACTACTTCCAGACCAAGATCGACAACCTCACCTCCGAGATGACCTACGTCTCGAAGGAGATGATCGATTACCTGATCAAGGGTGTCTCGGGTGAGTTCGGCCGCTCGCGCTTCACGCGTGAGTTCAACACGGCCGCCCAGAAGGGCGCGTCGCCGATCTCGCAGTAAGACCCGCGTCCCTTAGGAGGGCATCCAGATGGGCATGTCGGTAAGCACCGGGGGCGGCGTCAAGGCCGAGCCGAACGTCGTCCCCATGATCGACGTGATGCTGGTGCTCCTGATCATCTTCATGGTGGTGACGCCGGCCATTTCGGCCGGCTTCACCGCGACGCCGCCCAGCGGCATCAACCTGAAGGCGCATCCGGAGGTCGATGAGGACCAGGTCCTCGGCATCGACAAGTACGGCCAGTATTACCTGAACAAGCGGGCCATCCAGAACGAAGACCTGGGCGCGATGCTGCAGAACATCTATTCGCAGCGGACCATCGACCAGATCCTCTACATCAAGGCCGACAAGGACCTTGAGTACGGCCGCATCCTGGACGCGATGGACATCGCGTCGAAGAACGGGGTGCGCATGGTCGGCGCCATTTCGGACCAGCAGCCGGGGACGGTGTCCTCGGTGGCCGGCGACGAGGTGACGTCGGGCACCACCAAGACGCCTTAAGGAGAGCCGACGATGGGAATGAGCGTCGGAGGAAACAGCTCGGGGATGAACAGCGAGCCGAACGTGGTGCCGATGATCGACATCATGCTCGTGCTGCTCATCATCTTCATGATCATGCAGCCGATGATGCGGAAGGCCGTGGACCTGCAGCTGCCGGACCCCACGCCTGCCGTGGTCACCGCCAACCAGGCGTCGGACCAGATCGTGCTCGAAGTGCTCGCCGACGGCAGCTTTGCCGTCAACAAGGAGCCCCTGACCAAGGAGCGCCTGGCCGAGCGCCTCACGGAGATCTACGACCCGCGCCCGGACAAGATCATCTTCGTGAAGGGTGACCCGGCCGTGAAGTATCAGGACATCATCTTCGCGATGGACGTGGCCCGTGGCGCCGGGGTGAAGGTCATCGGCATCCCGCCCAAGGACACGAAGTAGTCCCTGTACCAGTTGGACCTGCGGCGGGCGAACCTTTTCAGGGTCGCCCGCCGTATAGTTTTGTGGAGACCCGCGGCCAGCGGTCGCGGGACCCGTTCCCCGTTCCCACGCTGTGCCTGTGCCCGATTCGCTGCCTCCGCCCCCAGACAAGCCCAAGCGCCCGCTCCGGCCCCTCCACGGGATCCCGGACCCCGCGCCCGGTGGTCGTACGGGCATGCTGGTGTCGACGCTCATCCACCTGCTCATCATTGTCGCCCTGCTGCTGCCCCCATTGGTGGCCAAGCAGCTGACGGCCCCGGACGCGACCGGCGCCGGCGGTCCGGGGCCCGCAGGTGGCGGAGGCGGCGGCACCCGCGGCAGTGGAGGCGAAGTGACGCCGGAGCGGCTCCGCTTCCTCCACGTGGCGCCCAGCGCCAGCGCACCTACGCCGCCGCCTGAGCAGAAGCCGGTGCCGACCCCCACGCCGGTGCCACCGCCTCCCCCGACCCCTGAGCCAGAGGTCACGACCAAGCCGGCGGAGCTTGAGCCAGCGAGCAGCTTGTTGGCCCCGACCATCCCGATGCCGGGGCTCGGTGGTGGAAGCGGAAACGACGGCAGCGGCGGGAATGGGCCCGGCAGCGGTGGCGGCGTGGGCAGCGGGGTGGGGACGGGGCGCGGCTCGGGCGTGGGGCCTGGGACAGGCGGTGGCGGGGACCAGATCTTCCCTCCGACGGTGACCAATCTCGCCATCCTGCCCATTCCGGTGCCCGCCCGCGTGCGGCCGTACAAGATGGTCGCCCAGTTCGATGTCGACGAGCGCGGCAACGCCAAGTTGATCGGCTTCAATCCCTCGCGGGACGCGGGCTACAACCGCAAGATCCGCGAGATGCTCTCCGAGGTGCGCTTCCGCCCAGCCACCCGTGCCGACGGCACCGCGGTCCGTGACACCGCGTATATCGTCGCCGAGGCGCCGTAACCGCTTCCAGCGACTGGTGGAGCCTCCGGGGCCGGCGTAGTTTCCGCCGAATGTCCTCCCCCGGATTCGTCAAGGCGATGACCCTGACCGACGCGACGATGCTCGTCGCGGGCACGATGATCGGTTCAGGCATCTTCATCGTCAGCGCCGACATGGCGCGCACGCTCGGCTCTCCCTTCTGGCTCCTGATGGCGTGGATCGTGACCGGGGCGATGACGCTCCTCGGCGCCCTCGCCTACGGCGAACTCGCGGCGATGTATCCCCGCGCCGGCGGCCAGTACACCTTCCTCCGAGAGGCGATGGGCCCGCTGATGGGCTTCCTCTACGGATGGACCCTCTTTGTCGTCATCCAGACGGGAACGATCGCGGCCGTGGGCGTTGCCTTCGGCCGCTTTCTCGGTGTGCTCTGGCCGGCCATCTCGCCGGATCGCTACGGCTGGTTCCCCCAGTTCGACGTGATGACGCCGGGCGGTGTGATCGAACTGGGCCTCACGCCACAGCGGCTGGTGGCCCTGATCTCCATCTGGATCCTCACCTGGATCAACCTGCGGGGCGTGCGCGAGGGCAAGCTCGTGCAGACCACGCTGACGGTCGTGAAGACGGGCGCCCTGCTCGCGCTCGTGGCTCTGGGCCTGACCATCGGCCGCAACGCGGACGCCATCGCCGCGAACTTCGGCGCGAACTTCTTCGGCGCCACGCCGGGCGGCAGCGCGCTCTCCAGCGGTTTCGCGCTCGCCTTCGGCGCGGCGCTCGTGGGCTCGCTGTTCTCCAGCGACTCCTGGCACGGCGTGACCTCGGCCGCCTCCGAGGTGCAGAACGCCGAGAAGAACTTGCCGCGCTCGCTGCTGTTGGGCACGGGGCTGGTCACACTGTTGTACGTCCTGGCGAACGTGTCGTATCTGAGCGTGCTGCCCTTCGAGGGCATCCAGAACGCGCCGCAGGACCGCGTGGGCACGGCGGTGGCCGAGGGCATCTTCGGCAGCAGCGGCGGCACCTTGATGGCGATCGCCATCCTCATCTCGACATTTGGCTGCAACAACGGCCTCATCCTCGCCGGCGCCCGCGTGTATTGGGCGATGGCCAAGGACGGGCTCTTCTTCCGCAAGGCCGGCACGTTGAGCGCGGCCGGCGTGCCCGCCTGGGCGCTGGTGGCGCAGGCCATCTGGACCAGCATCCTCTGCCTCACCGGTACGTATGGGCAGCTGCTCGACTATGTGATCTTTGCGGCGCTGGTGTTCTACGCGCTGACCACGGCGGGGCTGTTCGTGTTGCGGGCCAAGCGGCCGGACGAGCCCCGTCCGTACAAGGCCATCGGTTATCCCGTGCTGCCAGGCCTGTACATCGTCTCGGCCGCGGCCGTGGCCATCATCCTGCTGTTCGCGGACAAGACGCGCGCGCAGGCGCTCTCGGGGCTGGTCGTCGTGCTGCTCGGCGTGCCCGTCTATCTCCTGACCCAACGCCGGGGCGCCAGCGCCCGGCCCAGCGAGGACTAGATGTCGGAATCGATCGGCGGTAGCGGCAAGGGCATGAAGCTCCACACCAAGATCCTGCTGGCGCTCGTGCTGGGTGGCGTCGCCGGTGTGGTGGCGAACCTCACGCTGGGTGGCGACGACGGCCGGGTGGTCTGGGTCAACACGTATCTCGCGGGGCCGGTCGGCCAGATCTTCCTGCGGATGCTGTTCATGATCGTGATGCCGCTGGTGTTCTCGTCCATCGCGCTTGGCGTGGCGGGGCTCGGAGACCTGCGAAAGGTCGGCAAGGTGGGCGGCAAGGCCATCGGCTATTTCTTCGGCACGACGGCCGTTGCGGCGACCTTCGGCCTGCTGATGGTGAACATCATTGACCCTGGCTCGTCCGTGCCGGAGAACGTGAAGGTCGAGCTGATGGAGGTCTACGCCGACGACGCCTCGGCAAAGGTCGAGCAGAACGCAACAGGTGGCTTTGGCATCAACACCTTCGTGAACATCGTGACGCGCAACCCGGTGAAGTCGGCCGCGGACACGGACATGCTCGGCGTGATCTTCTTCGGCCTCATCTTCGGCGCGGCGCTCACGCAGCTCAAGCCGGAGCAGTCGGCCCCGATGATCAAGTTCCTCGAGTCGTTGTATGAAGTCGTCATCGTCATCGTAGGGATGGCGATGAGACTCGCGCCCTACGGTGTGGCCGGCCTGATCTTCGGCGTCACCTCGCGCTTCGGCTTCGCGTTGCTCAAACCGCTCGGCGGCTACGTCATCGTGGTGATGAGCGCGCTGCTGCTGCACATGTTCGTGAACCTTTCGCTCATCCTGAAGTTCATCATCGGCATCAGCCCGGTCACATACTTCTCGCGCATCAAGGGCGCGCTGGTGACGGCCTTCTCGACCAGCTCGAGCTCGGCCACCCTGCCCGCGGCGCTGCGCGCGTCGCAGGAGGGCCTGGGTGTGCCGCCCAAGATCGCCGGTTTCGTGCTGCCGTTGGGCTCCACGATGTGCATGAACGGTACGAGCATCTTCGAGGGCATCACGGTCATCTTCCTCTGCCAGGTCTTCGGCGTGGACCTCTCGCTGGGCGGGATGGTGGTAGTGATCATCATGAGCGTGATCACGGCCATCGGCGCGGCCGGCGTGCCCGGGGGCTCGATCCCGCTGCTGGTCGGCATCCTGGCGATGATGGGCGTGCCCGGCGAGGCGATCGCGATCGTGCTCGGCGTGGACCGCATCCTCGACATGACGCGCACCGTGGTGAACGTGGCCTCGGACATCTCGGCCACCACCTTCGTGGCGTCGTCCGAAAAGGTCTGGTCCGCGGCAAGCATCCCCGCCGAGGCGCCAACGACGGCGTAGGGCTGGGTTTGGTGCGCTGAGTTTGCCACAGAGGCACAGAGACACAGAGGGCGTCGGAGCAAGCCGACACCTCTGTGTCTTCTTCTTTGTTGGAACAGAAAGGGGCTCGGCGAACATAGCTGTCCGCCGAGCCCCCTAAGCAGTTGTTCTTGGACTAGGCACAGAGGCCAGCGCGCGTCCTGACACCTCTGTGTCTCTGTGCCTCTGTGGCAATCAAGAAGATCTAGCCAAGTCGCGACCCTCGAACGGCGCTCAGACCTTTGCCAGCGAAACAGCCAACTTGACCGCCCCACGCGCCGGCACGACCTCCTCGGCGTGCAGCTGTGACCCAGGCACGGCGGACTTGAGCCGATGCTCCACCAGGCGGCGCACGTAGGACCCGCGCGCCATCAGGCCGCCAGCCAAGGCCACCGGCACCGCGGCGCGCTCGTCCACGAAGAGTTGCCGCGCCAAAGTGCGGACGTGGAGCACAAGTTCCTCCGCCGCGACCGTGCAGATCGAGTTGGCCCGTAAGTCCTTGTCCGAGGCCAGCGTCATCACGTGCGCGGCCAAGCCCGCCAGGTCCTTCGGCGAGGCGTTCGCCGCCCAGGGAATCAGGTCCTCGAGCGTCTCGAGCTCAAGTGCCGTCATCAGCGCGCCCGTCAGTCGCGTCTCCGGCTCGCGGCCGTCCGACGACGACGTCACGACGCTCAGCGCACGACGTCCGATCCAGGCGCCGCTGCCCTCGTCGCCGATGTCCGGGCCCCAGCCACCGCAGCGACGGAACTCGCCGGCGGGGCCCCGGCCGAAGGCCACCGAGCCCGTGCCCGCCACCAGCAGCAGGCCCGCGCCGTCGCGACCAAACGCATCCGCCAGCGCGATCTCGGCGTCGGTGACCACCTCGATCTCGTCCGCCACCGTCTCGCCGCGCAGCGCGCGCAGCAGCGCCTTGCGCTCCTTCTCGCGGCCGGCGCCCGCCACGCCCACGACCACGAGGGCCGGACGATCCTCGATCTCCGCGGCCGCCAGCGCGTCGCGGACCAGGCTGCCGATGATCTCGGCCGAGGCCAGCGCCTCGCCGGGGCGCAGGGCGCTGCCGTCGCCGGTGATCGACGAGAGTTCCTTGCCCTTGGCGTTCGCCACGATCACCTGCGTCTTGCTGCCACCACCATCCACACCGACGACGATCTGTGCCATTGCGCGTCCAGCAAAGGGAAGGGTCAGGGCGCCGAGCGTGGCGCCGCGTGTGTGTACGACGAAACGATGCCCACCGTGAGTGTCACGGCCGTGCCAATCAACACGAACCACGGCCAGGCGATTCCAGTGACCGGTGCCAGCGGACCCGCGAGCTGCGGAAACGCCGCGACGAGCCGTCCCGCAAACACCACGATGCTCATCACAAAGATACCCACGGCCATCCCAGTCACGGCATCCCGCTGCGTGGCGCGGGGCCACAGCATGGCGAGAAAGAACCCGCCGAGCAGGCCGCCGTAGGTGAAGCTCGCGATGCTCAGCGCGATCACCACCACTGGCGTGCCCTCGGCGCGGTACAGCAGTGCGCCCCCGACCAGCACGACCGCCCACAGCAGCGTGAACACCCGCGAGAGCCGCAGCCCCTCGGCGCCCTCCGGTGCGCCACGCAGCGGCGCATAGAGGTCGTGCAGCGTCGACGCCGCGAGCGCGTTCAGCGAGCCCGACACCGTGCTCATCGCTGCCGCGAGGATGGCGGCGATCACGACGCCCGTCATCACCGGCGGCATCTCGGCGATGATGAAGGCCGGGAAGATGCGGTCCGGGGCAGGGAAGGCCTGCGCGTCGTAGAACGCCCAGAGCCCGATACCGATCAGCAGGAACAGCGCGAACTGGGCGATGACGATCACGCCGCTGCCGATGAGCGCGCGCCGGGCATCGCGCAGCGAGCCCGAGGCCAGCAGCCGCTGCACGATGATCTGGTCGGCGCCGTGGGAAGCCATCGCGAGGAAGCCGCCACCGAGCAGGCCTGCGAACACCGTGTGCGGACGATCGAAGCCTGTGTGGAAGTCCAGCATCTTGAGCTTGCCCGCCTCACCGGCGCGCGAAAGAATCTCGCCCCAGCCGCCGTCCACGCCGGCGCCGATCAGCCACAGCGCGCCAAGCCCGCCGAGCAGGTACACGCCCATCTGAAGTACGTCCGTCCAGACGACGGCGCGCATGCCGCCGTGATACGTGTAGATCACCGTCGCGATGCCCAGCACGAGGATGGCTAGTGGCGCGGCGAGCCTCGGCGCGAAGATGCCCGACAGGATCAGGGCGACTGGAATCGAGGTCGCGAACAATCGCACGGAATCGCCGAAGGCCCGCGTGACCATGAACGTCACCGAGGCGAAGCGTCGTGTCGCGAGCCCAAAACGCCGCTCCAACAGCGCGTACGCGGTGACCAGTTCGCCCTCTGCATAGCGAGGCAACAGCGTGTACGCGACGACCACGCGGCCGAGCAGGTAGCCTGTGGCAACCTGGAGGAAGCCGAGGTCTCCTAGGTACGCGAGCCCGGGGATCGAGATGAACGTGAGCGCGCTGGTCTCCGTGGCCACGACCGAGAAGAGCACCGCCCACCACGGGATCGTCCCGTCGGCCACGAAGTAATCGCGGGCATTCTTCTGGCCACGTCCGAGCCGGACGCCGAGCACGGTCGTGCCCACGAGGTAGAGCACGAGGACGACCCAGTCGAGCGAGGTGAAGGCGCTTCCGGAGTCAGGCATCGCGGAAATATCGCCGCAAAACACGACGGGCGCCCCTCATCGAGGGGCGCCCGTCAGGACCCGCGGAGGGACGTTTACGCCGAGAAGCTGGAGCCGCAGCCGCAGCCGCCGGTGGCGTTCGGGTTCTTGAACGTGAAGCCCGAGCCCTGCATCGAGCTCACGTAGTCGATCGTCACGCCACTCAGGTACTGCATCGAGAACGGATCCACGAACACCTGGAAGCCGTCCATCGGTAGCACCGTGTCGTCATCCGCTGGCTTGTCCTCGACCAGCAGCGTGTACTTGAAGCCCGAGCAGCCGCCGGGCTGCACGGCCACGCGGAGTCCACCAACGTCCGCAGGGACCTTGTCGGCCTGCATGAACCGCTGCACCTCGGCACCCGCCTGAGGCGTAATCGTTACCAGCACTTCCGGCGAATTCATCGTGCTCATCAGATCCCTCCCAGGTTCCTCAATCAACGTGGCAACCGCCGCGCGATATTGCTAATCCTGAATATAGGGTTCGGGGTTCCGGGGACAAGCTCCCCGCTACGGCGTGCCCCGGGCGGACGAGGCGGCGGAGCTGGACGCCGTGGCGGCGGCCCGGGCCGCAACGTCCGCGATCGTGGTCCGGACCGGCCCGATCCTTGAGTTCTCGCGGCTGGGGTTCACCCGGTTCGTCAGCAGGATGATGAACAGGTCGTTGGCCGGGTCGATCCAGATGGACGTACCCGTGAAGCCGGTGTGGCCAAAGGCCGGCGCCTTCATCACCCGGCCGGCGGAGTTGGTGCCGTTGGGCGTCTCCCAGCCCAGCGCGCGGTGCGAGAGCTTGGGGTCCTGCACCTTCGTGAACTCGGCGATGGTGGTCGGGCGCACGACGCGCACGCCGCCCAGCTCGCCGCCGTTCAGCAGCATCTGCGCGAAGCGGGCGAGGTCCGCCCCCGTGCTGAACAGTCCGGCGTGCGCGGAGATCCCGCCGAGTCGGAACGCGTTCTCGTCGTGGACCTCGCCGCGCAGGTGGCGGCCGCGCCACGGGTCCATCTCGGTGGGCGCGACGCGCTCGATGTCCGCCAACGCGGGGTGGTAGCGCGTGTCGACCATGCGCAGGGGCCCAAAGATCCGTTGCTGCAGGTACTGGTCGAGCGCTTCGCCGGTCACGCGCTCGATGATCATGCCCAGCAGGATCGCGCCAAGGTCGGAGTACACGTAGCGAACACCTGGCATCGTGTCGAGCGGGGTGGCCAGCACGAGCTGCTGCGCTTCCGGCGCGGTCTCCACCTCGCGGAAGAGTTCGCGGTGGGCGCGCAGGCCCGATGAATGGGTGAGCAGGTGCCGCACCGTCACCCGATCCTTCCACTGGCCTTGCCACTCGGGCAGGTAGGTCTGTACCGGCGCGTCGAGCAGCACGCGGCGTGTCTCCACCAACTGCATCATTGCCGTCGTCATGCCGACCACCTTGGTCAGCGAGGCGATGTCCCAGATCGTCTGTGCATCCGGCGCCGGGGCGGCGGAGTCGCGGTCGATGCGCCCGACCGCGATCTCGGCGACGATGTCCGTGCGGGTGCCGATGATTGCCACGCCACCCGGGAAGACCGAGTCGCGCTGCGCGCGCTCGAGCACGCGGCGCACCGAGTCGGTCACGGCAGCGGTCCACGCAGGCTTGGGCCGCTGGTAGGACTGGCCTTCGGCGAACAAGCCGGGCAGCGATGTCGGCACGGTCCCGCTGAACCGCGCCTTGCCGATGAGCGCGCGGGCCGCGGCGCGCTCCACCGCCTCCCCACGCCCGTAGGCCGCCACGTAGCCGCTGACGCGCGGCATCTCGCGCAGGACGTACGGGTTTGAGAAGGCCACGACGGTTATCGGCCGGGTGGCTGCCACTGAGTCGACCCAGCGCGCCACGTGCTCCGCCACCGCAAATCGCCCCTCGCCTTCGATGGTGCGCACGAAGCTGGCGAGCACGATGGGGTCGGGCGTCGAGCGCGCGATGGAGTCGAGCCGCGCACGGGGCGTCGACGGTGTAATGCGCGCGGTTCGGGAGCTGAGCAGCGCGCCGCGAACTTCCGACTGGAACCAGCGACCGGCCGTGATGTCGTTGTCGCTGGCGTAGGTGAGCACGAGCTGGGGCTGCGCCGTCGCCAGTGGGAGTTGCCGACGATCGTCGCGCAGCAGCGTGATGGCGTCCTGCGCGATGGCCTGTGCCCGCTCGCGATGCGCGCGCTGGCCGACGATCTCACGCAGGGAGTCCAGCGGGACCAGCGGACGCTGGATGGCGCCCGTGCGCAGCTTGAGTTCGAGGATGCGGCGGACCGAGGTCTCGATGCGTTCGCGCGAGATCGTGCCGCGCTCCACCGCCGCGACCACCGCCCCGATCGCCGTCGGAACGCTCGGCGGCATCAGCAACACATCCGCGCCGGCCTGCACCGCGAGCACGCTGCTCTCGGCCACGCCGTAGCCATTGGCGATGCCGCGCATGTCCATGGCGTCCGTGAGCACGAGGCCCTGGAAACCGAGCGTGTCACGCAGCAGGCCCGTGAGGATGCTCGGGGTGAGCGTGGCCGGCACCGAGTCACGCGTGATCCGCGGCAGGGCGATGTGGGCGCTCATCACCGCCGCGACACCGGCGTCGATGGCCGCCCGGAAGGGCACCAGTTCGATGGCGTCAAGGCGATCACGCGAGGCGCGGATCACCGGCAGCGCATTGTGCGAATCTACGTCTGTGTCGCCGTGGCCGGGGAAGTGCTTCAGCGTGGCGGCGACCCCGGCTTCCTGCACGCCTTCCACGAAGGCGGCGGTCATCGCGGCGACGAGCAACGGATCCTCGCCGAACGAGCGCACGTTGATGACCGGGTTCGACGGGTTGTTGTTCACGTCCGCCGTTGGCGCGAACGCCAGGTGGATGCCCACCGCCCGGGATTCCTCGCCGGTGATGTGGCCCGCGGCGCGCGCGTGCTCGAGTCGGCGCGTGGCACCGATCGCCATGTTGCTCGGCAGCACGGTGGCACTGCCCGCCAAGAGGCTGCCCGGCGCGAAGACGCCGCCTTCGAGCCGCCCGAGCCCGGGCTCGACGTCGGAGGCCACGAGCAGCGGCAGGGCCGCGGCGCGCTGCAGGGCGTTGACCTTCTCGGCCACCTCGATCGGCGACCCCAGCGACATGATCACGCCGCCGACCTTGTGGTCGCGGACGCCTTGCAGGGCGAGGATGTACGACGAGTCGCTCGTGCTGGTATAGTCCCCCAGGACCCAGATCATCACCATCTGTGCGACCTGGTCATGGAGCGGCATCGCCGCGATGGTTCGGTCGATCCACCGCTGCGCTGCGACGCTCAGCGGAGCGTTCAGGTCGGGCGGCACCTCGCGCAGCGTTGGGCGGGGCGGATGGCTTGGGGCGGTTGCGTCTGCCGGCGCGGGCTCCGTGAGCACACGCGGCGCGAGTACCGCCTCGGCGGTGGAGTCCGCGGGAAGGCCCGGTGCCGGGACCGCCGGTGGCGTCGTCTGGGTACAGGACGCGAACACGAGGCCCGAGAGGGCGAGGAGCGAGAGACGGTGGAGGTTCACAGCGCGGGACGTGGGGTGCGGATGGTGGTGGGCCTGGCCTTGGGCCTGCTTGGCTGCGCGACGACGCCGGCGGCCCAGGGCCGTCGCGAGGCGCCGCCAGCGGTGCGGCCGGGCATCACGGTTCTTTTGGAGGACTCGCTCACCCTGATTGCTGGCAAGCGCGTTGCCTTGGTGACGAACCAGACCGGGGTGGACGCAACGGGCGCGAGTGATGCCGACTTGCTGACGAGGGATGCACGCGTGCGGCGTGCCAACGTCAGGCTGGTCCGGTTGTTCTCCCCGGAGCACGGCATCCGCGGCACCGCCGACGTGGCGAATCTCCCCAATGAAGTCGACGCCGCGACCGGGCTTGTGGTGCACTCGCTGTACCGCAGCGAGACCGTGCCGCCGCCCGACAGCCTGCTGCGGGACCTCGACGCGCTGATCTTCGACCTGCAGGACATCGGTACGCGCACGTGGACGTATGTGGGGTTGCTGGTCTATGCAATGCGCGCCGCGGCGCGCGCGGACATTGCGTTCATCGTGCTGGATCGCCCCAACCCGCTGTCCGGGCGTGTGGAGGGACCGCTGCTGCAGGCCTCCTTGGCGAACGCCGAGGATCCGGCGCCCGGGCGTCGCGGGCTGGCTTACGCATTATACCCGCTGCCCCTGCGGCACGGGATGACGATGGGTGAGATGGCTCGGTTCTACGCGGCGGCGTTGGATATTCCCGTGCGCCTGCACGTGATGCCGATGGATGGCTGGCGGCGCTCGATGTATTGGGAGGACACCAAGCTGCCGTGGGTCGTGCCCTCGCCGGCGATGGTGTCGACTTCGAGCGCACTGCTCTATCCGGCACTGGTGGCCTTCGAGCGGGCCAATGTGTCCGTGGGGCGTGGCACCGACCGGCCGTTCCAGCGCTTCGGCGCGCCGTGGATGGATGCGGACTCGGTGGCCGCGCTTCTTCAGGACCGGCGACTCTCGGGCGTGCACTTCGAGGTCGAACGGGTGACGCCGCAGCGCCCGACGGACGGGAAGTTCGGTGGCCAGGCGATTCCCTCCGTGCGAATGGTCATCGATGACCCAGCGCGGGTGCAGGTGGCGCGGGTCGGCGCTGCGATTCTCTGGGCGCTGGGGCGCGTGCACGGCGACTCCCTGCGCATCACCGAGCGCGGATTCGACGAGCGGCTGGGCGATGCCGCGGTGCGGCAAGCGCTGCTGCGGGGCGAGGATCCAGACGAGGTGGTGGATCGCTTCCTGCCGTCGGTCGTCGCCTTCGAGCAGGCCACGCGGCGATTCCAGCTGTATCGCTGAACCGTGGCCTCGGCCCCGTTCCCACTCTCGCTCTGGCACGGCATCCGTGCGGGCTACCTGCGCCTCATCGAGCCCCTGATCGACTGGTGCGTGGCGCATCGCGTGTCGCCCAACGCGCTCACGGTGCTGGGGACGCTGGCCTGCGCCGCGGCCGGCACGATGTTCGCCACTGGATGGATTCGCGCGGGTGGCTGGACGCTCGGCCTGACCGCCTTCTTTGATGTCATCGACGGCGCCGTGGCGCGCCGCAGTGGCCGGGCCAGCACCTTCGGTGGCTTCTTCGACTCCACGCTCGATCGAGTGGCCGACGCGCTGCTGTTCGGCGGGCTGGCGTGGTTCTTCGCCGCCGATGGTCCGCATCGCAGCCTGCCGATGCTCGGCGTGGCGCTGGTCGCGCTGTCGGCCGTGCAGATCACGTCGTACACGAGGGCGAAGGCGGACGCGCTCGGGGTCGACCTCAAGGGCGTCGGGGCACTGGAGCGACCGGAGCGCATCACGCTGCTGGCGGCCCCACAGGCCTTCTTCGGACTGATGGCGGATGGCTGGATCCTGCGCGCGGTCGTAATCCTGCTCGCGACGACTGCAGTGTGGACGGTCGTGCAGCGCACCCGCGCCGTTGCGCGCGGCATCGGCTGACGCTGCGTCGAGGCGGTCGGAACTCTCGCGAAGGGCGTCGCGCGGCTATCTTTCGCCCACTGGAAGCGCCCAGTCCCACGGGAGTCCCTACAATGTCCGCTCGCCCATCCCCCCGATTGTACGCCCTGTTGCTCGCGGCCGGCATTGTTGGTGCCGCCAGCTGCGGGCCGCCGCCTGACGCCGGTGTGCTGCGCGCCTGGACGGACGATTTCGAGTTCCGCATCGTCGCCGACGTCACGCCGCCGCGCGCGCTGGAGCGCATCACGTACACCATCACCGTGCTCGAGAAGGAGTCGCGCGCACCCGTGGTGAACGGCGAAGGCCAGATCTTCGCGACCAATGCTGACCGCAAGACTGTCTACAACGGTTTCACGTACGGTCCCGAGGCGGGGACCTATCGCGCGACCCTGACCTTCGTGACGGCGGGCGATTGGGCGATGGGACTCCGCTTCCGCCGCGACTCCACGCAGGTCCTGCAACGCACGCTCGATTGGCGCCAGGCGGTGCGCAACGAGGCCCCGCCGGGCGAAGATGGTGCCGTCATCACGCCGCCGTCCGTTCCCTGACCCCACTTCAGACTCCAATGCGTCATTTCCATCGCACGCAGCTGCATCCTGATGCCGTCCTCGCCACCGCCGACGCGTTCTTCCCCACGATTGGGATGATGCCGGCCGGGCAGGGCCCGCGCTCGCGCACGTTCAAGGGCTCGGTGGGCACGCCGGAAGTGCCCTCGACACTGACCCTCAGCGTGAAGATGGAGGGCGGCCACTACGTGTTCGTCGAGGCCCACACGGACCTGATGGGTGAGAGCCGCCTCGACCGCAACGTCAAGAAGTTCTTCGTGCAGCTCCACACGCAGGTGGACCCGAAGCACACGTTCGCGCCCGCGTACTGACGATGCCGTCCGACGCGGCGCCGGCGTCCCTTGCCCGGACGGCCGGCATCGGCTGTTTCATGGCCGTCATCGGCTTTTTCTCCGGCGGGATGATCGGCGTGTTGGTCTCGAAGGCCGTCGCGTTTTTCACGCGGGCGCCGAAGTGCGACGGCATCCCGACCTGCGACTGGTACATTTATATGCTCGCCGGGGGCGCCATCGGCGCCCTCTCGCTGTCCTGGCTCGTGGTGTCGGCCCTGCGGAGCGCGCCTCCCTCCGCCGACGCCCCTGACAAGAAGACCTGACCGAGGTTGCTGGAATGGCTCGTGTAGACGTCATCATGCCGCAGATGGGCGAATCCATCGCCGAGGGCACGCTCTCGCGCTGGCTCAAGAAGGTCGGCGACGAAGTGAAGCGCGACGAACCGATCTTCGAGATCTCCACCGACAAGGTGGATGCGGAGATCCCCGCGCCCAGCGCCGGCGTGCTGGCCGAGATCATCGTGAAGGAGGGCACGACGGTGCCCGTGAACGAGGTCGTGGCCCGCATCGAGACGGAGAAGGGCGCGTCGATCGCGCCGGCCGCCGAGACGCCCGCCCCCGCGGCGGCACCCGCCGCTCCGGCCGCCGCCAGCAAGCCGGCCGCCGCTGCACCGGTCGCCGCTGCTGGCGCCAGCGCCGCGCGTCCCGCAACCGCTCGTCCCGCGGGCAACGGCAACAGCTTCGAGGATCGCGTGCGCACCAAGTCCTCGCCCCTCGTGCGCCGCATGGCTGCCGACGCGGGCGTGGACATCGCCGGGCTCGAGGGGAGTGGGGTCGCGGGTCGCGTCACCAAGAAGGACCTGGTTGCCTACCTCGAGAGCGGCGCCGTCACCGCCGTGCCGAGCAGCTTGCCCGGCGGCCTCGCAGGCAGCGTCAGCGTGCCCGTCGCCCACGGCAACGATCCGGTCTTCCACGCCTGGCCCGGCGATGTCGTCGAGCCGATGTCGAAGATCCGCCGCCTCACGGCCGACCATATGCGGCAGGCCAAGCAGGTGGCCGCGCACGTCACGACGTTCTTCGAGATCGACCTGACGCGCATCGCGCGGCTGCGCGCGGAACGCCGCGCCGAGTTCGAGAAGGAGACGGGCCAGAAGCTCACCTACCTGCCGTTCATCATCCGCAGCGTGATCGAGTGCCTGCGTCGCCACCCGGTGATCAACGCCACGGTGAGCGGCACGGACGTGATCCTGCGCAAGCGCTACAACGTCGGCATCGCCGTCGCGTTGGAACCCACGGGTTTGATCGTGCCGGTGCTGAAGGACGCCGACGGCCTCAACCTCACGGGCATCACGCGCGGCACGAACGACCTCGCCGCCCGCGCGCGCAGCAAGAAGCTGAGCCCGATGGACGTGCAGGACGCCACGTTCACGATCACCAACCCGGGAACCTTCGGCTCGCTCACCGGCACGCCGATCATCCCCGTCGGCACCACGGCGATCCTCTGCCTCGGCGCCATCGAGAAGCGACCCAAGGTCATCACGGGCCCGGACGGCGAGGACACCATTGCCATCCGCACCTGCGCGTACTTCTCGCTCTCGTTCGACCACCGCGTGGTGGACGGCGCCGATGCCGACCGCTTCATGGGTGACCTGAAGAAGACGCTGGAGACCGTCACCGGCTGATGTCGCGCGCCTTGACCATCCACCGCATCGTGATCCCGCCCGCCGAGCGCGCGAAGTACTTCGAGCGTCTCAAGCGGAAGGAGTCGCACTACGTGGGGCAGGGCTGCCGGTTCTGGGCTTTCGAGGAGCACGCGCTCCCGGGAGCCTTCGTCGAGTTCTGCGAGGCGGATTCCCCCGCCGCGCTGTCCGCCGCCCACGCGGCCGCGCCCGAGCCGGTGCGCGACCCCGGGCGCATCTACACACAAGTGGAGCTGTCCTGATGCCGACCCGTCGCATCACGATCGAAGGCAAGACCTGGCAAGTGTATCCCTCGGGCTATGTCACGCAGTACGATGCCGACGAGTTCGGCCTCATCTTCGTGCACGGCGTGGCCGACGAGCGTGTGGTGCGCCTCACGCGCTATTCCCCCACCGGCGCCAAGTCGCGCGAGCAGTCGCTCGGCGAGTTGAGCGATGCCGAGCTGTCGCGGCTCTTCGCGATGTCGCAGCCCAGCGTGCGCTCGCCCGAGGCCGGTTACGCCTCGTGAGTGAAGGGGCCGGCGCGACAGCCGGCGACGCCTTCGTGGACCTGCACGCGCATTCCACGGCCTCCGACGGCGCGCTGCCGCCTACCGAGGCCGTCGCGGCGGCGCACGCGGCTGGGTTGCGCGCGTTCGCGCTCACGGACCACGACACCCTCGCTGGAATCCCCGAGGCGCAGGCCAAGGCCGACGCGCTCGGGCTCGAGCTGATCGCGGGTGTGGAGCTCAGCGTACATCACGGCGAGGATGAGTTCCACCTCCTCGGCCTGCACGTGCGGGACGTCGAGCCCCTGCAGCAATCGCTCGAGACCATTCGCGGTCATCGCCGCACGCGGGCGGAGGAGATGGTGCTGCGCCTGCAGTCGGCGGGCATCGACGTCACGATGGAAGCCGTGCTCGCGCAGGCTGGGACGGGAGCCATCGGACGCCCGCATGTCGCACGCGCGATGGTCGCCGCCGGACACGTGCGCGACATCCGCGAGGCCTTCGATCGCTGGCTGGCCTATGGCAAGGCGGCGTACGTGGACAAGCAGCGTCTCGACGTAGCTGACGGGATCGCCATGGTGCACCGCACGGGTGGCATCGCGGTCATTGCGCACCTGGGCAGCGATGGCACGCGGGCGCTGGTCGAAGCGCTCGTGCCAGAAGGCCTGGACGGCATCGAGGTCCGGCATCCCAGCCATTCGCGTGAGGACGAGCAGCGGCTCACCGCATTGACCGAACATTTCGGCTTGGTGAAGAGCGGTGGTTCCGATTGGCACGGGGCGATGCACGGCGCGCGCGTGCTGGGCGCGATGAAGGTGCCCTACGCGTGGGTCGAGGCGCAGCGCCAGCGGGTCGAGCAGCGGCGGAGCGGGACGTGAGCGCCACTCGCGTCGCCCTCGTCACGGGGGCGGGACAGCGCGTCGGACGGGCCATTGCGAAGGAGCTCGCGGCGCACGGTTGGGCCATTG
The DNA here is from genome assembly GCA_019637445.1 of Gemmatimonadaceae bacterium. Classification (NCBI taxonomy): domain Bacteria; kingdom Pseudomonadati; phylum Gemmatimonadota; class Gemmatimonadia; order Gemmatimonadales; family Gemmatimonadaceae; species Gemmatimonadaceae bacterium. Next base: position 349,191 of record JAHBVS010000001.1, on the reverse strand, counting down.
CGGTGCACTACCACGCATCCGCCGACGGTGCCAACTCGCTCGTGCGCGAGGTCGAGGCTGCCGGCGGAATCGCGCGAGCGTTCCAGGCGGATCTCAGCCAGCCGGCCGCCTGCGACCAGCTCGTCTCGGACGCCTACGATCATTTCCAGCGCCTCGACCTGCTCGTGAACTCGGCGGCGGGGATGGAACGCACGCGACTCGGTCACGTGCGCGCCGAGGAGTTCGACGCGATCATCGCGCTGAACCTGCGTGCGCCGTTTCTCCTTGCGCAGGCGGCCGCACGCGTGATGCCGGCGGGAAGCGCCATCGTCAACATCGCCGACCACATGGCCGAGGAGCCCTGGCCGGACTACAGCGTGCACGGCATCGCAAAGGCTGGGGTGATGGCGATGACGCGGCACCTAGCCGCCGCCCTGGCGCCGGACATCCGCGTGAGCGCGGTCGCGCCAGGATTTGTGCTCGCGCCGCCCGGCATGCCGCAGGCCGAGGTCGATGCCTTCGCGGCGGACACGCCGCTCGCACGGATTGGCGCGCCGGAGGACGTGGCGTCGGCGGTTCGATTCCTCGCCGACGCGGGATTCGTCACGGGCGAGACGCTGTTCGTGGACGGCGGGCGGCGCGTGCGTCGCTAGCGCGACGCGGCCGCGCAGGTGGATCGGCGCAGCGATCGGCAACGCATAGCAGGGAACGGCCGCGATCGGCGACAAGCTGCGGTAGTCCGGGCGTGCCCCGCGGAACCCGGCAGTGCCTCTCGCGGGTTGCTGGGATGCGGCCCGATGGCGTGGAATCACCCACTTCGGCCATCTAGATTTCGACGATTCATACGAGTGGAGCGATTGTGGCGGTACACGAGTTCGAGGTGATCATCATCGGGGCCGGTCCGGCGGGTATGTGCGCCGGGATGTACGCGGGTCGCTCGATGCTCAAGGGCGTGGTCCTGGAGCGCGGCTTCCCCGGCGGCGAGTTGCTCAACACCGAGGTGATCGAGGACTACATCGGCTTCGAGCACGTGCTGGGCCACGAGCTCGCCACCAAGTTTCAGTCGCACGCCGAGAAGTTCGGGGCCGACATCCGCACGTCGACGCCCGTCGAGAGCATCCGCCGGGCCGACGATGGAATCTTTAACGTCACGGTCGAGAACGGCGACGTGTACCGCGCGCCAGCGGTGATTGTCACCGCTGGCGGTACGCCGATCAAGCTCGGCATCCCCGGTGAGTTGGAGTACGCCGGCAAGGGCGTCTCGTACTGCGCGATCTGCGACGGGGCCTTCTATCGCGGACACACCATCATGGTGGTCGGCGGCGGCGACGCCGCCTGCGAGGAGGCGGACTTCCTCACGCGCTACGCCGAGAAGGTCTACCTCGTGCACCGGCGCGACGAGTTCCGCGCCTCGAAGATCGTGCAGCAGCGCGTCTTCGAGAATCCGAAGATCGAGGTCATCTGGGATACGGTGGCGGAGGAAGTGCTCGGCAAGGACGGGCTCATGACCCACGCGCGTCTCAAGAACGTGAAGACCGGCGCCACCTCCGATCTCACGGCAACCGGCATCTTCATCTTCATCGGCTTCACGCCGAACACCGGCATCATCAAGGAGCATGTCGAGCACGACGCGACGGGTTACTTGATCACCGACTCGCACATGCAGACCTCGGTACCGGGTCTCTATGCCGCTGGTGACGTGCGGGCGCAGCTGACGCGGCAGGTCACGACCGCCGTCGGCGACGCCACGACCGCGGCGATCGCGGTCGAGAAGTTCCTGACCGCCCGCAAGAGCGGCCAGCCGGCCCCGCCGGCGACACCGATGCTCCTGCCGGCGGCGACCACGGGATGAACACCCACGCCCTGACCGTCGGGGCGTTTGCCGAGAACACCTGGTTTCTGCACGACGAGGATGCGCGCGAGGTGGTGCTCGTGGACCCCGGCGCCGAGCCGCGGCATCTGTGTGCGGAAATCGAGCGACTCGGCGCGCGCCTGCGGGCCATCTGGGTCACGCACGGGCACATTGACCACATCGGTGGCATCGCCGGTGTGCGGGAGGTCTGGCCCGAAGTCCCAATCCACGCGCATCCGCTGGATGCGCCGCTCTGGGAGTATGCGCCGCGCATCGCCGCGGGCTACGGATTGCCCTTCGATGCGCCGCCGGCGCCCACGCAGTCGCTCGCCGAAGGCGATGTGCTGCCCTTCGGTGGTGCCAACTTCGAGGTCTGGCACCTCCCGGGTCACGCGCCGGGGCACGTCGCGTTCGTCGGGGCGGGGCTCTGCCTGTCCGGCGACGTCCTGTTCGCGGGATCGGTGGGCCGCACGGACCTGCCGCTCTGCGATCCTTCCGCCCTGCAACGATCGATTGAACGCCTGGCTACGCTGCCCCGGGGGACCCGCGTCCTTCCGGGGCACGGGGAGGAAACCACCGTGGGACGGGAACTCATCGTGAATCCCTTCCTCAATGGTACCGCGCGCATCGCCCGCGGCTGAGCACTGCACGCATCGCCTGGCTCTTGGTAACGTTCCGTATCGTCGAGGGGTACTACCTTCGTTGAGGGTCCCTCTCCACTGCCGCCAACCATGTCCATTCCCAAGCTCGCTCTCGTCGTTGCCGTCGCCCTTTCGAGCACGGCCTGCATCAAGGGTCTCGAGACCACCAATGAACGGACCGCCTACGTCACCGCGGTGACCCACCAGGCGGCCGACTCGACCTACCACCTCAAGCTCACGGGCGCGTTCTACCGCACCGAGCAGGCGGCGTCGGCCATCGACACGCCGGACGTCTGCGGCATCTATGCGTACTCCGTGAACCCGCCGGGCGTCGCGTACCTGCCCACCCTGAACGCGGGCCAGTTCCTGTTCACCAACGTCGCGGGCCGCGTGGATACGTTGTTCCGGAGTTCGGCGTCAGGCCTGACGATCTACCAATTGGTCTCGACGCTGGGCATTCCCTTCAGCTCGGGCGACACGCTGCGGCTGACGGTGCCCGGCGACGTGGACGGCTTCCCGCCCGTGCAGGCCAGCGTGCGCCTGGCCGAGCGATTCAACTTCGATCCCGTGGGTGAGCCAGGGGACGGTGAGGCCCTGCCGCTCTCGTGGCAGGCCGCGGCGGTGCCCGGCTCCTTCGTGTTCTTCTCGCTGCGCTTCAACTCCACCGGCATCTCCAGCGAACCAAATGCGCAGCTGTTCTGCGTGTTCCAGGACGACGGCGCGGGCAGCATCGACGCCAATCTCGCGATTGCCTGGAAGTCGTCGGTGGTCGAGAGCCGCTCCGTGTTCGCGTCGCGCGTGCGCCGCAGCATCGTGACCATCGACGAGCGCACCCGACTCGTCCTGTTCTCGTACTTCGACGTTCCGACGCCCGCGCTGGCGGACCCGTGAGCCCGACGCTGCGCACCGAACGCGATCCGCTGGGCCCGGTCGAGGTACCAGCGGATGCGCTGTACGGAGCGCAGACGGTGCGCGCGGTCGCCAACTATCCAATCAGCGGCCTCCGGGCAGACCCGGCACTCATCGACGCCGTCGTGCGCATCAAGCGCGCGGCGGCGTCGGTGCATCGGCGCACCGGCCGCCTTGATGCCGCGCGGGCCGACGCCATCGTCGCGGCCGCCGACGAAGTCCTTGCGGGCGCGCACCGCGAGCAGTTCGTGGTCGATGTGTATCAGGCCGGCGCAGGCACCTCGCTGCACATGAACGTCAACGAGGTCCTCGCAAATCTCGCGACGCGGACGCTCGGCGGTGCGCTGGGGAGCTACGACCCCGTGCATCCCAACGATCACGTCAACATGGCGCAGTCCACCAACGACGTGATTCCCACCGCGATGCGTCTCGCGGCCCTCTCCCGGCTAGGCCCCGCACTGGATGCGATGACCGTGTTGGCCGCGTCATTGCGCGCCCGCGCCGACGAGTGGGACGAGTTGGTCAAGGCTGGCCGCACGCACCTGCAGGATGCGATGCCGATCCGGCTCGGTCAGGAGGTTGGCGGATGGGCCGGATCGATCGAGCGCGGGACGCGCCGCGTGCGCGAGTCGGCGGACTACCTGCTGGATCTCGGGATCGGGGGCACGGCCGTCGGAACAGGCATGAACGCCCAGGCGCAGTATCCGTCGCTGATGGTGGAGGAACTCCGGACCTTGACTGGACTGCCCCTGCGCGAGGGTGCGGATCGCGTGCAACTCATGCAGAGCATGGGCGACGTGGCTGGCCTGAGCGCCGCCTGGCGTACCCTCGCGCTGGATTTGGGCAAGATCGCCAGCGATCTGCGCCTGCTCGCCAGTGGCCCGCGGACTGGGCTGGATGAACTGCGCCTTCCTGCAGTACAGCCGGGTTCCAGCATCATGCCTGGCAAGGTCAACCCGAGCATCGCCGAGATGGTGAACCAGGTCGTGTTCCAGGTGATGGGTCACGACGCCACTGTGAGTGCCGCGGCGGAGCAGGGGCAGCTGGAGTTGAACGTGATGATGCCAGTGATCGCCCATAACCTGCTGGCGGGAATCCGCATCCTCGGGAACGCCGCCGCCGTGCTCGAGAAGCGCTGTGTACGCGGGATGACGCCCAACGAGCCGATGCTCCAGTACTGGGTGGAGCGCACGGCCGCGCTCGCGACGGCGCTGGCACCGCGGATCGGGTACGCCGCCGCGGCCTCCATCACCAAGCGCTCGATCGCGGAAGGCATCCCGATCCGCGAACTCGTGGTTCGTGAAGGGGTGCTCACGGCCGAGGAGGCCGAGCAGGTCTTGGACCTCCAGCGCCTCACGGACATTGGGGTTCCGGGCGCGGACGGGTAACCGACAACGCTTGTCCCGATAGCTGCGAGCGGGCATCTTTCGGCTATGCGGATCACAACCTGGGCCGAGTACGGAGTCATCTGCGCGCTGCACCTCGCGCGTCGCACGGACGAAGGCCCAATCACCGGACGTGATGTGGCGGCCCGCGAGCGCCTGCCCGGCGACTACGTGGAGCAGATCCTCCTGCGGCTGCGCCGCGCCGGCATCGTGCAGAGCACGCGAGGCGCGAAGGGAGGCTACGCGTTGGCCCGACCCGCCGAGCAGATCACGGTACGGGAGATCATCACCGCGGCTGAGCTGGTGACCTTTGACCTGCATTGCGAGGCGCATCCCCTAGGGTCGGAGCGCTGTTCGCAGTCCTGTGATTGTTCGATCCGCCCGGTCTGGGTGATGCTGCAGCAGCGCATCGACGAGGTGCTCGACTCGGTGTGCTTGGCCGACTTGATGGAAGCCGAGCCCGAAGTGCGGCAGCGCGTGGGCCTGCCGGTCCTGCAGGGCTGAGCTCGGCGATGGCACTGCCGTTCACGGCGGCCTGGCGAACCGAGCGCGACCGGCGCCGCCGCGCGGCTGCCGTGGTGTCGGCCCTGCGTGCGGAGCCCGACGGAGACGACGTCGTCTGGCTCTCCGACGCCGCCTCGAATGGCGACCAGGACCACGCACGCTGGGAACTGCGCTATGCGCGGGCAGCGCTGGGCCTGCTCGTCTCGCAGCGGGATGCGCTGGACGACCGCACGGCGGCCGAGATTGCCGCGGCGATCAGCGAGGCCTTCGAGCACGACGGAAGAATTGCGGACGACCGCCGGGAGCTGGCGGCGCGCCAGTTCAACGAGCGCCTGCTGGCGTATCGTGAGGCCCTGCAGCTGCGCGGTGGACCGGTGACCCCGGCCGATGCCGCGGGACGTTGCCTCCTGGCCTTCGCCAGCGATGGCGCGCGCACGGCCGGCACGCCGTTGGCGTACGCCATCGAGTTGATGGCGCGCTATTCCGACGAGGCCGGCGAACTGCTGCGCCGGATCTATGGCGAGGCGCGTCTGCCGGAAGATGTGCCGCCCTCGGTGCTGCGCAGCACGTGATCGCCTCCCGGAGTCGCGCAACGCAAACGGGGGCCCCTTGGGGCCCCCGTTGTTGCATTCGGTCTGTCGTGCTGATGCCGAAGGGGGGACTCGAACCCCCACGGGCTTACGCCCACTGCGCCCTGAACGCAGCGCGTCTACCAATTCCACCACTTCGGCGTGGACAGGGAACGTATCGGGGGCGGATACCCAAGTCAACGCTGAGTCGTCATCCTTCAGGCGTGACCGCTAAGCCTGCGCCCGACGACGCCATCGTCCCCATCGCCCGGAACAAGCGGGCCCGACACGACTACGAGATTCTCGAGACGTGGGAGGCCGGCATCGTGCTGACGGGGACCGAGGTGAAGTCGTTGCGCGACGGACGGGCGCAGATCACGGACGCCTATGGCATCCTGAAGGACGGCGAGGTGTGGCTGCTGAATGCACACATCGCACCGTACGCACAGGGCAACATCTGGAACCACGACCCGGTTCGGACGCGGAAGCTTCTGCTCAACGCCAAGGAGATCCGCCATCTGATCGGCGCCGTGGAACGCAAGGGACTGACGCTGGTGGCACTCGACCTCTACTTCAAGCACGGCCGCGCCAAGCTCAAGCTGGGGCTGGGACGCGGCAAGAAGCTGCACGACAAGCGCGCCGACCTGAAGGCCAAGGACGACGCGCGCGAGGTGCAGCGCGCGCTCCGGAGCGATAGATGATCGCCGCGCGACGGTCGGTCACCATTCTCACGCTCACGCTCGGCGTGCTCCTTGGCGCCGCGCCGATGGCAGACGACAGCGTACGCGTGCGCGGCGTGTCCGGCGACACCGCGGTCGCGCTGCAGCCCTCGGCCGCCGGTGGACTGCTGCGGCTAGATGTGATGGCGCGCCTGCTGGGTGGCTCCCTCGAGCCCGCCGCAGGCCACCGCTGGCGCCTCCGGCTCGGCGAATCGACGCTGGAGTTCCAGGCGGGGAGCCCATTCGCGGCGTACAACGGGTTCGCGCTGCCGCTGGTGGAGGAGGTCCGGGAAGTCGCCGGTACCGCGCAGGTGCCGCTGCAGGTCTTCAGTGAGATTATCCCGCGCTTCGGCGTCGGGGTGCGTTGGGACGCGGCGCGGCGCGAGGTGCAGTTGTTCCAGGGGATCGCGCGGCGCGAGGAGCCTGCCCCCGCACGGGACGTCGCGTCGAAGACCCCGGTGGCAACGGTCGCCAACAACGCGCCTCGTGGGCCAGCCGGCCTGTCGCGCCGCTACGTGATCGCGGTGGACGCGGGCCACGGCGGTCGGGACCCGGGCAATGGCGGCGTGGTGATCGGTGGGCGTCGCATCAACGAGTCCAAGTTGACCCTCGCCATGGCGCTGGCGGTGGAACTCGAACTCAAGAACCGCGGGCTCGACGTCGTGATGACGCGCCGACGGGACACGCTGATCAACCTGTACGATCGCGGCCCGCTCTCGAATGCGCGGAAGGCCGACCTCTTCGTGTCGCTGCACACCAACGCCTTCAATCCGAACTGGCGAAATGGCTCCTCGGTGCGCGGTGTCGAGACCTACTTCCTCTCCACCGCGCGCACCGAGGACGAGCGGCGCGTGGCGGCGATGGAGAACGACGTCGTGCGCTTCGAGACCGAGACCGTCGCCGAGAAGGGCGATCCGCTGTCGTTCATCCTGAACGACCTCGCGCAGAACGAGCATCTCCGTGAGTCGTTCGACCTGGCCACCCTGGTGCAGGGCAAGCTAGCGGCGAAGCATCCGGGTCCGGACCGTGGCGTGAAACAGTCGCCACTGGTCGTGCTCTCCACCGCGTACATGCCGGCGATCCTCGTGGAGGTCGGCTTCGGCACGAACCTCAGCGATGCCCGCTGGATGAACAGCGCCGAGGGCCAGCGCGATATCGCCGTGTCGGTCGCCGACGGCATCGTCGAGTATCTGCAGCACTACGAGCGGCGCACACGCGCCGCGCCGCGCTGATGCCGGCCACGCGACTCGAGGTCACGGTCGCCGGCATCACGTTCCAGAACCCCGTCCTGCTCGCCGCGGGAACCGCGGCGTACGGTCGTGAGCTCGCGGACGTGATGGATCTCGAGGCACTCGGCGGCTTCGTGACCAAGGCGGTCAGCCTCGAGGTCCGGAAGGGGGCACCGGCACCGCGCGTGGCGGATTTCGACGGGGGCATGATCAACGCCGTCGGACTGGCGAACCCGGGCGTCGACGCCGTGAAGGCGGAAGACCTGCCGTGGATCGCGCAGCACCTGCGGCGCCCTCGCGTACTGGTGAACGTCGTCGGCCGCGAGGCGCCCGACTTCGGCGCGGTGGTTGAACGGCTCGACGATGCGGCGGGCTTCGCCGGCTTTGAGCTCAACGTCTCCTGCCCGAACGTGAAGCAGGGTGGGATGGAGTTCGGGGCGGACCCCGCGGCACTCGATGCCGTTGTCCGTGGTGCGCGCGCGGCAACGAAGCGACCGCTGTTCGTGAAGCTCTCACCGACGCTGCCGCAGATCGGCGACGTGGCGCGCCGCGCGGTGGACGCCGGTGCCGACGGCATCACGGTCATCAACACGATTCCCGGCCTGGTGGTAGACGTTGAGCGCCGTCGCCCAATGATCGGATTTGGCTCCGGGGGCGTCAGTGGCCCTGGGCTCCTCGCGATTGGACTCTTGGCCACCTGGCGCGTGCGACAGGCGGTGTCCGTGCCGATCCTCGGTGCCGGCGGAGTGCAGTCCGCGACCGACGTGGTGCAGTTTCTGGTGGCCGGCGCGAGCGCGGTCGCCATCGGCACCGCGGCGCTGGCGGACCCCAAGCTGCCGGCGCGAATTGTCCGCGACCTCAAGCGTTGGTGCGAAGCCCACGGCGTGTCGAGTGTGGCCGACCTCGTCGGCACCCTCGAGTGGCCCCAGTAGCCGCGCGCTTCAACCTTCCCACCTCAGGCCGCGTTTGGACTTCCGGATGACTGAGCTTCGTGCCCAACCCATCATCGCACTCGACGTGCCGTCGCTCGCCGCCACGCGCGCGCTGGTGGAGCGTCTTGGTCCCGACGCCGACTACGTGAAGGTCGGCCTCGAGCTCTTCACGGCCGAGGGACCGCGCGTCGTCGAGTGGCTGCGCGGGGAGGGGAAGCGCGTCTTTCTCGATCTCAAGCTGCACGACATCCCGAACACGGTGCGCGGCGCGGCGCGCAGCGCCGCCGCGATGGGTGCCTCGCTGCTGACCGTGCATGGCTACGGCGGCGCGGCGATGGTCGAGGCGGCGGTGGAGGGCGCCGGCGCCGAGACGGGCATCCTTGTGGTCACGGTGCTCACGAGTTTCGATGCGCCGGGGCTCGGCGTGGCCCTCGGCCGCGAGACCCCGGAGATGGGCGAAGAGGTCGTGCGCCTGGCCAGGGTTGCCGAGAAGGCAGGCGCTCACGGGATCGTCTGTAGCGGTCACGAGGTGCGCGCCGTGCGCGCGACCTTCCCGCGCCTACGCCCGCTGGTCCCCGGCATCCGGTTGGCAGGCGGCGCCGCTCACGACCAGGCGCGCATCACGACCCCCGAGCGCGCCGCTGACGACGGAGCGGCCTATCTGGTTCTGGGACGGGCAGTTACCGAGTCCCCAGACCCCGCATCCACGCTGCGCCAGATCAGGCAAAGCCTGGCGTAGGCCAGCCGTGCGCGAGGGTTGGGCCGGCCGTGCCGGAGCCCGGCCACATCCTCGGAGTGCAAGGATGCGAGCCGACTCCGCATCCCGCCCCCCGCATCACCCCCGTTTCCCGCTTCGTCCGTGCCGCCCCGCATCCCGCAACGCTTTGTGTACACGTCAGTGTCCCCCTTGTGTCAAGGGGTGCGCGAGATTATCCTGCGTGTCTGCCCGAAAACGGGTAGTCGCAACGATTTCCGTGTTTTCGCAGCCGAAACCGAGTGGAGTGCAGAGTGAAAGTCCGTAGCAGCGTCAAGCCGATTTGCGAGCACTGCAAGGTGGTGAAGCGGGCAGGTGTGACGCGCATCATCTGCAAGCGCAATCCCAAGCACAAGCAGCGTCAGGGTTAATCACACATGGCTCGTATTTCCGGCGTGGATCTTCCGCGCGACAAGAAGGTCGAGATCGGCCTTACCTACATCTACGGCATCGGGCGCGTACTTGCGCGCCGCATTCTCGAGGCGACCGGGGTGAACCCCGAGCAGCGCGTCCGGGACCTGTCGGATGCCGACGTCAACAAGCTCCGTCAGGAGATTGAGCGGATGTACCGCGTCGAGGGCGCCCTGCGCACCGAGATCGCGATGAACATCAAGCGCCTCATGGACATCGGCTCGTACCGTGGCATCCGCCACCGCCGTGGCCTGCCCGTCCGTGGCCAGCGCACGCATACCAACGCCCGCACGAAGAAGGGGCCGCGCCGCGCGATCGCGGGCAAGAAGAAGGTGACCAAGTAATGGCCGTCGGGAAGAAGACGAAGAAGGTCGTGGACGCCGAGGGCGTCGCGCACGTCAATGCGACCTTCAACAACACGCTGATCACGATCACCGACGCGCACGGCAACGCCGTGGCGTGGGGCACCGCCGGCAAGGCGGGCTTCAAGGGGTCGAAGAAGTCCACGCCCTTCGCCGCGACCGTGGCCGCCGAGCAGTGCGCCCGCGAGGCGCTGGCGCTTGGCGTCCGCCGCGTGCACGTGCGCGTGCAGGGGCCCGGCTCGGGCCGTGAGTCCGCCATCCAGGCGCTCGCCGCCGCCGGCCTCACCGTCAAGTCCATCAAGGACGTGACGCCGATTCCGCATAACGGCTGCCGGCCGCCGAAGCGCCGGAGGGTCTAACCGATGCGTTACACAGGTCCAGTCTGCCGGCAGTGCCGGCGTGAAGGTACGAAGCTGTTCCTCAAGGGCACCAAGTGCTTCACCGAGAAGTGCCCGGTCGAGCGCCGTCCGTACGCCCCAGGCCAGCACGGCCAGAACACCGCGCGTCGCCGCAAGGTGAGTGAGTACGCCAAGCAGCTGCGTGAGAAGCAGAAGATCAAGCGCATCTACGGCGTGTCGGAGCGTCAGTTCCGCAACACGTTCGAGAAGGTCTCCACGCTTCCGGGCGTGACGGGCCACAATCTCTTGGCCGCGCTTGAGAGCCGCCTCGACAACATGGTGTACCGGATGGGCTTCGCCGCGAGCCGTGCGGCCGCGCGTCAGCTGATCCGCCACCGCCACATCGAAGTCGACGGCAAGTCGGTCGACATCCCCAGCTACCTCGTGCACCCGGGTCAGGAAATCCGGATGCGCCAGGCCTCGCGTGAGCTCGTCGCCGTGAAGGAGGCCCTCGAGGTCGCCGCCCGTGGCGCCGCGCCCACCTGGCTCGCCGTGGACAAGGACACGTTCAGCGGCCGGATGCTCGAGCGTCCGCAGCGCCAGGCGATCCCGATCGCCGCGCAGGAGCAGCTGGTGGTGGAGCTCTACTCGAAGTAACCGCAGAGGTGAGTCGTGAGTTATGAGTCGTAAGTGAAGAGCAACCGCCGTTCACTCACGACTCACAACTCACCACTGACAACTGCAGTTGGAAAAAGACTCCCTGACAGTCTTACGAGCGTACCGCGCGTCAGGGGCGGGGTACGGCGTCGGTGGCGCGTGAAGCCATCGTGATACTTCTCTCCCAAGGATCCTCTCCGATGTCCCAGTCGATCGATCTCCGCGGCCTCGTCCGTCCGCAGCTCGTTGAAATGACGAAGCGCGACGACAACGCCAATGTCGCGGAGTTCCGCTTGCAGCCCCTCGAGCGCGGCTTCGGCCACACGCTCGGCAACTCCATGCGCCGGATGCTCCTCTCGAGCCTCCGCGGCGCCGCCGTGTGGGGCTTCCGCATCGATGGCGTGCTCCACGAGCACCAGACCATCCCGGGCGTCGTGGAAGACGTCCACCAGATCATCGCCAACCTGAAGACGCTGGTCCTCGCGCTGGACGAGGACGTGGAGGACACGATCCTTCGCGTGCGCGTCACAAAGGGCGGCGCCATCACCGCCGGCCAGCTGGATCTGCCGGGCGGTGCCACGGTGATCAACCCCGCGCACCACATCCTCACGCTGCAGGACGACCGCGAGCTGACGGTCGAGCTGTACGTGAACAAGGGCCGCGGCTACGTCGAGGCGGAGCAGCATCCGTTCGACCGCTCGCTGCCGGTGGACCTGGTCCGCATCGACTCGATCTACTCGCCGGTCAAGCGCACAAACTTCGCCGTCGCCGAGACGCGCGTGGGCCAGCGCACGGACTATGACCGTCTTTCGCTGACGGTCGAGACCAACGGCACCATCTCGCCCGAGCAGGCGGTCAGCTACGCCGCCGCGCTGGCGCAGACGCACTTCCAGTACTTCGCCTCGTTCGGCACGCACGCGGCCGCCGCGGTGGCGGTGCCGGGGGCAGAGGGGAACTCGGATGCGGCCCAACTGGCCGAGCTGCTCCGGACCCCGATCGACGATCTCCAGCTGTCGGTCCGCTCGGTGAACTCGCTGAAGAACTCGAGCATCCGCTCGCTCGGCGATCTCGTCCGGCAGACCGAGGCGCAGATCCTGCAGGTCAAGAATTTCGGCAAGAAGTCCCTCCAGGAGATCGCCGACCTCCTCGAGAAGGAAGGACTCAATTTCGGGATGCGGTTCGAGGAGTCGCCGGATGGGGTGCGCGTGACCGATATGGGCACGCCGCCGAGCCGCGCCGCCGCCGCCGCGCCTGACGACGAAGAAGAGGAGTAGCACCCGATGCGTCACCGTAAGGCCGGGCGCAGCCTGCGCCGCACTTCCGAGCAGCGCCTCGCGCTGCTCCGTAACCTCGCCACCTCGCTCATCGAGCAGGGCGCGATCGAGACCACCGAGGCCAAGGCCAAGGAGCTCCGCCCCTTCGTCGAGAAGCTGATCACCAAGGCGCGCACCGGGACGCTGCATTCCCGTCGGCTCGCCGGTCGCCACGTGCAGAAGCGCGAGGCGGCGGACAAGCTGTTCCAGGAGATTGGCCCGAAGTTCGCCAAGCGCCCGGGCGGCTACACGCGCATCCTCAAGACCGGCTTCCGCAAGGGCGACGGGGCGGAGATGGCGCGAATCGAACTCGTGGAGAACTGAGCGATGGCCATCCAGCGCAATATCTGCTACACCTGCGGCAAGGGTGTCTCGCACGGCAACAACGTCTCGCACGCCAACAACAAGACGCGTCGCACCTGGAAGCCAAACCTCCAGGTCGCCCGCATCGTGCTGGACGGCAAGACGGTAAAGGTGAAGGTCTGCACCCGCTGCCTGAACGCCGGCAAGATCCAGCGCGCGCCGCGCAAGGCGCTGACCTCGGTCTGAGGGCGCGCTTCTTGCATTCCGTGACGGGGGGAGCGTGTGAGCGCTCTCCCCGTTTCTCTAGGTCCTCCGTCCTCCGTCACTCGAGATGAAAACCGCCCTCATCACCGGCATCACGGGCCAGGACGGCTCCTACCTCGCCGAGCTCCTGCTCGAGAAGGGGTATCGCGTCGTGGGCATCGTGCGCCGCTCGTCCACCACACCCTATGAGCGCATCGCGCACCTGGTGGACCGCATCGAGCTGATCTCGGCGGACCTGCTCGACCAGACCTCGTTGATGGACGCCATGCACGAGGTCCAGCCGGACGAGATCTACAACCTCGCGGCGCAGTCCTTCGTGGCCACCTCGTGGACGCAGCCCGTGCTCACCGGTGAGTTCACGGCCATCGGCGTGACGCGGCTGCTGGAGGCCATGCGGCGCACGGTGCCCAAGGCGCGCTTCTACCAGGCCTCGTCGTCGGAGATGTTCGGCAAGGTCGTGGAGACGCCGCAGAAGGAGAGCACGCCGTTCTATCCGCGCTCGCCCTACGGCGTGGCCAAGGTCTACGGGCACTGGATCACGGTCAACTACCGCGAGTCCTTCGGCCTCTACGCGGTGAGCGGCATCCTCTTCAACCACGAGAGCCCGCGGCGCGGCCTTGAGTTCGTGACGCGCAAGGTCACGGACGCGGTGGCGCGCATCAAGCTCGGGCTCACGGACGAACTCCTGCTCGGCACCTTGGACGCCCGCCGCGATTGGGGTTTCGCCGGCGACTACGTGGACGCGATGTGGCGGATGCTGCAGCCGGACACGCCGGCCGACTATGTGATCGGCACAGGCGAGACCTGGTCCGTGCGCCAACTCTGCGAGGAGGCCTTCGGCTACGTGGACCTCGACTGGCAGCGCTTCGTGAAGCAGGACGAGCGCTTCATGCGGCCGGCGGAGGTCGACCTGCTCGTGGCGGATCCCGGCAAGGCCAAGCGCGAACTGCAGTGGGAGCCGAGGGTGCGCTTCCGCGACCTCGTGCGGATGATGGTGGACGCCGACCTCGCGCGGCACCGCGCGACCCCGGCGGGACCGAGCTGAGATGCGCGCCCTCGTCACGGGAGCAGCGGGATTTGTCGGCCAGTGGCTGTGCCGGCAGTTGCTCCGTGATGGCTGGCAGGTGGCGGGCGTCACGGTCGGCACGCTCCCGAAAGACGCGCTGCTCGATCAATCGGAGATGGCCGCCATCCATTGGCGCGCCATTGACCTTGCGGTCGGTGCGCCGGAGCGCCGCTCGGTGCGCGCGCTGCTGGAAGCGCAGCCGCCCGATGCGGTCTTCCATCTCGCCGGCGTGGCGTACCAGCCAGCCGTGAGCGCCGACCAGTCGGCGGCATTCGCCATCAACGTGGGTGGCCTGGTCACGCTGCTTGACGGCCTGCGCGAGCCACGGGCGGCGGGCGTCATCGACCCGACCGTGCTCGTCATCGGCAGCGGCGAGCAGTACGGGCGCCACGACGCCAACTCGCTGCCGCTGCCGGAGACCGCCGAGTGCCGGCCAGCCACGTTTTACGGCGCCACGAAGCTGGCCCAGGAGTCGGTGGCGCTGGCCGCGCAGCGCAGCGAGGGGCTGCGTATCGTGGCGACGCGCTCGTTCAACCATTCCGGCCGGGGACAGTCGGCACCGTTCCTCCTGCCCTCACTGGTGGCCCGCGCGCTGACGGCCCGCGCCGGTGGACCGCCCGTCACGATCGGCAACACCGACGTGATCCGCGATTTTCTCCACGTCGAGGACGTGGTCTCCGCCTATATTTCACTGGTTTCGCGCGGCACGCCGGGCGAGGTCTACAACGTGTGCAGTGGGGAGGGCGTGGCCGTGGCGGACCTTGCCGCCGACGTCCTGGCCGCGACCGGCGTCCGAACGCCCCTCAGCGTCGATCCCGCGCTGCAGCGCGCGGTGGACGTCCCTGCGCTCGTCGGCGACCCCGCCAAGCTCCGTCGCGACACCGGTTGGACCCCCCGCCGCAGTCGCACCGACATCATTTCAGACCTCATCGATGCCGCGTCGTAACGATATCCATCGCGTTCTCCTCATCGGTTCCGGCCCCATCGTCATCGGGCAGGGCGCCGAGTTCGACTACTCCGGCACGCAGGCCGCCAAGGCGCTGAAGGAAGAGGGTTACGAGGTCATCCTCGTGAACTCGAATCCGGCGACCATCATGACGGACCCGGAGATCGCCGACCGCACGTACATCGAGCCGGTGACGCCGGAGTACGTGGAGCTGATCATCGAGCGCGAGAAGCCGGATGCGCTGCTGCCCACGATGGGCGGACAGACGGCGCTCAACGTGGCCATGGCCCTGCACGAGCGCGGCGTGCTCGAGAAGCACGGCGTGGAGCTGATCGGCGCGAATGCGCGCGCCATCGCGGTGGCCGAGGACCGCAAGCTCTTCGGCGAGGCGATGACGAAGATCGGGCTCAAGTGTCCCGAGGGCCGCATCGCCACGACCTGGGCGGAAGCGCTGGAGATCGCGGAGTGGACGGGATTCCCGGCCATCATCCGCCCCGCCTTCACGCTCGGCGGCTCCGGTGGCGGCGTGGCCTATAACCGCGAGGAATACGAGCGCATCGTCAAACGCGGGCTCGCCGAGTCGCCGATCTCGCAGGTGCTGATCGAGCGCTCGCTGCTCGGCTGGAAGGAGTACGAGCTCGAGGTGATGCGCGACTCGCAGGACAACGTGGTCATCATCTGCTCGATCGAGAACCTCGATCCGATGGGCATCCACACGGGTGACTCGATCACCTGCGCGCCGGCGATGACGCTGTCGGACCGCGAGTATCAGGTGATGCGCGATGCGTCGCTGGCGATCATCCGCGAGATCGGCGTCGCGGCCGGCGGCTGCAACATCCAGTTCGCGGTGAATCCGACGAACGGCGAGATGGTCGTCATCGAGATGAACCCGCGCGTGTCGCGCTCATCGGCCCTGGCGTCGAAGGCGACGGGATTCGCCATCGCGCGCATCGGCACCAAGTTGGCGGTGGGCTACGCGCTGGATGAGATCACCAACGACATCACGAAGACCACGCCGGCGAGCTTCGAGCCCGTGCTCGACTACGTGGTCGTGAAGGTGCCGCGCTTTGCGTTCGAGAAGTTCCCGGGCGCCGACCCGACGCTGACGACGCAGATGAAGTCCGTCGGTGAGTCGATGGCCATCGGCCGCACCTTCAAGGAGGCCTTCCAGAAGGGCCTGCGTGCGCTCGAGGCCGGACGTAGCGGTTGGGTCGTTGGCGAGCGCCCCTCCGATGACCGCGTCGCCGACGATTCGCTCGACGCCGTGAAGTCCGCGCTCATCACGCCGGTGCCGGAGCGCATGTTCCAGGTCAAGCGTGCGATGCTGCTCGGGATGACCGTTGAGGAAATCCAGAAGCGCACGGGCATGGATCCGTGGTTCCTGCGGCAGTTCGAGGAACTCATCGACGCCGAGAAGGCCTATGCCGCCGCAAAGGCGCCCGATGCGCGGATGATCCGCCGTATGAAGCGGATGGGCTTCTCCGACCGCCAGATGGCGCTGCTGCGTGGCGAGACGGAGAAGCAGGCCCGCGAGCGCCGCTGGGGCTTCGACATTCGTCCCGCGTACAAGATGGTGGACACCTGCGCCGGCGAGTTCCCCTCGAACACGCCGTATCTCTACTCGTCCTACGACGAGGAAAGCGAGATGCCGCGCACGGGCCGCAAGTCGGTCATCATCCTCGGCTCCGGCCCGAACCGCATCGGCCAGGGCGTGGAGTTCGACTACTGCTGCGTGCGGGCGGCCATCGCGCTGCGCGAGGCGGGCTACGAGACGATCATGGTCAACTCGAACCCCGAGACCGTCTCGACGGACTACGACACCTCAGACAAGCTGTACTTCGAGCCGCTGACCTTCGAGGACGTGCTGGAGATCATCCAGCGTGAGCAGCCCGAGGGCGTGATCGTGCAACTCGGCGGCCAGACGCCGCTCAAGCTGGTGAAGCCGTTGGAGGCCGCGGGCGTGAAGATCCTCGGCACCAGCCCCGAGGCGATTGACATCGCCGAGGACCGCAAGCGCTTCGAGCAGTTGGCGCGCGAGTTGGATGTGACGCAACCGCCCAACGGGACGGCGACCAGCGTGCCCGAGGCCGTGGCGATCGCCGACCGCATCGGCTACCCCGTGCTGCTGCGCCCGAGTTACGTCCTCGGCGGCCGCGCGATGGAGATCGTGTACAACGAGGCTTCGCTGCGCGACTACTTCGAGCGCGCCGTGCGCGTCAGCGAGGAGCGGCCGGTGCTCGTGGACGCCTTCCTCGAGGACGCCTACGAGGCCGACGTGGACGCGCTTTCCGACGGCGAGACGGTGGTCATCGGTGGCGTGATGCAGCACATCGAGGACGCCGGCATCCACTCCGGCGACTCGGCCTGCGTGCTGCCGCCGTACCTCATCCCGCAGGACAAGCAGGACGAGATGCGGGCGCACACCATCGCCTTCGCCAAGGCGCTGGGCGTGGTGGGCCTGATCAACGTGCAGTACGCGCTGAAGGACGGTGTGGTCTACGTGCTCGAGGTGAACCCGCGCGCGTCGCGTACCGTGCCGTTCGTCTCCAAGACCATCGGCAGGCCGCTGGCCTCGCTGGCCGCGCGCGTCATGATGGGCGAGAAGCTCGTCGACCTTGGCTACACCGAGGAGATCATCGCGCCCTACGTGAGCGTGAAGGAGGCGGTGTTCCCGTTCACCAAGTTCCGCGAGTTCGATCCGATCCTCGGCCCGGAGATGCGCAGCACCGGTGAGGTGATGGGCGTGGCGTCGACCTTCGGGACCGCCTTTGCCAAGGCGCAACTCTCGGCAGGCAACGGGTTGCCGCGGGAAGGGCGCGTGATGATCACCGTGAACGACCACGACAAGCCCTCGGCGGGTCCCTTGGCCAAGCGCTTCAAGTCGCTGGGCTTTGACCTCTCGGCCACGGGTGGCACGCAGCAACACCTCGAAGGGCTTGGGGTCTCCACCGACCGCGTGTTCAAGATCGGGGTGGGGCGGCCGAACGGGCTCGACCTCATGCTGAATGGCGAGCTGCAGCTGCTGATCAACACGCCGCTCGGCGAGCGGGCGCAGGAGGACGACTACACCTTGCGGCAGGCGGCCATCGCGAACCGGGTGCCCTACACGACCACGCTGTCGGCCGCCACGGCCGCCTGTGCGGCCATCGAGGCGATGAACACGGAGGCGCCCACCGTGCGCTCGTTGCAGGAGTGGCAGGAGGGCATCGCGTGAGCGATGCCAGCGGCCTCGACTACTACGTGCATCCCTCGGCCTGCGTCGATGAAGGGGCGACGGTCGGACGCGGCACGAAGATCTGGCACTTCTGCCACGTGATGCCCGGGGCCGTCATCGGCGAGGACTGTTCGTTGGGCCAGAACGTCTTCGTGATGAACGGCACGCGGCTCGGCCGCAACGTGAAGGTGCAGAACAACGTGTCCATCTACGAGGGCGTGGAGCTTGAGGACGACGTGTTCTGTGGTCCCTCGATGGTGTTCACCAACGTGGTGAATCCGCGCAGCCACGTGTCGCGGAGGCACGAGTTTCGCCGGACGCTGGTGAAGCGGGGCGCGAGCATCGGGGCCAACGCCACGCTGCTCTGCGGCATCACGCTGGGCGAGTACGCCTTCGTCGGGGCTGGCGCGGTGGTGACCAAGGATGTGCCCGCCTTCGCCCTGATGACCGGCGTCCCCGCGCGGCGCACGGGGTGGGTCTGCCGCTGCGGCGAGGTGCTGCCGGCGTCCGCGCCCCTGCGCTGCACGGCCTGTGGCAGTGCCTACGTCGAGCGCGACGGGGCCCTGGCGCTGCAGGCGGCCTCGTGACGGCTCCCATCCGCATTGCGCTGGTCGGCTGCGGCCGCATCAGCGCCAACCACTTTTCGGCCATCGCGAAGGTGGATGGGCTGGCGCTCAGCGCCGTCTGCGATGCCGACGCGGCGCGCGCAGAGGCGGCGGGCAAAGCCCAGGGCGTGCCCTGGTTCACCAACTACGAGCAGATGCTGGCCGAGGCGCCCTGCGAGGCCGTGGCGATTGCCACGCCAAGTGGCCTGCATCCGACGCAGGGTGTGCTGGCGGCGAAGGCGGGCAAGCACGTGATCAGTGAGAAGCCGATGGCGATCTCGCTGGCCGGTGCCGACGCCCTCGTGAACGCCTGCGACGCCGCCGGCGTGCGGCTTTTCGTCGTCAAGCAGAACCGACTCAACGCCACGGTACAGCTGGTGAAGCGTGCGCTCGAAAAGGGTCGGTTCGGGCGCATCTACCTGGCGAACACGACGGTGTTCTGGTCGCGGCCGCAGGAGTACTACGACCAGGCCCCCTGGCGCGGGACCTGGGAGTTTGACGGCGGCGCGTTCATGAATCAGGCGTCGCACTACGTGGACCTGATGCAGTGGATGGTCGGTCCGGTCGAGAGCGTGATCGCCAAGACGGCGACGATGGCGCGCCGGATCGAGTCCGAGGACACCGGGGCCGCCGTGCTGAAGTTCCGAAACGGCGCCCTCGGCGTGATCCAGGTGACCATGCTCACCTACCCGAAGAACCTTGAGGGCTCCTTCACGCTCATCGGGGAGAAGGGCACGGTGAAGATCGGCGGGACCGCCGTCAACGAGATCGAGCACTGGTCGTTCGCGGACTCGGACCCCGATGACGACTTGGTGGCAGGGGTGAACAGCAATCCGCCCTCGGTCTACGGATTCGGCCACGAGCCGTACTACCGGAACGTGCTGAAGGTGCTGCAGGGCCAGGCCGTGCCCGACACCGACGGCCGGATGGGCCGGAAATCGCTGGAGCTGATCCTGGGGATCTATGAGTCGGCGAAGACCGGCCGAGAGGTGCCGCTTCCGCTCCGGGCGACCCTCTGATTGGTGGGCCGGATTCGTTGACTATCCCCCTACAGGGGGCGAACTTACAAGGCTCGCACGGTTCCCGTGCGAGCCTTTTCTTGACCCCTCTGAGCGACTCAAATGGCAGTCCCCCTTCTTGACCTCAAGGCGCAGCACGCGACCATCCGCGATGAGGCCGTGCGTGCGATGATGCAGGTCGTCGACGATCAGGCGTTCATTCTCGGTTCGCCGGTGGCGAAGCTCGAGGCCGACGTCGCCGCTCTCTCCAACACGAAGTACGCGGTCGGCTGCGCGAACGGCACCGACGCCATCCTCATCGCGATGCGCGCGCTCGACATCGGCCGTGGCGATGAGGTCGTGACCACGCCGTTTACGTTCTTCGCCACGGCCGGCACGATCCACAATGTCGGCGCCAAGGCCGTGTTCGTCGACATTGACCCCAAGACGTTCAACATCCGGCCGGACCTGGCGGCTGCCGCCGTCACGCCGCAGACCAAGGCCGTGATCCCTGTGGACCTGTTCGGCCAGATGGCGGCGATCGAGGAGGTCCGGCGGTTGCTGCCGCAGATGCCGATCATCGAGGACGCCGCGCAGAGCATCGGCGCGCGCCGGAAGATCGACGGACAGTGGCGCATGGCCGGCGAGGCGGCGACCATCGGCACCTTCTCGTTCTTCCCGTCCAAGAACCTTGGCGGCTACGGCGACGGCGGGATGATCGTGACGCAGGATGATGCGCTCTTCAAGCGGCTGCAGCGCCTGCGCACGCACGGGTCGGTCACGACCTACTTCCACGAGGAAGTGGGCTACAACTCGAGGCTTGACGCGCTGCAGGCGGCCGTGCTCTCGGCGAAGCTGCCGCACCTGCCGGCTTGGAGCGCCAAGCGCCGCGCCAACGCGGAGTACTACAACGCGGCCTTTGCCGACGTCTCGGACATCGTGACGCCGTTCGTCGACCCCGCCAACGAGTCGATCTACAACCAGTACACGCTCCGGGTGCCCAAGCGCGACGCGCTCAAGGACCATCTGAAGGCCAAGGGCATCGGGCACTCCGTGTACTATCCGCTGCCGCTGCATCTCCAGCCCTGCTTCGCGTACCTCGGCTACAAGGAAGGGGCCTGCCCCGAGGCCGAGAAGGCGTCCAAGGAAGTCGTGTCGCTGCCGGTGTTCCCGGAACTGACGCGCGCCCAGCTGGACGAGGTCATCGCCGCCGTGCGCGGCTTCTTCGGCAAGTAAGCCCAACCTCTCGCCACTCGAATGACTGACCACAAGTCCGCCCTGCTGCAGAAGATCACGGACCGCAGCGCCACGACGTCGGTGATTGGCCTTGGCTACGTCGGCCTGCCGTTGGCGATGGAGCTCTGCGAAGCGGGCTTCCAGGTGATCGGCTACGACGTCAGCGAACGCGTCGTGGGCTTGCTGATGCGCGGCGAATCGCACATCCAGGACGTGCCGGCGTCGCAGGTGGCCAAGCAGGTCAAGGCGGGCAAGTTCGTCGCCACCACCGACGCCGCGCGCCTGCGCGAGGCGGACACGGTGTCGATTGCCGTGCCGACGCCGCTGGCCAAGACCCGCGACCCGGACATGTCGTACGTCGTCTCGGCGTCCGAGACGATCGCCGCACAGGCCCACCCCGGCATGCTGATCGTGCTCGAGAGCACGACGTACCCGGGCACGACGCGCGAACTGCTGCAGCCGCGCCTGGAGGGCAGGGGGCTGACCATCGGCAAGGACGTGTTCCTCGCCTTCAGTCCCGAGCGCGTGGACCCCGGCAACCCGACCTACCACACGAAGAACACGCCAAAGGTTGTGGGCGGCATCACGCCGGCCTGCAACGAGGTGGCCCGCGCGTTCTACTCGTCCACCATCGACACGGTGGTGCCGGTGTCGTCGCCCGAGGCGGCGGAGCTCGTGAAGCTGCTCGAGAACACCTTCCGCTCGGTGAACATCGGCCTGGTGAACGAGATGGCCATCGTCTGCGACCGCTTGGGCGTGGACATCTGGGAGGTCATCGAGGCCGCGGCGACGAAGCCCTTCGGCTTCATGAAGTTCACGCCCGGCCCCGGCATCGGCGGGCACTGCATTCCGCTGGACCCGCACTATCTCGCGTGGAAGATGCGCGCGCTGAACTACAAGACGCGCTTCATCGACCTGGCGTCCGAGGTGAACTCCTCGATGCCGGACTTCGTGGTCGAGAAGATCTCGCGGGCCCTGAACGATGACCGGAAGGCTGTGAACGGCAGCCGTGTCCTCGTGCTGGGCATCGCGTACAAGCGCGACATCGACGACATGCGCGAGAGCCCAGCGCTCGATGTCATGCGCCTGCTCGAGCAGCGCGGCGCGACGGTGGTCTACCACGATCCGCACGTGCCGACGTTCCGCGAGGACGGGCACGAGATGTCGAGCGTGCCGCTGACGGCCAAGGAACTCGAGGCCGCCGATGCCGTGGTGCTCATCACCGACCACAAGTCGGTGGACTACCAACTCGTGGCGGATCACACGCGCATCGTGGTGGACACCCGTCACGCAATGGCGGCGACGCGCGGGGCCAAGGCCCGCGTCATCCAACTGACCAGCAGCGCGCCCGCAGTGGCGTAAGGGAGCTCACGCACGATGAAGGTGACGGTGATCGGGACGGGCTACGTGGGCTTGGTGGTCGGCGCCTGTCTCGCGGAGACGGGCAACGACGTCGTCTGCGCAGACCTCGACCAGGCGAAGATCGATGGCTTGAAGCGCAACGTGCTGCCCATCTATGAGCCGGGACTGGAGGAGTTCGTCGAGCGGAACCAGCGCGCCGGCCGCCTGAGCTTCACGACCGACACGGCGTCGGCCATCGCGTCGGCGGAAGTCATCTTCATCGCGGTCGGCACGCCGCCTGACGAGGACGGCTCGGCCGATCTCAAGCACGTGCTGGCCGTGGCGGACCAGATTGGTCGGCACGCGGCGCGTGAGGTTGTGGTGGTGACCAAGTCCACCGTGCCCGTGGGTACCGCACAGAAGGTCGCCGAGGCCATCCGCCCGCAGGCCAAGGTCGCCTTCCACATGTGCTCCAATCCGGAGTTCCTCAAGGAAGGCGCCGCCGTCGACGACTTCATGAAGCCGGACCGTGTCGTGATCGGCGTCGACTCGACCTTTGCGCGCGAGCGGATGGGCGAGCTCTACGCGCCCTTCGTGCGGACGGGGAAGCCCATCATCTTCATGGACATCCCGTCCGCCGAGATGACGAAGTACGCGGCCAACGCCATGCTGGCGACGCGCATCTCGTTCATGAACGAAATCGCGAACCTCTGCGAGCGCGTGGGCGCGAACGTGGATCTCGTGCGCAAGGGCATTGGCTCGGACAGCCGCATCGGCCCGGCGTTCCTGTTCCCGGGCCCTGGCTACGGCGGTTCCTGCTTCCCCAAGGACGTGAAGGCCCTGATGCGCACCTCCGAGGAGCGTGGCGCCCCGATGGGTGTGCTGCGCGCCGTGGAGGACGCCAACGAGCGGCAGAAGCACCGCCTCTTCGAGAAGGTGCGCGAGGTCTTCGGCGGCGACCTGCGCGGCAAGCGCATTGCGCTCTGGGGCCTGGCGTTCAAGGCCAACACGGACGACATGCGGGAGTCGCCGGCGCTGGTGCTCATCGAGGAACTCCGCGCCGCCGGCGCCACCGTCGTGGCGCACGACCCGGCGGCGATGCACGAGACGGAGCGTCGCATCGGGAACGCCATCGAGTACGCCAAGACGGGCCACGAGGCCGCGACGGGTGCCGATGCCCTCGTCATCGTGACCGACTGGAACGAGTACCGCTTCCCGGACTTCGCCCGCATCAAGGCCGAGCTGCGCCAGCCGGTCGTGATCGATGGCCGCAACCTGTATGACCCCGAGAAGATGACGGGGCTTGGCTTCACCTACCGTTCCATCGGTCGGGCGGGCGCGTGAGGATCCTCATCACCGGCGCGGCCGGATTCCTCGGCTCCCACCTCTGTGACCGGTTCCTGCGGGACGGCCACGAGGTCGTCGGGCTCGACAACTTCCTCACCGGGCACCCCGAGAACATCGCGCACCTGATGGGGCACGATCGGTTCTCGTTCCTCAAGCACAACATCTCGACCTACACCTTCGTCCCCGGCGACCTCGACGGCGTGCTGCACTTCGCCTCGCCGGCGAGCCCGGTGGACTATCTCGAGATGCCGATCCAGACGCTCAAGGTCGGCTCGCTGGGCACGCACAACGCGCTGGGCATCGCCTTGGCGAAGAACGCGCGGTTCCTCCTCGCCTCGACCAGCGAGGTCTACGGCGATCCCCTCGTGCACCCGCAGCCCGAGTCGTACTGGGGCAACGTGAATCCCATCGGGCCACGGGGCTGCTACGACGAGGCCAAGCGCTTCGCCGAGGCGATGACCATGGCCTACCACCGCGCCAACGGGGTGGAGACGCGCATCGTCCGCATCTTCAACACCTACGGCCCCCGTATGCGTCCGCACGACGGGCGGGTCGTGTCGAACTTCATCGTGCAGGCCCTGGCCGGCGAGCCGCTCAGTGTCTACGGCGACGGCTCGCAGACCCGGTCGTTTTGCTATGTCGAGGACGAGGTTGAGGGCATCTACCGGCTCTTCAAGTCCGAGGAGCGCATGCCGGTCAATATCGGCAATCCCAACGAGTTCACGGTCCGGCAGCTGGCCGAACTCGTGATCGAGCTCACGGGTAGTAGCTCCCGCATCACGACCCACCCGCTGCCGGCCGACGACCCCAAGGTCCGGCAGCCGGACATCACCCGCGCCAAGGCGCTGTTGCAGTGGGAGCCGACGGTCCAGCTCCGCGACGGCCTGATCCGCACCATCGATTACTTCCGCGGCCTGTCCGGCTCGTCGCGGATGCAGCCTCCGACCTGATGCAATCCGTGAACCGCACGCTGCTGCTCCTCGCTCTCCTGTTCCTCGGCGCCTGCACGAAGTCGCTGAACATCCGGCGCCTGACGACCTCCACGGCGCTGTACGAGGCGGGCATGACCCGCTATCAGCAGGAAGACTGGGTCAACGCCATCACGGCCTTCGAGAAGCTGACCTTCGACCTGCCCACGCGGGACACCTTGCTGTCGCGCGCGCACTGGTACCTGGGACACGCGCGCCGCGAGAACAACGAGCGCCTGCTGGCCGCGCAGAGCTTCATTCGGCTCACCGAGCTCTTCCCGGACGATACGCTGGCGGACGACGCCCTCTATTGGTCGGGCCGCTCGTATCGCGAACTGTGGCGCAAGCCGCAGCTCGACCCCCAGTACGGCATCCTCTCGCAGGCCCAGTTCCGGCTGCTGCAGGGCATCTTCCCGGACTCGCCCTATGCCGATTCCGCGAAGGTCGAACTCGAGCGTCTCGACGAGTGGTTCGCGACCAAGGACTTCGAGTCGGGCATGTTCTACGTGAAGCGCCGCGCCTACGATTCCGCCATCATCTACTTCCAGGATGTGGTGACGAACTGGCCGAACACGGACCGGGCGCGCCAGGCGATGTTGCAGCTCGTGCAGATCTATCGCCTGCCGCAGATGAACTACACGGACGATGCGACCGAGGTCTGCGCGGCGTTGCGGGCGGGCTTCCCCCGCGACCGCGAGGTGCTCCAGGTCTGCAAGCTGCCCGTCGCGGACAGCACGTCCGTTGCCCCCGGGCGCTGATCGAGGGGAGTGGCCACGCGCATCGGCGTCTTTGGCGGCACCTTTGATCCGCCCCACACGGGCCACCTCGTCCTGGCTCTCGATGCTGCCGACGCCCTGCAGCTTGATCGCCTGCTGTTCGTGCCAGCGGCGCGGCAGCCCCTGAAGCAGGGCCTGCCAATGACCGCCCCCGAGCACCGGGTGGCGATGGTCCGGGCCCTCGCGGCGGCCGATCCGCGATTCGCCGTCGACACCTCGGAAGCGGACCGAGGGGGGTTATCTTTCACGGTTGACACGATGCGTGGGTTCCGGGCCGCTCAGCCGGATGCCGAGTTCTTCCTGCTGATGGGGGCGGACACGGCGGCGACGCTGCCGCAGTGGCGGGAGCCGACCGCGCTGGCCGAACTGGTCACCGTGGCGATTGCCGGACGCGGCGAGGCGGAGATGGCGGCCCCGGAAGGCTTTCGGGTCGTCTCGCTGCCACCCCGGCGCCTGGACCTCTCGGCCACGGAGATCCGCGCGCGTGTTCGGGACGGTCGCAGCGTCCGCGGGTTCGTCCCGGACGCCGTGGCCGAGTACATCGCATCCGCTGGGCTGTACCGCACTACCAACTAAGCGACTAACCGAATGTTGAAGAGCTTGATCGGGGCCGTCTTCGGCACCCGCCACGAACGCGAACGCAAGCGCATCCAGCCCATCCTCGACGAGATCGAGGTGCAGGGGCGCCGCGTGGCCGAGCTGCGCGATGACGAGCTGCG
This sequence comes from Gemmatimonadaceae bacterium, assembly GCA_019637445.1. Classification (NCBI taxonomy): domain Bacteria; kingdom Pseudomonadati; phylum Gemmatimonadota; class Gemmatimonadia; order Gemmatimonadales; family Gemmatimonadaceae; species Gemmatimonadaceae bacterium. The sequence goes on along the minus strand of JAHBVS010000001.1, from coordinate 322,854 downwards.
CGCGCAGACGGAGAAGTTCCGCGGCATCATCGCCGAACGCACGGCGGAACTGCGCGCGCAGATCGCGGACCTCAAGGCGCGGAAGCACGCCGCCGAGGACTCCGACGAGCGCGACCGTCTCGACGTCGAGCTGGCGGGCCCCGATGGCCAGGGTGGCGCCGAGAAGGCGTACCGCTCCACGATCGCCGAGGTGCTGGACGAGCTGTTGCCCGAGGCCTTTGCCACGGTGCGCGAGGCCGCGCGGCGTCTCGTGGGCTCCACGGTGAAGGTGACGGGACAGGACCTCACCTGGGACATGGTGCACTACGACGTGCAGCTGATTGGCGGTATCCAGCTGCACCTCGGACGCATCGCGGAAATGGCGACGGGCGAAGGCAAGACGCTGGTCGCCACGCTGCCACTGTACCTGAACGCGTTGCCGGGGCGCGGGGCGCACCTGGTGACGGTAAACTCCTACCTCGCGCGCCGCGACTCGCAGTGGATGGGCTACCTCTACCAGTGGCTGGGCCTGACGGTCGGCTGCCTCGACGACACCGAGCCCGGCTCGCCGGAGCGGCACGCTGCCTACGGCTGCGACATCACCTACGGCACGAACAACGAGTTCGGCTTCGACTACCTGCGCGACAACATGGTCGTCGCGCTGGACCAGCGGGTGCAGCGGGAGCACGTGTACGCCATCGTCGACGAAGTGGACTCGGTCCTGATCGACGAGGCCCGCACGCCGCTGATCATCTCGGGGCCCGTCGGCAAGGACGGCGACCTGCAGTACGCGCAGCACAACGCGGCCGTGTCGCGCCTCGTCCGTCGCCAGACCGAACTGGCCAACGACCTGGTCGCCCGCGGTGAGAAGGCCCTCGCCGCAGAGGACCGGGATGCCGCGGCGCTCGCGCTCTACAAGGCGCGGCTCGGCAGCCCGAAGAACAAGCGCCTGCTGAAGGCGCTGCAGGAGACGGGCGTGAAGCAGCTCGTCCTCAACATGGAGCTCGCGCACCTTGCCGACCGCAAGCTCTCCGCGGCCAAGCAGCAGTATCGTGATCTCGAGGATGACCTCCTCTTCGTGCTCGACGAGAAGGGCCATTCGGTGCACCTCACCGACAAGGGCGTCGACTTCCTCTCGCCCAACTCGCACGACGACTTCGTGCTGCCGGACATCTCCACCGAGATCGGCCGCATCGAGAAGGACCACGAGCTCGATGCCGCCGCCAAGCTGGAGGCGCGGCGCGCAATCGAGCGCCAGTACGCCGAACGCTCCGAGACGCTGAACATCGTCCACCAGCTGCTGCGCGCGCACGCCCTCTACGAGAAGGACGTGAACTACGTGGTGCAGGAAGGGCAGGTGCTCATCGTCGATGAGTTCACCGGCCGCACGATGCCGGGCCGCCGCTGGTCCGAGGGGCTGCACCAGGCAGTGGAGGCCAAGGAAGGCGTGCAGGTGAAGGGCGAGACACAGACCCTGGCCACCATCACGATCCAGAACTACTTCCGCCTCTTCGAGAAGCTGGCCGGCATGACCGGCACCGCCGAGACCGAGGAGACGGAGTTCTTCCAGATCTACGGCCTCGAAGTCTCGGTCATCCCGACGAACAAGCCGATCATCCGCGACGATCGCCAGGACCTCGTCTACAAGACGCGGCGCGAGAAGTACAACGGCATTGTCGAGGAGACGCGGCGCCTGCACGAACTGGGCTTCCCGGTGCTGGTCGGTACGACGAGCGTCGAGGCGTCGGAGACGCTCTCGCGCATGTTCCAGCGTGGCGGGCTCACGCACAACGTACTGAACGCCAAGTACCACCAGCGCGAGGCCGAGATCGTGGCGCTGGCGGGCCAGCCGGGCGCGATCACGATCGCGACGAACATGGCCGGCCGCGGAACCGACATCAAACTCGGCACCGGCGTGCGCGAGTCGAAGCCGAGCATGGTCAACGACGTGGACGGCAAGCCGCAGGCCGTGACGGAGATCGGCGGCCTGCACATCATCGGCTCCGAGCGCCACGAGTCGCGGCGCATCGACCGCCAGTTGCGCGGCCGTGCCGGCCGCCAGGGCGACCCCGGTTCGTCGCAGTTCTTCCTCTCGCTCGAGGACGACCTGATGCGGCTCTTCGGGTCGGACCGCATCGCCCGCCTGATGGACGGGCTCGGCGCGCAGGAAGGCGAGGTGCTCACGCACGCGCTCATCACGCGCTCTATCGAGCAGGCCCAGAAGCGCGTCGAGCTGCAGAACTTCCAGTCGCGCAAGCGACTGCTGGACTACGACGACGTGATGAACCAGCAGCGCGAGGTGATCTACTCGCTGCGGTCCTTTGCGTTGGAGGGCGGCGAGGAGCTCAAGGGCGAGGCCGAGAAGATGGTCTCCTCGGCGGTCTCGCGGCGCATCGAGACCTCGCTGGCCGAGTACGAGACGGTTGAGGACTGGGACGTCGAGCTCGTCCGCCAGGACCTGATGATGCAGTACCTGCTGCGCGTGCCTTGCTGGGAGCCGGACGGCATCCGGCCGGCCAGCGTGGCCGAGGCCCAGAAGGTCAGCGCCGACGCGGCCCTGGTCGCCTTCCACGAGAAGTACGCCTCGCTCACAGAGTACGCCTCGCGGCTGCTCTCGCTGGTGATGCTCAACGTGCTGGACGAGAAGTGGAAGGACCACCTCTACGACCTCGACCAGCTCCGCGCCGCCATCGGCTACCGCTCCTGGGGCCAGAAGGACCCGCTGGTGGAGTACAAGCAGGAAGCGTTCTCGATGTTCGAGGACCTGATGCGCGACATCCAGCACACCTTTGCGGAGCGTTTCCTCAAGGTGCAGTTGGTGTTCGAGCCGCCGCCGCGTCCGCAGCCCCCGGCGAACACGCAGACGAATGCTGGCCAGTTCGACTCGATGGGGATGGCGCCTGGCGCCCTGCCGCCGGCCGAGGACCCGAAGGTCGTGGGCGCGGGGCGCGGGGTGCGCTCGCTGGAGCCGAATGCGCCGCCAGCGGTCGGCGGGGCGGGCACGCCAACGGACAACGGCAATCGCGGCCGGCCGCCGTCCGAGTACGCCAACGTGGGGCGCAACGATCCCTGTCCCTGCGGCAGCGGCAAGAAGTTCAAGAAGTGCCACGGCGCCTAGGGGCGCTGCGGGATGTAGGACTCGAGGACGGGCGGGCCGCTGACGCGGCCCGCCCGTCTGCTTTTTGAGCCGTGAGGCAACCGAACGGTGGCGGCCGATTCGCTGCCGAGGCGTAGCCTGTCGCGCATGCCATCCGTCCTCGAACTCCCGCCCTCCGAGCGGCCACGAGAGCGCCTCCGCGCCCTGGGCGCCGCCTCCCTGACCACCGTCGAACTCCTGGCGTTGCTGCTCGGCGCCGGCGCGGGGGGGCGTTCATCGCTGGACACCGCCCAACGCCTGCTGCTCCGGGGCGGGGGCTCGCTGCGCCGGCTGGGCCAACTGCCGGTGGCCACCTTGGTGGCGTTGCACGGCCTCGGTGAGGCGCGCGCGCTGGCGATCCACGCCGCCCTCGAGCTGGGGCGGCGCCTCGCGTCGGAGGATGCGGATGGCGAACCCCTGCGTGGCCCACGCGATGTGTGGCGCTACTACGCGCCGCGGATGGAGGGCCTCACCGTGGAGGAGTTCCACGTGGCGGTGCTGGACGCGCAGCATCGGCTCGAGCGGGATGTGCTCGTCTCGCGCGGGATCCTGAACTCGAGTCTGGTGCACCCGCGGGAGGTGTTCCGGGAGGCGATCGCGGAGCGGGCAGCCTCGGTGGTGCTGGTCCACAACCATCCGTCGGGCGACCCCACACCCTCGGCGGACGACCGGGCCATTACTGCGCAGCTGGTCGCGGCCGGAAGGCTGCTGGACATCCCGATCCAGGATCATCTGGTGATCGGGCGGGGGCGCTATCTGTCATTCGCGGAGTCGGGATTGCTCTGACCGCCGCGGCGGGGCGGCGGCGGGGCGGCGGTGGGGAGCTTGAATCTCCTCCCTCCATCCGGCATATACCGAGTGAGCCCTCTCCACTCGCCTGCCGTGACTGCCCCCGTACTCGCCGACATCATCCCCAACTGGGACCTCGCGGACCCCGGCGTTGCCGGGCGTCTCGACGTGGACCTGTTGGCGCGCGCGTACCGGTTTTCCGAGAAGGCGCATAGCGGGCAGACGCGGCGGAACGGGGACCCCTACGTCACCCACTGCGTCGAGGTCGCGAAGATCCTCGCCGACCTGCAACTCGACTCCACCACCGTGGCCAGCGGGCTGATCCACGATGTCGTCGAGGACACGGCGTACTCGGTCGAGGACGTGGAGCGCGAGTTCGGGCGCGAGATCGCGCAGATCGTCGATGGGCTGACCAAGATCGGGCACCTGCCGATGCTCTCGCGCGAGGAGCGGCAGGTGGAGAGCTATCGCAAGCTGCTGCTCTCCGTGGCCAAGGATGTGCGCGTGATCCTCGTGAAGTTGGCGGACCGCCTGCACAACATGCGCACGCTGGAGTGGATGCCGGAGGACAAGCGCGCGCGCATCGCGCTGGAGACGCGCGACCTCTACGCGCCGATGGCGCATCGCTTCGGCCTCGCCTCGATGAAGGCCGAGCTCGAGGACCTGGCCTTCAAGTGGCTGGAGACGGACGACTACCGTGCGTTGGCCAAGATGGTCGCCCAGACGCGGGCCGATCGTGACGCGCTGACCACCGAGCTGGCCGAACCCCTCGAACGCCGCCTGCGCGAGGCGGACGTGAAGCTGCTGGAAGTCAGCGGCCGCCCGAAGCATCTGTGGTCCATCCACAAGAAGATGGAGAAGCGCGTCAAGCCGTACGAGGAGATCTACGACCTCTACGCCATCCGCGTGCTCGTCGAGAACGTCCCGGAGTGCTACCACGCGCTGGGCGTCATCCACGGGGCCTGGACGCCGCTGCAGGAGCGCATCAAGGACTACATCGCCAGCCCCAAGTCCAACGGCTACCAGTCGCTGCACACGACGGTCTTTGGACCGCGCGGCACGCTGTTCGAGATCCAGATCCGCACGCGCGAGATGCACCGCACGGCAGAGTACGGCATCGCGGCGCATTGGCTGTACAAGGAGGGCGAGAAGGGCGGCAAGCGCGACCTCGACCGACATCTGGCTTGGTTCCGCCAGGTGCTGGAACTGCAGCTGGACGCCGAGACGCCGGACCAGTTCCTCGAGTTCCTCAAGCTGGACCTGTACCAAGACGAGATCTTCGTCTTCACGCCGAACGGCGACGTGATCCAGCTGCCCAAGGGGGCGACGCCGCTCGACTTCGCCTTCGCAGTGCACACGCAGGTGGGTCTGCACACGCAGGGCGCGCGGGTGAACGGGCGCATCGTCCCGCTGTCGCGCGAGCTGCGGAACTCGGAGACGGTCGAGATCATCCGGTCGCCGAACGCGCGGCCAAGCCGCGACTGGCTCTCCCATGTGCGCACGGGCCGGGCGCGACATCGTATCCGCCAGTGGCTGCGCTCGGAGGAACAGAAGACCTTTGTCACGGTCGGGCAGGAGATCCTCGACCGCGAGCTGCGCCGCCGCAAGCACGCGAAGCTCACCGACGCGGAACTGGCGCGTGGCGCCAGTGAGCTAAAGCTGGCGAACGCCGAGCATATCTACGCGAGCATCGGCCAGGGTGACATCACCGTCACGCAGTTGCTCAAGGCCATCTACCCGGACCTCGACGAGAGCGAGGCCGCGGTCCTCAAGCCGAGTCCGCTTGAGCGGCTTATCGATCGCATGCGGCGCCCGGGGACCTCGCGCGGCCTCAAGATCCAGGGCGCCGACGGCCTGCTCGTGCGCTACGCGCAGTGCTGCCAGCCGGTGCCGGGCGACAAGGTCGTGGGCTACGTGACGCGTGGGCGCGGCGTGAGCATCCATCGTCAGGACTGCCCGAACCTGCTGCACCTCGGCCACGAGCCCGAGCGGCGGCTGGAGATCGACTGGCAGGAGACGGCCGGCGAGCGCTTCGTGATCCGGCTCTCGATCGAGGGCACGGACCGACGCGGGCTCTACGCAGACCTCGCCGCCGCGGTGAGCGGCACGGGGACGGACATCCGCTCGCTCGAACTCAAGACCATCGACGGCCGCGTGTCCGGTTCCGCGCTGGTCGAGGTCGAAAACCTCGCGCACTTGGAGCGCATCATCAAGACGGCGCGCCGGGTGAAGGGCGTGAGTGAGGTGGCTCGACGCGAGCGGCTGGGGGCGGAGGAGGGCTAGGCGCGGGCGCCGGGCCCGCTTGGCGGGCACACGGCGGCAACTGCGAGGCCGGGTGGCAGCGAGCAGGGAATCCTATGCGGGCTCCCACGCATCGTATCTTCCGAGTTCGCCCGTCCCTCCACTTCTCCGGTCCGCCATGCACGCCGCCATCCTCCACTCGCACAACCTGGTTCGCTGGATCGTCCTCGCGCTCGGCGTGCTCGCCGTGCTGCGCGCGTTCCAGGGACTCTCGGGCGACCGCCCCTACGCCGCCACACGGAAGTTCACGGCGATGTTCATGGGCGCGCTCCACCTGCAGCTGCTGCTCGGGCTCCTGCTCTTCCTCTTCAGCCCGACCGTCAAGGCGGCGATGCGTGACATGGCCGCCGTGATGGCCGATGCCGCGACGCGAAAGGTCGTCATCGAGCACCCGACGGTGATGGTGATCGCTGCCATCCTGATGACGGTGGGGAGCCTCGTCGCCAAGAACGCCGCGACAGACGCGGCGCGGCACCGCCTGGCGCTGATCTTCTCGGGCATCACGATGGCGCTGGTGCTCTGGGGCATTCCCTGGCAGCGCGCCCTGTTCCCCGGGATGTAGCGCCCACGCGCGGCCCGTGACCTACTCGCTCCAGGCGCCCTTCCAGCCGGCGGGCGACCAACCGCGCGCCATCGGCGAGTTGGTCGCCGGCCTCGCGCGCGGTGACCGCTTCCAGACGCTGCTGGGCGTCACCGGCTCCGGCAAGACGATGACGATGGCCAATGTCATCCAGCAGTTCGGCAAGCCGGCGTTGGTGCTGTCGCACAACAAGACGTTGGCGGCGCAGCTCTACGGCGAGCTCAAGGGCTTCTTCCCGAACAACGCCGTCGAGTACTTCATCTCGTACTACGACTACTACCAGCCCGAGGCCTACGTCCCCAGCTCGGACACGTACATCGAGAAGGACGCGTCGATCAACGAGGATATCGATCGGCTGCGGTTGCGTGCGACGTCGTCGCTGATGGAGCGCGATGACGTCATCATCGTCGCCACGGTGTCGGCGATCTACGGCCTCGGCGATCCGGAGACCTATCGCGCCTCGATGGTCCAGCTCCACGTCGGCCAGCAGATCCCGCGCGACAAGATCCTCAAGGCGCTGGTGGCCATCCAATACGGCCGCAACGATGCCTCGTTCGAGCGCGGCACCTTCCGCGTGCGCGGCGACACGGTGGAGATCCTGCCGGCCTACGAGGAGCAGGCCGTGCGCATCGAGATGTTCGGCGACGAGATCGAGCGCATCAGCAAGATCGATCCGCTGACCGGCCAGACCATCACGCCGCTGCAGCGCACGGCGGTGTATCCGGCCAAGCACTTCGTGACCACGCGCCCGACGATCGAGCGCGCAGTGAAGGAGATTCGCGCCGAGTTGGTGGAGCGGCTGGCGGCGCTGAAGGAGGCCGGCAAGCTGCTCGAGGCGCAGCGGCTGGAGAGCCGCACGAATTTCGACATCGAGATGCTCCTGGAGATCGGCACCTGTCCCGGCATCGAGAACTATTCGCGCATCATCGCCGGCCGCGAGCCTGGCGCGCGGCCGGCCGTGCTCTTTGACTACTTCCCCGACGACTTCCTCGTCATCGTGGACGAGTCGCACGTGACGCTGCCGCAGATCGGTGGGATGTTCAATGGCGACCGCGCCCGCAAGACGACGCTGGTCGAGTATGGCTTCCGCCTGCCCAGCGCGCTGGACAACCGCCCGCTGATGTTCGACGAGTTTCTCGCCCTCACGCCGCGCGCGGTGATGGTCAGCGCCACGCCGGGCGAGCTGGAGCTCAAGCTCTCCGAGGGCGTGGTCGTCGAGCAGGTGATTCGCCCTACGGGCCTGCTGGATCCGGTGATCGAGATCCGACCGGTGAAGGGACAGGTGGACGACCTGCTGCACGAGATTCGGCTGCGCGAACGAAAGGGCGAGCGAGTATTGGTCACCACGCTGACCAAGCGCATGGCCGAGGATCTGACGGACTATCTCGCGCAGGTCGGGGTGCGGGTGCGCTACATGCACGCCGACATCGATGCCATCGAGCGGATGGAGATCGTCCGCGGCCTGCGCCTCGGCGAGTTCGACGTGCTCATCGGCATCAACCTGCTGCGAGAGGGACTGGATCTCCCCGAAGTCTCGTTGGTGGCCATCCTCGACGCGGACCAAGAGGGCTTCCTCCGCTCCGACCGTTCGCTGATCCAGACCGTGGGCCGCGCGGCGCGGCACGTCGAGGGCAGGGCGATCTTCTACGCCGACAAGGTCACGGGCTCGATGCAGCGCTGCCTCGACGAGACCTCGCGGCGCCGCGCGGTGCAGGAGGAGCACAACAAGGCGCACGGCATCGTCCCGGCCGGCGTGCGCAAGTCGCATGACCAAGTACGCTTCAGCACGCGCGTGGCCGATGCGCGCGAGGGCACGGAGGAGCGCGAGAGCGACCGCCGCCGTGGCAAGAAGCAGAAGAAGGTGGCGGAGGCCCAGCGCGCCTACGGCACGGACGACCTGCCCGGCCTTGTGCAGCGGCTGGAGGAGGAGATGCGCACGGCGGCCAAGAATCTCGACTTCGAGACGGCGGCGCGTCTGCGTGACGAGCTCTTCGATCTGAAGGCGGCGATGGGGGACAGCTCGCCGCGGGCCGCGCGTGCGAAGCGCTGATCGCCTCGGGGCGCGGCGTGCCACGCGCTGAGCTGGACGAATCGGCGCTGCGTGCCTGGGGCGAGGCCTACGGTGCCATGCTGCGCGCGCCGGCGGTCGTGGCGCTCTCCGGCGACCTCGGGGCGGGCAAGACGACGCTGACGCAAGCCATCGCGGCTGGCCTCGGTGTCACCGAGGACGTCACGAGCCCGACCTATGCGCTGGTGCACGAGTACGGCTCGGCGCGGGGGACGGTCTGGCATCTCGATCTCTACCGGCTCCGCGACGCGGGCCAGCTCGCCCAACTGGGCTGGGATGACATCCTCGCGTCGGGTGACGTTGTCCTCATCGAGTGGCCGGAACGCGCGGCAGATGCGCTGCCCGCCGACGCACGCGCGCTGAGGCTCGAGCATGTCCAGGGGCGCGTTGACGTCAGGAGTCTCTCGTGGACGGACTGAGCCTCGCGCTGGACGCCGCCGTTGGAGAGGGAACGATTGCGGTCATCCGTGACGGCGCCCTGCTCGCCGAACGTCGCGTGACGATGCGCAGCGAGCGCGAGGAGCGTTTCCTGCCGGCGGTCATCGCGGCGCTCGCTGACGCGGGCGTCGAACCGGCAGCGCTCACACGCATCGTGTGCGGCGCCGGACCCGGCAGCTTCACGTCGTTGCGTGTCGTCGGAGCCGCCGCGAAGGGGTTCGCGCAGGGGCTCGATCGCCCGCTGTTCGCCGTGCCATCCTTGGCGCTCATCGTCGCGGCGGACCCGCGGACGGCGCAGGGCGGGCGATGGCTCGCCACGCTCGACGCCATGCGCGGCGACCGGTACCTCGCCTTGGTCACGGTGGCGGGGGATGGGCAGCTTGAGCGCGTGGAATCCCTCGGGCTCGCGCCGGCCGGCGAAGTCGCGGCCAGGGCTGAAGCGCTTGTCGCCTCGCCGATAGGACCCGACGCCGAACTGCAGGCTGCACCGCACGCGCGGGGACTACTGCGTGCTGGTGCGCTTACGCTCGCGGCCGGGCCGGTGGATCTGGCCGCTTGGGAACCTGTGTATGGCCGCTTGGCCGAGGCGCAGGTGAAATGGGAAGCGGCGCACGGGCGCCTGCTGCTGTGACCCGCGAATCGGCTTCCGCACCGCAGCTGCGCGATGCCACGGCGGCGGATGTCCCGGCCCTCGTCGCGCTCGAGCGCGCGAGCTTCTCGGATCCCTGGAGCGCGGAGAGCTTCCGAGAGGTCCTGCGCTCGACCACGGCTCGGCTCCGTGTCGCCGTGGTCGATGGTGCCGTGCAGGGGTACAGCGTGTCCTGGCACGTCGCTGACGAAGCCGAGTTGGCGAACCTCGCGGTCGCGACCGCCTTCAGGCGACAACGCATCGCCGCGGCGTTGCTCGACGACCTGCTGGCGTTCGCCCAGGCCCACGCGACGCTCGCGATCTATCTCGAGGTGCGAGCCAGCAATGAGGCGGCGCAGGCCCTGTACCGGTCGCGCGGATTCGACGTCGTCGGTCGGCGGCGGGCCTACTACCAGCATCCCACCGAGGATGCGGTGCTGATGCGTCGGAGCCTCCAGTAACCCGCTGACCGCGCTGGCCGCAGGGATTAGCTTTGGAGTGGAACACCACGATACCAGCGCTCGGTCGCGCCGCCCCTAGACTGCCGGCGCGGACTGACCCATACCAGGAGGCCTTGTGAGCCGCAGCTTGAACAAAGTCACCCTCATCGGAAACCTCGGCGCCGACCCCGAGATCCGGACCACGCCAAACGGCAGCAAGGTCGCGCAGTTCTCGCTGGCCACCAGCCGGCAGTGGAACTCGCAGGCGGGGGAGAAGCAGGAGAAGACGGAGTGGCACAAGTGCGTGGCGTGGAACGCCGGCTCGCGCGGCACCGGCTTGGCGGACATCATCGAGCGCTACGTGAAGAAGGGCGACAAGCTCTACGTCGAGGGGCGCATCGAGTACCGGCAGTACGAGGACAAGGACAAGCAGACTCGCTACGTGACCGAGATCAACGTGCGGGAGATCCTCCTCCTCGGTGGCCGGGGCGGCGGCGAGGGCTTCGATGCCCCGCGTCCGTCCAAGGCGGCCGCCGGTGGCAAGGGCGGGGACGCCGGCTTCTCGGACTTCCCCGAGGCGATGGACGGGGACGACGACCTGCCGTTCTGAGCCCGCGACTCACTATCTCGGCGGTTTGGGCGGCCCCATCCGGGGCCGCCCTTTCCGTCTGGGGCGGTTCGACTCAGTATTTGAAGGACGAGCCCCGCGGGGGCGGTCGGCCTGGGGTGGCCCTCGGGCCGTGTTGCACCACCGCCGGTCCGGTCGTCCACCCCTGAGACCGCCCCAGCGCGCCCCCGCGCCGGGGGCGCTGCCGTATCCCACACCCGAGAGTAGTCCGATGCGTGCCCTCCGACCGACCCTCGCGACCGTCCTGCTCGGCCTGGCCCTCTCGCCTCTGGCGATCGAGGCACAGGGCACGGGCCGGACGCATACCGTGAAGCCCGGCGATACCCTCTGGGACCTCGCGCAGACCTATCTTGGCGACCCGTTCAAGTGGCCCGAGATCTACCGCCGCAACACGGGCACGGTCGCCGATCCGCACTGGATCTATCCGGACCAGGTGCTGGTGGTCGATGGCGATGTGATGCCGACGCCGGGGACCCCGCCGGATGAAGCCGCGCCGGTGGCCCAGATGCCTGACACCACGGCCCCTATGCCGACCCCTATGCCGGATGCCGAGCCGCCGGCGATGACGATCTTCAATCCTGAGCGCTATCGCGTCGTGCGCGGGGAGCGCACGTCGCTGCTGTTACGCTCAGCACCCGCGGCCGTTCGGAGCGGCGACTTCATGCAGGCGCCGTTCTTGTGGGATGCCAACGGGGTCCAGGGCGCGGGTCGGATCGAGACCTCGAGCGAGGCGGCGGGCGTGCGCGTCGACTTGACGGAACGACCCATCCAGCTCTTCGAGACCGTGATTGTCCGGCCTCCTCAGGGCGCACAAGGCCTCAAGGACGAACGGTATCTCGTCTTCCGCTACGGCCCCACGATTGAGAACGAAGGACGCGTCGTGGTCCCCACCGGCATCGTACGGTTGAGCGCCGACGCCGCCGATGGAGTCGCTCGGGGCGTGCTGCTCAACAAGTTCGAGGATGTCTTCGAGACGCACGGCCTGATGCCCCTGGACACGCTGGTCATTGCCGAGGGCGCGACGCCGCAGCACGTCGAGTTCGGCCTCGAGACTCGCGTCGCCTACGTCTACAGCGACCCCGTCCTACCGCCGGTCGGCCATCAGCTGATTCTCGCCGCGGGGGCCAGCGACGGCTTGGTGCCGGGCGACCAACTCACCCTGCTGCGGCCGCGGGCTGCCCGGGAGACCGGTGCGTCACTGGCGCCGCAGCGTATCGCGGTGGCGCAGGTGGTCCGTGTCACGCAGTGGGGGGCCAGCGCCATCATCATCAGCCAGTCCGATGGTGGTGTCGGTGCGGGGACGACGGCGGTCGTCACCGGGAAGATGCCCTGACGGAGTAGGAAGCGGCCGCGCCACCGGATATCTTCGAGGGATGACTCCCAAACACGCCCTCGTCACCGGTGGTGCTGGATTCATTGGCTCGCACGTCACGGACGCGTTGCTCGCGGCCGGCTGGTCGGTGACCGTGCTCGACAACCTCTCGAGCGGTAAGCAGGACCAGGTTCCCGCCGGCGCACGCTTCGTCTGGGCCGACATCCGCTCCGAAGAGGCCGCCGAGCTCATCCGTGACGGCAACTTCGACCTCGTCTGCCACCTCGCGGCGCAGATCGACGTGCGCAAGTCCGTGGCCGATCCCGGCTTCGACGTCGACGTCAACATCCGGGGCACGCTGAATCTCGTCGAGGCCATCCGTCAGTCGGGTCGCGCGACGCGGTTCGTCTTCGCGTCCACCGGCGGCGCCGTCTACGGCGACTTCGTGGAGCCGCCAAACGTCGAGACGTATCCCAAGGATCCCGAGAGCCCCTACGGGATCGCCAAGTTCTCGACCGAGCTCTACCTCTCGTACTACGCGCGGATCCACGGGCTCGACTACATCGCGCTGCGCTTCGCGAACGTGTTCGGGCCGCGGCAGGACCCGCACGGCGAGGCCGGCGTGGTTGCCATCTTCTGCCAGCGCATCATCGACGGCACCGACCTCAAGGTGTTCGGCGACGGCAAGCAGACCCGCGACTACGTCTACGTGGGCGATGTCGCCCAGGCGCACGTGCTGGCGGCCGCGCTGCCGACCATCCCGGCGGGCCGCGTCGATGACCGTGCCTTCAACATCGGGACCGGACGCGAGACCTCGGTGGTCGAGCTGGCCGAGTCGCTGATGCGGGCGTCGGGCAAGAAGGTCGGGCTCGAACACGCGCCCGCGCGACCCGGGGAACAGCAGCGCTCGGTCGTGAGTATCGCGAAGGCCGCGAGCGGCCTCGGCTGGACGCCGAAGGTGCCGCTCGAGGACGGCCTCGCCCAGACCTATTCCTGGTTCGCATCCCGGTGATCTTCCTCCTGCAGGTCCGCTCCGCCATCCCGTCCACGCGTTTGGACCTTGTCCTGAACGCGTCCGACGAGACCAAGGTCGTCCTCGTCGTGCTCCTCGTGCTGTCGCTGCTCTCGTGGTCGGTGATGCTGGCCAAGTGGCTGGCCTTCCGGCGCGCGGAGAAGTCGGCCGCGGACTTCATGAAGGAGTTCCACAAGGGATCGCGCCTCGAGTCGGTGGCGACGCTGGCCAAGCGCTCCAAGCCAAGCGCGCACACGCGCGTCCTCCAGCGCGCGCTGCAGTTCCTCACCGAGACGGGAATGGTGAAGGGGCAGGACGGGGCGCCGGCGCAGCTCAGCGCCTCGCAGGTGCAGGCATTGCGCCTCGTGCTCGACGCCGAGACGAACACGGAACGTGATCGCCTCGGCACCTACATCCCGACTTTGGCGATGATCGGGTCCGTGAGCCCGCTGCTCGGCCTGCTCGGCACCGTGTTGGGCATCATCGAGGCGTTCCTCGGCGTGGCCCGCGGCGGCTCGGGAAACCTTGCGGCCATTGCGCCGGGTGTCGCCGAGGCGCTCATCGCCACGGCGACGGCGCTGGCGGTCGCGATCCCGGCCTACTTCGGCTACAACATCTTCGCGGCGCGACTCAACCGCTTTGACGGCGACCTCGACGGCTTCGGCTCCGAGGTCATCGCGCTGATGGCACGCGAAGGACGGCTCTAGCATGCGTCGCCGCGGGCGCGGGGAGCGCACGCCCCTGCAGGCAGAGATCAACGTCGTCTCGCTGATCGACGTGATGATGCTGCTGATGATCATCTTCATGATCACGGCGCCGATGATGCAGGGCGGGGTGGACGTGTCGCTGCCGCGGGCCGAGGCGCGTCCGCTGAACGCACGTAGCGCGCTGGTGGTCTCGGTGACCCGCGACGGGCGCATCTTCGCCGACGACGTGCAGCTTTCCCTCAGCGAATTCCGCGGGACGTTCCGGACGCTGGCCAACCAGGCCGGGCGCGAGGGTGTCTATCTCCGGGCGGACCAAGGCGTCCCGTACGGACGCGTCGTGGAGGTGCTGGCGATCATGCGCGGGGCGGGCGTGGGGAATATCGGTCTCGTCGCCGAGCCGGAGGACGTCGCACGGTGAGTGCCGCCGTGCGCCCGCGTTCGGGGCTCGGCGGTGCCTTTGCCCTGTCGCTGCTGCTGCACGCAGCGGTCGCCGTGCCGTTCGTGATCTACAAGGCTGCGCCGGCGCCGGCGCTGCCTCCGATGTATCGCGTGGATCTGGTCGCGGCCCCTCCGGGCCCTCGTCAGTCGGGTGTGGTACGAGAGACGCCACCCGCCGCCGAGCCCACCGCGAAGGCGCCGCCGAAGGCAGAGGCGCCGGATCCGGTAAAGGCTGCGCCCATCAAGCCGCCGACGCGTGCCGCGCGACCGACCACCCGCGCCACGCCGAACATCTCGCAGAAGAGCACAGAGCGCGTGGACGCCACGAAGGCACCGACGGCCGGTGGCGGCGAGATGGGGAGCACCGGGACTGACGTGGCGACGGTGCGCACGGAAGGCATCGAATTCCCGTTCCCTGGGTACTTACAGAACATCGTCCGCCAGGTGGCGCAGAACTTCAACCCACGCAACCCGGGTGCGCTCAAGGCCGAGGTGTTCTTCTTCATCCGCCGCGACGGTTCGATGACCGGTTTCCGGTTCATCACGCCAAGCGGCAATTTTGCATTTGATCTCGAGGCGCAGGGGGCCGTGGAGGCCGCCGCGCGCGCATTTGGCCCGTTGCCGACGGGTTTCTCCGACGACATCCTGCCCGTGACCTTCGCGTTCGACCCGGCGCGCCTGCGATGACCCATCGCCTCGCCGCCCGACATCTTGTTACGGCCGTCGTGCTCGCTGCCGGCGCGCTCGCACCCATCGTCACCGACGCGCAAGAAGGTGTGCGCATTGGGCTGACCTACGCTGCCGGGACGCGCCCGGGGCTCTACGTCCTGCCGATGACCGGTGGGCTCGCGGACTCGATCCGCACCATCATCTCCCGCGACCTCGACTTCGGCGACCGCATCTCGGTGATCGTGCCCGACTCCGGCGTGAGACAGCCCGGTGCGCTGAACTATCCGCTGTATGCGCAACTGGGAGCGGCGGCCGTCCTCGAGCTGTCGGAGAAGATGGGCGGTGTCCTGTCGGTCACCGTGCACGAAGTGGGCGCCGCACGGGTGATGCAGCAGAAGGATTTCGTACTCGACGGCGCGCCGCTGTCCGCCGAGTGGCGGCTGGCGCTACACGCCGTGAGCGACGAGGTCGAACGCTGGGTGACCGGTGTACCGGGCGTCGCGGCCACGCGTGTGTTGTTCAACCGCGCGGGCACGTTGTGGATGGTCGACTCGGATGGCGCCAATGCGCGGCCCGTCCCTGGCGTGGGCAATGCCAACTACCCGGCCTGGCATCCCAGCGGGCGGATGATTGCCTACATGGAGCAGGCCGACGATGGCTCGCACATCCTGCTGCGTGACCTCGAGGCCAACACGGCGCGCCGCGTGTCGTTCAGCGATGGCATGAACGCGACGCCCGCGTTCTCGCCGGACGGGCGCAGCCTCGTCTTCTCGCACGGCACGGACGGCACCGATCTCTGGGCCGTGCAGGTGCAGGGCGGTGATGGGCCCCGCCGTGTGACCGTGGGTCGGGGCACCGACAACATCTCGCCGAGTTTCTCACCCGATGGGCGGCGTATCGCCTTCGCAAGTGGTCGCCTCGGCCGTCCCGAGATATATATTACTGATGCTGACGGGGCGAACCCGCAGTGGCTGACCACGACGGGCTTCGGCGACCAGTCGTACCGCTCGGATCCGTCGTGGGCACCCGATGGACGCTACGTGGCATTCCAGACGCAGATTGAAGGACGCTTCCAGGTCGCGACGATCAACCTGCGCGACCGGAGCGTGAAGCAGCACACGATCGAAGGCATCAATGAACAACCGACGTGGGCACCCGATGCACGACATCTGGTCTTCACGTCCAATCGCTCGGGGAGCCGGCAGTTGTGGGTCCTCGACACCGAGTCCGGTCGGATGCGGCAGCTGACCTTCGGCGCGATGGCGCGCCAGGGTTCGTGGTCACCGCGTCTGGCCGTGCCGAAGTAGTCCCTCCGCTCGTCCTTAGCAGGATACCCTCCCTCACCAGCACTCCTTTCGAGGACACCCATGAACGCTCGTATCTCCGTAGTCGCCGCCCTGGCCGTTGCGGCCGTTGTGTCGGCCGCTTGCCGCCAGCCTGAGCCGCCGCCGCCGCCGGCGCCGGTCATCAACCAGGATTCCATCGACGCCGCGCGTCGTGCCGCCGAGGAGCGCGCCCGCGCCGAGGCCGAGGCCCGTGCCCGCGCCGAGCGTGAGGCCGCTGAGCGTGCCCGCCGCGAGGCCGAGGAGCGTGCCGCCCGTGAGCGCGCTGCCGCCATCGCCGCCGCCCGCACCGCTTTCGCGACGGTGATCTACTTCGGCTACGACCAGTCGTCGCTGAGCACGGATGCGCGTGCCGTGCTGGACGCCAAGCTGCCGCTGCTCCGCGCGAACATGAACGTCCGCATCCGCATCGCCGGCCACACCGACGACCGCGGGTCCGACGCCTACAACATGGCCCTCGGCCAGCGTCGCGCCGCCGCCGCCAAGCAGTACCTGGTGGACCAGGGCATCGCCGCCGACCGCATCGAGACCGTCTCGTTCGGCGAGGATCGCCCGGCGATGATGGGCATGGGTGAGGACAACTGGTCGCGCAATCGTCGTGACGAGTTCGAGATCATCGTGGGTGGGGAGACGCTTCGCCTCCCGTGATCGGTCGCACTTTCCGTCCGTGGCTCGCGCCGGTCGTCATCCTGACGGCCGGCGCGTGCTTCGCGACCCGCAATGATGTCCGGATCCTCCAGCAGGACCTGCAGGTCATCCGGGCCGAGCGCGCGGCCGGCGATTCCGCCCTTCGCGCGCAGATGGAGAAGGACCTCGCCCGCGTGACGGCGCTGTTGGCCGAGCTCGCGGACACCGCGCACCAGGCCAATGTCCAGCTGAACCGCCTGCGCGGTGACCTCGGCGAGGAAATGCGCTCGGTGCGGCAGCAGTTGATCATGATTCAGGAGCTCACCGGCCAGAGCCAGCGGCGCATCATGGATCTGCGCTCGGAGCTCGAGGCGCGGGCGGCCGAGTTGGCGGCGCCGCCGCCGCCGGATACGACGCGCGGTGCGCGGCCCGACTCCACGATGGCCACGCGTCCGAGCGCGCCTCCGGGACCGGCCCAACTGTACCAGATGGGGCAGGACCAGCTGCGACGCGGTTCGAGTTCGTCGGCGCGCGCGGCCTTCCTGCAGCTCCTGACGGCGCATCCGACCTCCGACCTTGCCCCTCCCGCGCTCTATGGCGTGGCCGAGACCTGGGCGGACGAGGGGAACGGCGTCGCTGCGGACTCGGTATACGCGTTGGTGGTGCAGCGGTATCCGCGGTCGGATCAGGCGCCCAACGCCCTCTACAAGCGCGCGACGGCGTACCGGAGCATCGGGCAGAATGACCAGGCCGAGTCGTTGTATCGCCAGATCGTGGACCAGTATCCGCGGTCCGATGCCGCGCTCCTCGCGCAGGAGTTCCTCCGGTCCCGTAGACCGTAGGAGGGAGGGCGGCCCGGCCGCCCCATAGCCGACGGATGAGCAAGAAGACACCGGCCGAGATGCCATTTCTGGACCACCTGGAAGAGCTGCGCGTGCGGCTCTTCTGGGCGCTTGGCGCGCTGGTGCTGTGCATGCTCACGGCCTTCGCCATCGTCTGGCAGTACGATGTGATTGGCCTGTTGGCGCAGCCGATCCTGCCCTTTCTGCCGAGCGGCAAGCTGGTCTACACGCATCCGATGGACCCGATGGCCATCGTGCTCAAGGTGTCGTTCGGGCTCGGCCTCGTCGCGGCGTCGCCGGTGATCGTGTACCACGTGTGGGCCTTCCTCTCGCCGGCGCTGCATCCGCACGAGAAAAAGGTCGTGGTGCCGGTCCTGATGGGCTCCACGCTGCTCTTCGTCGCAGGCGTGTATCTCTGCGTGCAGTTCGTGCTGCCGGCGATGTTCGGGGTGTTGCTCTCGTTCCAGAGCAACACGTTGGAGCAGATGATCTCGGCGGCGGACTACTTCGGCTTTGCCGTGACGCTGTGCCTGGCCTTTGGTGGGTCGTTCCAGCTGCCGATCGTGATCCTCGCGCTGAGCGCGCTCGGGCTCGTGAATCCGCGTCTGCTGGCGAAGTTTCGGCGGCACGCCTTGGTGGGGAGCTTCCTGCTGGGCGCCATCATCACGCCGGGCGACCTCATCATCGTGACGCTGATGCTGGGCGTGCCGCTGTATGGGCTGTACGAGGTCAGCATCGTGCTGAGTTGGTTCGTGGAGCGCTCGCGGAAGAAGCGCGAGCGGTTGGCGCAGAACAGCATCGGCGGAGAGACGGCGTGAGGAACCTGCCGTGGCGCCCCGCCGCGGCGGGCGCGCTGGATGCGGGGTGGGCGGCTACACTCACGCAGACGCTGACTGTCGTCCTTGCGTTGTCGCTGCTCGGGCCGGCGCTGTTGGGAGCGCAGCAACCGGGGCAGCCGCGCCGGCCGCCGCCCTCGGAGCGCGTCGTGACGCCGCCCCCACCAACGCCGCGGCAGCAGGCCGACACCAGCAAGCGCGCGCAGGGCCGCGACAGCAGCGGCGTCCGCGAGCGTGCCCCGCTGGTGAATTGGATCCCCGACGACTCCGTGATGACCGCGTTGCTGCAACGTGCCGGCTACGGCGTGGTGCGCTACCAGGGCGACACCGTGGGATTCGAGGCGGCCACGCGCACGATGTCGCTGGTCGGCGATAGCGCGCGCGCCGCCGTCAAGCGCGACTCGACGATGCTGGTGGCGAAAACCATCCAGTACAACGACAGCACCAAGATGATTGCCGCGCGGGGCGACACCATCACCATGCGCGACCCCGAGCGCGGCGATGACATTGTCGGGCTCAAGGAGATGACCTACGACCTCGTGAACCGCGAGGGGCGCACCCAGGACTTCTCGACGACGGCCAACTCGGGCGAGGACTGGAAGGTGCAGGCGCATCGCGCGGCCTTCGCCTCCGACTCCGCCAGCGACCGCAGCACGGTCTACGGGCGTGACGGCTTGATCACCAGCTGTCTGGACTCGGTCCCGCACTACCACTTTCTCGCCAAGGAACTGAAGCGGGTCAGCAACAGCGTGATCGTGGCGCGGCCGGCGATCCTCTACATCGGCGACGTGCCGGTGGCCTGGTTGCCGTTCATCTTCCAGGACATCCGCACGGGACGGCGCTCCGGCCTGCTCACGCCGCGGGCGGGCTTCTCGGAAGTCGTGCGCAACTCGCCGACCTACCGCCGCACGATCGAGAACCTCGGCTACTACTTCGCGCTCAGCGACTACGTGGACGCGCAGGTCTCGATGGATTGGCGCTCGGCGGCCCGCGCCACCGCGCAGGATCCGGGCTGGGTACGGTTGAATGGAGAGCTGCGCTATCGCTGGCTCGATCGCTTCCTCAGCGGCGGGATCGCGGTCTCGCGCAACTCGATCTCGTCGGGCTCGCGCAACCTCGCCCTGAGTTGGTCGCACCAGCAGGAGTTCTCGTCGAGGACGCGCTTCACGACGAACATGAACTACATGACCAACACGCAGGTGGGCCGGCAGACGACCATCAATCCGATGATGGCGCTGGCGACCATCTCGTCGCAGGCCAACCTGTCCCGGCAGCAGGGACCCTTCGCCATCAACGTCGGTGGGACGCAGCGGCAATACCTGGGGCGCGACCAGATCGATCGCGACTTCCCCTCGGTGAACGTCGCCTCGAAGCCGCTGACACTTGGCGAGAACTTCGTGGTCACGCCGTCGCTCGCCTTTTCCACCTCCGAACGGTTGAAGCTGGATGCGGTCGGTGACTTCACCTGGGCGTATCAGAACACGCCGGCTGGTCTCGACTCGACGCGGCTGCGCCGCGACTCGCGCACCACGACCCTGCAGATGGGCCTGCCGTTCAAGGTCTGGGACTTCCAGGTACAGGCGGATTTCCGGCTCAACGACCAAGCCAACGAGTTCCCCGAGATCAAGACCGTGCCCGATCCGCTGGATCCCACGCGGTCGATTGATCGCGTCTATGCGCGCACGTTCAAGTCCACCGCGGACTACAACCTGAGTGTCGGCCTGCCGCAGTTTCTGAAGGGCACCTGGAACTTCGCGCCGCTGGTCGCCCTCTCGAACGTGGACCCCTCGGGCACCTTCGTGCGCTCGGAGCGCACCAACGGGGCCTGGGTCACGCAGTCCAAGCGCGTCAGCTACGGCGCCGGCGTATCCCCGACGCTCTACCGGCTGTTGCCCGGCATCGGGCCGGTCGAGCGGATTCGCCACGCGATCTCGCCGACCCTTTCCTGGAGCTACTCGCCGGAGGCGGAGGTGAACCCGGAGTACCTCGAGGCGCTGGGCAAGTCCACCGTGGGCTACTTGGGCGGACTGGCGCAGAACCGACTCACGCTTGGGTTCAACACGAATTTCGAAGCGAAGATGCGCAACGCGGACACCACGAAGGCGTCGCAGAAGATTCGCCTCGCCTCGCTGCAGTTCACGCCCCTGGTCTACGACTTCGAGCTGCAGCGACAGACCGGACGTACGGGCTTCGCCACCGACCGCGCCGGCTACACCTTCCGCTCCGACCTGTTGCCAGGCTTCGACCTCGGCGTGGACTACTCGCTGTTCCAGGGCAGCGTGCTCAGCGATACGGCCGTCTTCAAGCCGTATCGCGAGGCGGTGCGCTTCGGCTTCAACCTCAACCGCAACTCGGCGATCGTGCGCGGCGTGGCCAAGCTGTTTGGGGCGGATCTGACGCCGGGTGCCGTCGCGTCCACGAACGATCAGAGCGGCCCCGACGCCATGGGTGGCGGAATGGTCTCGGGCCTGAATCCGAACCAGATGGGCCGTGGCGGCATCACGGGAACGCGCGGGCGCGGCGCGGTGCAGCAGATCCAGACGGGGCAGGGCTTCCAGGCGAACTTTTCCGTGAGCCAGCAGCGGCAGCGCCCGCCCGTCGGTGGACGCGTGGTCACCTTCGATCCCCGCGCCGAGTGCGCTGATCTGATTGGGCTGCCGACCTACGAGTTCTGCCTGGCGCAGGCGGAGCGGCAACGTCCGACGGATCTTGACCAGAGCCAAGGCACTGGCGGCGGCACGTTCTATCGCGTGCCCGCCACGACATCGGTGGGAATGCGCACGAGCTTCAACCTCACGCCCAAGTGGGCGGCGTCGTGGAACACGACGTACGACGTGGAGCGCAGCCAGTTCGCGGCGCAGGTGGTGACGCTGCAGCGCGACCTGCACGACTGGCGTGCGATCTTCGGATTCACGCAGGCGCCGAACGGCAACTTCGCGTTTACCTTCTTCATCTCGCTGAAGGCGCAGCCGGAGATCAAGCTCGACTACGATCGCCAGACCTACCGGCAGCCCACCTCGCTTCCCAATCGCTGAGCATCGTACGTGGCGGACACTCTTGAACTGACGGGGCAGGGCCTGCGCATCGCCGACGTGGCCGATGTGGCGGATGGTCGGCGGACGGTGCGGCTGTCCGAGTCCGCGCGCGCGCGGATGGGCGGCACGCGTCAGATTGTCGAGCGCCTCGCGGCCGAGGGTGCCGCCGTCTACGGCGTGACCACGGGATTCGGCAAACTCTCAGACGTGGCCATTCCGGCGGACCAGCTGGTGCAGCTGCAGGTGAACCTCGTGCGTTCGCACGCGGCGGGTGTGGGGCCGCGGCTGCCCGAGCGCGAGGTGCGCGCGATGATGCTGCTGCGCGCGAATGTCCTGGCCAAGGGCTTCAGTGGTGCACGACCGGAGCTGGCCGAACTGCTGTGTGCGATGCTCAACGCCGGCTTGTGGCCGGAGGTGCCGGAGCAGGGCTCGGTCGGAGCCAGTGGGGACCTCGCACCGCTGGCGCATCTCGCCCTGTCGTTGATCGGGGAAGGGCGGCTGCAGCACGCCAAGGGTAGTGGTGTGGCGGCGGAGGTGCTCAAGGCGCACGGTCTGTCGCCAGTGACCCTGGGGCCGAAGGAAGGCTTGGCGCTGATCAACGGCACGCAGGCGCACACGGCGGTGGCGTCGCTGGCGCTGGTCGAGGCGCGGCGCTGTTGGGATGCCGCGCACGTCGCGGGCGCGATGACGCTCGAGGCCCTGCTCGGGACCCCGACCGCGTTCGACGCGCGGATCCACGCCGCACGTGGCCAGCCGGGCCAGCAGGCTTCGGCGGCGCGCTTTCTCGAACTGCTCGCCAACAGCGAGATCCGCGAGTCGCATCGCAGCAACGATCCGCGCGTGCAGGACGCCTACGCGCTTCGCTGCATGCCGCAGGTGCACGGCCCGGTGCTGCAGGCGCTGGAGTTCGCCGAATCGTTGGTGACGCCGGAGCTGAATGCGGCGACCGACAACCCGCTGGTCTTCGACGACGGCACGATGCTTTCGGGCGGCAACTTCCACGGTCAGGCTGCCGCGATGGCGCTGGATGTCCTTGCCATCGCGATGACCAACCTCGCCGTGATGAGCGAGCGGCGCTCGGATCGCCTGGTGCATCCCGACCTCAACGAGGGCCTGCCGCCGTTCCTCACGGCCACGGCCGGCGTGAGTTCCGGATTCATGATGGCGCAGGTGACCGCTGCGGCGATGACGAGCGAGTGCAAGGTGCTCGCGCATCCGGCGAGCGTGGATACGATCCCCACCGACGGCAGCAAGGAAGACGTCGTGCCGATGGCGATGGGTGCGGCCATCAAACTGCGACGCATCCTGCACAACCTGCGGCACGTGCTCGCCGTGGAGCTGATGTGCGCGGCGCAGGGCCTGGAGTCGCGGCGTCCGCTCAAGTCCGGCGCGGGTGTGGAGCGGGCGCACGCCGCCGTGCGCGCGCGTGTGGCGAAGCTCGAGGCGGATCGCGTGCTGGGGCCGGATATCGAGACGCTGGCCGAGGGGATCGCGCAGGGCGAGTTCGCCTAGCGCACCCGCGCACCCGCGCACCCGCGCAGCCGCGCAGCGCGTGCACGCGGACGAGCGCCAGCCGCCGCGACCGCACCGCCTGTCAGCCATCGGGCGAGTAGATTGCACGGATGGCCACGACCGCATCCCCCCGCACCGTTCGCGCGCCGCGCGGCACGACCATCTCCTGCAAGGGTTGGCAGCAGGAGGCCGCCCTGCGCATGCTGATGAACAACCTCGACCCCGAGGTCGCCGAGCGCCCTGACGACCTCGTGGTCTACGGCGGCACCGGCAAGGCAGCGCGCAGCTGGGAGGCCTTCGACGCCATCGTGGCCAGCCTGCGCGTGCTGGAGCACGACGAGACGCTGCTCGTGCAGAGCGGCAAGCCGGTGGCGGTGTTCCGCACCAGCGTGCACGCGCCGCGCGTGTTGATCGCGAACTCCAACCTCGTCGGCCGCTTCGCCACCTGGGAGCACTTTCGCGAACTCGAGCGCCAGGGCCTGATGATGTACGGCCAGATGACGGCGGGCTCGTGGATCTACATTGGCTCGCAGGGCATTGTGCAGGGCACCTATGAGACCTTTGGCGCCGTGGCGCGCAAGCACTTCGGCGGATCGCTCGCCGGCCGCTTCGTGCTCACCGCCGGGCTCGGCGGCATGGGTGGCGCACAGCCTTTGGCAGCGACGATGAACGACGCTGCCATCCTTGGCGTGGACGTGGATCCCACGCGCATCCAGAAGCGGCTCGACACGGGCTACTGCGACCGGATGACGGAGGATCTCGACGAGGCGATGACTTGGATCCGCGAGGCGCAACAGGCCAAGCGCGGGCTCTCCGTTGGCCTCGTCGGCAATGCGGCGGAGGTGCTGCCGCTGATGGTGGAGCGGGGCATCACACCGGACGTGGTCACCGACCAGACCTCGGCGCACGACATGCTGAACGGCTATGTGCCGCACGGCATGTCGTTGGAGGCCGCGGCGGCACTGCGTGAGAGCGATCCGAACGAGTATGTGAAGCGCTCGACGGCCAGCGCAGTGGCGCACGTGCGCGCTATGCGTGCGATGCAGCAGGCGGGCGCGATCGCCTTCGACTACGGCAACAACATCCGCACGGTGGCCTTTGACGCTGGCTTGAAGGACGCGTTCGAGATCCCCGGCTTCGTGCCGGCGTACATCCGGCCGCTGTTTTGCGAAGGCAAGGGCCCGTTCCGGTGGGCCGCCCTCTCCGGCGACCCGGCCGACATCGCGCGGACGGATGAACTGGTGCTGTCGATGTTCCCCCACGACGAACACCTCAAGCGCTGGATCACGATGGCGCGCGAACGCATCCACTTCCAGGGGCTGCCCGCGCGAATCTGCTGGCTGGGGCAGGGTGATCGCGCGAAGTTCGGCGTCGCGCTCAATGACCTCGTGGCCACGGGCGAGTTGAAGGCGCCAATCGCGATCGGGCGCGACCACCTCGACACGGGCTCCGTGGCCTCGCCCTTCCGCGAGACCGAGGGGATGAAGGATGGCACCGATGCCGTCGCCGATTGGGCCATCCTCAACGCCCTCGTGAACGTGGCGGGCGGTGCGAGCTGGGTGAGCTTCCACCACGGCGGCGGTGTGGGCATCGGCAATTCGCTGCACGCGGGGCAGGTGATCGTCGCGGACGGCACGGACGAGATGCGTCAGCGACTCGAGCGGGTGCTGACCAACGATCCCGGGATGGGCGTGGCACGTCACGCGGATGCGGGCTACGACATCGCCATCGAGACGGCGAGGCGTACGGGCCTCAAGCTGCCGATGCTGGGCACGGCCTGAGCGCGGCGTGCTGAGCACCCGCTTCAAGCCCTGGGACCTCGTTCCCTTCAGCTACAAGTACGCGAAGCTCCGCCTGCAGCGTCGGCCGGTGCTCGTGCACTTCGAGGTCACGATGCGCTGCAACGCGCGCTGCGGCTTCTGCGACTACTGGAAGACGCCGGCGGAGGAGAAGGCGCAGGAGTTGCGCTCGTTCGTGGATGCGGCGCGGCATTTCAATCCGATGCTCATCACCTGGACCGGCGGCGAGCCGCTGCTGCGCAGCGACCTCGAGGATCTGGTCTCCGCCGTGGACCGCGCGATTCGCACCAAGTACACGACGATCATCACGCACGGGGCGATGCTTTCGGTCGATCGCGCGCGCTCGCTGTGGGCGGCTGGCATCGGGCAGTTCAACATCTCGTTGGACTATCTCGATGGGCGCCACGATGCGGCGCGCGGAATTCCCGGCCTCACCAAGAAGATCCTCGCCGTCGCCCCGGCGATGCGCGCCGAAGGAATGACCGTGCGCTTCAACACGGTCATCAAGGACGACAACCTCGACGAGGTGATGCCGCTGGTGCGCGAGGCCGAGCGGATGCGTGTGGGTGTGAACCTCAGCGTGTACACGGACTTCAAGAACGGCAATCGCGAGCACCTGGTGCGTCCCGAGCAATTGGCGCGCGTGGACGAGCTGGTGCGCGAGCTGCTGGCCTTCAAGCGCGGGCGACGCGGCACGATCTCGAATTCGGACCACTACATCGGGCAGATCCCGCACTATCTCCGCGGCGAGCTCAATGAGCCCTGCCGCTCGGGGCAGGACACGATCCACATCAACCCGTTTGGGCAGGTGCGGCGCTGTCCGGACTTTCCCGCGGACGGGCACTGGTCCACGTACGACGGCTATGCACCGATCGACTGTGATCGCTGCTTCTACGCCTGTCGCGGCGAGGCGCAGGCGCCGCTGCGGTTGAATCGCTTTCAAGACCTGGTGGCATCCCCGTGAGTGTTTCCGCAACGCAGCTGTTTGTGAACGCCGCCGAGGTCCTGACCTGCGCGGGCCCCGGACGCGCGCGGCGTGGCCCCGAGATGCGGGACGCCGTGGTGCGAAAGGGGGTCGGGGTCGCGGTCGATGCCGGTGGCAAGGTTCTCGACGTGGCGGCGGATGCAGAGCTTCGTGCAACGCATCGTGGTGCACACGAGGTGGACTGCAGCGGCGGCGTGCTGGCGCCGGGATTCGTGGACTCGCACACGCACGCGATCTTTGGACGGCCGCGCTACGAGGAACAGGAGCTGCGCGCGGCGGGTGTGGGCTATCTCGAGATCGCCAAGCGCGGCGGCGGGATCCACAGCTCGGTGCGCGACCTGCGCCAGCGGAGCGAGGACGAACTCGTCGCCCTCGCGCGACCGCGGTTGATGCGCCTCGCGGCGCACGGCACCACGACCGTCGAGGTGAAGTCGGGCTACGGTCTCTCGCTCGACTCCGAGCTCACCACGCTGCGTGCGATCCGGCGCCTGCAACAGGAACTGCCGATCCGCCTCGTGCCCACGTTCCTTGGCGCACACGAGATCCCGTTGGAGTACCGCGAGGCGCCGCGCAGTCGCGAGGACTATTTGGGCCTGGTCATCAACGAGATGCTGCCGGCCGTGGCGCGCAAGGGTCTGGCGCGCTTCTGCGATGTGTTCTGCGAGCCCGGGGTCTACACGGCCGATGAAGCGCGGCGCCTGCTGACCGCGGCCCGCGGACATGGGCTGCTGCTCAAGCTGCACGCAGATGAGCTCGAACACGCGGCGGCCGCAGAACTCGCCGCCGAGCTCGGCGCGACCTCGGCTGACCACTTGGCGGCGATCTCGCCCGACGGCATCAAGGCTCTGGCGGCCGCCGACACGGTGGCGACTCTGCTGCCGGGCACGATGCTCTTTCTCGGCAGGCCGAAGCAGGCGCCTGCGCGGGCGCTGCTGGACGCAGGTTGCGCCGTGGCGCTCGCCTCGGATTTCAATCCGGGCACCAGCCCCTCCGGCAACCTGCCGCTCGTGCTCACGCTGGGCGTGAGCCAGTTGCGGCTGAGTGTGGCCGAGGCCTTCGTGGCCGCGACGGTGAATGGGGCCGCCGCGCTTGGGCTGGCCGGGGAGTTGGGTCAAATCGCTCCCGGGTACTGCGCCGACCTCGCCTTGTTCGACGTCCGCGACCATCGCGAAATCCCGTATTGGTACGGGGATAGGCACTGTGTCGCGACCTGGGTTGGCGGCAAGACGGCCGTGGGGCTCGCCGACAGGGCCTAACGCTTGTCACCGCACGGGTTTGGCGCGTAGTTTTACGGACTTGCGCCGTTGGCGCTTTATGGTGGCCGCCCCCGTCTCCCCGCTGTCTTCCCGAATGGCCGATATCGTCAAGCTCAAGAAGAAGGCGGCCGACCTCGAGGCCAAGAAGCAACTCGACAAGGCGCTCGACGTCTATCGCGAGATTATCGAGGCGTACGAGGCGGGCGACGAAGACCCCATCGATATCCCCCTGTACAACCGCGTGGGGGACATGATGCAGAAGTCCGGCAACTTGCCGGAGGCCGTCTCCATTTGGGAGCGGGCGGTCGACCACTACACGGACGGTGGCTTCTTCAACCCGGCAATCGCCCTCTGCAACAAGATTCTCCGGCAGTCGCCCGGGCGCACCCTGGTCTACTACAAGCTCGGGAAGATCCACGCGGAGAAGGGCTTCAAGGGCGACGCACGCCAGAACTTCCTGGAGTACGCGAGTCGCCAGCAGAAGGCCGGGAATCTCAATGATGCCTTCAAGGCCCTGAAGGAATTCGCCGAGTTGGTGCCGGACCAACACGACGTCCGCTTGATGCTCGCAGACCAGTTGGTCAAGGCCGACCGCAAGGATGAGGCGATCGAGCAGTTGCAGCTTGGGTTCACGCAGGCGACGGCGGACGGCCTCGAGGACGAGTCCGAGAAGTTTGCCTCGAAGATGAAGGAGATTGACCCGACGGTGGAGCCCAAGGCAGGCGATGCCTCGTCGGGGGGCGGTGGCGGCGGCTTGGTCTTCCTCGATGTCGACGAGCCGAAGCCCCGCAAGCAGTCAAAGCAGGAACTCCAGCGCGTCACCAAGGCGGTCGAGGGCCTGCAGTTGCTGACGCCGGAGACGCTCGCGCCTCCGCCGGCCGCTCGCGCCACGCCGACACCAGCCGCGCCGCAGCCGGCAGTCGAGCCGCCCGAGCCGGAACCGCCCGCCGCGGAGCCGCCCGTCGTGGAGCCTCCAGCGGCTGCTGCGCCGCCGGCTGACGAAGCGCCGGTGCTGGAGATCGAGCCCACGGTCAGCGAAGAGGATATCCCCGCGCCGCGCACCACGCGCTCGGATCTCCAGGCGACGAGCCTTGGCGAGGATGTGTCAGTCGAGGAAATCGAGGTGGAGTCGCTCGAGGTTGAGGCAACCTCCATCGGAGAAGTCGCTGATGATGTGGAGATCCCCGTTCTGGAGGTCGAGCCGACGGCACACGCTGAGTCGGCCGACGCCGCGGACGAGATCGAACTGATTGAGATCCAGGCGACGGCCGAGTCGCCGGTTCCGGTCGCCGAGCCCGAGGTGGGCGCCGCGGACGCCGATCAGGATGACGAGGGCGACGAGGACACGGAGCCGGTCGAGGAGCCGCCGACCGTTCCGTCGCGCGCGACCTTGGCGGCGCGGGCGATGGCCGAGCGGCTCTCCGCGCAGGTCTTGGCGGAGGATCTCGCCGAGGCCGAGGAAGCGGCAGAGGCCGAGAGCGAGGCCAACGCCAGCGCTGAACCGGCGGAGGCTGCGTCAACTGACGCAGGGCCCTCCGGTGATGAGGCGGTCGATGCTGAGCGCGAGGCCGACGCGGACACGGAGCAGCCCTCAGCGCCGGCGCAGGCCGCCGCCGATAACTCGATCCCGCTGATCGAGTCCGAATCGGAGATGGGCGAGCCAGGGAGTGGCCAGCTCGAGGTCGAACCGTCGGTGCCCTCGACGTCGTTCTTCTCCGATACCCCGGACGGCGTCGGTGGTGAGTACGAACTGCTCGACCAGTCGTCCGTCGAGCCGTTCTCGGCGGAGCCGCCGAGCGCGGAAGAACACACCGACGGCGACGCGCCTGAGGACGAGGCGCCCTCGGTCGAGGAGCCCAGCACCGCGGTGAGCTTGGTGGAACTGCGCGAGCGCGTCGTGCAGGAGCCGGAGAACTGGGGGGTGCGCCGACTGTACGCGGAGCTGCTGCTCGAGCAGGGGCCGCGCGCCGATGCGATCGAGGAGTTGGCGATCGCGATGGCCGGTTACGAGCAGGAGGGCGATCTCGACAGCGCCGGCGCGATTGC
This sequence comes from Gemmatimonadaceae bacterium, assembly GCA_019637445.1. Taxonomy (NCBI): domain Bacteria; kingdom Pseudomonadati; phylum Gemmatimonadota; class Gemmatimonadia; order Gemmatimonadales; family Gemmatimonadaceae; species Gemmatimonadaceae bacterium. The sequence goes on along the minus strand of JAHBVS010000001.1, from coordinate 293,448 downwards.
CGAGGAGATCGTGCGGCTCGAGCCGACGTCCATTCGCTACCACAAGATGCGCGTGGAGTACGCATTCCGCGCGAATCACCGCGAACGCCTCGCCGAGGCCTACGTGGAGTTGGCCGACGCACTGCTGGCGGACGGCCAGGCGCAAAAGGCGCGCTCGGTCTACCAGCGAGTGCTGGACATCAACCCCGACGACCTGCGGGCGCAGGCGGCCATCGAAGCCATCCCGGAGGAGGAGGCGACACCGCGCGCCTCGACGACCGTCTCGGCGCGGGCCTCCGGCACGAAGGACGAGCACCCCTCGGCACCAACTCCGTCGTCGGCACCCACACCGGCGTCGGCGGCCACGCCCAGTGCGGAGAGCGATGGCGCGGGCGGCGACGACTATATCTCGCTCGGAGACTGGCTGCGTGAGGACGACGCGCCGAAGAGCACCCGGATGGTCGTCGAGGAAAAGGAGCCCACCGGCGACGAGCAGGCCGACTTCGAGGACATGCTCAAGAAATTCAAGGAGGGCGTGTCGGCCAACGTCGAGGACGAGGACCACGAGGCCCACTACGACCTCGGCGTCGCGTACAAGGAGATGGGGCTGCTGGACGAGGCCATCGCGGAGTTCCAGAAGGCCTTGCGCGGCAGTGCGCATCGCGTGCGCACCTATGAGTCGCTGGGCCATTGCTTCGTGGAGAAGGGACAGCTGCCCGTGGCCGCGACGATCCTGCTACGCGCGCTGGCGGAAAAGGGCGTGGGCGACGAGTCGCTGGTTGGGGTGCTCTACCTGCTCGGCGCGATTGCCGAGGAGCAACAGAAGTTTGCCGACGCCAAGAAGTACTATGAGCGCGTGTTTGCGGTGGACATCCAGTTCCGTGACGTAGGCGAGCGCCTGAACGCGGTGGAGCAACAGATCTCGTGACGTTGGATTCCCATCTTCGGATGCCCGTCGCGGCGGCGCTGCTGGAGATCCAGGCGCCGATTCGCGAGCGCCTCGAGCAGGTGCCGGCGGAGATGTGGCGCATCATCCAGGCGGACCTCGCGATCATCGACGCGGCCAACCAGCACCTCAAAGGGATGCGTGGCAAGCTGTTCCGTCCGACGCTGCTGTTGCTGGCCTCGGGCATCGAAGGCAAGCCGGAGCCGCGCTCGGTGCCGCTGGCAGCGGTGGCGGAGTTGGTGCACCTCACCAGCGTCGTGCACGACGACTCCGTGGACCATTCGGTGTTGCGGCGTGGACAGCCGACCATCAACGCGATCTTCAGTCATCAGGTCGCCGTGCTGATGGGCGACTTCCTCTTCTCCAAGGCCATCGCTGAACTCGTGCGGCTCGGGGACCTGGAGCCGTTGCGCATCTTCACCGAAGCCTCGAACGAGATGACCGTCGGCGAACTGCGCCAACTGGCCAGCTTCGACGCGCTGAGCTTCGGGGAGGACGACTACACGCGCTTGATCCGCGCCAAGACGGCCTCGTTGGTGGGCGCGGCGTGTGAGATGGGGGCGCTGGCCGGCGCCCCACGGTTCCGCCAGCAGATGCGCACCTTCGGCGAGCGCCTCGGGATGGCCTTCCAGGTGGCGGACGACCTGATCGACTACACGGAGCAGGAGGCCGTGACGGGGAAGCCCACGGGCAACGACCTGAAGGAGCACAAGGTGACGCTGCCGCTGATCGCGGCGCTGCCTCGGATGTCGCGCAGCCAGCGCGCGCGTGTAGACGCGCTGTTCGCGGACCCGACGCCGGGTGACGCGGCGATCGCCGAGGTCGTCGGCATCGTGACGGAGTGCGGGGGACTGGACGTGGCCCGCGCGCAGGGCGAGCGCTATGCGGCGGAGGCGGAGGAAGCCTTGCGCGACCTTCCGAGCTCCGAGGTCAAGCGCTCGTTGTCGGATGCGCTGGCGTACGTGATCGACCGGCGGGCCTGATGGCGCTCCAAGGGTCTGCCAAGCATCGGCCGGGGTACCACGCCATTGTACTCGCCATCGGATTCGTGGTGGGGGGGTTCCTGACGCAGTTCGCGCGAATCTTCCTGCCGGCCGGCGCGGTGAAGGAGTTTTTGACGACGGGGGTGACGCCAAGCCTCGGCCCCTTGTCGGTGGATCTAGTAATCATCAAGTTCGGACTTGGACCCATCGCGCTCGACGTCTCGTTGCTGAGTCTGGTCGGGGTCCTCGCCGCCTATCTCGTAGCGCGTTCGCTGTTCTAAGGAGGTTGGGATGTTTGGGCTCGGACCGACCGAACTCTTTATCGGTCTCATCGTGGTACTGCTGCTCTTCGGGGCCAAGCGCATTCCGGAGATTGCCGGATCGTTCGGCAAGGGCATCAAGGAATTCAAGAAGAACATGAATGAGGTGCAGCGCGAGATCAGCGCGCCGGCGGATCAGGGGAGCCTGCCTCAGGGGGATCGGGGCGAGCGGACCGTGAAGCATGATGATTCGGTGGAGAAGGAGCCGAAGAGGCTGCTCTAACGGCAGTGGTGAGTTGTGAGTTGTAAGTGATGAGTGAACAATGGATGCGGGGGAGCCGGCTTGGTGCCAGCTCCCCCGCATCCGTTGTTCACTCATCACTCACGACTCACAACTCACAACTGCAGTTGTAAGTCCCGCATTCCGCTATTCAATCACCTGCTGCCTGAGCTGCGCATTGACCTCAATCCGCCGGTCGACGATCTCCGCATCCCGGCGCAGGTACTCCAGCCACTGGCGCAAGCGATCCTCGCGGGCATTCGCCATCAGCTGTCGGCGCAGGTCCGCCTTCTGTTCCTCGAAGGGGCCGCGCGCGGCCTCGCGACGCTCCACCACCTGCATCACGAAGATGGCGTCGACCGTCTTTACCAGGGCCACGTCACCGACCGGCAGGCCGAAGGCGGCGCCCACGGCCTGGTTCGAGAAGCCGAGGCCCTCGACGAAACTCGCGCGGTTGAAGGCGCGCGTGGTGTCGAGCTCGAAGCTGGACTTGCGGGCGGCGTCGGCCAGCGAGGTCGCGCGCGCCTCGGCCAGGAAGGCCTCGGCCTGCGCCTGCAGGCCCTCGACCGACTTGCGCTCCTTGAGTGCCTGGATGATGTCGGCCCGCACCGCCTCGAAGGGCTGGTCGCCGCCGCGGGTGAGCGAGTCGAGGCGCACGAGGTAGTAGCCGCTCTCGTCGTCGATCAGGTCGCTGATCTCGCCAACGCGGGAGCCCGAGAAGGCCCAGCCGCTGATTCCCCGCACGCCGCGGGCCTGGTAGGCCGCTGTCTGGCCTTCCTGCAACGGCACCTGCGTCACGAGCAGGTTGAGCTCCTGCGCGGCCTGGTCAAACTTGGCGGGGTCGCTGGCGCCGGCCGCGATAGCCGCGAGGCGGTCCGCCGCGCGGTCCGACATCGTCGCCGTCGAGTCACCCTGCGCCACGCGAAGCAGGATATGCCGCACCGCGAGCGTGTCGCCCTTCCGCTCGGTGGGCTGGATGAGGTGGTAGCCAAACTCCGTGAGCACCGGCTGCGAGACTTCGTTCAGCCGCAGGTTGAACGCCGCGTTCTCGAACGAGGCCACGAAGCGCCCGCGCGGGCCACGGCCCAGCGAGCCACCGTCGGCTGCCGAGACGGAGTCCTCCGACTCACGGCGCGCGACGTCGGCGAAGCTCGCGGCCCCGCTCACGATCTCCTGGCGCAGCGCCCGCGCCCGGGCGAGTACGCGCGCCGAGTCGGAGGCGGCCGGGATGCGGGTCACGCTGATCACCGAGGCCAGCGCGCGGCCGGGGCGGTTCCAGCGACCCTTGTATTGTTCGTAGTAGCGCCGCGCCTCGGCGTCGCTGACCTGTGCGGCCTCGACCTGCGCCGGCGACGGGCGGAAGGACACGTAGGCCACGCGCGCGGTGTCGCGCTCGTCGCGGTAGACCTGGAAGAGGGCGTCGTCGGAGATCCAGGTCTCCGCCGCCAGCTGCGAGAACAGCTTGGCGCGCGGGATCTCGGAGCGGTAGTACGCCTCGAGCTGCGCGAGCAGGCCCTGTTGGCGGGCCACCGGCGAGTTCAGGAAGCGCTGGTACTTGTCGGGGTCGAAACGGCCCTCGGTCAGCAGTTCCGGCGCCTGAAGGAACTGCGGCGGCGGCGCGTTGCGCGCCGCCGTGACGATCTCTGCGTCCGTGACGTGGATGCCCCGCCTCTCGTATTCCTGACGGAGGAGGATCTCCGTCACGAGTTGGTCGAATGCCTGCTGCTCCAGCTGCAGGCGCTCGTCCATCGTCGTGGCGCGTCCCGTCTGCTGCTCCTGCTGCTGCACCAGCTGCCGGGTGAGGTTCTCCCAGGTCAGGTAGGGAATTTCCTCGCCGTTCACCTTGGCAACCACGGTGTTCGGCGTGACGCCGGTCATCCCGACAAGGCCGGACATGTCGGCGAGCAGGAAGCCGCCGACGAAGGCGACGAAGAGCACGACCCAGATGTACTTCGCAACACCACCACGCATCTGTTGCAGCACGACGGACGATCCTTGCGCGAACGGTAGAAAAGTGGGCCCGGAGAGGGGCAGGGAATAGCCTCGAAACGTACCCGCCGAGTAGGCCTAAAATCAAGCGACACGCAGACTTCTGATTGACTGGGGCTCCGCGCGCGTGGTATCTTCGCGCTGCGGCCGCACCCCGCCGTTTTCCCTCGTATCCCGACCCCTCCGGATGGCTGACAACGCGCGCATCGAGGACCTCCGAAAGCGCTACCACGAGAACCCCCGCCGGTTCTTCGCGCCGCTCGCCAATGAGTACCGCAAGGCGGGCTTCTTGGATCGCGCCATCCTGCTGTGCGAAAAGCACTTGGGGGAGCAGCCGGGCAACCTGAACGGTCTCGTGGTCTACGGACAGACGCTCTATGAGGGCGGCCGCGCGGCGGACGCGCGCGATCCATTCGAGCGGGCCCTCGAACTCGACCCCGAGAACCTGATCGCCCTGCGCCACCTTGGCGACGTGGCGCGGCTGCTCGGCGAGCGAGACGAGGCCAGAAAGTGGTACGAGCGCGTGCTCGAGCTCGACCGCCGCAATGACGAAGTCATCGCGTTGGTTGCGGAGCTCGGTAGCGCGCCAACTCCCGAGGGCCAGCCGCCCGCCGCGTCCGCCGCCGACACTCTCGGCGCGGATGTGACCTTGATGGATATCGGCGATGTGGAGCCTCCGCCGGCCCTGCCCGAGGCGTCCTCGATCCTGTCGGTCACCAACAGTGTGCGCGTGACGCGCGGCGATGCTTCGGTCGACGTGCGAATGCTTGACGCCGATCTCCCGACTGCACCGCCGCCGAAGAAGACGGCGGCCGGCCCGGGCAAGACCGCGGTCATCGATGCGCAGTCCCTGGCGGACCGCGACCGCGCGGAAGCAGAGGCTGACGCCGGCGCGGCGGACTCGCCGGGCGCGGGTTCGCTTATCGATGTCGAGTTCGCGTTTGATGATCCGGGCACCGGCACCGACGACGACGTCAATCTGCTGGCCGCGACGGCGACGCCGATGGCCGAACCGAAGGCCGGGCCCGCACCCGATGCGATGACCTCGGCCGACGCCGCCGGCAGCGATGACGACCTTCTGGACATCAGCGACCTTGACGTGTCGGGTGCCCCAGACGTGTCTGATGCCCCAACGGTGGAGTCGGTTCCGTCAGCTCCCTCAAACGATGCGGCAGGCGCGTTGATAGTTGAGTCAACGGGGGCGGGCGAGTCGCTGTCAGAGCCTTCCGGCGAGATGGACGGGCTCGAGCTGGCGGAGTTCAGCTCCGACGCGGCTCCGCTGGCGGGCCTTGAGTCGACGGAGTTTGTCGACGGCGCATCCGAGCCGCTTGCCGGTCTCGAACTGCCAATGGAAGTGGATGCACCGGCAGCCACGAGCGAAGCGGAGCCAGCTGCAGTGGACGACATCCCGCCGATCGCGGACCTCGCGCCGGAACCGGTCGTGGAGCCCGAGGCCGCTCGTGAGCTGGAGCCGGCGATCGAGCCTGAGCCCCCGACCGCCCCAGCCGCGTCAGCGGAGTCTGAGCCCCCTACCACGCCGGCCGCGTCAGTCGACTCTGATCCACCGACCGCTCTGGCCGCGTCAGCGGAGCCCGAGACGCCGGTTGTGCTGGACGAGCTTCCGCCAGAAGAGGAGCCCCCGTCGCTCTCCGAGCGAGGCTCCGCGCCGCGGCCACGCATGACGAAGGCGTCGATGGCGTCGCTGCCGCTGCTGGCGGACTATGGCCTTGAGGATGGCCCCGACGAGTCGGCCGCCGCGACGCCGATCCCGACCCCGACCCCGACTGAGACGCCCGCCTCGCGGGAGTCGAAGCGCACGCCGAGCATCGCGACCGAGACGATGGCCACGCTGTACCTGCAGCAGGGGCACCGGCAGCAGGCCATCGACGTGTATCGCCAACTGTTGGAGCAGAGTCCGGACGACGCGGAGCTGCGCGCCAAGCTGAGCGCGCTCGAGGCGCAGGAGATGCCGGACTTCGAGGCGCCCTCCGCCGACGAGCCGCCGCCCGAACCGGCTCCGGCCAACGCCGTGCTCGCCGATGTGCACTTCGGCGAGGTTGGCCTGCGCACCCCGACGCCGGCCAAGGGCGTGCAGCTTCCGGCGGCGGTTGGGCCGAGTGCGCGCGAGTTCTTCGGGATGTTCGCGCGTCGCGGAGCGGCGGCTGCCGCAGCACCTGCGCCGATTGTCGTTGAGCCGCCGCCAGCGGCGGCGATTGTGGAAGCTGGCGCCGAGCCGCAACCAGAGATTGCTGCGGCGGAGCCCGCTGCCGATCCCGAGGTCGCGCCGGCACCTGCAGCTGCGAGTGCCGAGGCCGCGCCGGCGTCAAGCTCCGCCGCCGACACCGGCTGGCCGTTCGACGCCCTGCTCGGCGAGCCCGGCGACCCGGCCGACGAATCCGCCGGCCAGGTGCTCGCCAGCGTCGCGACCTTCGAGGGCCCGTCCGGCGGGACCGGACTGGATGCCTTGTTCGATGGTGCCGGAGCCGCGACCGACCCGGTCGCCGAGCCGCCGAGTGCGCCGCGCAAGTCGGTGCCGCGCATCTCCCAGTCGCTCAAGTTCGACCAGTTCTTCTCGCCCACCGCACCCACCGGCGACGCCGCGGCGCCGCAGGAACCGCCGGGCGACGACGACCTCGGCCAGTTCCAGGACTGGCTGCACGGGCTCAAGCCGTGAGGATTGCGGTCCTGAACGGGCCGAACCTCAACCTGCTCGGCATTCGTGAGCCGGAGATCTACGGCACGACGACGCTGGAACAGATCGAGGCGCACCTCGAACGCGTAGGGCAGGAGCTGGGTGTGACGCTGCTCTTCTCGCAGTTCAACGAGGAAGGGCGGCTGCTGGAAGCGATCCACAACTGCCGCGGCGTGGTGGCCGGCGCGCTGGTGAACGCCGGAGCCTGGACGCACACGTCGCTGGCGCTGCGCGACGCGCTGGTCGGCGTGCAGCTGCCATACGTCGAGGTGCATCTCTCGAACATCTACGCGCGCGAGCCCGAACGTCGCATCTCGCACCTGGCGCCGGGTGCGCTGGCTGTGGTCGCAGGCTTCGGCCCCGATAGCTACGAGCTGGGCCTTCGCGGACTCGTGCGGGCCCTTGGCGGGGGCGACGCCGCCGTCTAGCGGTAGATTGGGGCGTGCCCACCTCGCCGAGCCCTAGCCTCTTCGAACGACCCCTGCAGGCGCCACTCGCCGCTCGATTGCGGCCACGCGATCTCGACGAAGTCGCCGGGCAGGAGCACCTGCTCGGTCCCGGGCGACCACTGCGCGTCGCCATCGAGCGCGGCGACACGGGATCGATCTTGCTGTGGGGCCCGCCGGGCACGGGCAAGACGACCATCGCGCGCTTGGTCGCGCGGCACGTCGACGCCGAGTTCGTGCCCTTCAGCGCGGTCACCGACGGTGTGCCTCGCCTGCGTGAGGTCGTGGCTGACGCAGAGAAGCGCCGCGCCCTCGGGCGCCGCACGGTGCTGTTCGTGGATGAGATCCATCGTTTCAACCGCGCGCAGCAGGATGCGCTGCTGCCGCACGTGGAGAGCGGCCTGCTCACGCTGATCGGCGCGACGACGGAGAATCCCAGCTTCGAGTTGAACGGTGCATTGCTCTCGCGCCTCCGCGTGTTCGTGCTCGAGGCGCTGTCCGAGGATGCGTTGGCGGCCGTGCTGCGTCGCGCACTGACGGATGCCGACCGCGGACTCGGCGCGCGCGGGCTGTCGTTGGCGGCGGACGCCGAGGCCCTGCTGCTGCGCGAGTCCGATGGCGACGCACGACGTGCGCTGACGGTGCTTGAGGCGGCCACCGTGCTGCTCGGAGAGGGCGCGGCGAACATCGAGATCGGCGCTGCCGTGCTGGCCGAGGCGCTGCAGACGCGCGTGGCGCACTACGACAAGTCAGGCGAACAGCACTTCAATCTCATCTCGGCCTATCACAAGTCGCTGCGCGGGTCGGATCCGCAGGCCTCGCTGTATTGGCTGGCGCGCATGATCGAGGGCGGCGAGGACCCGCTGTACATCGCGCGGCGCACGGTGCGCTTTGCGACGGAGGACATCGGGCTCGCCGATCCCCGGGCGCTGGAACTCGCCATCGCCGCGCGGGATGCCTATCACTTCCTCGGCTCGCCGGAGGGGCATCTCGCGCTGGCCGAGGCGGCGCTGTACTGCGCGACGGCGCCCAAGAGCAATCGCGTGTATCTGGCGTGGAAGGCGGCGCAGGCGGCCGCGCAGGAGACGCCCGCTGCTGGCGTCCCGCTGCACATCCGCAATGCACCGACGGCCCTAATGAAGGAACTGGGCTATGGCGATGGGTACCAGTACGCGCACGATGCGCCCGAGGCGTACGTGCCGCAGGACTATCTTCCCGACGAGGTCCGGGCCCGCGTGTTCTACGAGCCGTCGGCGTTCGGAACGGAGAAGGAGATTGCCAAGCGGCTCGCGTGGTGGCAGGAGTTGCGGGACCGTGTGCGCGAGTCTGATTCCGGTTCTCGGCCAGATCGGTAACTGCGGCCACAGAGACACAGAGGCACAGAGGGTTCGGCTGACGGAGAGGCTCCAGCGAACCTGAGTGATGCATTCTCCGTGTCTCTGTGCCTCTGTGGCAAAGACAAGAAACTCACCAACCAGCGAAAGCATCCAATGCGCACGAAGACCATCGCCGCCCTGAGCGCGGCACTGTTGATGACCGCTGGCTGCGCCACGCTGGCGCGCCAGGCCTTCACCGCGCCGACGGTCGAGGTGCGCGATGTGAAGGTCCGCAATATCGGCCTTGCGGGCGGCACGCTCGACGTCACGCTCGACATCCAGAATCCGAACGAGTATCGGATCGACGCGCGCAAGATCACCTACGAGTTCTTCGTGGACACCACGCGGGTCGTGACCGGCGAGATCGATCGCCTCGTGACATTGGAGGAGCGCGGCGTCGCGACGCTCGTCGTCCCCGTGAACTTCGGCTTCAACGAGCTCAACATCGCGATGCGCGAGTACACGAAGAAGGGCGCGCTCGACTACCGCGTCATCGGGCAGTTCACGCTGGTGACGCCGTTTGGCAGCGTGACGCGGCCGTACTCGGGGAGGGGGAGGGTGGAAGGGATGCCCTGAGGGAGCGGCCGTTCCCCGCTGTACCACCAGAGCCAACGTTAGATTCAAGGGCCAACCGCCTCGCGCAGTTGGCCCTTTGCTTTCGTCCTGCGTCCTCCGACCTTCGTCCTATCCGCGACCTCATCGACCTCCAACCGCCCCAGGAACGCGCCGTGCTCGTCGGTGCGCCCGTGAAGCGGTCCAATGCGCGGCACCACGTCAACGAGCACCTCGAGGAACTCGCGAGGCTCACGGACACCGCGGGCGCCGTGGTTGTCGGCGTGCTCACGCAGCAGCTCGACCGCCCGGATCCGGCCACGTACATCGGCCGCGGCAAGGTCGAGGAACTGAAGACGCTCATTGGCGAGAAGGAAGCGACGCTGGTCATCTTCGACGACGAGCTATCGCCGGCCCAGGGCAAGAATCTCGAGGGCGAGTTGGGCAAGCGGGTGATCGACCGCGCCGAGCTCATCCTCGACATCTTCGCCGTGCGCGCGCGTTCGGCGGAGGCGCGGATGCAGGTGGAGCTGGCGCAGCTCGAGTACTCGCTGCCGCGGCTCATCCGGATGTGGACGCACCTGGAGAAGTTCCGCGGCGGCATCGGCGTGCGTGGTCCAGGTGAGACGCAGCTGGAGACCGACCGGCGACTCGTTGGCCATCGCATTCGCCTGCTCAAGGAACGGCTCGCCGACGTGGCCAAGGCACGCGAGGTGCAGCGCGCGGGTCGCGTGGGCAGCTTCCGCGCCGCACTCGTGGGCTACACGAATGCGGGCAAGAGCTCGATCCTGCGCGCAATCAGCCGCGCGGGGGAGGTCTTCGTCGAGGACCGACTCTTCGCCACGCTGGATCCGCTCACGCGCGAGGTCGTACTCGACGACCACGAGTCCGTGCTGCTCACGGACACGGTCGGGTTCATCCGCAAGCTGCCCCACCATCTCGTGGCGAGCTTTCGCGCCACCCTGGAAGAAGTGCGCGAGGCCGACCTGCTGCTGCACGTAATCGACGCGAGCCATCCCTCGTGGGAGGAACAGCGACTCGTCGTGGACGATGTGCTGGCCGACCTGGGCGTGGCCGAGACGCCGATGCGGTACGTGTTCAACAAGATGGATGCGCTGCCGGAGGAGCAGCGGCAGGCGCTGCGCGAGCGCATCGAGAATCTGGCGCCGGGCTCGATCTTCGTCTCGGCGCGCGAGGAGGAATCGGGTTCGGCGTCGGGCCTCGAACCGATGCGCGATCTGCTGCGCGAGGCGCTGCGCGACCGCCGCCCGGAAGTTGAGCTCGCCATCCCCATGACCCAGGGCAAGCTGCTCGCCGACGCGCATCGCCTCGGCGACGCCGTGACCGCAGTCGCCGACGCCGACGCTGGCGTGATGCGCGTACGCGGCCGCTTCGAACCTGGCGCGCTGGCGCGCCTCGAGCGCGACGGGGCCCAGCGCGCCCCCTCCGCCCCGTGAGCGCACACGCCGGCCGCCTGGAGCGGCTCCGCGCCTCGCTCGCGGCCAGTGAACTCGATGCCATGCTCGTCTCGGCGCTGCCAAACGTCCGCTACCTGACGGGCTTCAGCGGCTCCAATGGGCTGGTGGTCGTCACGCACACGGATGCGCTGCTGCTGACGGATTTCCGTTACGCCGCACAGGTGAAGCACGAGGTGTCCGAGGCCGTGCGCGTGGTGATTGAGTCGAGCTCGCTGTGGACGCGCTGCTGGACCGAGATGCAGGCGATGGCCGGCGTCGAGGTCGTGGCCTTCGAGAGCGCGCACCTCACGCACCAGGATGCCGCGCGATTGGTCGGTGAGGGCTCCGCGGCCACGCGCTGGCGTTGGCGTCCCGCGCTCAACCTCGTCGAGATCCTGCGCGAGTCGAAGGACCAGGGCGAGATCGCCCACATCCGTGACGCCGTGGCCATCGCCGAGCAGGCCCTGGGGGCCACGCTGCCGCAGGTGCGCAGCGGGATGACGGAGCTCGCCGTCGCGGGCATTCTCGAGCACGAACTGCGGAACGCGGGGAGCGAGGGCTTTCCCTTCGAGACCATCATCGCCAGCGGCGCCCGCTCGGCGCTGCCACACGCGCGGGCCAGCGCGGCCGTGATCAAGAAGGGCGAGCTGTTGCTCTTCGATTTTGGTGCCATCAGCGCGGGCTACTGCTCGGACATCACGCGCACCTTCGTGGTGGGGCGGGCCGCCGATGGTCGCCAGCAGGAAGTTCACGACGTGGTTCGGGAAGCCAACGGGAGCGCTTCGGCCGGTGTTCGGGCCGGAATGCGCGGACGGGATGCCGATGCGCTCGCTCGGCAGTACATTGACCGCCGCGGTTACGGGGACGCGTTTGGCCACTCGCTGGGGCACGGGATCGGCTTGGAGATCCACGAGGCGCCACGATTGGCCAAGTCGGCGGAGTCCCCGCTGCCGCCGGGTGCGGTGGTGACCATCGAACCTGGGATCTACCTGGAAGGTTGGGGAGGCGTCCGCATCGAGGATGACGTGGTGCTCACGACCGAGGGTCCGGAGCTGCTGACGTCGTTCGAGCGCGCGCTGATCCAGTTGGGCTGACGGTTGGACCGCCGGTTCACCACTTACATCGCCATAGATGATTGACCTTCGCTACGTGAAGAAGCTGCTGGAGATGCTCGACGAGTCCACCGTGGACTCGCTGGAGATCTCGTCGGACAAGGGCATGCGCATCCGGCTCAACAAGACGCCGGTGGCGCGCGGCACGATGCAGGTGGCCGCGCCGATGGCGGCGCCCGCCCCGGCGATGGCCGCGGCGCCCGCTGCCGCTCCGGCCGCGCCGGCAGCGGCCGCACCCGCGGCGGCTGCCCCGGCCGCCGCGAGCAACACCGTGGACGTGAAGTCGCCGATGGTGGGCACGTTCTACGGCGCGCCCGAGCCCGGCGCCAAGGCCTATGTGAGCGTGGGCCAGTCGGTGAAGAAGGGCCAGGTGCTCTGCATCATCGAGGCGATGAAGATCATGAACGAGATCGAGTCCGAGGTCTCGGGCAAGATCGTCGAGGTGCTGGCCTCGGACGCACATCCGGTGGAGTTCGGCCAGGTGCTGTTCCGCGTGGACCCCAATGGCTGAGCCGAAGGCGGCCCCGGCGGCAGCTGCGGCGGCCCCCAAGGCCGCTGCGCCTGCGGCACCGCCGTACAACTTTAAGGCCGTGCTGCAGAACATGGTGCAGGGCGGCGGCTCCGACCTGCACCTCAAGATCGGTCGGCCGCCCACCATGCGCCTGAACGGCGAACTCGTGCCGATGGAACTGCCGGCGCTCAAGCCGGAGGACCTGCGCTCCATCGGCGAGCAGATCATCCCGCCCAAGCAGCGGCGTGAGTTCGACGAATCCAAGGACGCCGACTTCGCCATCGGCGTGCCGGGCATCGGCCGCTTCCGCGTGAACGTGTACCAACAGCGCGGCTCGCTGGCCTACGCCTTCCGCGCCATCGCCTTCCAGGCGATGACCATGGAAGAGCTCAACCTGCCGACCAAGCTCAAGGAGATCGCGCTCAAGCCGCGCGGCCTCGTGCTGGTCACCGGCATCACGGGCTCCGGCAAGTCGACGGCGCTGGCCTCGATGATCCACTACGTCAACGAGAACCGGCACGCGAACATCATCTCGATCGAGGACCCGATCGAGTTCCTGCACCGCGACATCAACTGCCACATCAACCAGCGCGAGGTGGGGACGGACACGACGTCGTTCTCGCAGGCGCTGCGTCGCGTGCTGCGTCAGGACCCGGACATCATCATGATCGGTGAGATCCGCGACATCGAGACGCTGGAGATCGCGCTCAAGGCCGCGGACACGGGCCACATGGTGTTCTCCACGCTGCACACGATGGACGCGGCGCAGACGATCAACCGCGTGCTGTCGTTCTATCCGCCCAACGAGCAGGCGGACATCCGCTTCCAGCTCTCGACGGCCCTGCAGGCGGTGGTCTCGCTGCGCCTCGTGCCGCGCGCCGACCGCCCGGGCCGTATCCCGGCCTGCGAGGTCCTCGTGAACTCCGCGGCCGTCGCCGACAACATCCGCGACGCGAGCAAGGCGCTCAACATCCCCGACCTGATCCGTGAGGGCACGGTGCAGTACGGGATGCAGTCGTTCGACCAATCCCTGATGAACTGGTACCAGAAGGGCGTCATCTCCTACGAGGCGGCGATGTTCGCCTCGACGAGTCCCTCCGAGTTCGCGCTCAAGGTGCAGGGCGTGGCCGGCACCTCCGACGGCGGCGACTGGAACTCCCTGCAGCAGGACGCCACCTAAGTGTTCAAGCGCGTCCTGATTGCCAACCGGGGCGAGATTGCCCTGCGCATCATCCGCGCCTGCCGTGAGCTGGGCGTGGAGACGGTCGCGGTGTACTCCGAGGCCGACCGCGAGTCGCTGCACGTGCGCTTCGCCGATGACGACGTCTGCATCGGCCCCGCGCCGGCGCGCGAGTCGTATCTCAAGATCCCGCGCCTGATTGCCGCCGCCGAGATCACCGGCGCCGACGCCATCCATCCGGGCTACGGCTTCCTCGCCGAGAACGCCGAGTTCGCCGAGACCTGCGCGGCCAGCGGCATCGCGTTCATCGGGCCGACGCCGCAGCAGATCCGCACGATGGGCGACAAGGCCGCGGCCCGTGCGGCGATGATCGCCAATGACGTGCCGGTGGTGCCCGGCTCACCGGGCCCGGTGGAGGACGTCGACGAGGCATTGGCCATCGCCGAGAAGATGGGCTTCCCGGTGATCATCAAGGCCGCCGCCGGCGGGGGCGGGAAGGGTATGCGCGTGGCGAAGGACTCAGACGACTTCGCGCGCTCGTTCCAGCTCGCCCGCTCAGAGGCCCTCTCCGCCTTCGGCAACGGCAGCGTGTACGTCGAGAAGTATCTCACGCGCCCGCGCCACGTCGAGTTCCAGATCTTCGGTGACAAGCACGGCAACGTGATCCACCTCGGCGAGCGCGACTGTTCGGTGCAGCGCCGCCACCAAAAGCTGGTGGAAGAGGCCCCCTGCCCGGTGATGACCACCGAACTCCGCGCCAAGATGGGCTCGGCGGCGGTCAAGGGTGCCAAGGCGATCGACTACGTCGGTGCCGGCACGATCGAGATGCTGCTCGACGAGGACGGCTCGTACTACTTCATGGAGATGAACACGCGCATCCAGGTGGAGCATCCGGTGACGGAGATGCTCACGGGCGTGGACCTCGTGAAGGAACAGATCCGCGTGGCCGCGGGCCTGCCGCTCTCGGTGCGCGGCACGCCGACGCTGAACGGGCACGTGATCGAGTGCCGCGTGAACGCCGAGGACCCGAAGCGTAACTTCCAGCCGAGCCCGGGCAAGGTGGAGGTGTTCCACATGCCGGGCGGGAACGGCGTGCGCGTGGATACGCACACATATGCGGGCTACACGGTGCCGCCGTTCTACGACTCGATGATCGCCAAGTTGATCGTGCACGGGCGCGATCGGCCCGAGGCGATTGCCAAGATGAAGCTTGCGTTGGAGACCTTCGTGGTCGAGGGCGTGACGACGACGATTCCGTTCCTTGGCACGTTGATGAATCATCCGAAGTTCGTGGAAGGCGATGTGCACACGAAGTTTCTGGAGCAGGAAGGGGCGGACCTCTTTTCCTGAGTGTCCTGCTGGTCTTGGAGTGTTCTGATTGAGATTGGGCTGGTTTGAGATTGGGCCCGCGGACGGGGGTGGCTTCCAACCCCCGGCTGCGGGCCCTCTGCCTTACACGCTGCGAGCCTCATCGCGTTGCGATGAGTCTCTTGCTACGGCAGTAGGGCCCTTCGCTCGGGGGTTGGGAGCCACCCCCTCCCCGTATCCCGCATCCCGCATCCGCCCCGCATCCACCCCCGCATCCTCTCCCGCATCAGGTCCCGAGCCCCGCATCATCCCGCATTCCGTTCCCGCTGCCCTCTGCGCCGTTGGCCCGCATCGTAGTTCGCATCCCGCATCGCCTTCCGGGACGTTTCCCGAAAGGCTCCCGAATCGTCTCATAGTTGTCCCCCGACCCCTCGAGACGAATGCCCCGAAAGCCGGCCCTCGAAGACCTCCCCCCTGCCGACTCCCCGCTGGCCCCCCAGCCGCGGCGGTCCCGTATCCGTAAGGCCGCCGAGGAGCCGACCCCGACAAAGGGCGCCAAGGGCATCGCAAACGAGGCCGAGCACGAGCAACAGGCCATCGCCCGCGACGCCCGCAAGCGCTTCGTGCTGCGCGAGACCTCCGGCATCGCCCTCCTGCTCGGCGCGTTGTTCATCGCCGGGGCCTTGGTCTTCGGCCGCACGCCCGACTACACCGAGTCCTGTGCGGCTGCCGGTGGAGCGTTCGGACCCGTGGGCGGCTGCATCCGCTGGTCCGTGCTGGGGCTCGTCGGCGCGATCGCTGCCGCGGTGGTGCCGCTAATCCCGGCGGTCCACGGCCTGCGCCTGCTCGGCCGCCTCGAGCAGAGCGATGACCAACGCTTCCTCGTGTTCACCATCGGCCTGGCGGGTGTCATCCCCGTGGCCGCCGGCCTCGCGCGGCTCGGCACCATCCCGGCCGGCACGCCCGACGTGCTCGCCGGCCTCTGGGGTTCCTTTGCCGCCTTCTACATCCAGAGCGTGCTCGGCACCGCCGGCGCCTGGATCGCCATCGCCATCGCCTTCTCGGCGCTGGCCGCCGTCACGCTCGGCTGGAATCCGGTGCGGGCGCTGCTCAACATCGGGCGACGCGCGCCGAAGGTTGCCGCCGCGGGCGACACGGTCACCAAGGCCGAGGAGTTGGAGCCCGACGCGGACGAGATGCCCTCGGCGGACTACTCGCTGATGGGGCTGGCCGCGAAGAAGGACGAACGACGGAGGACGGAGGACGAAAGCGACAGCAGTGCTGGCGACAAGGCGCCGTTCATCACGCTGGTGGACGAGACGCCGGAGAACCCGCAGCTCGCCCTGAAGGGAAAGGGAAAGAAGGGAAAGAAGGAGAAGGCCGAGCCGGACGACGAAGGCCACCAGCCTCCGTCCTCTGTTCTCCGTTCTTCGTCCAAGGAAGAAGAGCACGCCCTCCCAGCCCCCGACCTCCTCACGCCGGCCCCGCCGACAAACGAGGAAGCCAATCGCGCGCAACTGGACGCGATGGGCGCCAAGCTCATCGAGTCACTGAAGACCTTCAAGGTCGACGGCACGCTGAGTGGCCGCACCAGCGGGCCGACGGTGACGCAGTTCGAGATCGAGCCCGCGCCGGGCGTGAAGGTGCGCCAGTTCGCGAATCTCTCGAACGACCTGGCGCTGGCGATGCGCGCGCCGAGCATCCGCGTGGTGGCGCCGATCCCGGGCAAGGGCGCGGTGGGCATCGAGGTGCCCAACCCCTCGCCGGAGATGGTGGCCTTCCGCGACATGATCGAAAGCCGCGAGTACCAGAACAAGCCGATGGCGCTGCCCATCGGCCTGGGCCGCGACCTTGAGGGCAAGCCGGTCATCGCCGACCTGGCGAAGATGCCGCACCTGCTGATCGCCGGCGCGACGGGCTCGGGCAAGTCGGTCTGCGTGAACACCATCATCACGTCGTTGATCTACCGGCACACGCCGAAGACGCTGCGCTTCCTGATGGTGGACCCGAAGATGGTCGAGCTCTCGGTCTACAACGTGCTGCCGCACCTGCGGCACAAGGTGGTGACGGACAACCGCGACGCTGCCTCCGTGCTCAAGTGGGCGGTGCTGGAGATGCAGGATCGCTACGCGCTGCTGGCGGAGAATGGCGCGCGCAACATCCAGGACTTCAACACGAAGGTGCGTGACGGGGCCGAGCTCAAGAAGCCGAAGGACCCGAACGTAGGCTTCGAGGACCGCACGTACACGGGCGGCGTGTTGCCGTACATCGTGGTGGTGATCGACGAGCTGGCGGACCTGATGATGACGGTGGCCGCCGAGGTCGAGACGCCACTGGCGATGCTGGCGCAGAAGGCGCGCGCGATCGGCATCCACCTGATCCTGGCGACGCAGCGGCCGTCGGTGAACGTCATCACGGGCCTGATCAAGGCGAACTTCCCGAGCCGCATCGCGTTCCGGGTGGCCTCGCAGATCGACAGCCGCACGATCATCGACGGCATGGGTGCCGAGTCCCTGCTCGGCAACGGCGACATGCTGTTCATCCCGCCGGGCAAGAGTGAACCGAACCGGCTGCAGGGTGCGTTCCTGTCGAACGAGGACACGGAGCGCCTGATGGGCTGGTACACGGACCGCAAGGAAGCCCGCAAGCAGGCGATGGAAGCCGAGGGGCTGATTGCGACGGACGAGTTCGCCAGCGAGGGGGACATCCTCGAGCGCGTGAAGGCGCTGGAGGCTGCGGAGGCTGGGGGCGGGGAGGAGAGCGCCGAGGAGATTGGCGACCGCGACAAGCTGTTCCGCGAGGCGGCCGAGGTGTGCATCCAGCACCAGGGTGGGTCGACGTCGTTGCTGCAGCGCCGGCTCAAGATCGGGTACGGGCGGGCGGCGCGGATCATCGACCAGCTGCACCTGGCCGGGGTACTGGGACCGCCGGATGGGTCCAAGCCGCGTGATGTCCTGGTTGGCCTCGAGGATCTGGACCGGATTGCCGGAGAGCGCAGCGCGGCGTGACGCATCGGCCCTCGGCTCGGTAAGGTCAACAGCTTTAAACCACGGAGACACGGAGACACGGAGAACAGCACCAGCATTGCCGTTCTCCGTGTCTCCGTGTCTCCGTGGCAAATGCTGTTTCATACTTTCAATAACACGACGCTAGGTTCTGTTCACGATGACCAGATTCTCTCTGCCGTTGCTGATATTGGCTGCCGCCCTATCCGGCTGCCTGAAGCGAAAGCCGCCGGAGACCATCCCCGACGCCACGTTGCCGGATGGGACGCCCGTCGTGCAGGCCGACAGCGGGCCGCGGCCGCAGGTCATCGTGCCGACTAGTGCGGAGAATGAGAGCCCGTACTTCGTGCAGGCGTTGGTGAGCAGCCACATCACGACCAACAGCATCAGGGGGTCCGGGTTCTTCGAGACGCCCACCTACAAGGGAGCGATGGTTGGCGTCGAGGGCAGCATCCAACCGCTGCATGGTCGCGGGCTCGGCGTCGGCGGGCGCGTGATCTCGGCGGGGCAGTCCACGCCGGCCTACAGCGACATCGAGCTGCTCTTGGGGCAGCGCGAGCTGGCCGTGGGGCTCGGACTCGGCTACCGCCAGGGACTGGATCTCACGAACCACCGGGCCTACGACTCGACCTTCGCGTTCTTCAGTCCGTCCATCCGCTCGCGCGTGAACCTCGGCGATGGCGGGTTCTCGCTCGCGTCGCGCCTCGTGCGCTACTTCGGACTGCCGGAGTCGCGGACTCCAAAGCCGCAGCTCTGGGGCTGGCACATCGAGGAGTCGCTGGCGTGGACGGCGTCGCGCTTGCCAATCACGGCGATGGTTGGGTTCCGGCACGAGCAGTTTCGTGTGTACCGCGAGAAACACACGCTGAACTCGCTGGTCATCGGCGGGGGCATCATCTTCGGCCGGAAGCCCGGGGCGCTCGTGAGCGTGGATACCGTCAGGAATCGGTAGCACCCGCAATGCCGCGATGACATCGCGGCCGCCGGCAGCCGTAGGTTCGCTGCCGATGACTGCGCCCACTGCCTCCACAACGCCTGAGCGGAAGCCGACGCACAACCAGCGTCTCGGTGCGCTTGGTGAGCGCATCGCGGAGCGCTGGTTGCTCAAGCAGGGCTACCGCATCCTGGCGCGCCGATTCCGGAATGGACGGCGCGATATCGACCTCGTCGCGGCCCGTGAGGACTGCATCGCGTTCGTCGAGGTGAAGGCGCGGATTGGTGCGGACTTCGGTGATCCGGTCGAGGCAGTGAACCATCGAAAGCAGCGTGAACTCGCGCGTAGCGCGCGCGTTTGGATCGACCGACACGGGCGGTCCGGCGAGACGTATCAGTTCGATGTCGTCGGCATCCTTTTCGGTGACAATCGGGTTCTGGTGAAGCACGTGAAGAATGCCTTCGAAGTCCGCTAGCCGGCTGTGGAAAAGTGTGGAAAACTTGTGTCAGTCAACAGATTTTCCTCAGATAATCCACGCCTCCAATACCACTTAAAACATTACAGAGCATAGCGATATCAAAAATCTACATAGTGCTGTTCAGAAAGTATCCGGCAGCTGTTGAGACTGCGAAACTGAGCAAAATTGGGCCTTGCGGACCGCGTGGCGATTCGCCATTTGTTCGGTGTCCGGGAGACACCCGGAAAGTTCGACGTTCTTTCGGGGGTAGCCCCTCGCCCCCCAGCAGGTAGATTCCCTTTCACCTCCCCGAGGTACACGATGGCTACGACCGTGGCAGCGCAGGACGATCGCAAGAAGGCATTGGGCCTTGCGGTGTCGCAGATCGAGAAGTCGTTCGGGAAGGGCGCCATCATGCAGATGGGGAAGGATGGCGCGAAGGTGAAGGTGGACGCGATTCCGACGGGAGCGATCAACCTCGATGCCGCGATTGGCGTCGGCGGATTCCCGCGGGGCCGCATCACCGAGATCTACGGACCGGAAAGCAGCGGCAAGACGACGGTCTGTCTGCACGTCGTGGCCAATGCGCAGAAGTTGGGCGGCACCGCGGCGTTCATTGACGCGGAGCACGCGCTGGATACGGACTACGCTGCGAAGTTGGGCGTTGACGTCGAGAAGCTGCTGGTGTCGCAGCCGGACACCGGCGAACAGGCGCTCGAGATCTGCGAGATCCTGGTACGGAGTGGGGCGGTTGATGTGATCGTGGTGGACTCGGTGGCGGCGCTGGTGCCGAAGGCCGAGATCGAGGGGGAGATGGGCGACTCGCACGTGGGCCTGCAGGCCCGCCTGATGAGCCAGGCGCTCCGGAAGCTGACCGGTGCGATTGCCCGTTCGAACTGCTCGGTGGTGTTCATCAACCAGCTGCGTGAGAAGATCGGGGTGATGTTCGGCAGTCCCGAGACGACCACCGGCGGCAAGGCCCTGAAGTTCTACGCGTCGCTGCGGCTCGACATCCGCCGCATCGGCCCGGTGAAGGACAAGGAGGACGTGGTGGGTTCGCACGTCCGGGTGAAGGTGGTGAAGAACAAGGTGGCACCGCCGTTCCGTCAGGCGGAGTTCGACATCATGTACGCGGAAGGGATCTCGCACGTGTCCTTGCTGGTGGATATCGGCGCGGACTCGGGGATCATCGAGAAGTCGGGGGCCTGGTACAGCTACGGGTCGCAGCGGATCGGGCAGGGCCGCGAGAATGCGAAGCTGTTCCTGAAGGACAACCCGGCCGTGATGGCGGAGATCGAGGAGAAGGTCAAGGCGGTGCTCGGCATCAACAAGCAGGTGGTCGCCGAGGACGCGGAGGACGAGAAGTAGGCGGGACGAGAGGTAGGTTGTCGAGGGCGTGATTTGCGGTGAGTCGATGGGGCCCGGAATCCCCAGCGTTCCACTGTGGGTCCGCCCTCGACTGCTTTCCTGGCCTTTGTTTGGGCCTTCTGGCTCTGTCGTTGGGCTGAGTCGGCTGGGTTTACCACGGAGACACGGAGACACGGAGTCTGTCGGGACGCGCGGAGGCATCGCTGCTCGACTCGGGGGCAAGTACTGAGGGGGCTCGGCGGACAGATCTGTCCGCCGAGCCCCCTTCAGATAACCCCTAGAGCAGGCACGGAGTACATCAGGCGGGCTGTAGTTCTCCGTGTCTCCGTGTCTCCGTGGTAATCAGTTGGTTCCGTCCGAACCGCGAGGCTTGCCGAT
This sequence comes from Gemmatimonadaceae bacterium, assembly GCA_019637445.1. Taxonomy (NCBI): domain Bacteria; kingdom Pseudomonadati; phylum Gemmatimonadota; class Gemmatimonadia; order Gemmatimonadales; family Gemmatimonadaceae; species Gemmatimonadaceae bacterium. The sequence continues at coordinate 272,235 of JAHBVS010000001.1, read as the reverse complement.
GTGCCACCGCAGCCCAAGCGACACGACCAGATCCGTGTTCTGTAGCGAAACGTCCGTGTCCGTGGCCTGGGACCGCAGCCAGCGCGTCGAGCGCCCGAGCAGGACACCGCCGTCGAAGCTCCAGGAGTCGTAGTACCAGCTCTGGCCGATGGTGGCGCCGTAGGCGCTGACCTGCTTGTCGTCGAAGGAGACGAAGCTGGTGCGGCGGACGAAGGCGCCGAGTCGGATGGCGGACTTGCGGTCGTAGTTCGTGAAGTCCCGCTCCCAGCCAACGTGGACGCCCGTGGCATCGCCGACGCCCGTGCGGGTCGGGATGTCGGAGCCGTCCGCGTCGGAGGTGAGGTCCATGGCGGCCCAGGGCGCCAAGTGGACATCCGCGCTCAACACGGACTTCGTGCCCATCTTCCGCGCCACGCCCACGTTCAGTTGTAGAGGTGCCTGCCGCGTCGCGGCAATCTCTCCGGTGGAGTCCACCCGGGTGAACTGCCGGTCGTGGGGAAGCGTCGCGTGAACGCCGATACGCAGGCGCTCGGTGGCCTGGAACATCGCGCCGACGTCGAGGGCCAGACCGGAGATGTCGCGATCGATGAGCGTCCTTCGCACCCGCCGCGTGGCCTCGGAACCGCTGAATGCGATGGGCCCGTCGACCACGTACTTCTCCTCGCCGCCGAGCAGGTTCGCGGTCACGCCGAGGCGCAGGCGGTCGCTGAGGGCGACGGCCACCGTGGGCGAGATCGCCCGCAGGCCCTCCTCGACGAAATACCGCGTGGTGCTGAAATAGCGTCCGTTGCTCTCGAGGCGGTTCACCTTGAACGCGCCCACTCGCGGGGTCTCGGCGAAGCGCCGGTAGGCGACCCCGACGGCCACGGTTCGGCCAGCCAGTTGGAAGGGCACGGCAATGCCAGCAAACTCGAGCGCGTCCAAGGTGCCCGCGAGTTCACCGTCACCGGTGAAGCGCGGGAAACCGCTGGGCGTGACTCGGTTCGTGGTCGCGGTGACACCTGTGGCCATCACCATCACACGGCTGACGAAGCCGTACTCCGGGCGCTCGAGGAACGTCAGGCCGGCGGGGTTCCAGCCAATCGCCGTGATGTCATCGACGACGGCCGTGACGGCCTGGGCCATCCCGAGGGCTCTGGGGCCGTTGCCAATGGCCGAGGGATCAGGCCGCTCTTGGGCGGCGGCGGGGGCGGCGAGGGCACAGCACAGGCTGGACGCGAGCGCCGTATGGCGCAGGGTCAGGCGGGACATCAAGCTCGAGATTCTCCGACACTGGTGGCGGCGCGATGGTGATGCACCGCGCTGGGAAGCCTGCGAGATAGATACCGGAACGCGACGGGTCAAGCCGCGTCATTGCTCACGCTTACGGACGTCATACAGATTCCGCTGATGGCTGGTATCGGACGTGTCACGGCGCTGCGCGAACACCCGCGGAGGGCGGGGCGCTATGTCGTAGAAGTTGACGGTGAGGCCGTCGGGGCGGTGTCGGTGGATCGGCTCGCCGACCTAGGGCTGCGCGTTGGCTCGGCGGTGGACGACGCGCTCCGCGCTCGCTTGGAGGAGGCGGCCCGCGCGGTCGCCTGCTACGATCGCGCCACGGATGGGTTGGCGCGCCGCGCCCGCTCGCGCGTCGAGCTGTCGCGCTGGCTGAAACAGCGGGAGTTCTCCGCGGTGGAGATCGAACCGACGCTCGACAAGCTCGAGGCCCTCGGCTTGCTCAACGATCGGGAGTACGCACACGGGTTTGCGCGCTCGCGGCTCGCGGTGGGACGGGGACAAGGGCCGCGCCGCGTCGCGGCCGAGCTTGCTCGGCGAGGGGTCGCACGTGAGCTGGTGGATGAGGTACTCGCCGAACTGCGCGACGAGGGACTGGCCGACGAGGCGACCTCGATCGCGGCGGTGGCGCAGCGGAAGTGGCGGACGCTTGCGGAGCTGGAGCCGCAGGTCGCACGGCGGCGGCTGATTGGATTCCTTTCGCGGCGCGGGTTCAGCACCTCTGCGATTGCCGCAGAACTGCGCCGGCTCGGCGGCCAGGCCTAGGCCGCCGTTCGCGGTGTCATCGAGTCGCCGACTGCGGCGAGCAGCTCGTCCATGCCGTAGGGCTTTGGGAGGAATCGCCAAGGGCCGGGTGTCAGTCCGAACTGCTGTGTGATCGAGTCCTCCGCGTAGCCGGACGTGAACAGGATCCGCAGTCCTGGCCTTGACAGACCGAGCTGCGCCGCGAGTTCCGGCCCCGTCACGCCTGGCATCACGAGGTCCGTCAGGAGGAGGTCGAGCGATTCGCCGCAGGATTCGGCCACCCGGAGCGCCTCGACGCCGTCCGCGGCCGCGATGACGTGGAAGCCGTGATGGGTAAGGACGCGCGTGGCGACGGTACGGATCGAGTCCTCGTCATCCACCAGCAGGACGGTGCCGCGGCCACCGGAGTGAGCTGGCGTCGGCGCGCGCGATGCAGCCGCGCGCCGGTGCGGTGCGGCGACGGTCGGAAAGATGATCTTGAAGGTTGTGCCGCTCCCTAGAGTGGAGGACACGGCGATGCTGCCGCCCGCTTCCCGCACGAGGCTGGCCACCGTGGACAGTCCGAGGCCAGTGCCCTTGTCCGCCGTCTTCGTGGTAAAGAACGGTTCGAAGACCCTTGATTGCGTGGCTTCGTCCATGCCGTGGCCGGTATCGGAGACCTCGAGAAGCACGGGCGCACCGACCCCGTCGCCGGACCCGTTCTCGTTCGCGGACCCGAGTCGCGTCCGGATGGTGAGCCGTCCTCCGCCTGGCATCGCATCGCGTGCATTGACCGCGAGGTTCATCACGACCTGCTCGAAGTGACCCGCGTCCATTCGGACGTGCGCGGTCGCCGCGTGCCCCTCACGGTCCACCTGCACGTCCTCCCCAAGGATGCGCGTCAGGAGCTCGAGGATATTGGTGAGCTCCGCATTGATCTCGATGGTCCCTGCTTGCGCGGCTTTCGGACGCGCGAAGGAGAGCAGCTGGCGTGTCAGGCGCGTCGCGCGCCCGGCGGTGCGACGCAACTCCAGCAGGTCTTGGCGGGTGCGATCGGTGAGGGCGGGTTCGAGCAGGCTGAGGTCGACCACGCCGTTGATGACCGTGAGCAGGTTGTTCAGGTCGTGCGCGACGCCACTGGTGAGCCGCGCGACGCCTTCCATCTTCTGCGCGTGGCGAAACTGCTGCTCGAGCGTGACGGACTCCGTGACGTCAAGCAGCACGCCCTGCGCGAACAGCGGCTCGCCGTTCTCGTCAAGGACGCGGTGGGCCGCGTGCTCGACGACTCGTGGGCTCCCGTCGGCGGCCAGCAGCCGATACCGCAGTCGTGTTGGCTGGGCCTTGGCGTTGTTCTCGCTCAGGGTGGCGCGCACCGACTCACGGTCGTCCGGATGGACGGTCTCCAGCCAGGCCCAGGGAGCGCGGGCCCACTGCTCCGGGGTAACGCCAAAACGACTCACGGCCGGACTGACGTACGTGTAGTGGCCGGCGTCCGCGTCCTCGGCACGATACACGACGCCCGGCAAGTCCTCGGCCAGTGCACGGAAGCTTGCCTCACGCTCGATGAGGGTGCGCGTCTGGCGATCTCGGCGCTCGCGACGCCGGAGCAGGAGGCCCAGCGCGAGGGTGCCGCCGGCGTTGGCCAGCACCAGGACCGGCAGCAAGATCCAGCGCAGCGTCGTGTCAATGTTGCGCAGCAGCCAGAACGCGAGGGCCCATTGGATGGCGCCAACGGCGGCACCGAGTGTCGCAAACTGCACCGCCGAGATATCGCTCGAGCGCCGCGCGCGATGCCGGTGCGCGACGAGACCGACGGCGGCGGCTGCTGCGACATAGATGGCGCCAATCGCTGCCGCCGGTCCGCCGATCACGAAGACACGGACTCCGATTCCCACGACCGCCGCAACCAATGTCGGGATGGCGCCCAGGCAGAGCCCTGCGACGGCGAGGACGATTCCTCGCGAGTCCAGCACCAGGCCAGGTTCAACACGCAGCGGTTGGAGCATCGTGACGGCGACGACCCCACCGAGCACGAGGCCGAGCACGAGTTGGGTACGAACGCGCCGGTCGTCACGCCGCGAGGGCCGCAGGTCGGCCAGGACCGCCAGCGCGAGAAGCCAGCCGAAGTTCGATATGATCGGTGGGACCAGCTCCGGAAGCATCGCGTGCCAATGCCTCGAGGCAAAGGACACCCGCTGGCGCGCCCTACCGTCCTGAGCCCGCCCTAGGGCAGATTAGTACCAATTGGTCCTGACTTTGTCAGGTTGGTACCGGAATACTCGGGTTGAGCCGACTCAAACAATGACCTACGTCACAAATTTTGAACTCGAAGGACGACGCGCGGTGGTCACTGGCGGCAGCCGTGGCATCGGTGCCGCCGTCTCACGGATGCTGCACGCGCTTGGCGCGTCGGTGTGTATCGGCTACCGCTCGCGGAAGGCGGACGCGGACGCCTTGGTGGGGGAGCTCTCCACGAACGGCCGCAAGGCGATTGCCCACGCGGCAGACCTAGCTGACGCCTCCGGCGCCGATTCGCTTATTCGGGCCGCCACTGATGCCTTCGGCGGCGTGGACATCCTGGTCCACAACGCCGGCATCTGGCCGAGCGAGGACCTAGCCGTGGACGCGATGGACGACGCGCGGTGGCGGCGTACGATGCGCGAGAACGTGGACGCCATGTTCTATGTGTCCCGGGCCGCGGCGCGGGTGATGGGTGATGGCGGCCGCATCGTCCACGTGGCGTCCACGGCCGGTCAGCGCGGCGAGGCCTTCCACGCGGACTACGGGGCCAGCAAGGGCGCGATGATCTCGTTCGTGAAGTCGCAGGCCATTGAGTTGGCGCCCAGGGGGATTACGGTGAACTCAGTGGCGCCGGGCTGGGTGGATACGGAGATGTGTGCGGATGCGTTCGCCGAAGGGGGCCGGGCGCGGATCGAGGCGGGGATTCCGGTGGGGCGGGTGGCGAGTCCGGCGGATATCGCCTTCGCGGTCGTGGCGCTGTGTATGCCGGGGGCGCGGCATATCGTGGGGGAGATTGTGAATGTGAATGGAGGGAGTGTGTTGGCGGGGTAGCGATACGCTCTCTCCGCCAGGCAACTGCGGAGCCGGCAGTTCCCGCACCTCAGCTCAGGCCTTAACGCTGCTAGTGGCGCCACGTAGGCTACACATATGTCCGCCCACGCCGCCCTCAACCGCTTCGGACTCGGCGCCCGCCCGGGTGAGGCCGCCCGCCACCGCGACCCCCGCGGCTGGCTCCTGGCCCAGCTCGAAGGCCCGCCGCCGGCCCGCCCCACACCACAAGGCGCCTCGAACGACGAGATCGCCGCCGCCCTGCGCGCCTTCCGGCAGGCGGCACGCGGCCAGGAGCAGGCCCGCGCGGAGGCGCGTCGCCGGCTTGTCGCGGTGGTAGGCCGCGAGACCGGCAGTGCGATGGCGCTACGCAGCGCGAGCGAGCGTCCGTTCGTCGAGCGCCTCATCGCCTTCTGGAACGACCACCTCTGCGTGAGCATCGGCGCCAAGGTGATCGTCGGCCCGCTGGCTGGGAGCTATGAGCGCAGCGTGGCCCGCGCGCACGTACTCGGCCGCTTCGATGAGATGGTATTGGCCAGCGCGCGGCATCCCGCAATGCTGGCCTATCTCGACAACGCGCAGAGCATCGGGCCCAAGTCGCCGGTGGTGCAGCGCGCGCAGCTGGCGCGTTCGCGCGGCCGTGGTGGACAGGGTGTGCAGCGCGCGGCGCAGGCCGGGCTCAACGAGAACTATGCCCGCGAACTGCTCGAGCTGCACACCCTTGGCGTCGATGGTGGCTACTCGCAGCAGGACGTCACCGAGCTGGCCCGGCTGCTTACCGGCTGGACCTCCGATGGGCTCGATGGTGCGCGCGTGCCGGAGTTCCGCTTCGCCGCCGAACGCCACGAGCAGGGCCGCAAGACCGTACTGGGCGCGCGGTACGCAGAGGGAGAGGCCGAGGGCGTGAAGGCGATCCGCGCGCTCTGCCGGCACCCCAGCACGGCGCGGTTCATCGCCGGCAAGCTGGTGCGGCACTTCGTGAGCGATGAGCCGCCGGCCTCGGCGGTGGATCGCGTGGCCAAGGTGTTCGGCGATACCGAGGGCGACCTGCGGGCCGTGTCGCGGGCGCTGGTCGAGCTGCCGGAGGCCTGGGAGCCGAGTGCGCGCAAGTTCCGCACGCCGCAGGACTGGGTGACGGCGCTTTCGCGGGCGATGGCATTGCCGCCAGCCGCGGGCGAGGCGTTGGTGTTGCCGCTGCGGCAGCTGCGGCAGCCGCTGTGGGCGCCGAGCAGTCCGAAGGGCTACGGCGACCTGCAGCGCGACTGGGCCGATCCCGACTCGCTGCTCAACCGAGCGGAGTTCGCGCGGTCACTGGCGCGGCGTCCGTTCGCACGGGCGGCGGATCCGTCCGTGCTCGGCTCCACCGTGCCCGGCGAGGGGGAGGACGCGCGCGCGCTGGCCGCATTGCTCGATGACAGCGACATCCCGCGCGCGGAGCGCGTCGCGCTGGCGCTGGCGAGTCCCAACTTCCAATGGCGGTGAGGCGGCGATGACCGGACATCTCGAGGCGGTACTCGGCGCGGACGCGGCGCTGCGCGCGGGGCGGGGCGTGGACATCGCCGCGATGGACCGCCGTGCGTTCCTTGGCACGATGTGCGCGGGTGGCATCGCCACCTTCGGGATGCCGGTGGTGCGCTTCGCCCACCTGCGGCAGCAGGGCCGCCTGGTGTTCGTGCTGCTGCGGGGCGGGGTGGACGGCCTGGCGGCCTTGGTGCCCTTCGGCGATCCCGCCTATCGCGCGCTGCGCGGCGCGATGGCGTTCGACTCCGACACCCTCACACCCCTCGACGGTACCTTCGGCCTCGCGCCGGGCCTCGGTGCGCTACACGAGTTCTGGGAGCGCAACGAACTCGTCGCCCTGCACGCGATGGCGATTCCCTACCGCACGCGCAGCCACTTCGACGGACAGGCGGTGCTGGAGACGGGCCTCGACCGCCCGGTTGGCAGCGCCGAGGGCTGGCTGAACCGCCTGCTGCAGGTGATGCCTGGCGAGCGCAGCGGCATCGCCGTGGCCAGTGGGATGCCGCGATCGCTGAGCGGTCCGTTCGAGGTGCGGACCTGGTCACCCGCGCAGCTCGGGGCGGTGGACGACGCGTATCTCGAGCGGCTGGCATCGCTCTATCGCCGGGACCGCGCGCTCTCGGGGCGCTTCGAGGCGGCCATCCAGCAACAGGCCTCCGTGGGCGAGGAGGCGATGGCAGGTGGCGGGGCACAGCGGGGTGGCATCACTCCACTGTTTCAGGCCACGGCGCGGCTGATGCGTGCCCCCGATGGGCCGAACGTCGCGGCCGTGGAGTTTTCCGGTTGGGACACCCACGCCAATCAAGGCCTGGCAGGCGGGGCGCTGGATCGGTTGCTCGGGCAGCTCGGCGACGGGCTGGCGGGCTTCCGCGTGGCGATGGATCGCGACTGGGCCGACACCACCGTGGTGGTCATGACGGAGTTCGGGCGGACGGCGCGGCCGAATGGGACCCGCGGGACCGACCACGGGACTGGCGGGGCGGGGTTCGTGATTGGGCCGAAGGTGGGGCGGTCGCGGGTGGTGACCGACTGGCCTGGGCTGGGGGCTCGGGAGCTGTTTGAGGGGAGGGACGTGGCGGGGACGCTGGATACGCGCGCGGTGCTGGCGGGGGTGGTCGGGCCTGTGTTTGACCTGACGGCGGGGCAGGTGGAGCGGGTGTTGCCGGGGAGTACGGGGCTACTCGGCCTGACGCTGCTCAGTGGCTAGGCAAGGCTACGCGCTGGCCAACTCGGGCAGGTGACAGCGCGCGCGTCTGGGGATATCTGTATGCGATGCGAATCGCCATCACCGGAGCGACAGGGTTTGTCGGGTCACGCGTTGTCGCGACACTGACGGCCGCGGGCCATCAGGTTGTTGGCCTCTCACGCGGGGCGCACCCAGACGCAGACGCAGTCTCCTGGCGCACGGTCCCTGCCTACTCTGACGCATCCGCCATGGCGCGCGTGCTGACCGACGTCGATGCAGTGGTCCACCTTGCCGCCCGCGTCCACGTCATGCGCGAGATCTCCAGCGACCCGCTCGCCGAGTTCCGCCGCGCCAACGTCGAGTCCACGCGGGCAATTGCGGACGCATTGGTCGCCCGCGGTGGCGGCAAGCTGGTGCTCTTCTCGAGCATCAAGGTGCACGGCGAGGGCGGGGCAGGTCCCATCTCCGAGACGTCCTCGCTGGCGCCGGAAGACCCGTACGGACAGAGCAAGGTCGAGGCTGAGCACGTGCTGTCCGAGGCCAATGCGTCGTTGCAGTGGACCGTGATACGGTCCCCGCTGGTCTACGGCCCCGGTGTTGGCGGCAATTTCCGCAGGCTGCTCGGACTCGCAAGGCTCTCGCGGCGCCTGCCCATCCCGTTGGGTGGACTGCGCAATGTCCGATCCATGGTCTACGTGGACAACCTCGCGCACTTGGTGGACACCGTGCTCACCGATGCGCGTGCGTCGCGTCGCGTGTACTTGGGAACCGACGGGAGCGACTTCACCACCAGCGATCTGATTCGGCGGCTCGCCGCCGCGATGGGAGGGCGCGCGCTGCTTGTGCCGATGCCGCCATCGCTGCTCAGACTCGGGTTCGGGATGCTTGGGCGCGGCGCCGAGGCCTCGAGACTGCTCGAGGAGTACCGAGTGATGCCGAGTGCCGCAATGTCGGAGCTGGGTTGGCGTCCACCGCACACGATCGACGACGGACTCGCGGCCACGGTGCGTCATTGGGAGGCCGCGTGAACCGGTCTACCTGGTTCTTGGTGGCCGCAGCGTCGTCGTTTCTCGCCGTGCTCGCTGTCCGCCGCTATGTACTCGCAAAGGGTGTACTCGACACGCCGAATGCGCGAAGCTCGCACACGGTCCCGACACCCCGTGGCGGGGGGCTGGGATTGATGCCGGTGCTGCTCGTTCTGCTCTCGATCACAGTTGGGGCCGCGAGCGGGGCGCGGGTAGCCGGCTTCCTGGGCTTCGCCGTTCTGCTGACCGCGATCGTCGGATGGCTCGACGACTCCATGGGCGGCATCCGCCCGCGCACACGATTCGCGGCGCACTTGGTTGCCGGTGCGACCATCGCGATGATCGCCCCTAGTCTCGGCCTCGCTGGTTGGCTGGCGTTCGCGTGGTGGACGTTTTGGACGGCGGCGAGCATCAACGTCGTGAACTTCATTGACGGCATCGATGGCATTATCGGCGTGCAAGCGCTGGTGTTCGCCGCGCACGTCCTGCTGCTAGTACCGCAATCCGTGTTCGCAAATGCGGCTGCGGTGCTAGCGGGGGCGGCCGTTGGTTTCCTGCTGCTCAACTGGGCGCCCGCAAGAATCTTCCTCGGCGACGCGGGTTCTGGAGGTCTGGGCGTCGTGTTCGTCGGCCTCGGCGCGCTAGTCATTCGCGAGGGCGCCGTGGGCCTCCTCGCGACCTTCCTGCCGCTGGCGCCAATCTTCCTCGACGCCAGCGTGACGCTGGTCCGCCGTGCCGCGCGAGGAGAGCGCCTGAGTGAGGCCCACCGGAGCCATGTGTATCAACTGCTGGCGAACGGGCGCTTCGGGCATGCACCGGTGACGCTGCTCTACGGGTTGGCGAGCATTGCCGGGCTCCTGCTCGCCCTGTGGGTTCCGAACGCGGGCTGGTCGCCGCTGGCAGCCTACCTCGCCGGGCTCACCTTATGCGGCTGGGTCCTTCTCAGGATGAACCGAGCCCGTGGTCCCCTGACCGTCGTCGGATAGGCAGGACATCTGGGGCACGCACGCTGGCCACGAAGTCCGGGACGAGGGCGATCAGTGCGGCCCGCAGCTTGGCGTCGTCGGTAGGCACGGACTGCGCCATGCGGATCAAATCGGCGATGCGCGACTCGAGTCCCGGATCCGGCTCGTCTGCAAGCACGCGGATGACCTTTGGGTGAGAGGTCTCTCCAACGTCTTCGTCGCCGAAGAGCACCTCTTCGTACAACTTCTCGCCGGGTCGCATGCCGGTGTACTTGATCTCGACATCGACGCCCTCCTCAAGGCCTGAAAGGCGGATGAGGTCGCGGGCGAGGTCGGCAATCTTCACGGGCTCACCCATGTCAAGCACGAACAACTCGCCGCCGGCTCCGAGAGCACCGGCTTGCAGCACAAGTTGCACGGCCTCAGGAATCGTCATGAAATAGCGACGCATTTCCGGATGCGTGACCGTGACGGGGCCGCCTGCCTGAATTTGGCGCAGAAACGTCGGCACCACGGAACCTCGGGAACCCAGCACGTTGCCGAATCGCACGGCTACGAAGTGGCGTTCCTCCTTCGCGGCGGCGAGGCGCACAACGATCTCCGCTATTCGCTTGGTCGCGCCCATAATAGACGTCGGGCGCACCGCCTTGTCCGTCGAGATGAGGACGAAGTGCTGGACACCAGTGTCGATGGCCGCGTCCACGACGTTGCGCGTTCCGAGAACATTGTTCGTGATGGCTTCCACGATGTTCTCTTCCATGAGGGGAACGTGCTTGTGAGCCGCAGCGTGGAATACAGCGAATGGTCGATAGCGCTCAAAGACCTGACGGACGCGGGCGGCATCGCGGATGTCCGCGATCACCGGTGCCAGCCGGCGCGTTGGGTGCAGCACGCGGAGCTCACCCTCAATCTCAAACACTTGGTTCTCTGAATGGTCCAGTAGTACCAGCAACTCTGGTTCGAGCGCTGCTATCTGCCGGCAAAGCTCCGACCCGATGGATCCGCCTGCTCCCGTCACCATCACCGTCCTGCTGGCAGAGAGCGTTCCGACCGCGTTCAAGTCCGTGATTATCGGTGCGCGACGCAGCAAGTCTTGAATCTCGACGGGGCGAAGCGAGGCCATCTCCACTCGTCCGGAGACGATATCCGAGAGAGATGGCACGATGCGAGCGGAAGCTCCCGCCAAGGCGACCATCTCCACAATTCGACGGATCAGCGGCCCGCGCGCGGACGGCATCGCGATGATGACGTCCTTGGCCCCAAGGTCGCGAATCAGTCGGGGAAGGTCATCAATCCGTCCTTCGACGCGAACGCCACTGAGAAACTGCCCAAGCTTGCTATCGTCGTCGTCGACGTACGCGACGACCTGATGCATCGCGCGATCCGAGGTCATCGATTCCCGCGCGATGAGCTGACCGGCGGCTCCCGCCCCGACAACAATCGTCCGGCGCCCATCGCGGCTCCTCCGGCGGCTCGCGGTGGCGAATCGCACGGCGAAGCGAGGTGCAGCCAAAACAGCGATTGAGAGGAGTGCATCCAACACCAGCGCGGACGCCGGCATCCGGAATGGCGCAATTCCTCCCCACTGGAGCAATCCGAAACCGACGAGAAAATTGAGGCCTGCAATCTTGACCCCCGCCCCCAGGACGCGCTCGAGCTCGACAACACTCGCATGCTGCCAGAGCGTTCGGTACATCCCCTGTTGCCATGCGATCCAGACGCGAGCGGGAAGCGTCAGAGCCGCATAAATGAGCATGGTCTGCGCATAGCCTGGTGGCCAATCCAGGCGCTCAAAGCGCAAAAGAAGTACCACGGCTGGGACGACAGCCAATCCCAGGATGTCTAGGATCAGAAAGTGTCGATTGCGCATTGCGGACTGGGTCGGGGAGGCGGCCATCGGAGAGACGATCAGGTAACGAAATGGTGATTTCACGGGAGCCGTCAGCTGCACGACACCCGCAACGGCCGCTGGTCGAAGGCCTCGCAAGCTCTTATTTTACAATCATATGCACGCCGCCGAAATCCGCCGTCGGTTCCTCGACTACTTCGCCCGCCAGAATCATGCCGTCCGATCCAGCTCCTCGCTGGTCCCGGGCGACGACCCGACCCTGCTGTTCACCAACGCAGGCATGGTCCAGTTCAAGAAGGTCTTCCTGGGCCAGGAGGCGCCGCCTGAGGGCAATCGGCGCGCCACGACCTCGCAGAAGTGCGTGCGCGCCGGCGGCAAGCACAACGACCTCGAACAGGTCGGCCACACCGCGCGCCATCACACGTTCTTCGAGATGCTGGGGAACTTCTCCTTCGGCGACTACTTCAAGCGCGACGCCATCCGCTTCGCCTGGGAGTTCGTCACCGAGGAGTTGAAGATCCCGAGGGAGCACCTGCGCGTCACGGTCTACAAGGACGATGACGAGGCGCGACAGCTCTGGCAGGAGGTCACGGGCATCGCAGCGAACCGCGTCTACGGGCTGGGTGAGCGCGACAACTTCTGGCAGATGGCCGACACCGGCCCCTGCGGTCCCTGCAGCGAGATCTACGTGGACCTCGCGCAGCTGACCAAGGACTTCGAGTTCCCGGTCGGCGCCAGCGGCGAGTGGACGCAGCGCGACCTCAAGGACTACTCCCTCGACGCCTTTGTGGAAGGCGCTGAGGCCGGGCGGTTCCTCGAGATCTGGAACCTCGTGTTCATGCAGTTCGACCGGCAGCCCGACGGCAAGTTGGAGCCGCTGCCGCGGCCCAGCGTGGACACCGGTGCCGGCCTCGAGCGTATTGCGGCCGTGCTGCAGGGTGTCTCGAACAACTACCACACCGACCTCTTCACGCCGCTGCTCGACCAGGTGGCCGCGGTCACGGGCAAGCCCTACGCGTACGCCAACGAGAATTCGGCGAGTTATCGCGTGCTCGCCGACCACGCGCGCGCGGTGGCCTTCCTGCTGGCTGATGGCGTGTTCCCCAGCAACGAGGGGCGCGGCTACGTGCTGCGGCGCATCCTGCGTCGCGCGGTGCGCCACGCCTGGCTGCTCGGCCGTCGCGAACCGACGCTGGTGCACATCGTCGAGCGCGTGATCGCGATGATGGGCGAGCAGTTCCCCGAGCTGAGTTCCCGCAAGTCGCACATCCTCGAGACCACACGCGCCGAGGAGGAGCGTTTCCTCGCGACGATCGAAGGCGGCATGACGCGCTTCGAGGAGCTGGCGCCTGCCGGGTCCACGCAGGGGTCGACAGCGCTTCGTGGGACGATCTCAGGTGAGGATGTCTTCAAGCTCTACGACACCTTCGGCTTCCCGGTGGACCTCACGGAACTGATGGCGATCGAACGCGGCTACCGCGTGGACATCGCCGGCTTCGAGCGTGCGCTCGAGGCGCAGCGCAAGCAGAGCCAGGAGGATCGCAAGTCGCGGCGCATCTCCGTTGTGGCCGACGATCTCGCGGATATGGCGAGTTGGACCACCGAGCATCCCATCGCCGAGTCAGGGTTCGTGGGCTACGACCGCATCGAGGTGTCGACCGCCGTGACGGCCGTGAAGCACCTGGACGACGGGCAGGTGGCGGTGATGCTGCGTGAGAGTCCGTTCTACGCGGAGTCCGGCGGCCAGGTCAGCGACACGGGCGAGATTCGCGGCGAGGGCTGGCACGTCGACGTGACCGAGGTCAAGAAGGTGGACGGCAAGGTGGCCGCCATCGGCAAGCCGCACGGCAAGGTGCGCTTCGGCCTCGCGACCGCCGAGGTGCCGGGCGACCGGCGTCGCGACACGGAGCGCAACCACACGGCTACGCACCTGCTGCACGCGGCCCTGCGCCACGTGCTCGGCGAGCACGTGCACCAGGCGGGTTCGCTGGTGGCGCCGGATCGTCTGCGCTTCGACTTCACGCATCACGGGCCGATGACGCCCGAGCAGGTGGAGCGCGTGGAGCGGATGGTAAACGAGGGCGTGTGGGCCAACGCGGATGTGCGCACGACGGAAAAACCGTATCAGGAGGCGATTGCCGGTGGCGCGATGGCGCTGTTCGGCGAGAAGTACGGTGACGTGGTGCGCGTGGTGGAGATCTCGGGTGGCATCAGCACCGAGCTCTGCGGCGGCACGCACGTGCGGAATACGGGGCAGATCGGGCTCTTCAGGATCCTGAGCGAGGCCGGTGTGGCCGCGGGTGTGCGGCGCGTCGAGGCGGTGACAGGTCGGCGGGCGTACGAACTGCTTCGTGAGCGCGAGTCGGCGTTGGCGACGGTCACGACGCGATTGAAGGTCAATGCGCCGGATGCCGAGCTGATCGGCAAGCGCCTTGATGCGCTGCTGGCCGAAAAGCGGCAGCTCGAGAAGCGACTTGAGGACGCAATGAAGGGCGGGGGTGCGCAGGCGGACCTGCTCGGCGACGCGGAGTCGGTGGGTGCGTCGAAGCTCGCCGTGAAGACCGTGAAGGTGCCGACCATGAAGGAGCTGCAGGCGCTCGGCGACGTGTTGCGCGAAGGGCTCGGCTCCGGTGTGGGTGCGATGCTCGGCGAGTTCGAGGACGGGAAGTCCGGGCTCGTCGTGGTGGTGAGTGATGACCTGCGCTCGAAGGGGTTGAACGCGGGGGCGTTGGTGAAGTCCTTGTCGGCGAAGACCGGGATCAAGGGCGGCGGGAAGGACCATATGGCGCAGGCTGGTGTGCCGACGGAGCAGGCGGGCGCGGTGCTGACGGCGGCGCGAGAGGCGTTGCGCGGGGCGCTGGCGGGGGTGTCGTGAGCCACGTGGCGTGGATCAAGGCGCACGCGACGGAGGCGCCTCCTGCGCTCGTCGAGCGGGTGGCAAGGGTCTTCGTCGAGTCTGCCGATCTCGCGCAGTTGGATACAGCTGCGGCGCTGGCCGCCGCTGGTGAGCGGCTGCTGCAGTCCGTCGTGCGCGCTGACGACGCGGCGGGACGCGTAGTCGCGCTCGACTTGCTGGCGGCGGATGCGTGCGTGACCTGGGCGTTTGAGGCCGCAGCTGGCTTGCCGGACTCGCTGGCGGCGCGAGCCGCCGCCGCCATGCAGCACTACGCGGCGGCGGCATCGTGAGCCAGCCCGCCCGCAGCGCCACGGAGCATCTCAGCGAGCTTGCGGAGATCGCGTTGCAGGCCGCCGAGGCCCTCGGACCTGCTATCGAACAGGCCACAACTCTTGTCAGCGAGACGCTTTCTCAGGGTGGTACGCTCTTCTTCTGTGGCAATGGCGGCTCTGCTGCCGACGCGCAGCACATCGCCACAGAGTACACGGTGCGCTACCTCAGGAGGCGCATGCCCCTTCGCGCCATTGCCCTGACGACGGACACCTCAACGCTGACGGCTACGGCGAACGATTTCTCGTTCGAAGAGGTGTTCAGTCGCCAGGTAGAGGCGTTGGGCCGGCCCGGGGACCTCCTGATTGTCCACTCGACCAGCGGCAACTCCCCGAACTGCATTCGGGCATTGCAGGCTGCCGCCGCGCGTGGCATGCGTTCAATGGCCCTAACCGCAGGGGATGGTGGGCGAGTGCGATTGTTGGCCGATCTGACGCTCGTCGTGCCGACGTCGCGAACGGATCGGGCGCAAGAGCTGCACTTGGCGATCCAACACGCCATATGTGATTTCATTGACGCCTCCGAGCAATCGGCTGTCGATCGGAGGCAGGGCGCAACGCATTAGGAATCGTTCTTTCTTCTCGGAGGACTCACCGTGAGCAATTCCTCTCGTCGAGAGTTTCTCTGGCACGCGGCCGTCGGCGGGACTGCGCTGGCCGGACTTGCCGCCTGTGCAGACGCAGGAACCGGCCCCGGGCGCCCAACAATTGACCCGAGCGGATACGGTCCTCTCGCGCCCTTTGGAGGGTACCCTGTTCTCTCGGTGCCAACGGGCTTTCGGGTTGCGCTGCTCAGTACGTCCGGAGGCCCGATGTCCGACGGCAATATCGTGCCCCAAGGGATGGATGGTATGGCTGCGTTTCCGGCGGCAAACGGCAGGATCCGGTTGCTTCGGAATCACGAGATCCGCAATACGGCCACCGACAGTCGGCGCACGACCATGTCTCCGACGCAGCTCTACGATGCACTCGGCCCAGGCGGCGTCACGACGCTCGAAGTCGACTTCAACCCTGACGGAAGCCCCTATCTCGTGCGTGAGTGGGTGTCACTCGCGGGGACTTTCGCGAACTGTGCCGGCGGGCCGACGCCATGGGGATCGTGGATCTCCTGCGAGGAGAGCGTCTCGGGAACCGCCTCGGGGTGGGAGAAGAACCACGGGTACAATTTTGAAGTTTCCGCGGCAAGCGATGGGCAGGTTGTTCCTGTGCCGCTGAAAGCGATGGGGCGCTTCACCCACGAGGCCGTGGCCGTTGATCCGGACAGCGGCATCGTGTACCAGACGGAAGACCGCAATCCCAGCGGGCTCTACCGATTCATCCCTGCGACACCTGGGACCCTTCAGAACGGAGGCCGTCTGGAGATGCTCGCGGTTGTCGGTGCTCCGCAGGCCGATCTTCGTGTCGGGCAGACCGTGGGGTCAACCCTCACGTGCGAGTGGGTAGAGATTCCCGTTCCAGACTCTGACTTGGGGAGTCTCTCCTCGGGATTTGTGTTCAATCAAGGCCACACGCTCGGTGGGGCGTGGTTCGCTCGACTCGAGGGGTGTTGGTATGGAAATGGGAGCGTGTACGTCAACGCAACTAGCGGCGGCGATGCAGCGTGCGGTCAGGTATTTCGGCTCACGCCGCTCTCAGCGACGCAGTCGTTGCTTACGCTGATGTTCGAGTCGCCGGGAGTCGAGGTGCTCGATGCACCCGACAACTTGTGCGTGAGTCCGCGGGGTGGACTGGTGTTGTGCGAGGACGGCGACAGCAACTGCTATGTCCGGGGCTTGTCTCGGGACGGCGTTCTCTTTGACTTGGTGCGGAACAACGAGTCCGATGCCGAGTGGGCGGGGGCTTGTTTCAGCCCCGACGGACGCGTGTTGTTTGTAAACAGCCAGGGGTCGACGAACGTCGCGGGTGCATTGCCGTCGCGAACGTGGGCCATATGGGGGCCATGGGATCGCGGCCCTCTTTGATCGCAGACGTGATGGATTCCTCACGACCGTAACGCAGGGGCGGGCTATGGCAACGCTGGTGATCGAAGGTGAGGGGGCCTCCGTCGAGGCAGAACTCTTTGAACGAGACGCACCTCTTGGCGTCGAGTGGATCGGTGGCCTAGTAGCCAGCGGTGCACGCTTTTGGTTGAGCGGTCCGACTGAGGACGGAATCTACGACCTGTTGATTCGCGCGGACTCAGACCAGCTGCTAAACCGCCCGGAACCCGAACTACGCGGCAACCGTCGGCGCGCGCGCGTGGGCTCCATTCTCATGGTGCCCGCCGCAACGCCAGATGCTCCGGCACTGCGACTAGTCGCTAACGATAGCGCAGCCGAGACGCTTTCCGGACTAGGCGCCGTGGTTGGTCACATCGCGGACTTCACGGCGACGTCACTCCCGACCGGCGCTTGCCGGGTGGAGTTCTTCTGCTGACTACGGCGCCCTTCGACGGAGTGATTCCAGTGCGGCCTTGAGGCGCTGACGTTCGGCCGGGCTGTCTTCGAGTAGCCCGCTGAAGAACGCGCCCGCGAGCACCAGAAACGATCCAACGACGCCGCCAACGGTGGCCGACAGTGCCACGAGCAGGACCAACGGCAGGCCGTCTGGCCTGACGGGCGTCGAGGGTCGCTCGACGATAGTTAAGACGGGTGTGTCCCGAATCTCCGCCAGACGCGCCTGATCCCACGCGGTGTGCAGGTTCGTATACAGAACCTGGCGCATCGAGACCTCGCGCTGCAGACGGTCCCGTTCCGCCTGCAGTTCCGGAGAGTTCGCAATCACGCGATTCGACTCGAGAAACTCGGCGAGTGCTTGCTCGGCGCGCCGCAACTGAGTCTCGCTGTCCGCGACGCGAGATTCGACGAAGGCGCGCTCGTCGGCCGCACTCTGTTGCCGGGACTCGAGGTTGAAGCGATTCAAGCTCTCAAGTACGGCCGCCAGCACCTGCGCTGACAGGTCCGGGACGGCAGTGGTTGCCGTGACCGCAATCACGCCTGTTTCGCGGAAGACTCGGGCCCGCAGGACGCGTTCCGCCATCCACTTCAGTCCTTCGTCCACCAGAAGCTCCGGCGTGTCTCCGCTCACACCGCTCAGCTCGAGCAAGGTGCTGCCGGGGCCGCGCTGAGCGTCTGACCCGGATGCGACCTCGAACGTGTCACGAAGCACGGGGAGGAGGACCTCACGTGAGAGCAGGAGGTCCGCGTAGAAAGCCGGTGGAGCTCCAGTGGCCCCTGGGACGGCAATTCCAAACTGGCCGGCGAGGGCAGAAAGTTGGGATGCAGAGCCGCTCTCGGCGGAGCGGGCGGTGAAGCGCGCTTCGCTGGTGAACCGTGCCGGAAGTACAACCCGGAGGACCAGTGCTAACGCTACGGCGGCCGCCACGGTGCCCGCCACAAGTCGCCATCGCTCGATGACGAGGGCCAGCAGGGACACGAGCGATGGGTTGCCGCCGGAAACGCGTGCGCTGACGCTGCTACCTTCGCCGAGATGTTCTGGTGTCATGATCGAGGTGATGAATGCAGGCGCGCGGTTGCTTCTTCCTTGAAGTACCGAGAGAGTTCGCTGGCGGAATCAGAAGTCGTGATCCATCGAGTCGCGATCTCCGGGGCCTCGGCGAGCCGCCGTCGGAGCGCACGCCCCTCGCGGACTCGCCAGAGAAGTATGTCCCAGACGAGTAGTGGAAGCGAGGCCGCACGCTTGAGCGTGGCGACTCGTGGCCGCGCGGTCCGCGCCGCCGGCGCCAGCGTGTCCTCGCGGAACAGCAGCCGGCGCAGGGGACGCCGGACGAGGCCGCGGTACGCGCAAAGGATTGGCGGTGGATCGAGGACGATGGCGTGGGTCGCGCGCCCCAGCAATATCCGCTCGGCGAGCGGGTCGCGGCCGGAAACAATCCAGCGACTGTCTCCGATCGTCCGTTCAACCGCAGAGTGATAGGCGGCGGCATCGGTTCCACCGTGTCCCCACGCTCCCAAGTCGTCGAGGTCGACTCTCGGGATGCCGAGTTGCGTCGAGAGCAGTTGTGCGAGCGTGGTCTTCCCGGCTCCGCTGTTGCCGAAGATCACGACTCTAAAATTCGTCTCGGCGCTCATGTCTGTCCTGCCGTGGCGCGGCGGGCCAGCGCGGTGACAACCAGGGCCCTAGCGAGCCCAGTTCCGGCTAGGACGTAGGCAATGCCGAGTGGACCCGTATGGCTGGCCACGAGCGCACTGCCCGCTAGGCGCGCGGAAGCGAACACCGCTTCCAGGACGGCCACCGGGCGCACGGTTCCCATCCGGCGCAGTGTGAGCGTCAGCAGCGAGGTGCCGGTCTCGCTGGCCTGCGCGATGGCGAGTGGGAGCAACAACACGACGTACGGAGTGAACTCGACGCCCAAGACTGCGCGCAGCAGAGTCTCGCCCCCAGCGACCACGGCAGCTAGATAGGCGACACAGACTGCGACGAGGAACAGCGAGCGATTGCGGGCGACCTTCCAAACTGCCGTTGGATCGGTCTCCGCGAGTTCAGGCAATGCCGTGAGGTGCAGGCCACGTGCAAGGACGCCCAGCGGCCCGAACAGGGTCATCACCCCCCGAAGCCCTCCGGCGGCGGCTGAGCCGGCTAGGCTGGCCGCGATTGGGAGCGTCAGTTGCGTCCCAGCGGTAAGCATGCCGCGAGCAGATGCGAACCAGACGCCATTCGCGGCCGCGTCGCGCAGCCACTGCGCGGCCTCCCGGGTCCCCGCATTCCACAGTCGCAGGCGCCACGCCGCATACAAGCCTCCCGTCAGCGCGCCTACGGCCCAGGCGGAGACGGCGAGGGGTGCTGTGAGGAGTCCAAGTCCAGCCAGACCACCTAGTACCGCCAGCTGCGTTACCGCCCAGATGCCATCGCTCACCACTGCGACTGGCGCCTGTCGCTGCGCGAAGGCGACCACGCGGGCCTGGTCCTGCAAGAGCAGGATGGGGAGCCACGCGCAGAGCGACAGCAGGGTTCGCCGGGTGACGGGATCCGCGACGACGGTCGCCGCGGCGACGGCCACGGCAAGTGCTCCCGCCAATGCGAACAGGAGCGTGGCGACAAACGCGCGCGCCGCAGCCCGCGCGCCATCGGTTGCTGAAAGCGATGCCGACTGCAGGACAAATGGTTCGCCGATAACCGAACGGGATAGGATCCACGCCGTGGTGTAGATGCCCAGTGCGACTGAGAACGCACCGAAGTCGTCCGGACCCAGAACTCTCGCTGCGACCACCGCCGCCGCGAAATTGGTGCCTGCATACAGCGCTTGGTCTACGAAGCCTGCGCCCAAGAACGCGAGTCGCCGACGTCTCGTCGTCATGCTGACCCGGCAGACTCGCCGTACTCCGTCGCATTCTCGGGCATTGACCCCCGCCACCGGTGCCACCGTTCTCGCGTCACAACGGCGGACCAGACCGCTCGGTGCGACGCCTTGACGGTTTCGTCGATTGAGCCCGACGTATCGACGTCCACGACCAGTGTTGGCGCGGGAAAATCCGGCAGTGCTTCGGCGTGGCGCGCCCGTATCGTCCCCTCGGCATCGATGCGCCCCTTGTCCTGAAGGCGCGCGGCGTTCCGGCGAACCGCTTCCTCCTCGTCGATGGTCAGCCGAACGACGACGTCGGGCGGAGCGATGGATGCAAAAAGGCGCTCCTCCAGCCGCGCGGCCAGACGCATCCAGCTGCTGCTCCCTTTATCGAGTGCCCAAACGTCGAGTCGTTTCCCATCGATGGCGCCCACCGGATATCTATCGGTAATGACCACGATGCCGCCGCTGGCCAACCGTCGACACCGCCGCACGGCCGCGCGCTTCTCGACCGCGAGCAGCAGTGCCTGCGTGGCAAACGCCAAGCGCGTAAGAAACCCGTCTCGAAGAAGCTGCTCCTTTGGGAGAGCCGTCAGAGCTCGCTTGCGTCCCCTCGGCAGAAGCGCCGACATGATGAATCGCAACGGATGCCGAAACCACGTTAGGGCGGTTGCACGCGGCCTGCCGAGGTGAACCGTTTCGACACGGTAAAAGCGCCCAAGCAGCCGACGAGAAGCACGTATCAGAGTGCTCTTTCCAACGGCCTTCGGCCCGACGAAAGCGATGATAGGCGTCGGCGCCTGGGTGCTCCACCCCTGGCCCGTGCCGCGAGCGCGGGCCCAGAGCTTTCGCCCGAGCTCCATGGATCGAAGCGCACCGAGGCGAGGCTGACGCACAACGCGAAAGGCCTCGAAGTGCTTGCCCAAACGCCGGCCTGCCAAGAGGAGCCTCAGCGCGGATCCGGTGCGCAGACAGTCCACAAACTCGACGAAGGACCCACGATTACCTGTTGGTGCAAGCTGAAGTGCCAAGTCGATAGCCTGCTCCAAGGTCTCAGGCGAGTCGGCGAGCTCATTGACCTCGCGAACTGTGTCCTCGCGAGACCGGATAGCGAGGAGAAACTCTAAAAGCGACAGCGTTTCGAGAGCGCGCCGGACGACGAGCACTGCGAGTTCGACATGCCTCGCCGCAATCGGGATGCCGTTGATGGAACTTCCGTGGTCGCGCAGCGCGTCGTCGAACGGCAACCGGTGGCTCTTCCACAGATGGCCGCCGGTCACCACCGCGTCGACGACGTCGAAGTGCACGAGCGCGGCATCGTCAGCGCGGAGTCCGACGAAGTAGCGCGCGGCACGCTGTGCCAATCCGTCGCGTGTTCTAGCCTCGACAAAGCCTGCGGCGAGAGCGGCGGCCTCGAGCTTCGGCCAGTCGCCCGGTGCGATAAGGAGGTCGAGGTCGGTGTCGCCCCGCATTGCCCTGTGCAGCGACGACGAACTCTTCCATTGGACGAACGGAACCCCGGACTCTCGGAGCGCGGCCAGCAGGGGAGTAAACGCGTGTGATGCGTGCTGGGTGTCGGAAGGCTCCATCACGCCCCGCCCGATGGCATGGCGCCGAGGTGAAGCGGCGGTGAGACCGCAAGGGTGGAAATCGCCAACAGCACACCGAGCATTGGATGTGTCAACAGGGAGAATGTCATGAGCATGGCACCAGCAACGACCATGATGCCCGGCCAGGGCGTGAGCAACACGCGCTGCCGCAGTCCCTTCAGAAACGCGATGACCGCGAAGGCGAGGGCCGCAAGCCAGAGGCCGAGGCCAGGAATCCCAAACTCCACGAGCACATCTACGTAGGTATTGTGCGAGTAGCGACCCCAGAGGAGCTGCTGCGCACCCCGGGGGCCGAGTCCGATGACGAGGTCGGTGGGGGACACGTGATCTGCGATCACTTGCAAGCGGCCCACTCGGGTCTGCGCTCCGGACTCAAATCGAGATTGCACGAGTGTCCGAAGCGTGCTGGATGCCGCCGCGATTCCGGCGAGTACCGAGACAAGCAGAAGGGCGGACATGCCGAGTCGGGCGAGTGCCCTGCGGCGCAGTCGTACCGGTTCGTTGCTGAAGACTGCGTACGAAAGCACGCTGACCGCCAGCGCAACCGGAACGGCGACAAGTACCGTTCGCGAGAGAGCGAGGAGGATCATGGTCGAGATGACCGCGAGGCCCGCGATCCTCGAGAATCCCGATGCGACTCGCCCGGACATTCCAATGAGCAACCCGGGCGCGAGCCAGAGGGAGAAGAAGTTGGGGTCATGTGCGAGGCCGAGTGCTCGTGGCGCTCCGAGGTGCCGGAAGACACCGATGCGAACGTCCCGGAAAGGTCCGAGGCTCACGGTCGTCGTTCCCGTGGCGAGCGACCACAGATAGAGTGCCAGGGCAACGACCGCTACTCCCACAGTTGCGCGCCAGAGACCGCGGCTGATGCTGAGGAGCGGATCATCCTCCGTCGAGGCGAACGCAAGCACCGCAACGTACACGAGGAAGAATCGGAGCTGCGTGAAGAGGAACTCGACGGCGGTTGCGGAGGAAGACCAGAGCAATGCAGCGAGGGTCCATAGGGTGAATGCGCCAACAACCGCGACCATCGCGCTGGCGGGACCGTACAGAACCGAGGGGCGCAGGCGTCGTGTCAGGGCGAAGATCACCACTGCCAGCGACGCAAAGTCGTGCGGCGCGACCTCGGCGCCTGCCACCGGAATGCGGAACGAATTAAGTTGAGTCGCGATGAACAATGCTCCAACCACACGCGCTGTATCCCCGGGGGCTGGGGGGCGGCGAAGCAAGCTCGCCTTCAACGGTTGTACGCCTGCGGGCGCCTCCGGCGAGCACAATCATTCGTGCGGCCCCCATGCGTAGCGGTGCACTCGTGCAGTTGCTGCGAACGACTCCGACTGATCCCCGTCCGGCAATCGCCCGCGGCGAGCTCAACTTCACGTTCTTTTACATCGGACCCGAGAGCTACCTTGCCGCCCGCCGCGATGTCGCGCTGTATGCGGGCGCTGACTACATCGCGAGCGATGGGATTCTGTTTGCTGCGTGCCTCAAGCTCCTGGGGCGCAAGCGCCGAACGCACCTCACGTTTGACTACACCTCGTTGGCTCCGTCCGTCTTTGACGCGATCGCGCAACGGCGAGGCGCGGTGGCACTGGTTGGAGGTACGACAGAGGAGGCCCGTCGGGCGGCGGAGTACATGGAGGGCCGTCACGAGGGTCTCCGCTGTGTCCTTGCCGAGTCGGGGTTCTTCGACTGGGAGACCGAGCGATCGGCCCTTCTGGCGCGAATCATTGCCGCGAAGCCCGCGGCGGTGGTACTCGGCAACGGGTTCCCTCGGCAGAACCGCTTGGCCCTCGCTCTGCGAGCCGAAGGCTTCGAGGGCTCGATCTTTACTTGCGGAGCATTCATTCACCAGACGGCGCGGCGCGGCCAGTACTTCCCGACGTGGATTAATCGCCTGCATCTGCGCGCCTTTTACCGGATCGTGAAGGAACCATATGTCCTTCGCCGCGTGCTGATCGCATATCCGCGTGGCGTCTTCTGGTTTCTCGTGGACTTCGCCGCCGGTCGGTAGCGCACGCGCGAGGACGCACCGCCTAGCGAAGCAACGCAACGACTGCCGCGATGCTTGCCAGGGTTTGCGCAATGACGCCCACGGTCGCGATGCGTTCGCTCGCCGGCGCACGCTCCGCACGCAACGGCACGACCACGGTCGAGCCGGCCAGGGGCGTGGGGTCGAACGGAATGAGCCAGAGCAAGTGCCTCCTCGACTCAATCTTCCCACTCGGCTGGATGACGTACGCGTGTCTGGCATCTCCCTCTCTCGATGCTCCTCCCGCGCTGCGGATATAGAATCCTAGGTTGCGACCCGGCGACACCGTCATGGCGTTTGCCGAGTTGACGTATCCGCGGATTTCGACGGTATAGAGTCGCTCCGGGACGTGTAGCTCGTCGCCGTCAAGCGCCAGGATGTTGTCGGGTCCGCTGGGACGCCGCAGTGCCTCGGCGAGATCGATGCCGATGCGGGCTCTCTCGTCGAGCTCCGCGCGTTGGGATGAGAATGCGCTTGCCGCTCGGAGGCGCGTCAGGACTGCTGCCTCCGTACTCGCCTCGGGCGTCAGGCCGCCTGCCCGAGCCACGACATCCGCCAGGCGCTCGTCCTTCCGGTTGAGCGTGTACCGTCCCGGAAAGCGGACCTCGCCCGTAAGAAGCACCGTCCGTGGCAGAGACCAGTCAGGCTCACGAAGGATCAACACGTGGTCGAAGGGAGCGAGCACCGGTGAAGAATCCGCCGTGGCCCGAACCGGCACCGGGCCAGCACCTGCGGCCTCGGTTCCACTCACGAGATAGGACGAGTCGAGTGCGAAGCGAAGCGTGATCGCCGATCGATCCGGTGATGGAGGGATTGGCCGTCGAGCGATCTCTGCGGATGCCAGGTATGCACCGTCAGCCAGGCCCCCGGCCAGCAGCACAAGGTCACGCACGGTGGCTCCGTCGCGGTATGGGTACCGGCCCGGTTGCTTGACCGCTCCGCCGATCGCCAAGTACCGCTCGGGCACGAATCCGCTCACCGTGTAGACGACCACGGAGTCGTCTTCCGCAAGCTCGAGGTCGTTAATGACGCTCCCGCTCGAGTCGGCGAGCGTGGCACGCAGAAGCACCTGGGATTCGTCTGCTCGGCGTCGAACTACGTGGGCAGTGCCCAGATAGGCATCCGGACGAAGCCCTCCGGCGCTCCGAAGTGCGTCACTCAGTCGCATGCCGGCAGTCAGAGCCTGCCGTCCCGACGTCCAGACCTCACCCGTCACAGTGATGCTCTGCCGCACGCGAGCGGGAAGGGAGAACACGACAATCTCGTCGCCGGGCTCAACGGGAAGTTCCGGGACGGCCTCTGCGCTGACTCCGGGGTTGTCGACGTCGATGACGACCCTCGCCATGCTCGGTCCGCGCCGCTCCCTCGGCGGGACGACGCGGGAGATCTGGATGCGATTGGTAAGGGCGTCTTCTGAAAAGCCGCCCGCGGCGGCGACGGCATCGCGAAGGTTCTCGTCGACGAGCATCTCGAAGCGCGAGGGGCGAATGACCGCTCCTCGGACGGTGACGAGCGGGCCCCGTCTCCGGACGAAGACCACGTCGCCATTCTCCAGCCGAAGGTCGCCAGCCTGGCTGCCTCGCAACACATACTGGTAGACGTCCAGTCGGCCCACGAGGCTGTCACCGCGGCGAATCACCACCTCGCGGAGAGAGCCCTGCTCGGTCGGCCCCCCCGCGGCGTAGAGTGCGGTGAGCGCCGTCGACGCGCTGGAGATACGGTAGCTGCCGGGCCTTGCGACCTCACCCGTGACATAGACTTGAATGGCCCGCAGACGCGTCACCGTGACGCTGAACTTGGTCGTCGCGTTGGCGCTTCGGCTGATGCCCGAATAGCTCCGGGCCAGACGGCTGTACAGCAGGTCCTCAAGCTGGGACAAGGTCAGGTTGGCGACACCCAGCTGGCCGACCTGGGGAATCACGACGAATCCTTCCCGCGTGACCTCTAGTGTGTGGGCGAGCTCGACGGCGCCCGTAAGGAGCAAGACCAGCTGGTCTCCTGGACCCAGCCGATACGAGGGATCAACCGGACCGTCGAAGACTGGCAGGAACTCGCTCGACGTACCAGCGAAGAGGGACCTGCCGTAGACCGGAAGTTCACGCGAACCACTCGAGTCCGAAGTCAGCGGCATCGGGGCCCGCGGGATGTCCCCACCCATCATCGTCCGCAGCAACTGCGTCTCATCCGCCGGTACGATTCCGAGGCGTTGAACCGCCGAGAGCACGTCCTCCCCTATCATCCCCGGCGATGTCGTCGACCCCGGCAGATACGCATCTAGCAGGTTTTCCGGATACCCCTCCGCCCGCAGCCGCGCCCGCACTTGCTCGGCCGTCATGCCACTCGTCACGATCCGCTGCCGCAGCTGCTGCACCAGCTCTGGTCGCGCTTGCAGCAGTGCCTGCGCCTCGGCCGCCGAGGGCCGCGCCTGAGCGGTCGCGGCGGACGTCAACGTCACAAGAGTAAGGCCGGCAAACAGAGCCAAGACAAAGGTTCGCATCGTTGCTTGTCGCGTCGCAGAAAAGGTCCAGAAACAAAGCGAGCGCGGTCCCGAGACCGCGCCCGAAACCTAACTCCCACCAAGGGTTACGTCACGCCAACCGGTCGTTCGTCTGGACGTCGCTGCCCGGGTCCATCACAGCGCTCACGGTGCCCAATAGGATTCCCATGTCCCGCCGCACGGTCCAATGCCGTACGTAACGCAGTTCAAGCTCCGCACGGGCAGGGTACCCCACGTGGTGCCGGCCATTGACCGCCCACTCGCCAGTCATTCCTGGACGCACGGACAGCAGCAGCCGCTCGGAGCCGCGGTAGTGCTCAAGCTCTTCCTCGATCACTGGCCGTGGGCCGACCAGCGACATGTCGCCGACCAGCACGTTGAAGAGCTGCGGGAGTTCGTCCAGTGACGTCTTGCGCAGGAACCGCCCGAACCGTGTAACGCGTGGGTCCAGGTCGTCTGGCAGCTTGTAATGGTTCTCGCGATACAAACGCCGCAGGTCTGCGTTTGTGCGCAGCACATCCTCGGCGTCAGCCCGCATAGTGCGGAACTTGAGGCAGTGGAAGCTCCTGCCGCCGCGCCCAACGCGCCAATGCCGGAACAACATAGGGCCGCGCGACTCGAGGCGAATCAGCAGCGCCACCAGCAGCATTACGGGTGCGAGAAGCACGAGACCAAGCGCGGCGCCGACAAAATCAACAGCGCGTTTGATGGCTGCCTGAGTCACCGAGCGATTATGTGCCGCGAGTTGGACCAGAGGGCTCTCACCCTCCCAGACAATCAATGGCTCGTGGCCGCTGACGACCTCACTGGGCATCACGGCGAGCAGTCGGCAGCCGTGCAGCAGTGATACGTCGGACACTGCACGCATGGTCTCAGGCCCCAACGGCCCAGCCACCATCACGACGCTGGCGTGATGCTCGAGAATGAGAGAGTGAAGCTGCTCAGCGTGCGTCCGAACATCCGCGTCATCCTCCGACACGGTGACCACACCGGCCACTTCGAACCCGGCCCCGGCCGACATCGCAGGGTGCTCCAGCGCCCTCGGAACATCAGGCGCGAGCCCGACCACGATCGCCCGACCGCGGCCCCGCCATTCCCCCTGCTGCTGTGCCTCCCGCCGTACCGCTGGCGCGGCACTGACTCTGGCCTGCTGCTCAGGCGTCATCGGGGCAAGTGAGGGGTGGGACTGCCTATGGGTGAGGGAGAACCTACCGCCGGGACCACGTTCCGACAATGTGCAACGCGCGGTTATTAATGTGATGTGGCCCACAGCAATCGTGGCCGACCAATTCGACTACAAGTGTCCGAGCCGATCACAGTCTCCGTCATCATCGACACCTTCGAGCAGGGTCCGTTCGTGGCGGCCGCCGTGGCCTCCGCGCTGGCCCAGCGGGCGGTCCGGGAGGGGCAGGGGGAGGTCATCGTCGTGGACGATGGGTCGACCGATCGCACCCCTGAGATACTCGCCGGATTTGCCAGCGCTATCCAGGTCATCCGACAGCCGAACGGCGGGCAGGCTGCGGCCCTGAATCGGGGGATTGCCGGGGCTCGAGGCACCTGGCTGGCATTCCTCGACGGCGATGACGAGTGGGGGCCTGAGTACCTCGATGCGGCCCTGTCGGCGCTAGAGTCGAGCCCCGACTGCGACGCCGGCTTCTCGGGCGTGCTGACGGTGGACGCTGCTGGCAGGCCCCTGGGGCAGGATCCGAGCCCTCTTGATTGGACTATGCTCGAAGCCCTGCTGAGGGAGTCGGACGCGCTTGGAGCAGGGCGTGTGTCGTGGATGCCGCCCACTTCAGGTCTCTGCGTTCGCCGATCTCTTCTCGCAGTCCTCGTAGAGGGCGAGACGGCGGGCCCGGTCCCCGCGCAGTACCGCATTGCCGCCGATGGCTGGCTGCAGCTCTGCATCGCCTCCCACGCGCGTCGGGTGGTGCCGGTGGGTGGGCGCCACGTAAGGCTGCGGGTCCACGGCGCTAACCGCTGGACGGGGGCTGACGAGTTTTCGGCGCCCATCGCGCAGGCGCGCGCCTCTCTCTATGCAGAGCTTGGCCGGAGCGCCGAGTCCTTGGCCTCCAAAGCTTTGCGTGATATCAGCGGACTGCGGCGCGCACTGCGCGCGAACGCCGGCGAATTCGGAGTTTGGGCCGCGATCCTGGCTGGCCAACGCGTGCGTGCCCTAGGCCTGGCACTCGTGTGGCGGCCGGCACCGTGGGTGACGTCAACGCTGCACCGGGCGTTTCGCAGGCTTCAGTTGGTCCTGGCAACAGTGGTCCCTGTCGGGGTCTATCGCCACCTACGCGCGCTATGGCGCGGCCGCCACGCCGATGCGGGGACGCCCCCGTGAGGATCGCGCTCTTCCATCACCTGCCGTCCGGCGGCGCTCTGGCGCTGGTCGCGCAAAGCGCGCGCATCCTTGCGGATGCCGGCCACGAGGTCGGGCTATTCACCTTCGGCTCGGCGGAACAGGCGTTCGCTCCCTGGCCACTTGAGGGCCACCGCGAAGTGCTGCCGCTCGACCTCGAGGGAAATGGGGCACTGCGACGCTACGACGCTGCGACACACGAGATGGCGCGGCGCATCGAGGCCTGGGCGCCAGACGCCGTGTGGGTGGAGAAGTGCCGGCTGTTTGGCCACCCGCCGATCCTCACGATGCTGACCCGCCCGACGGTGCTGCACACGCACGAGCCGCTGCGGGTGCGGGCGCTGGAACAGCTCGCGCCTGTGGCGTCGTTCGACTGGCCAGCGGTCGAGCCGGGCGCCTCGTTCGCACCTTTGCGAAAGTTGCTGCGGCTGCCGCGGCACCTGCGCATTCGCCGCGGCGATGCCGCGGCAGTGCGTGCCGCGGGGCGCGTCGTGACGAGTTCCGCCTTCACCGCTGAATGGCTGCGCCGCGCCTATGGCGTGTCTGCCACCGTTCTGGCGCCGGGTATCGACACCCGTCGCTTCTCTCCCGCGTCGGTCGCGGCCCGCAGCGCCAGTGTGCTGTCCGTGGGCCGCCTCTCTCCGCTCAAGGGGCACGATCTCGCCATTCGCGCGCTGGGTCGGCTGCCGGCATCGCAGCGCCCAGCGCTCGACATCGCCTGCGACGAGGCGCACCACGCGGACCGGGTTCGCCTCGAGACCCTGGCGGCGGAGCAGGGTGTGTCACTTCGGATTCATCACCGTGTGTCGTCTGACGACTTGGTCGCGCTGTATCGCCAGTCGCGCGCGGTGCTCTGTGCGGCGTACCGCGAGCCCTTCGGCCTCTCGGCGCCGGAAGCGATGGCCTGCGGAACGCCGGTGATCGCCGTGCGGGAGGGCGGCTTCGCCGAGACGGTAGTCGATGGCGAAACGGGCTTTCTGCTGCCGCGCGAGGTAGACGCCTGGCAACAGCCGCTGTCTGCCCTGATGTCCGACAACGCGCTGGTCGATCGCCTTGGGCGCGCCGGTATCGCGCGCGTCGCGAACGGCTGGTCGCTCGAGGGATGGCGTGCTCGCGCGGCAGCCGCCAGCGGCCTCCCCCTCTGACGCGGTCGAACGCTATCTTCCGCGCGTGATGCGTCGCTTGCTACTCCTCGCCCTGTTCGCCATTGGGCCGGCACTCCCGGCCCAGGCGGCCGCGTCGCCGGAGTTCGCGCTGCGGCCGGGCGATGTGTTGCAGCTCTTCCATTGGCGGGACTCGCTGCTACGCGGCGACTTTCCCATCGAGGTCGACGGATCCGTCGTCCTGCCGCTGCTTGGCCGGCGCAGCGTGACCGGTCGTCCCTGGTCGAGCGTGCGCGATTCGCTCGGCGCCGCCTACGCGCGCGAGCTACGCGCCCCGGACCTGCGCATCACCCCGCTGCGCCGCGTGTTCGTGCTCGGTTTCGTGCGCCAGCCGGGCATCCTGCTGGCGGATCCGAACACCACAATCGCCGGTGCCATCGCGATGGCGGGCGGCGCCTCAGCCGACGGCGACTTGCGCCGCGTGCGCGTGCGTCGTGACGGGGCAGTGCTCGCCGAGCGCGTGTCGGTGGAGTCGGACCTCGTGCGCGCGGACGTGCGCAGCGGGGACGAGGTCTTCGTGGACCGGCGCGGATGGTTCGACCGGAACTCCGCGTTCATGGTCTCGGCGATCGTCGGGCTCGCCGGCATCGTGGTGACCTTGATCGTCGCCCGCTAGCCGACGTCGCTACCAGCCGCGCCAGCGCAGCTGCGCGTTCAGGTTGAACACATCGTGGCCCGGCACCAGCAGGTGGTTCAGCGTCCAGCTGGGTCCGAGCTGCAGCGACCAGTCGGCGTCGCCGCGGAATCGCAGTAGTTCTGCACGCGCACCGTAACGCACCTCAGGCTGTGGGACACCGCCGATCGGGCCGAGTGTCTGGCTCCAGTCGCCGATCAGGAAGCGCTCGAGTGCGATGGTGAGACGCCCGTTCGCGGTGTAGCGGTCGTAAGCCAAGGTCGCCCCGGCACCGCCGTACGCCGCCGCGGCGCCAAGGATCTGCCCGCGATTGGTCATTCCCTGTCGCGTGCGGACGTGCCAGTACAGCGGGATGGGCTGGTTCAGCGTGCGCCCAAGGCGCTCGTGGTGTCCGATCTCCGCCGTCACCAGCTCGGCGCGCAACGTATGCAGGTTGCCATCATCCGAACGGAAGGCGTGCGCCACGCCGAGCGTGAGGCCCCCGAGGTCGTCGGGCTGCATCGCGAGCCAGCGCCAGTTGCCGCTGAAGTCCTCGCGCGCCCACTCGGCGTAGGCCTCGAAGCCCGAGGCGCGTGGCGAGAAGCGCAGGAACAGCGAGGCGAACTGGTTTTCGTCGTTCTTGTTGATGTCGCCGATCTGGTCGTTGATGACACCCTGGAACGGACGCGTGAGTTGCGAGAGACTCGGGGTGCCCTCATGCCAGCGCACGTTCATCACGCGCATCCCACCGACCTCTAGTCCGGGCACGAAGCTCGGCGCGAAGCTCGCGACGAAGCCGACGTGGAAGCGGTGCAGGGGGCCGGTTTGGATGGGCGACCAGTCGCTCTGTTCCATCCGGCCGGCGATGTGCCGGACGTGCAGCGTCCCGATGCCGACGTTCACGGGTGCCGCGGTGCCGATGAAGATGTGCGGGAATCCGCCGGCGTTCACGCTCTGCACCAACGGGTATTCGCGGGCCGGGCCCCAGCTCAGGCGCGCCGTGCTGAACCCGGCGGCGACGCCGAAGGCCTCGACGTCAATGAAACTGTCGCCGAGGTCGACGCGCGTGTACGGGTCGCTGCCGAAACGCTGGGGGAGGTCGATCTGCGTGGGTCGGCGCGGATCGCGGAAAAGCCAAGGATCCGCTTGACCGTTGGGCAGCAGGTCGAAGTCAGCGTTGGCGGCGCGGAAGATGATGGGGGCGAGCTGAAGGCGTACGCGCCCCCATTGCGCGCGGACGCCGGCTTGCGCGGCAATCGTGCTGCCGCGGCCCGCCCAGAGCACGCCGTCGTTGGCGCCGACGGGAAGTGCACTGTTGTGGATGGCGAGGACGTCGGGGCGGAGGAGTTGGATCGTCGCGCTGCTCCCCGTGAACCGGCCTGCCCAAGGACTCGTGGTCCCATCACCTGCCGGCGCGGCGAGTCGACGCTCGAGCGCCGCCGTGAAGGGTTGGATGCTCCACGGGATTTCTCGCGTGGAATCGAGCAGTGCGAGGGTCCGCAGGTACGAGGCCTGGTCTCCGGCGGCGAGGATGGCACCGCCCAACTCGAGGCGCGCCGGCTCCTGCTGCGCTGCGCCCGCCGACTCGCGTGCCTGCTGCTGCGCCGTGGCCGAGACGACCGGAACGGAGATCGCGAGCACGGCCAACAGCGCGCGCGGCGCTGCGCGTGCAATCGCTCCCCGACCGCTTGATTCACCTCGCGCCATGCGCGTAAGGTTACCCACCGTGCGATCTCCCCGGCCACCCCATTGGCTTGTGTGTGCCGCTGCGGCGTGGACCGTCGCTGTCGCCGGTGCTGCGCCGCTGCGCGCACAAACGCAGGCGCAGACGCGAGACTCGACCTCGCGCGGCCTACTCGGCGTCTCCGCGCTCCCGCTGCCGGGCTCGGAGACCGAAACGACGCTTCGCCTGCGCGAGCTGCTTGGACTCGACGACGACGCGGGCACCCTGCTCCGCAGCGTCGGCACGCGGATGACTGATCGGCTCGGAGAGCGAGACGGCATCGCCGCCTTCACGCCCGAGTTGATGGTCGGCTACAACTCCGCGCACGCCTGGGGCTTCAATGATGGCCCGCTGCGCGCCGGACGCGGCCGCAACATGCTGGCGAGTGCGGGCGTGGCCCTGCGGCGCGGGCGCGTGACGGCGGTGCTGGTGCCTCAGCTGGTCTACGAGGCCAACCTGGCGTTCCAGACCATCCCGTATCCGCAGCCAAGCCCGCCTGTTCGGAACGTGTGGGCGAATCCGTTCTATCCGCTGCCGACATCAATGGATTATCCCCAGCGATTCGGCGACGAGGCGCGTGGGGCGCTCACGTTCCAGGGACGCGTGGCCGTGGATGTCGGCGCGGGTGTGCGCGTGGGAGTGGGGCACGAGAACCGCTGGTGGGGTCCGGGTGTCCGCAACGCGATGTTGCTCTCCTCGAACGCACCGGCCTTCGCGCAGATCTTCGTGGAGTCCGCGCGCCCGTTCGAGACCCGCATCGGGGCCTTTGAATACCAGTGGATCCTCGGGCGGCTCGAGGAGTCCGAGTTCTTCGACTTCGATTCGCGCAACGACGCGCGCTCGCTCAACGCGCTCGGTGTCACCTGGCGCCCCGTGTGGGAAGGCCCCTGGCCGACTCTCGGGGCGACCCGCGGCGTGATGGCGCGCCGCGCCCCCGGCCTCGCGACGATGCTCGACGTCTGGCGCGACGTGGGGCGCCCCTGGTCGCGCAGCGCCGACTCGGCGAAGGCGCGCGACCAGATCTTCGCGATGTTCTCGCGCTGGCGCTTTCCGGAGCAGGGCGTCGAGGCCTACGTCGAATGGGCGCGCTTCGAACAAGTCGCCAGCCTGCGCGACTTTCTCGAGCAGCCGGGGCACATGCAGGGCTACGCGGTCGGCGCGCAGTGGGCCCAGCCGCGTTGGGGCGGGATGCTGCACTTCCAAACGGAGTTCAGCTACCTGGAGCCCAGCCCCAGCACGCGCGTTCGACCCATCGGCACCAGCTTCAGCAGTCCGGCCGTTCCCCACGGCTGGACGCACCAAGGGCAGACGCTCGGCCCCAGCATTGGGCCCGCGGCGTCGAGCCAGTACTTCGCGGCGGACTATCGCGCGCCCGACTGGCGCGCCGGTCTCTCGCTGGGCCGCTGGCGCCGCGATGCGAACTACCGCTTCCTCAACCCGTTGCCGCCCAAGCGCGAGGACCTGCAGCTCTGGGCCTCGCTGCGTGGCGGGATGGCCATCGGGACCTGGGAGGCGCTGGTCGAGTTCACGGAAGGCGTTCGCCTCAACCATCTTTATCAGGCCTACGAGTTCGGTACGCCCGACGGCCGCACCGAAGGCGTTGATCTCTTGAACCGGAGCCTGACCCTGACGCTCACGCCTCGACTTCCACGCGTCCAGCGATGAGACGGTACCTCGCACCCCTCGCGATGGGCGGGGCACTGTTCGCCCTCGTGCTCGCCTGGACCCTGATGGTCACGCCGCGCTATCGCAGCGAGGCGCTGCTGCAGGTGGAGTCGAACCGCGGGATGTCCGGGCTCGCCGACGCTGTCGCCTCGATGCCCGGGGCACCGCTGCTCGGACTCGGCGACGACGAACTCGAGACGCAGATCGGTGTGCTGCGCAGCCGTCGCGTGGTGGACGCCGTGATCGATTCGCTGGGCCTGACGGTGCGCGTGGAGGAGCCGCGCGTGGCGCGCTCGCTCGTGTTCACTGCCAGCGTCGTCGATGGCAGTAGCGCAGGGGATGTGGAGGGCAGCGTTCGCCTGCGCGCGGACGGCAGCTCGTGGGCGCTCACGGGAGAGGATCTTTCCGACGGCCTGACGCTGCCGGCGCAGGTTGCCGGCGGCGGCAACTTGGAGCTCGGCTTCACTCGCGTGCAGCTGGCGACACCGGGCGCGGCGGGTCTGCCTGACGACATCGAGTTGGACGTCGTGCCGCGTTTCGTCGCGCGGCGGGAGCTCCTGGAACGGCTGGCGGTCCGTCGGCAGAGCGCGGGCGCCCAGCTGATCACGCTCAGCTACGAGGATCCGGACCCTGAGCTCGCCGCGCGCGTGTTGGAACGGATCCTCGCCGAGTACCTGAGCTTCACGCGTCGCGAAGCGAGTGGGGATGCCGGCACGACGGCCGCCGAGCTGCGACGCCAGGTCGAGGACCAGCGCGTTCGGCTGGCCCAGGCCGAGGAAGCGCAGCGCCGCTATCAGGAATCCTCCGGGCTGGTGGCCCCGAGCGAGCAGGGCGCAGCGGAGGTACAGCGCTACGCTGCGCTGCGCGGCACGCTCGACGCGCTTGAGGTGGAACGCGCGGCCCTGGCGCGCTTGTTGGCGCTGGTGGAGGGCAGGGCGGGGACCACTCGCTCCGAGGCGTATCGGCAGCTCGCGACCTTTCCGTCACTGATCACCAACCGCGCGATCCAAGACCTGCTGCTCACGCTGACGACGCTGGAGAACGACCGCAGCGAGCTGCGCCTCGTGCGCAGCGACGACAACGCGGATGTGCGGCAGCTCTCGGCGCGCATCGAGGAGCTCGAGCGCCAACTGCAGCGCCTCGGCCGGCAGTATCTCGAAAGCCTCGACGAGCAGATTGCGCCCACGACGGCGGCCATTGCCGCGATCGACGCGCGCCTAGCGGAGTTCCCCGAGACGGAGATGCGCTACCTGCGGCTCGCTCGCGAGGTGCGCGTGCTCAACGAGGGATACCTGTTGCTGCAGAAGCAGCTGCGCCAGACCGAACTGCAGGATGCGCTGCGGCTCGACGAGGTGCGCATCGTGGACGCACCGACGGTGCCGCATCGCGATGACCCGTACTTTCCGCGCCCGCTGGTGAACCTCGTGCTCGGCTTGGTGCTGGCGATGGCAGGTGGCGGCGCTGTGGCCGCGGCGCAGGCGGCGCGGAGACTCTCCGCGAGCTGAGGCGCGCTACTGGGGCGCGCCACTGGGGCGCGTTACTGGGGCGCGTTACTGACGCGTGGCGCGGAGCGTGGGCGTCAACGTGGCGGCGTTCGTGAGGCCGAGCCCGTCGACGAAGCCGACGTTGCGCACGAAGTCGACCGTGTAGCCGGCGATGCCGCTCGCGTAGACGCCCCAGTTGCCGCAGGGCACGTCGGTGAAGCTCGTGCGGCCGTCGGCACCCGTGCTCTCTGTGGCCATCTCGCCGCCGCCGTGGTAGAGCGTCACGGGCATCCCGACGACCGGCAGGTTGTCCTGATCGAGCACCTGCGGGCGAATCGTCCCGAGACAGCGCTGGACGACGAGGCGCGGCGTCGCAGGGACGTCCGCATCCACGGCGAGCCCATCGCGCACCACGGCGGGCGCGCCCGGCACGCCAAGGCTGCTCGGTGGCACGACCAGGACCCCGTACTGGCCAAAGGGAACGTCGGTGAATCGCGCCAAGCCCGCGAGGTCGGTTGCGATGTTCGCGAGCACGCCGCTGCTTCGATACAGCGTGACCGTAACGCCGGCGATTGGGACGTCGAGCTGGTCCACCACCGTTGCCTCGACGATTCCATTGCCGCGCCGCGCGAACACGAAGCGCAGCGTCGTATCGGATCCTGCGTCGACGTTGAGGCCATCCACCCGATTTCCAGGTGGGCCGCCAAGGAGCTCTGAGACCAACGCGTACTCGGGAGGGAGCCCCATCACCACGCCGTACTGGGCGCGCGGAACACGAGAGAACACCGCGTGACCCGCCGCATCCGTGATGGCGTAGCCCATCGGTCGGAAGCTGGTGTACAGCTCGACGCGCACGCCGGGCAGCGCCGCGCCGCTGCGCGAGACTGCCTCGACCCGCACCGTGCCGTAGAGGATTGGACGCGTCAGCAACTGCTCGCAGCCGAGGCTGCCGAGGCCGCCGAGCAGCAGGACGCCCAACGCGAGTCCCCTGACGCGCATCATACGGACGGCGCCCCAGCGGTCGTGGGTGCTTGTGCGGCGAGCTGCTGCGACGCGTCGCGTGGCGGCACGAGCAGCTGCGGCGCCAACCACGCGAGCGCGAGCATCACCCAAAAGAGCGGCTCACCCAACCCATTGTAGAAGCCGTTGTAGAGCGCGAGCCCGAGGAGCACGCCGCGCAGCGGACCCGCGCGGCGCAGGGGCAGGAGCACCAAGGCCAAGGCGACCAAGGCGGCGAAAATGCCGCTCTCCACCCACAGCGTGAGCCAGGTGGAGTGGAAGTTGCCGTACGGGTTGCCCGCGAAGAAGTCGGCGAGCACACGGAAGCTGGTGCCGACGCCGATACCCAGCAGCGTGGTCGTGACATCGCTGGTCGCAACGCTGACCGCGCGAGAAAAGAGGAACGCGTGCGCTTGCGACGAGCCTTCCTGCAGGCTGAAGCGCGCCGCCAGCGGCGCCGCCGACTCCGCGACGCTCTCGCGGATGTTCGGCTGCAACAAGACCGCCGCGAAGACGGCGACCGCCGCGAGCACGACTGCCGCGGCGCGTGGCCAGGCCGCGCGCGAGCGCTGCTCCATGAAGCGCGGAAGCAGCAAGACCACCGGGGCGGCCGCCAGGTAGACCGAGCGCGACAGCGAACCAAGCGCGAGGAAGAGGCCCAGCAGCACCCAGGCCAACTGCCCGCGCTTGGCCGGACGATCCAGCGCCACGAGCACGGCGTGCAGCAATGCCATCAATCCGCCGCGGTTCATGTCGCTCGCCGCGCCGCTGAGTCGCGGAATGACGCCGTACATCGATGGCTCGGCATTCACTGATGCCGCGCCGAAAACGAACTCGCCCGGCGCGGCGCCCAGCAGGGACAGCAACGCCAATGCATTGAAGACGACGGCGACCACCAGGCCCCATCGAGCGCCGCGGGCGAGGATGGCGAGCATATCGCTGCGGTCCGCCATTCCCCACACGGCCAGCGGAACTCCCACGGCCGTCGCGCCGAGCAGCGCGGCGCGGCCGAGCGACACGGCAACGTCGGCACTGCGCAGCACGCTCAGCGCCATCAACGCAAGCAGGCCGAGCACGAGGGCGATGAACGTCCACGCCTCGGCGCTGATCGCCGGCCATCGTCCGCCGCGAAGGCGCCGCCGCCACTCCGTGAACACCACGAGCGCGGTGAGCACCTGGAAGGGCAGCAGCAGGATCGGACCGCGACCGCCGAGCAGGTCAAGGCGGTCGGCGCCCAGTGAGGCGACCCAGAGCAGGATCAGCAGCGAGGACGACATCGCCTCAAGGATACCGTCGTGGGCGACTGCATCGCACCCCCGGCCCCACTTGTTCCGCTCCACACCCCCCGTTCTCTTTCGGCCGATGCCCACCCTACGACAGGCCGCGATGCGCGGCGGCGCCTACGTCGCCGCCCGCCAGGCCGCGACCCTGCTGATTGGCCTCGGCGGCACCATTGCGCTGACGCGGCTGCTGGGGCCAGGCGGGTACGGGCGATTCGCAGCGGCGCTGGCGCTGTTCGTGTACCTCTCGGGCGTCGCGCAGATGGGCATCAACGCCTGGCTCGTCCGGCGCAGCGGCGACGACATCCTGAGCGTGCACGCTACTGCGCGCGGCCTGTTGGGGATGGCGGGAGTCGGCGGATTCGGACTCGGGCTGTTACTCCTGCCGTTCGTCGAGCGATGGTTGGGCGGGGCAGGCGTGCGAGAGCTGGCCTTGGGCCTGTTGGCCGGCCTGCCGCTGCACTTGATGGCGATGGTTCCGTTGGCGGCGCTCGAGCGCGAACTGCGATATCGCGAGGTGGCGACGATCGAGCTGACGGGCATGCTCCTGATGTATGCCGTGAGCGTGCTGCTCGCCTGGCGCGGGGTGGGGCCGAAGGCGGTGGTCATCGGCTGGTGGTGCCAACAGGCCTGGATGCTGTGG
Source organism: Gemmatimonadaceae bacterium (assembly GCA_019637445.1). NCBI lineage: Bacteria > Pseudomonadati > Gemmatimonadota > Gemmatimonadia > Gemmatimonadales > Gemmatimonadaceae > Gemmatimonadaceae bacterium. Next base: position 234,045 of record JAHBVS010000001.1, on the reverse strand, counting down.
CGCCTCCAGGCGCGCAGCCTGCTGCGCTTCGCGTTTGCCTTTGACCGCACGGTCGCGCGCGAGGCGCTCGGGTACGGGCTCAGCTATGCCTCGAGCATCTGGACCTGGCAGCTCAAGGATCTCGTGAATCCGCTCGTCGTAGGCCGCTGGCTCGGCGTGGACGGCGTGGCCATCGTGGCGCTGGCGATTCGCTTGGTTGAGGCGGCGAGCTTCGTGAAGGCTGCCGTGTGGCGGCTCGCCTTGCCGGGCTTGGCGAAGCTGCAGCACGACCGACAGCGGTTGGCCCTTGCCGTTCGCGATGGCATGCGGCTGCAGATCCTGCTGCTCGGTCCGACCCTGCTCGCACTCGCACTTGTCGGTCCTCGCGTGGTGGGTTGGCTCTTCGGACCGGAGTGGCTCGCGACCGGGCCCATTCTTCCGCTGGTGGCCGCGGGAGTGCTGGCGAACGCGATGTTCAACCTGCACTCGTCGGCGCTGTACGCCTTGGCGCTGAATATCCGCGTCACGGCCTTCCACGTGGCCTTTGTGGCGTTGTTCGCGAGCGTCGCGGTCGTGCTGGTGCCGCTCATTGGCGTGGCGGGCTACGGCCTCGCGGAGCTCGTCGCATTGCCGGCGTATCTCGTGGTCTGGCTCGGATTCCGCCACGCGATTCGCGCGGAGGCCGGAGCCACCGGCGCGCCACAGGGCGTCGAGATCATGTTCGGCTCGCTGATGGTGGTCGCGGTTGCAGGGAGTGCCTGGTCCGCGTGGTTCGCCGGCGTTGCGCTGCTGCCCCTGCTCATTGCGCCCGTGCGTCGCGGCCTTGCCCTCAGCATTGATCAGGCGCGCCAGGCGCTGCTGGCTCGGACGCCCGCGTGAACGCCCCGCGATCCACAGTCGCCATCGTCCTCAACTACTGCCGCGAGGACCTCACCGCCGAGTGCATCATCTCGCTCGAGCGCAGCACAGCCCGTCCGCGCGTGCTCATCGTGGACAACGCCTCCCCAGACGGCAGCGGCGAGCGGCTCCGCCAGCGATTCCCGGATCACGACTTCCTCCAAACCGGCGAGAACCTCGGCTACGCCGGTGGCAACGCCCGCGGCATCACGTGGGCACTGGAGCAAGGCGCCGAGCGCGTCTTCGTCGTGAACGACGACGCCGAGCTCAGCGCGCATTGTCTCGCCTTCCTGCACGACGCCCTGGACCGCGATGCGCAGGCCGCTGCCGCGTCTCCCACGATGCTGCACGCGACACCCGCGGGGCGCGTCTGGTGGGCGGGCGGCCGCTTCTCGCCAATGCGCGCCCTAGCGGTGCACGAACACGCCGGCGAGCAGATCGAGTCCGCGCCTTGGCGTGAGGATCCACCGCGCGCCGTGACCAGCCTCTGCGGTTGCGCGATGCTCATTCGCGGCGACGTGATCCGTGAAAGTGGAGGCTTCCGCGAGGACTTCTGGGCCTACGCCGAGGACGTGGAACTGTCGCTGCGCTATGTGCGGGCGGGATGGCGCCTGCTGCACGTGCCGCAGGCGCGGCTCGTGCACAAGGTGCCGGACCCTGAGCCGCCTCCGGCGGGCTGGAAGATCGCGTACCGCGACCGGAACCGGCGCCGCATCGCGGCACTGCATCTGCGCGGTTCGGAGCGCCTGGCGTTCTGGGCTTTCTTCCTGCCGTCGCGGCTGCTGCTGCTGGCGAAGTACGTGTTGACCTTCGATTTCGGTCGCGCCGCAGGAATCTGGCGGGGACTTACAGCAGGTCCCGGAACGCGAATCGGCGGACCCTAGGGCCCGCCGACGTCGGGTGCAGCACGCAAAAATGTGATGGGCGCGGAGGGACTCGAACCCCCGACCTCTGCTGTGTGAAAGCAGCGCTCTAACCAGCTGAGCTACGCGCCCGGGGAACGGGAAGGATAATCGGGTCGGGCGGGGAAGCGAAGGGCCGTCCTAGGACGGAGGCGATAGGACGAAGGTGAGATGGCACGCGTACCCACCTTCGCCACGAGTCCACCGACCTTCGTCCTTCAACCTCCGTCCTCAAAATGGGCCTAGCAGGATTCGAACCTGCGCACTTCGGATTATGAGTCCGCCGCTCTAACCGCTGAGCTATAGGCCCCGAGCTTAGGACGAAGGTAAGAGGTCGGAGGACAAAAGCGACTGCCGGGAGTCGGCTGTGACCTAGGCCACGCGGGGCACCTTGGCCTCCCACCTTCGACCTCCGTCTTCCGTCAGCGGCCCCGTCACCGAAAGGTGACCTGCTTCTCTTGACAGTCGTGTTGCCGAGGGGGACATTTCCCCTCAATCCCCGCCCTCGGTCCGCTGAGGTCGGGAGACGTGTATCCGCGCCTCTATTGCTGACCCCTCCAGTCGGAGATTCCCGATGCGTCATCGTCTGTCCGTTTCCCTCGTTGCGCTCGTCGCATCGCTGGCGCTGTCGGCTTCGGCCGAGGCCCAGGGCCGTGACGTGTATCTCCTGCCGGAGATCGCCGAGTCCCCGATGATGTCGATGGGGCGCGCCCAGCCGGGCGTCGCGGCCTCGTCGCCGGTCGGCTACGGCCCGAACAAGGGCGATGTGTTCGCCGGCTTGGGCTTCCAGAACTCCACCGCCTCGGGCGGTGACTCCGACGGCTCGCTGTCCATCGGCGCGGGCTTCATGAACTCGCAGGAACTGCTCGGCATCGAGGCCGTGCTGACCTCGCTCTCGACGGTGCGCTCGGGCTTCGGCTCGCGCATGGTCGGCAGCCTGAAGGCGCACAAGGCGATCAACAACTGGGGCCTTGGCCTCGGCGTCGAGGGCATCTACCTCAACGGCAACGAGTTCGACACGGACCCGTCCATCTACTTCGCCGCGACGACGGTGCGTCCGGTCCGCGAGGCCGAGACCTTCAACCAGGCCACGCTGAACTTCGGCCTCGGCACGGGTCGCTTCCAGTCGGCCGAGTCCTTCGCCGACGGCAAGTCGGGCGTCGGCGTCTTCGCCTCGGCGGCCATCCGCGTGAACTACTTCTCCTCGGCGATCCTCGACTACACGGGCGCGCAGCTCAACGCCGCGATGTCGTTCTCGCCTTTCGCGACGATGCCGATCGTGATCACGCCGTCGATCAACGACCTGACCGGTGCCGCAGGCAACGCTGGCCGTCTGGCCCTCGGTGCTGGCATCTCCTGGAAGTTCTAACTTGAGGCAATGACTATGACTTCCATCAAGAAGATCCTGGGCGCCGTGGCGCTCGTGGCCGTCAGCTCGACGGCCGTGCTGGCGCAGTCTGACTTTGGCTCGCCGATGGGTGCGGGTGCGGGGCTGGGTGGTTCGATTTCGCCGTATCTGCCGCTCCGCGGCGCCTCTGGCGGGGCGATTGCGACCACACCCGCCGTCAGCGCGCTGGCGAACGCGGGTTCGGGCGGCGCGACCGTTGAGAACCCGGCGGGTGGCACAGTGAACGTGCCCCAGGCAGTCGCGCAGGGTATCGCTGCGATGCTGGCCGGAGACGCGACTCCCGCACAGGTGGCTTCGGTGCAGGGTGCGCTTGGCGTCACGGGTCCTGCGGCGAGCAGCCTGATCAGTATGTTGCAGGGGATGGGTTCGGGCCGCAGCGGGGTAGCGCTGATTCGCGCCACGGCCGCGTACAACGCTGCCATCATGGCCGGATCCGGCACGCCAACGCCGGCGATGCTGGCCATCCGCTCGGCACTGGCCTCGATGGCCGGGTCCCGCTGATGCTGCGCCACGGGCTTCGCTCGCTGGCGCTCGGCGCCGCCGTGTTGGCGGCGCCGGCGCTGGTCCCGGCGCAGTCCGACTTCGGCTCGCCGACGGGCGCTGGTGGTGGCGTGACGGCTGCGCTGGCACCCTACGTGCCCTCGACCGGCCGTGGAAACGCCCTGAGCCCTTCGGGGTCGCAGGCCCTGGGCGGGGCGATTGTCAGCTTCGCCGGTGCCCCATCGGACGGCGTCTCGATCATCAACCCGGCTGGTGGTGTGCTCAACTTGCCGCAGTCGGCCGCGCAGGCGTTGGGCGCGGTGCTCGGCGGGCAGCCGACGGCCGCGCAGTCGGCCGCGCTGAACAGCGCACTGGGACCGGTACCCGCGGCGCAGGCCACGGCGCTCTCGAGCGCGCTCGCCGCCCTTGGCGGCGGCCCGAACGTGAGCACCGCCCGTGCTGCGGTCGCCGCGTACAACGCGGCGGTGCGGGGCCTTCCGGCGGGCGCCAATCCGCCGCCGGCTTTGCTGGCAGCGCGGTTCGCGATCGCGCAAGCAATCCGCTAGCAGCCACGGGTTCAGCACGTGAAGCGGGCGCGGCCAACTGGCCGCGCCCGCTTTGCCTTCATCGTTGGTCCCAAAGAAAGAAGACACAGAGGCACCGAGGTCGAGGCACCTATCGCGAACCCCTCTGTGTCTCTGTGCCTCTGTGGCAATCAGTTCGAGTTCTCAAGGCGATCCCGAAACCCTCCGCCGCACCCCAATCGAGAACGCCACCAAGTCACGCCCCTGCGCCGCCGTGACATTGGTGAGGTACCGCGCCTCGACCGTGACATCGCTGGTGAGAAACGCCATCCAGCGATACCCAACGCCCACGCCGAACCCAGTGAGATACGACTCCTGCGTATCGCAGAGCACGCGGCCATTGGAATCGAAGCGGCCCGACGAGCCACAAGCCGAGCGGAACGAGGCGATCGGCCCAAAGGTCGAGTGCAGCCCCGTGAGCGCCCCGTTTCTCACCTCCAGCCGCCCCATCAGCGCGAACTCGAAGCCGTTCTCCGACACCTGGAAGCGCACCGAGTCGTCGCGCTGGAACTGCATCTGGTTGTAGCCAAAATCCGCGCGCAGGCCGAAAAGCTCGTTCAGGTCACGGTCGTAGGTGACGCGCGCCTCGTAGCCGCGGCGGTCGCCCGACTGGGGAATCGCGGGGTCGCTCTTCGCCGAACGAACGCCGAGCGCCCAGCCGAGCTGAGCGCTGGCGGACGCAGGAAGGAGCAGCGCGCCGGCGAGCGCGCAGAGCAGGGATCCCCTAGTGACCATCGTAGGCAGCAAGGACTTCCTCCGGCGCCACGGTCGCAGCGCCGGCCTTGCCGACCTCCACGCCCGCGGCATAGTTGGCGATGATGGCGGCCTCGAGCGGCGAGGCGCCGACAGCAAGCATAGTCGCGAGATACGCGGTGACCGTGTCCCCGGCGCCGACCACGTCAAAGACCTCGCGCGCCGTCGTGGGAATGCGCTCCAGGGAGCCATCGCGCCCGAGCAGGGCCATGCCCTGTTCGCTCAAGGTGAGCAGCAGGTGTTGGGTGTCGAGGCGCTCGAGCACGTTGGGCAGCGCGGCGAGGTCGCCGAGCTCGACGGCCGCACCGAGTGCCGACTCCAACTCGCGGCGGTTCGGCTTGAAGATCGTCGAGCCCGCAAAGGCGAAGAAGTTGCGGAACTTGGGATCCACGACGATTGGCAGGTCACGCTCGCGCGCGGCGTCCATCGCGGCGCGGATGACGGACGGCACGAGCACGCCCTTGTTGTAGTCCTCGAGGACCAGCGCGTCCGCAGCCTCGAGCGCGCGCCGCACGGCGTCGAGCACGCGCGTGATTTCGTCACCCGAGAGATCGGCGTCCACTTCTTCGTCGAGGCGCACGACCTGCTGGCTGCGTGCGACGACGCGCGTCTTGGTGGTCGTGGGGCGGTCGCCATCGACAAGGCCACGCGACTCCGCGCCGCGCTCCGTGAGCATCTCGCGCAGCTGCGCACCGGCGCTGTCGCGGCCGACCACCGAGACCAACTCGCAGCGCGCGCCGATGGCCAAGACGTTCTGCGCCACGTTGGCGGCGCCGCCCAACGCGTACTTGCGGTCGCGCACGCGGACGATCGGCACCGGCGCCTCGGGGCTGATGCGCTCGACGTCGCCCCGCAGGTAGAGGTCGAGCATCGCGTCGCCGAGCACGGCGATGCGCGGGCGGCGGGTCTCGACGAGGTCGAGCAACTGCTGGAGGCGTTCGCGCGCGAGCTTGGCCTTGGGCATCGGGGAAAGGTGGCCAGTGTGCCGCGTTGCAGGGAAGGGGCACAGCGCCTGCAGGCCCGCGCCGCGCAGCGGCTGCTCGCCCACACGTCGGTCGTCCGCATTGTCGTGGCCGCGCCGTAGCTTTCCCGCGTGACTTCGCGCCCGCGCATCCTGCCCGCCGTGCTGCTCGCGGCCATCCTCGGCATCAGCATCTCGGGACCGCTGGCGCGATTGGCGCAGGCGGAGCCCCTGGCGATCGCCGTGTGGCGGCTGGCCCTGGCGCTCGCGGTGATCGCCATCGCCTTGCTCGTGACCGGCGAATGGCGCGAGTGGCGGCAGCTGTCGCGCCGCGACCTCGCCGTGGCCGCCGGCGCCGGCGTGCTGCTCGCGTTGCACTTCTGGAGCTGGATCGCCTCGCTGGGGATGACCAGCGTGGCGGCCAGCGTGTTGTTGGTGAACCTGCATCCGGTCGTGATTGTCGCCGGTTCGGCGCTCTGGCTGCGCGAGCGGCCGACCCGCGTGCAGGTGCTGGGTCTTGGGCTCAGCCTCGCCGGCGCGGCCGTCATCGGCCTTGGCGATGCAATGAGGGGCAGTGCAGGTGGGCCTGCCGGCTCGGCTGCATTGGGCAACGCGCTGGCCCTGCTGGGAGCGATCACCGTGGGGCTGTACTACCTCGCCGGCCGTTCGCTGCGGCAGCGGCTCTCGCTGTGGCCGTATGTCGGGCTCGTCTATGGGACCTGTCTCCTCGCGCTGCTGGTCTTCGCGGCGGCGACCGGAACACATCTCTGGCCCTTCGCGCAGCGCGAGTGGCTGCTGTTCGCTGGCATCGCACTGGGGCCGATGCTGCTGGGACACACCGGCTTCAACTGGAGTCTGCGCCACGTCCCGGCCTATGTGGTGAGTCTCGCGGTGCTGGCCGAGCCCGTGGGCGCGGCGCTGCTGGCGTATCTGCTGCCCGGCATTGGCGAGACCCCCGCCGCGCACGTGCTGGCGGGCGGCGCGGTGGTCCTGGCTGGCCTCGTGCTCGGCGTGCGCGGCGAAGGCTAGATTCCGCTCGCGATGACCCGATTGCAGCCCCCCGAGAGCGTGAAGGAGATCACCCGCACGCTGGAACGTGCCGGCCACGAGGCCTGGTGCGTGGGTGGTGCCGTGCGCGACGCGCTGCTCGGCATCGAAACGCTGGACTGGGACCTCGCCACCAGTGCGCGGCCGGAGCAGGTGCAGAAGCTCTTCCGTCGCACGATTCCGGTCGGCCTCCTGTTCGGCACCGTCGGTGTGCTCGACCGCGAGGGCGTGCTGCACGAGGTGACCACGTTCCGGCACGACGTCGAGACGGACGGTCGCCACGCCGTGGTGAAGTTCGGCGCCTCGCTGGACGAGGACTTGGCGCGCCGGGACTTCACGATCAACGCGATCGCGGTGCACGCCGAGCGCTTGGAGATCCGCGATCCGTTTGATGGGCGCGCGGACCTGGGCGCCAAGCTGTTGCGCTGCGTGGGCGAGCCCGCCGAGCGCATGCGCGAGGATCGGCTGCGCGCACTGCGGGCGTTGCGGTTCGCCGGCCGCTTCGACTTCGCGATCGAGCCCGCGACCTGGGCGGCGATCGAAGGGAGCGCGCCGCATCTCGGCCGGCTGTCGATGGAGCGCGTGAAGCAGGAGCTCGAGAAGGTGATGGACCAGGTGGCGCGCCCCGCGGCGACGATGGAGCGCTATCGCGACGCGGGCATCCTGCGCGCGCTCGTGCCGTTGATTGCCGACGCGCCGCGGGCGCGTTTCGCGGCGCTGGATCACCTGGCACGGCCGGGGTTGACGCGACGTCCCGATCGGCGGATGCTGCGGTTGGCCGCGCTCTTCGTGGAGCCCGGCGCCGCGCCCGCGCACGAGCTGGAGCGCACGCTGAAGGCGCTCAAGTTCTCGAACGTGGAACTGCGCGCGACGCTGACGCTGGCGGAGGCGGCAGGCGCCGTCACGTTCGAGTCGCTGCGGCGTCTGGCGCGTGCGGCAACTGTCGATCTTCCCAACGCCACCGCAACGCAGCCCGAGGCCGTCGAACTGCGACGCCTGATTTCGCGCGTCGGGCGCCTGATGGTGCCCGGGCTCACGCGCCTGCTCTGGGCGCGGGCCAAGGCGGAGGGCGTCACGGCCGCCGAGGGGGCGGCGGGCGTCGCCCTGTATCGCCGCGCACTGCGCTCGGCGTTCCGCGACCCGTTGACGATCGGCGACCTCGCCGTTGACGGCGACGACCTGCGCAGCGCTGGTGTCGCGCCTGGCCCCGCGATGGGCAAGGCGTTGGCGCGACTCCTCGACTTCGTGCTTGCGGATCCGTCGCGCAACACGCGCGAGGCGCTGTTGGCCGAGGTCGCGCGTGGCGGCTGAGCGCGAAGCGCCCGACCCGCGCGCGCTGCTGGTCGACTCCCGCGCTCCGTTCGGCTCGGGGCTCGGTCGCTACATGCGCGAGTTGGTGCGCGCCCTGCTCGATCGCGACGACTTCCGTGAAATCGTGCTTGCCGGCGACGCCGAGGCCTTGGAGCCATTCCTCGCCACGCTTAAGCGAAGGCCGCGCGTGGTCCCGCTCCCGCACGCGCGCTACGCTTGGCAGGTGCCGCTGCAATGGGACGCGGTGCGTCAGGCCGTTGGCGTGCCGCACGTCACTTGGTTCCCGCACTGGGACGGCGCGTGGTCCGCTACACCCTGCGCGACCACGCTGCACGACCTCATCGCGTTTGAAGGGCAGGGACCAAAGGCCGCGGCACGTCGCGCCGTGGCGCGCACGTGGATGGGGCGAATGATCGCCGCGAGCGGCGCGCTGCTCACGGGCTCCGAAGGCTCCGCCGCACGCATTCGCGAGGAGTTCACGGATGCCGCGGCGAAGCTGCACGTCGTGCCGCACGGCGTCGCCGAGGTATTCTTGGCGCGCGGACACCGTGGTGGGCCGATGCGCGCGATTCCCGAGGCGCGCACGGCGTTGGCCCTGCCTGCCGGCGCCCGCTACTTGCTCACGGTCGCGAACAAGAAGCCACACAAACGACTGGAAACCGCGATTCAGGCATTCGCATCGCTCGCGGCACAGGATCCGCAACTGCACCTGGTGATGGTCGGCGAGCGTTTCCCTCACCTGAAGACGCTGCGCGCGCTGGCCCTGCTGCTTGGCGTGGCGGACCGCGTGCACGACGTTGCCGGCGTGACCGACGAGGCCTTGGCGGACATCTACGCCGGCGCCGAGGCGCTGCTGATCGGGAGTCGCGAGGAAGGCTTTGGGATGGTTGCACTCGAGGCGATGGCCTGCGGCACGCCGGTGGTGACGGTGGACAGCGCGCCACTGCCCGAGGTTGTCGGTGACGCCGGCATCGTGGTGCCATTCGACGACGCCCGGGCGATGGAGAACGCTGTCGCCTCGCTAACCAACGACACGGGCGCGCGCGCCGTGCGCGTGCGGCGGGGCCTCGAGCGCGCTGCGACCTTCACCTGGGCCAACGCCGCGGCGCGCACGGCGGCATTGCTGCGCGCGCTGCGCTAGCTTCCCCAGCGTATGCACGCCCTCAGTCTCGACGTCGAAGTCACGCGCGGCGATGTCGTCGAATCGCGGCATCGCGTACACGCCGCCGTCATCGGCGCGGACGATGTGCTCATCGCCGCCGCGCGCGATTCCGCGGTCGTTACGATGTGGCGCTCCTGCGCCAAGCCCTTCCAGGTGCTGCCGTTCCTCGCCGACGGTGGCTTCGACAAGTGCGGCTGGGACTCCGAGGCCTTGGCGCTCTCGTGCGCGTCGCACGGCGGGGAACCGGAGCACGTCGCGGTGGCGCAGCGGATGCTGTCGTCACTCGGGCTCGAGGAGGGCGATCTGGCCTGCGGCCCGCACGAGCCGTTGTCGCCGCGCGGGTCGCGGCTGTTGCGCGAATCCGGTGCGCCGCCCACACGACTGCACAACAACTGCTCCGGCAAGCACTCCGCGATGCTCGCCCGCGCCAAGCACGCCGGCTGGGCGACGAAAGGCTACGAGCACGTCGATCATCCCGTGCAGCGCGGCTGCCTCGGCGAGGTCTCGGCCTGGTCCGGCGTCCCGCTCGATGACATGCCGGTCGCGGTGGATGGCTGCGGCGTCACCGTGATGGCGTTGCCGCTGGACCGGATGGCGCTCGCCTACGCACGCTGGGGACGCGCCGTGCACTCGGGCGATGAGCTGCCCGCGCGCACGGCGGCGGCCATTCGTCAGCATCCCGTGCTCTTCGGCGGCACGGACCGCTTCGACACCGTGCTGATAGAGGAGACGGAGGGCGCGGTGCTGGCCAAGGTGGGCGCCGAAGGCGTGCACTGCGTGGCGGTGCCGGCGCTCGGCGTGGGCTTGGCCATCAAGGTCGAGGATGGGGCGATCCGTGCGCAGCACGTCGCGGTACTGCACGCGCTGCAACAGCTGAGCGTACTGCCCGCCGAGCTGCCGCCGCGGCTCGCGGAGTTCGTCGCGCGCCCGCTGCGCAACACGCGTGGGGAGCAGGTGGGCGAAGTGCGTGGGGCGCTGAGCGCGTGAGCGGCGGCCAGGCTGGCGCAGCCTCGCCGCTGACGGCCGAAGTCGTCGCGCTGACGCGGCTCTCGGCGCGCATCGCCGCAGGCTCGGAGGCGGACGTGCGCGCGGCCTGCCAGGACGCGCTGGACGCTGCCACGCCGACCCCTTGGGTGGAGGAGGCCATCCTCCAGGCCTATCTGTTCGCGGGCTTCCCGCGCGCGCTCAACGCGTCACGCGAATGGCGAAAGGTCAGCGGCATCGCTGCGCCGGCCCACGAGGACCTGCCGGCGCCCGACCTGCATCGCTGGCGCCTGCAGGGCGAGCAGACCTGCGAGACGGTCTACGGAAAGTTCTATACGAAGCTGCGCGAGAACATCCGGCACCTGCACCCGGCGCTGGACGAGTGGATGATCGTCGAGGGCTACGGCAAGATCCTCTCCCGTCCGGGCTTGGAGCTGCGCCTGCGCGAGCTCTGTATCGTGGCGGCCTGCGTGGCGACCGGGCAGGACCGGCAGCTGCACTCGCACCTGCACGGCGCGCTCAACGCCGGAGCGGCGGCGGCCGAGGTGACGGCGACGCTGGATGCCTTGGAGGGCGTGGTTGAGGGTGAGGCGCTGCAGCGCGCGCGACTGCTGCTGGCGCGGGTGCTCGGGAAGTAACGGCTGACGCCGGCAAGACGCGGATGGGGCCCAACCCCCTGAGCCATTAGATTCCGCGCGTGTTCATCGACCTCGTCACCGTTCGCGTCACCGCCGGCATCGGCGGCTCTGGCTGCACCTCCTTCCGCCGCGAGAAGTTTGCCCCCATGGGTGGCCCCGACGGGGGCGATGGCGGCAAGGGCGGTGACGTCATCGTCCGGGGGGATGCCAACCTCTCCACGCTGCTCGACTTCACCTACCGCGACCACTGGGAAGCGGAGCGCGGCGAGCACGGGATGGGCTCGAACAAGACCGGCCGCTCGGGACAGGACGTGATCCTTCCGGTGCCGCCGGGCACCGTCATTCGCGACCGTGACACCGGCCAGCGGCTCGGAGAGATCCTCGAGCACGGGCAGGAGTTCGTCGTGGCCAAGGGCGGCCGGGGCGGGAAGGGGAACTCCTTCTTCGCCACCGCCACGCACCAGGCCCCGCGCGAGTGGCAGCCGGGCGAGGAAGGCGAGATCCGCACGCTGGAGCTCGAGCTCAAGCTGATTGCGGACATCGGCCTCGTGGGCCAGCCGAACGCGGGGAAGTCGACGCTGCTCTCGGTGATTTCCGCAGCGCGGCCCAAGATCGCGGACTATCCGTTCACGACCCTCGCCCCGAACCTGGGCGTGGTGCAGATGTCCGGCTCGCGGACCTTCGTGGTTGCTGACATCCCGGGCATCATCGAAGGCGCGCACACCGGCAAGGGGCTGGGCCTGCAGTTCCTACGGCACATTGAGCGCACGCGGATGCTGGCCTTCCTGATCCCGATTGACGCCATGGATTGGCAGGCAGAGTACGACCAGCTGCGTCGCGAGGTCGAGAGCCACTCCGCGGAGCTGGCCGCCAAGCCCCACTGCGTGGTCTTCACCAAGCTCGACCTGCTGGGCGAGGACTTCGTGCCCGACATCGAGGCACCGGGAGCCTTCGGCCTCTACTCCATCTCGGCGCCGGGCCGCATGGGTCTGGACCCGCTCAAGTCGGCCTGGTGGAGCAAGCTGCTGGAGCTCCGCAAGGCGGCCGGCGAGGTCCCCACGGGATGACTGGGCCGGCGGGCGTCGAGCGGAGCCCGCTCCGCCTGCCGCGCGAGGCGCTGCCCAGCTGCCTCCGTGACACTCGGCAGCCCCCCAACGGGCTCTGGCTGCTGGGCGACAGGACGGTCCTGGACGCGGCGGCGGCGGACTGCGTGGCCATTGTCGGGACCCGCGAGGCCTCGGCCTACGGCATTCGGACGGCCCGTCGACTCGCCGCCGCCGCCGCACGTGCCGGCCTCGTGGTGGTCAGTGGCATGGCCCGGGGAGTCGATGCCGCCGCACACGAGGCCTGTATGGAGGCCGGTGGACGGACCATTGCCGTGTTGGGCACTGGCGTGGACGTGCCCTATCCGGTGGGGCACCGGACGCTGCACCGGGCCATCCAAGACGCCGGAGCCGTGATCTCAGAACAGGAACCGGGAACCCGTGCCTTTCCGGGCTGCTTCCCGCGCCGGAATCGGCTCATTGCTTCCTTGGCTTCGACTACCATCGTCGTGGAGGCTGGCTTCAAGTCCGGCGCAATCAATACGGCCTCTCAGGCCAACGAACTGTCAAAAAATGTCGCAGCCGTTCCTGGACCTATAGACGATCCGCGCTCCGCGGGTGCGAACCATCTAATCCGCGATGGAGCGCATATCGTGGCCAGCGTGGAGGACATGTTGGCGCTGTGTGGAAAAGCTGGACTTGCCAACATTGAGCGTGGAATCCACGAGGCGCCGGATCACCATCCAGTCGAGGCAGACGGTTCAATCGACCGCTCCCTGCTCGGTATGCTCGGCTCGCTTCCCATGGCTGCGGACGATCTCGCCTTCAGCGTTGGGCTGCCATTAAAGCAGGTTGCCAATTCCCTGGTGAGACTAGAGCTCAGCGGCCTGGCCCGGTTTGACGGGGCAGGGTACTCGATTGCCTCGGGCTAGGAGTCGATCGGCATGATTGTCCTCGCACTGTCGCTATTTGCGGCATCAACGGTGCAGGCGAGCGCGACCGCAGGCCAAACACGCTCGGCTAATGCTGCCGGATTCGCTAGAAATCGACAAGCTGCAGCTCTCCACATGGAACTTCAAGCGTAACAGTATCTAAGCATCATAAACTTAAGCAAATAGATACTTTGAGAATTTACTTTAAGTCATTCTCAGTCTGTGGGGTCGGCTGTCTTTGGCTGGTGGAGCCGGCATCTTGTCACCTGGCTCTCGGATGAGCGGCACTGTCGCTTCAAGCACCGGCTCAGATGCTGATCCGCGGCACGTCTACATCCACGTGCCGTTCTGCGGTCGCCGGTGCTCGTACTGCGATTTCTCGATCGCCGTGCGGCGAGAGGTACCGGTCAACCGGTTCATTGACGCCATTATGGCGGAGATGGTAACACGCTCCATAGGGCCGCTCGGCGCAGCGCCTCTGAGCATCTACCTGGGTGGCGGAACGCCCTCGAAGCTCGGCGGGGACGGCGTGGCGCGCCTCCTTGACTCTGTTTCACGCCGGCTTGGTGTGGCTAAGTTATCCACATTCAACGAAGACATCGAAGTCACGGTCGAGGCGAATCCGGAGGACCTGACCGCAATAGTCGCACACGCTTGGGCCGAAGCTGGCGTGAACCGGGTATCGCTTGGTGTCCAGTCTTTTGACGCTTCCGTGCTGGAATGGATGCACCGGGAACACAGTCCTGACCAGGCGGCTGTGGCGGTAGAGGCGCTCCGAGGTGCAGGGATCCAGAACATTTCCCTCGATCTCATCTATGCGCTTCCCAAGACTTTGAACCGAGACTGGCAGCGCGACCTGGACTCGGCGCTGGCCCTGGAGCCCAGCCATCTCTCGGTCTACGGACTCACGATCGAACCCCAGACTCCGCTGGGTCGCTGGGCTTCCGCGGGCGAGGTTCGGGAATCCCCGGAGGAGTCCTATGAGGAGGAGTTCCTCCTCGCCGACCGCAGGCTTGGAGAGGCGGGATTCGAGCACTACGAGGTCTCCAACTACGCCAAGCTCGGCCGGCGCTCACGCCACAACTCCTCCTATTGGACGGGTGTCCCCTACCTGGGGCTCGGGCCCTCCGCGCACGGCTTCGATGGTCGAACCCGTCGTTGGAACGTGGCGGCGTACGCCAAGTGGCTCGAGCTGGTGGAGCAGGGCGCCGACCCCTTCGCCGGCTCCGAAGATCCCGGCGACGACGGCCGCAGGGCGGAGGAGGTTTATCTCGGGCTTCGAGCCTCTGGAGGGCTGAGTATCCATCATTCTGAGGTTGAGATGGTTACTCGGTGGGTGCGGGAGGGGTGGGGCCGGTTGGACAAGCAGCGCCGGCTCCGACTGAGCCCCTCCGGATGGCTACGGATGGATGCGCTGGCCACCGAACTGATCGCCGCGCGAGAGCGCGCTTGACTTCGCTCCGAAGTCGTTCATAATCAGACACTTATGGCGCATCAGGAGCTCTCCGACCGCGAACGGCAGGTGCTTGAGGCAGTCATCCGTTCGTATGTGGAGACCGCGGAGCCGGCGGGTTCGCGCACAATCAGCCGGCGGTTCGGGCTTGGAGTCTCGCCTGCCACCATTCGCAATACGATGGCGGACCTCGAAGAGAAGGGCTTTCTCTTCCACCCGCACACGTCGGCCGGGCGCATCCCCACCGAGAAGGCCTACCGGGTCTATGTCGATGGCCTGATGCGCCTCGAGCCCCTGGCCCTTCCCGAGCGTGAGCGGCTGGCGGAGCAGCTCGGCGAGCGCGGCTCGGCGATCGAGACCATCCTGCGGCGGGCAGCCCAGTCGCTGGGAGTGCTGACGCAGGAACTGGGCGTGGCCTTGGGTCCCCGCCTCGACCAGACGATCCTGAGCCGCCTTGAACTCGTGCGGATGAACAGCGAGCGGCTGATCCTGGTCCTGACGCTCCGCGGTGGCGCGGTCCGCACGATCTTCATTGAAGTCGCAGGCGAGATCGCGGACGACGCCATCGCCGAGGTGGAGCGGGTGCTGAACGAGCGTCTCGGCGGGCTCTCGCTCGCGGAGATCCGGGCAAACCTCGGGGCGCGCCTGCGCGACGCCGTAACGGGCGGCCGCGCGACCGAACTGCTCAACATCTTCGTGCAGGAAGGCGAGCAACTGTTCGACGTCTCCGGCCCAGAGGCAGAGGAGTCGGTGCTCCTCGGCCAGGCCTCGGTGCTGGCCGACAAGCCGGAGTTCTCGAGCGGAGAGCGGATGAAGCAGCTGATTGCGCTCACCGACACACGCACACAGCTCGCCGAGTTGCTGCGCAAGCGCGCGCACACGCCTGGCGTGTCGATCACGATCGGCGACGAGCACGGCTCTCAGCTGCTCGGTGGCCTGACGCTCGTGACGGCCGAGTATCGCTCCGGCAGCCTGAGCGGCGTGATCGGCGTCATCGGGCCGACGCGGATGCCGTATGAAAAGGTCATCGCGCTTGTCACGCACACCTCTTCTCTGGTCACTGATCTCCTGGCGTGAACTGCTTTGCCACAGAGGCACGGAGACACAGAGGACTGCGGATGCGGGCTGAACGGCGAATGCGGGACCACTTCGAACTGCGATGCAGGGACTGAAACAGAAACCGCAGGTTGAAGGGGGCCCTCGGGTAGATCAGTGAGACGCGCAGCCCGTAGCAAGCAGTTGCTGTTTCCGAATCGCCTCTCGCCGTTGTCCCGCATCCGCCGTTGCTCCCGCATGCGTGGTTCTCTGTGCCTCCGTGCCTCTGTGGCAAAACCTCGCCAGGCAGATCCAGAACGGCACCGAGCTTGCCACTCTAGGCATTAGCTTCACGAGAACCCGCCACAGTGGCAGGGACGCGGCCGCGTCCCGCACATCACAGCACCGAAATGGCTGATTTCTACGACACGCTCGGCGTCCCGCGCACGGCGAGCGACGACGATATCAAGAAGGCGTATCGCAAGTTGGCGATGCAGTACCACCCCGACCGCAACGGGGGCGCCAAGGACGCCGAGGAGAAGTTCAAGGCGATCACCGAGGCCTACGACGTGCTGCGCGACCCGCAGAAGCGCGCGGCCTTCGATCGCTATGGCGAGGCCGGTTTGCGCGGCGGCGGGGCCGCCGGGTTCCATCACGTGGACCTCTCCGAGGCGCTGAACATCTTCATGCGCGACTTCGGGCTCGGCGACCTCTTCGGCGGCGCCGGGGGTGGAGGTCGGCAGTCCCAGGGGCCGCGCAGCGGCGCGGATGTCAAGGTCGACCTCGAGCTGACGATGGCCGAGGTCGCGACGGGCGTCACCAAGTCCGTGAAGCTCAAGCTGCTCGATCCCTGCGAGCGCTGCAGTGGGTCGGGCGCCGAGGCGGGGACGAAGCCGCAGCGTTGCACGACCTGCGCGGGGCAGGGCGAGGTGCGGCGGGCGCAGCAGAGCTTCTTTGGACAATTCGTGAGCGTGGCGCCCTGTCCGACCTGCCGCGGTGAAGGCACGATGATCGCTTCGCCCTGCAAGGAGTGCCGCGGTGAGGGCCGGCAGCGGGGCGAGCACACGATTGACCTCAAGGTCCCGGCCGGCGTGGCGACGGGGCAGTACATGCACCTGCGTGGCGTGGGGAATGCGGGAGTGCGCGGTGGGCCGCGTGGCGATGTGATTGTCGTCTTTGAGGTGATCGAGGACGAGCGCTTCGAGCGCGACGGGGAGGATCTCTACTGCGAGGTGCTGATCACGTATCCGCAGGCGGTGCTCGGGGCGGATATCGATGTGCCCGGGGTGGCGGGGCCGCTCTCTTTGCGCGTGCCGCCGGGGACGCAGAGTGGGCAGGTGTTTGTGCTGCGGGGGCGGGGGTTGCCTCGGGTGAATGCCAGCGGGACGGGGGACTTGCACGTGCGGACGCAGGTGTGGACGCCGGCTAAGCTCTCCAAGGATGAGGAGAAGCTGATTGAGCAGCTGCACGAGGTGCAGGCGAAGCCGCCGGAGAAGCGGGAGAAAGGGTTCTGGGCAAAAATGAAAGAGGCGCTGAATGGGTGATGCGGGATGCGAACGGCGATGCGGGTTGGAACTACGCAGAGGGAAGCGGGAACGGAATGCGGGATGATGCGGGGCTCGGGACTTGATGCGGGGGTGGATGCGGGACGGGATGCGGGACGGGATGCGGGACGGGATGCGGGACGGGATGCGGGACGGGATGCGGGAGAGCCGTTGACGAGTGCTTGGACTCGAGTGGAACTGCGGCCGTCGACCGAGACGCTGCGGGATGCGGTGGCGGCGGCGATGTTCGAGGCGGGCGCAGAGGGGATTCAGGACCTCGGCGCCTCGTTTGTGACGCATCTCTCTGCGGGGGTGGATGCGGAGGGGTTTGTCGCACGCGTGCGGGCGGCGGATGCGGGGCTGAGTGCGGACATTGCGCCGCTCGATGACACGGATTGGGCGGAGAAATGGAAGGAGCGGATCACGGCGCACGCGCTGGGTTCGCTCACGGTCACGCCGCCGTGGCTTGCCGCGGGCCGCGACCCGGCGACCACCATCGTCATCGAGCCGGCGATGGCCTTTGGTACTGGAGAGCATCCGACCACGCGTGGCGTGGTGCGCCTGATGCAGGGCGTCGTGCGCGCGGGGGATAGCGTGGCGGATCTCGGCGCAGGTTCGGCGGTGCTGGCGATTGCCGCGGCGAAGCTTGGCGCCGCGCGGGCGTATGCAATCGAGATCGATCCGGACGCGATCTCGAATGCGGAAGAGAACGTCGTGCGCAACGGCGTCTCTGAGCGCGTCGCGGTGTTGGAGGGCGATGCGGCGGTGCTGCTGCCGCTGGTCGCACCCGTGCGCGTGATCCTCGCGAACATCATCTCGTCGGTGCTGGTCGAACTGTTGCCGCTGCTGGCGCTGACGCTGGCCGAGGATGGCGTGATCATCCTCAGTGGGATCCTGCTCGAGGAGCGCGAACGGATGCTCGCGGCGCTTGGGAGCGCCGGCTGGGACGTGGAGGCCGAGGACCGCGAGGAGCAGTGGTGGAGCGTGCGCGCGCGACTGGCGGGCTGAGCGCCCCGGCCGCTCCGCGCGCAGCGCGCGCAGCGAGGGTCGCGAGACGCGGATATCTCGTCGCACTGACTCGCGCCTCGCGTCGTCCGACGCGAGATTGTCCCGCGTGAGCCTGCCCACCTTCGTTACCGACGAACCCTTCAGCGCGCCCGCGACAGTCACGCTGGGCGAGGACGAATCCCATCACCTGCGCGTGCGCCGTTTGGAGACGGGTGCGCGGGTGCGCCTTCTGGACGGCCAGGGCACGCGCGGCGAGGGCGTGCTGACCTCGCTCGCGAAGCGGCACGCCACGGTGAGCATCGAGCAATCGGAGTCGGTGGAGCCGGTGTCGCCCATCCATCTCCTCGTGCCCGTGGCGGACAAGGACCGGATGCTCTGGCTGGCGGAGAAGGCGACCGAGCTTGGTGCCGCGAGTTGGCGTCCGGTGATGTACCGGCGCTCCAAGCACGTGAACCCGCGCGGCGAAGGCACGACGTTCCAACAGAAGGTGGCCGCGCGGATGCGGGGAGCCCTGGGGCAGAGTGGTGGTGCCTGGTTGCCGATGGCGTACCCGGAGGCCACGGTGGAGTCGGCCATTGCCGCGAGACCGGACGGGGTGGCCGTGGTGCTCGACGCGGGCGGCGCGCCCTTGCTGGCGCATCTGCTCGAGCAGCGTCAAGCGCTCAGCGGCCTCGGTGGCGTCACGATCGCGGTGGGGCCCGAAGGCGGCTTCGAGGACAGCGAGCTCGAACTGTTTCGCGCCGGGGGCTTCCATCCGGTGGCCCTCGGTGCGAGCGTCCTCCGGTTCGAGACGGCAGCCGTCGCCGGGATGGCGGCGGTGCGCGCGGCACTCGACGCGTTCGTCTGATCGTCCCCACAGCCCCGGTCTCCGCCAGGCATTAGGTTTCGCGCGATGAGCGACTGCCTCTTCTGCAAGATTGTCAAAGGTGAGATTCCCGCCGACGTGGTCGGCGAGAGCGACTACTGCATCGCGTTCAAGGACATCGCGCCGCAGGCGCCGGTGCACGTGCTGGTGGTGCCGAAGAAGCACTACACGTCGATGACTGAGATGCCGGATGGCAGCGTGCTGGGTGCAATGGCGATGCTGGCGCGCTCCGTCGCCAAGGAGCTCGGCCTGGCCGAGTCGGGCTATCGCGCGGTGATCAACACGGGCGAGAACGGCGGCCAGACGGTGCCGCACATCCATATGCACATCCTGGGTGGTCGCCAGATGACGTGGCCGCCGGGCTGAGGGTCGCGATCGTCCACGAGTGGCTCCTCACGCACGGTGGGTCGGAGGAGATCACGGGACAGCTTTGCCGCCTCTATCCGCAGGCGGATCTCTTCACGCTGATTGCCGACCCGGTCCCCTCGCTGCGCGAGCTGATCGGCGATCGGCGCGTTATCACGTCGTTCCTGCAGCGGATTCCGACGGCGAAGCGCTCACATCGGCGGTTGCTGCCGTTGATGCCGCGGGCGATTGAGTCCCTTGACGTTTCGGGCTATGACCTGGTGATCAGTGTGTCGCACGCGGTGGCGAAAGGCGTGCGCACGGCGCCGGGGCAGCCGCACCTGAGCATCGTGTGTTCGCCGATGCGGTATGCGTGGGACCTGCAGGAGCAGTATCTGGTGGAGTCGGGGCTGTCGTCGGGCCTGAAGGGGTTTCTCGCGCGGCGCTTGCTCGCTCGGATGCGGGCGTGGGATGCGCGAACGGCGTCGCGGCCGACGGAGATCATCGCCATCTCGCAGTTCATTGCGGAGCGGATTCGGCGGGTCTGGGGGCGGGATTCGACGGTCGTGTATCCGCCGGTGGATACGGGGTTCTTCACGCCGTCTGCTACCGTGGTCCGCGAGGCGGATCTGTATGTCACGGCGTCGCGGATGGTGCCGTACAAGCGGATGCCGTTGATCGTGGAGGCGTTCGCAGCCATGCCCACGCGGCGGTTGGTGGTGATTGGGGAGGGGCCAGATCTGGCGCGGGCGCAGGCTGTGGGGGCACCGAATGTCACGTTCCTCGGACGGGTTGGGCGGGAGGGGATGCGGGACTGGTTTCGGCGGGCGGCAGCGTTTGTGTTCGCGGCCGAGGAGGACTTTGGCATCGTGCCGGTGGAGGCCATGGCCTGCGGGACGCCGGTGATCGGCTACGGTCGGGGTGGGGTGCGGGAGACGGTTCCGGACGGCGACTGTGGCGTGCTGTTTGAGTCGCAGACCGTGGAGGGGATCCGGGATGCGGTGATGCGGTTCGAGGCGGATGCTTCGATGCGGGGTGCGGACGCCGCCTGCCGCGCCCAGGCGGAGCGGTTCTCCGAGGCAGAATTTCTGGCGGGCGTGGAGCGGGTGGTAGCGGGGATGCGGGGGTGATGCCGGATGCCGGATGCGGCTAGTGGATGCGAACGGCGATGCGGGTTGGACCTGCGCAGAGGGAAGCGGGAACGGGATGCGGGATGATGCGGGGTGAGGGACTTGATGCGGGGGAGGATGCGGGGGAGGATGCGGGGGCGAGGCCGAACGGCCTCGCCTCTTTTGTCCTCCGTCCTCCCTCTGCAGTCCCACCATTGCCCAAATGCCCAACCGGGCCTAACTTACAAGGCTAACCCAACCAGAACCCCAGCCGGCGCAGACACGCCACTCAAGGGGGGAAGTCAGTTTGTCGGAAGTCGTCATCCACGAGGACGAGAACTTCGAGCGTGCGCTCAAGCGCTTCAAGAAGAAGTGCGAGAAGGCCGGAATCCTCGCCGATCTGCGCAAGCATCGTCACTACGAGAAGCCCAGCGAGAAGCGGAAGCGCAAGCTTAACGCGGCGCAGCGGAAGAATCGCCGTACGCGGACACACTGATGTCGGAGTTGGCGGCACGGCTGCAGGGTGAGCTGAACGCTGCCCGGAAGGCGCAGGACAAGCCCCAGGTCCTGCTCCTCGGCACCGTGCTGGCCGACATCCGCAACCACGAGATTGCCGTGAAGCGCAGCATCACCGACGACGATGTCGTCGAGGTGCTGCGCAAGGCGATCAAGCGGCGGCGGGAGTCGGTGGAGATGTACGAGCAAGGCGGCCGCGCGGAACAGGCGGCCGCGGAGCGGCGGGAGGCCGAGGCCCTCGAGGTCTACCTCCCGGCCGCACCCTCGGACGACGAGGTACGCGCAGCGGTCCGCGCGGCCGTCGCCGCGGGCGCGTCGAAGATCGGCGCGGTGATGGGCAAGGTGATGCCCCAGTTCAAGGGTCGCCTCGACGGCAGCGTGCTGAATCGCATCGCGCGCGAGGAGCTCGGGCCCCAGGCGTGAGCGACGCGTCGGAGGCGGCCAGCACCCTGGGCCAGCACGACGCGGTCCATACTCAGGCGCTCGGCGGCACCAACCAGCGCGCGTCGATCCAGACGCACGCCCTGGACGTCCTCGAATTCGCGCGACTGCTCGACTTCGTCGCCCGTCACGCGTCCTCCAGTCCGGGTGCCGCACGCATTCGCGCGCTGCGCCCGCTTCGTGTCGGCGGGACGCACCTCGACCGAGGCGACGCGCTCGATGCCCTGCACGCGGAGCACGCCCGCGTGGCGGCGATGCGCCTGCTCATTGGCGGCGAGAACCCGTATCGCTCCGAGGCCATCCCGGAGCTTGAGCAGCCGCTGCAGCGACTGCGCGTCATCGGCACGATCTGGAGTGGCCCTGAACTCCGCAGCGTGGTCACGCTGCTGCGCTCGGCGCGGCTCACGCAGGCCGCGTTGCGCGACGAGGCGCGGCATCCGGCGGCGCGCGCCCCTTTGGCCGCGCTTGCCGATCGATTGATTGCGCGGCCGCAGATTGAGCAGCAGCTCGAGCGTGTGTTGACCGACGAAGGCGAGCTTAGGGACGACGCCTCGCCTGCGCTGCGGCGCATCCGCAAGGAGCTGCGCGGCGCGGAGGGTGAGATTGTCCGGCTGCTCGAGCGCCTGATGGCCAAGCTGGAGCCGCACCATCGCGTCGACGATGCCTCGGTGACACTGCGCAACGGGCGTTGGGTCATTCCAGTGCGCCGCGAAGGGAAGGGCGCGGTCGGTGGGATCGTGCACGACAGCTCGCAGACAGGGCAGACACTGTACGTGGAGCCGCCGGCCGCGGTGGAGGCGGGAAATCGCCTGCGTGAGCTCGAGGCGGAGGAGCGCGCGGAGATCGAACGGATCCTGCGTGAGTTGACGGACCTGATTCGCCCCGAGCGCGAGGCGCTCGCGGATGCCTGGGACGCGCTGGTGGAGTTGGACTCGCTGTACGGCAGGGCGCGGTATGCGCTGGCCGCCAAGTGCACGGATGCGACGCTTGTCGCGGCACGCGGTGTCGGCGCGGACGATGCGCGTGACGCTGCGAACGCGGCGCTGCCGGCGTCAGGTTGGCACATCCACGACGGTCGCCACCCGCTGCTGCTCGCGCAGGGCGTCGCCGTCGTGCCGTTCGACCTCGCGATGTCGACGGAGGAGCGCACGCTGCTCGTCTCTGGCCCCAACACCGGCGGCAAGACCGTCTTGCTCAAGGCGCTCGCGCTAATCGCGCTGATGGCGCAGAGCGGCATTCCCGCACCAGTAGGCGCGGAGTCGAGCATCCCCTGCTTTGACGACGTCTTCGCCGACATCGGCGACGAGCAGTCGCTCGAGGCCTCGCTCTCGACCTTTTCGGCGCACCTCAAGCACCTCAAGGAAATCGTGGACCACGCCGGCGCCGACTCGCTGGTACTGATTGACGAGTTGGGCTCGGGCACGGATCCGCTCGAAGGCGCGGCGCTGGGCGGCGCGATTCTCGAGTCGCTGACCGGTCGCGGTACGACGACCATCGCGACCACACACCTCGGCGCGCTCAAGGAGCTGGCGGGTGAGGTCGCTGGTGTGGTGAATGCCTCGTTGCAATTCGACGCCGAGCGCCTGGCCCCGACCTATCGCCTGATCAAGGGCGTGCCGGGGCGTTCGTACGGCTTGGCCATCGCGCGGCGGCTCTCGATGAGCGAGGCGGTGCTCGCGCGCGCCGAGGAGCGCGTGCCGCAGATGGAGCGCAATCTGAGTGCGTTGCTCGCGGACGTTGAGGCGCGCGCCGAGTCCTTGGCGGCGCGGGAGCGCGAAGTCGCGGCGCAGCAGGAGGATCTGCAGTCGCGCGCGTCGCGCATCGCTGAGCGCGAGCAGGCGGTGCGCACGCAGGAGCGTGAGCTGGAGCGGGAGGCGCGGAAGGGCTCGCGGCGCTACTTGCTGGAGGCGCGGCAGGAGGTTGAGGCGACGATCAAGGCGCTGAAGGAGGCGGGTGCGGCGAGCATTGACCAGACGGCTGCGGCCGCCCGTCGCGCGCTCGAACAGCGCGCGGCGGAGGAGCGAGAGGTGCTCGAGGCGCTCGACGTCGCCGAGAAGGTGGCGCAGGAGGCGGCCTGGAAGGCGAAGCAGGGCGCGGAGCCCACGCGCGACAAGCGCGGCGTTGTGCTCGAACTTGGCGACGCCGTCGAGGTCGCGACGCTGGGCGGGAAAACCGGCAAGCTGCTTGAGCGCCGCGGCGACGACGCGGTGGTGAGCGTCGGGGCACTGAAGCTCACGGTGCCCTTCGCCTCGCTGCGTCGCGTGTCGCAGCGGCATCTGCGCGAGGCCTCGGTGCCGGTGGCGATTGTCGACGTGCCGGAGATCCACGCGAAGACCGAGGTGGACCTGCGCGGCATGCGCGTGCACGAGCTCGACGACGCGCTGCTGCAGGCGCTGGACGCGGCGATCCGTGCGGATTTGCACCAACTGCGTATCATCCACGGCAAGGGCACCGGCGCACTGCGCGAACGCGTGACCCAGCTGCTCAAGGGGGATGCGCGGGTGAAGGGCTTCCGGCTGGGCGCGTGGAACGAGGGCGGCGCGGGCGTGACCGTGGCGGAGCTGTGAGCGCGGCAGGCGCCGTGCAGGTGCCTTGCGTCAGGCTGCGTGGCCCATCGCGGAGGCAGTTGTGATCCCCGACGAAGTCGTCGCGCAGGTCTCCGACCAGGCGGACATCGTTGCAGTGATCAGCGAGCACGTGAAGCTCAAGAAGACCGGCTCGGTGTGGCGTGGGCCCTGCCCGTTCCACGGAGGCACCGGACCCAACTTCTCCGTGGTCCCCGGTCGCGGCTACACCTGCTTTGTCTGCCATGAGAAAGGTTCGGTGTTCACCTTCGTGCAGAAGCGGCTGGGGATGAGCTTCCCCGAAGCGGTGAAGTACGTGGGCGCCAAGGCGGGCATCGAGGTCGTGGAAGTGCAGCGGCGCCACGAGGGGCCGGACCCGCGCGAGCCGATGTGGGAGCTGCACGGCATCGTGGCCGAGTTCTTCACCAAGGCTCTCTGGGATTCGCCGGCCGGGGCGCAGGCGCGCGACTACCTCTCCGAGCGTGCGGTGTCGCGCGAGACGGCGGACCGCTTTGGGCTGGGCTATGCGCCGCGTGATCCGCAGGCGCTTCGTTCGCACTTCAGCGGTCTCGGGGTGGAAGACGCGCGCGCGCTCGCCGCAGGCCTGCTCGTGCAGCGCGAGGGCTACGACGAGCCGCGTCCCCGCTTTCGCGACCGGCTGATGTTTCCAATTCTCGATCCGAGCGGACACACCGTCGGTTTCGGCGGGCGCTTGCTCGGTCCAGGCGAGCCGAAGTACCTCAACTCCGCCGAGTCGGAGATCTTCTCCAAGGGTCGGCTGCTCTACAACCTCGGGAGCGCACGGCACGCGATCCGCCGCGAGGAGCGCGTGATCATCGTCGAGGGCTACTTCGACGCCCTGCGCTTGGTGGACGCGGGCATCGAGAACGTCGTGGCCCCGATGGGCACTGCGCTGACGGAGTCACAGGCGGAACTGCTCGGCCGATACACGAAGCAGGTCGTGTTGCTCTATGACTCGGACGGACCCGGCCAGAAGGCCACCTTCCGCGCGGCCGATGTGCTGTTGGCGAAGGGGCTCGAGGTGCGTGTCGTGACGCTGCCGGAAGGCGAGGATCCGGACACCTTTACGCGGGCCAAAGGACGTGCCGGCGTGGAACCGCTGATCCTCGATGCGATGGACGTGTTCGATCGCAAGGTGCAATTGCTCCAACGTGCCGGCTGGTTCGCGGACCTACAGCACAAGCGGCGGGCCTTGGATCGTCTGTTGCCGACGATTCGTGCGGCCAGCGATCCCATCACTCGGGACCTGTACCTGGCGCGGGCCGCGGAGGCCGCCGGCATCGCGCGCGAGGTGTTGTTGCAGGAACTGCACGCGGTGCGCCGCGGGCGGACGCCGGCGCGCGGCGGTCCCGCGGTACGGCCGATGCGCGCGGATCCCGACGGCGAGTACCGCGATGCGGACGCGCCGCCGCCGGGCGAGGAGGCCGCGCCATACGTGCCGCGCGGGCCGTATCGCTCGACGGTGGAGCAGGGGAACGCCGAGCAGTCGCTCATCCGCGTGCTGCTCACGCACCCGGCGCATCAGGACCTCATCGTCGAGGAACTGGGCAAGCTAGAGGCCGAGGAATCGCCGGGCGATGGCGAGGCCGACGCGCTTGCGGACGAGATGGCGGGCGTGCTCCGCGACCCCGTGTTCGCCGCGATCTACGAGGCGGCCAAGCAGGTGGGGGCCGAGGCGGACGCTGAGAGCTTCGCGTCGTATCTCGATCCGCTGGCGATTCACGTCTATGAAACGCTGCGCGGCGAGGCCGACGCCGTGCTGAATGCCCCGCGGACGGTCAGCGACGCCATCCGCCAGTTGCGCGGGCGGTCGCTGGACGCCCGCGTGGCAGAGCTGAAGTCGCTGCTGCCCCTGGCCGACGATGCTGACAAGGACCGCCTGAACCTGCGCATCCGGCAGCTCACGGCCGAGCGCAATGCCTTGGGCGCCGGAAAGTGGGGCGCCGTGCGTAGTAGGACCTGAGGCCGCATTTCCGACGCAAACCGTTTACCGTTCAGTCACTCCCTCGCCACCTTCCGCTCCGCCAATGTCCGATATCACGCCACTGCTCGCCCTGCAGGCCGACGACCTCGCGATCCACGAGATCGAGACCAAGCTCGACGCGCTGGAACCCCGAATTGCGGAACTGGACGCGCGGCGACGACGCCTGGCCGACGCGGTGGAGCGACAGGAAGGGCTGGTGGCCGCAGAGGAGAAGAAGCAGGCCTTCCTGCGCGACAAGATCGCCGAGCATCGCGAGCTGATCGATCGGAACCAGGCCCAGTTGGACGCCGTGAAGACAATGCGGCAGGCCACCGCGGCGGCGGCACAGATGGAGCAGGCCAAGCGCATCGTGGCGGGCGAGGAGAGCGACCTGCTGGCGCTGAACCGACGGTTGGAGGAGATGCGCGGCGCGATGAACGGCGCCAAGGCCGACCTGGCCGCCCTCGAAGAGGAGCAGGCGTCGGCACGCGGCGAGGTGGAGGAGCAGCGCGCCTCGTTGACCGCCGAGCTCAAGGCGGCGGAGGCCAAGCGTGAGCAGGCCGCGAAGGGCGTCGAGGACTCGCTGCGCCAGCGCTATGACCGCATCCGGAACAAGAAGCGCGTGCACGTGGTGGTCGCGCTCAACGGCCTCTCTTGCGGCGCCTGCGACACGGCGATCCCGATGCAGCGTCGGCACGCGATGGTGAATACCAACGCCATCGAGCTCTGCGAGGTCTGCGGCGTCCTGATGTACCACGAGGCGTGAGCCGCATCCGTCCGCCGGCACGCTGGCGCACGGCGCCGGCCGTGCCGGCGGACATTGTACGCGCGCTGTCCGACTCGCTTGCCCCGCGTGGCGAGCACGCACACAAATCGCCGCTGCCGGAGAGCCTGTTGGCTCTCCTTGCCGTGCGCGGCGTGCACGATCCGGAGGTCGCGAAGGGCTTCCTGCGGCCCTCGCTGGGCGACCTGACGCCCCCCGAAGCGCTCGGGGACCTCCGTCGCGCCGCGGAGAGAATTGCCACTTCAATCCGCGCCGGCGAGCGCATCGTGGTGCACGGCGACTACGACGTGGATGGCATCTGCTCGACCGCGCTGCTGACGCGGGTGCTGCGCGGTGTCGGGGGCGACGTCGTGCCGTTCATTCCGGATCGCAAGACGGATGGCTATGACCTTGGGCCGGCAGGCGTGCGCGCGGCGGTGGAAGCCGGGGCCAAGCTGGTCGTCACCTGCGATTGCGGGACGACCGCAGTGGAACCAGCGCGAGCGCTCGAGGCCGCAGGCATCGCGCTGATCATCACGGACCATCACCAGCCGGGGGCGGAACTGCCGCCCTGCGTTGCCTTGGTGAATCCGCAGCGGGATCTGACCCGGTTGGCGGAGGGCACGAGCGGGCGTGGCGTGACCGTGGGCTCGAACGGTGCGGCGATGTCGAGCGCGAGCGCGACTACTTCGACTCGCGCCGACCAGCACCTCGCCGCCGTCGGCGTCGCGTGGAAGCTCGCCTCCGTGGTGAGCGAGCTCTGTGGTGGTGATCCGCAGGTGGTCGACGACCAACTCGAGCTGGTCGCACTTGCCACGGTGGCGGACGTTGCGCCGCTGACGGGCGACAACCGCATCCTCGTGGCCGAGGGGCTCAAGCGCATGACGACGCCCCGTAGCCCGACGCAGCCGGCGCCGCGGAACCTTGGCCTGCGCGCATTGCTCCGCTCGGCGGGCCTCGATGAGAAGCGCCTGACCGCCGGTCGACTCGGGTTTGTCGTGGCGCCGCGTCTCAATGCGTTGGGCCGCATCCGGCAGGCCCTGCTCGGCGTGGACCTGCTGCTCGCCGAGGACGAGACGACAGCGATGGACCTCGCCGCCAAGTGCAACGAGGCGAACGCCGAGCGGCAGGAGTTGGACCGGCGCATCCTCGAGGAGGCGCAGCGGCGACTGGACGACATCGATCTCGACGCGGCGCGCGGTTTGGTGCTCGCTGGAGACGGCTGGGAGCCCGGCGTGATCGGGATCGTCGCGTCGCGGGTGGTGGAGCTCACGCATCGCCCGACATTCATGATTGCCGTCGCGGAGGACGGCGGGCAGCGCATCGGGAAGGGCAGTGGGCGTTCCGTGTCGGGATTCGACCTGCACGCGGCGCTGGTGGCCTGTGGTGACCTGCTCATCAAGTACGGGGGACACCGCGCGGCGGCGGGGCTGACCATCGATGCCGCGCGCATCGACGAGTTCACCGAACGCTTTGACGCGGAGGCGCGCTCGCGGCTCAGTGACGAGCAGTTGGTCCCCGAACTGCGGCCAGACCTCGAGTTGCCGATCGGGTCGGCCAACGAGCGGCTGCTTGCGGCCATTCGCTATCTCGAGCCCTTCGGTGTGGGCAATCCCGGCCCGGTGTTGGTCTCACGCGGCGTCTCGGTGGTCGGCGGGCCGCGCAAGGTGGGTAGCGACGGTCTCAAGCTGCAGCTGGATGCCGGTGACGGTCCGCGCGAGGCCGTGGGTTGGGGGATGGCGGCGCGGGCCGCGGAGGTGGGGCGCGATGCGCGGTTGGATCTCGTGTACCGCCTCGACGTGAACGAGTATCGCGGCGCGCGAACCCTGCAGGCGACGATCCTCGACCTTCGGAAGAGCGATGCCTGAGTCAGGCAGCATCGTGCCTACAGGCACGCGGCGGTGCGATGGCTGAACTCCGCATCGTGGCCGGCGCCTGGCGCGGGCGCCGCATCAAGGTACCGCCCAAGGGTGTGCGGCCCACCGCAGACCGCGTGCGCGAGGCCTGGATGAGCATCGTGCAGCGCGACATCCCGGACGCCGCGGTGGTCGACCTTTGCGCCGGGTCGGGCGCCCTGGGCCTTGAGGCCCTGTCGCGCGGCGCGGTCTCCTGCGACTTCGTCGAGAAGGACGCGCGGACCCTCCAGGTCCTGGACGCCAACATCGCTGCGCTCGGCGCTGGCGAAACCGCACGGGTCCACCGCGCCGAGGCGCTGCGATTCCTCGAGAGCGCATCGCTGCAGGTGGGTGACGCGCCCACCTGGCAGCTGGCGTTCGCCGACCCGCCGTACCGCGAGGGAATCGCCGAGGCACTGGCTGCCCGCTGGCTCGCGGCGCCGTTCGCGGCAATCTTTGGGGTGGAGCACGAGGCCACGCTGACCTTGCCCGAGGCCAGCGGCAGCGCGGGCAGCGAACGCCGAGTCTACGGAGACACTGCGTTGACCCTTTACCGGACCACCGACTGACGATGCCGAAGATCGCCCTGTACGCCGGCAGCTTCGATCCGATCACGAACGGCCACGCCGACCTGATCCGGCGCTCGTTGACGTTCGTCGACCGACTGGTCGTGGGCGTGGCGGTCAACGTGTCCAAGCAGCCGTTGTTCACCGAGGACGAGCGGGTCGCGTTGATCCGCGCCGCGGTCGAGGACGATCCCCGTGTCGAGGTGCGCGCCTTCCGCGGGCTGGTCGTGAACTTCGCCAAGGAGGCCGGCGCCAAGGTCATCCTGCGTGGCCTGCGCGCCGTGGCCGACTTCGAGTACGAGTACCAGATGGCCCTGATGAATCGCCATCTCGCCCCGCAGCTGGAAACGATGTTCATGGTGCCGTCGCTGGAGGTCAGTTACCTGAGCTCCTCCCTGGTGCGCGAGGTGGCTCGCTTCAACGGTGACATCGACAAGCTCGTGCATCCCGCGGTGGCCGAGGCGTTGCGGAAGAAGTTCCCGGCATCATCTTTCCCTGCGAACCCCCCTACGGATCGCCAATGAGCCTGCATCTCTCCCATTCGGGTGACGTCGTCGTCGTGGAAGTCGAGGGCCAACTGATCGTCAGCAACCGCCAGGAGTTGAAGCAGCGGGTGTTGGACGAGGCCGAGGGAGGCGCGCGCAAGATCCTCGTCGACTTCGCGAAGACGGGCTACATCGACTCGGCGGGCCTCGGCGTGTTGGTCTCGCTGGCCAAGCGGATGCGCGAGTTGGGTGGCGACCTGCGCCTGGCCAACCTGAACGACGACCTGCGCACCCTGTTCGAGCTCACAAAGCTCGACACGCTGTTCCAGATCGCCGACAGCCGCGAGCAGGCACTCGCCGCCTTCTGAATGGCCGGGATTGGCGCGCTGGACCTGCGCATCCCGAGCGACGTCCGGCAGATCGAGGCAGTGGTGGCGCAGGTGGTGCATCGCTGCGCCGCCCACGCCTGGGACGCGCGGCAGCTCTCGCTAAACATCCCCGTCGCGCTGACGGAGGCCTTGAGCAATGCAATCCTCCGCGGCAATGGTGAGGACGCCGCCAAGACGGTGCGCGTGCGCGTGGAGTTCTCGGAACGCGAGATCGTCGTCGAGGTGGAGGACGAGGGGACGGGTTTCGACCTTGAGGCCTGCACCGAGGACCCGACGACGCCAGAAAACCTTGAACGCGAGGACGGCCGCGGGCTGTTCCTGATGCAGGCCTTGGTGGACCGCGTGGAGCGGTACCGCGCGGACGGCAACGTGGTGCGGCTGACGCTGCGCCGAAAGGGCCACGCCGCGTGAGCGACCTCGGCGGCGCGCTCGACGCCTTCTCCGGAGCCTACGGCTGCGGGGCGGTGGTGTGGACGCAGGCCGCGCCCGGCGCGCCGCTCGATGTCGCGGCGACGTCCGGCGGCGATGTGACGCCACCCGATGGCTTCGCGCGGCTCGAGGTCGGTGAGATCGTGACGCGCGAGACCGCGCTCGGCGCACAGTTGGTGGTCCGACTGCCCGGCCGCACGCGCGCCTGGCTGGCCTTGGGGCCCGTGCGCGACGACGATCCCGAGCCGCGCCGCTGGCTCGGCGTGCTCACGCCGATTGTCGGCGAGGTGCTGCAGAGCCGCTGGGAAGCCTCCCACGCGGCGGACGAGCTGATGGAGCGCTACGAGGAGATCAATCTCCTCTACTCGATCAGCGAGATCCTCGGCCGCACGGTGACGCTGGAGGAAGCGGCGCGCACGATCCTGCTTGAGGTCGCAGACACCGTGGGCTCGGACTACGGCGCTCTGTTGGTGCACGATCCGGCGGCCGGCCTGCTGCGGCCCGTGACGTCACTGCGCGCGGCGTCGGCGCCGCCGGCGACGCCGATCCCGATCGACGACCCGGTGAGCGTGGCCGCTCGCGTGTTCCGCACGCGGCACGCGCTGCTGGTGAACGCCGGCGTGCTGGAGAGCGGCTACGAGCAGCCCTTCCGTAGCGGCGCGATGCTCTGCGTGCCCATCACCTGGACGACGCCCGAGGGTGGCGTGCCGCTGGGTGTGGTCTGTCTGTCGGGCCGGCGCAGCGGCGAGAACTTCACGGCGGGCGATGAAAAGCTCGTCGCTGCCGTGGGTTCGCAGATCGGCACGGCGATCCAGAACGCGCGCCTCGTGCGCGCCAGTCTCGATCAGGAACGGTTGGCCAGCGAGATGCGCCTCGCGCACGAACTGCAGATGAAGCTGCTGCCCAGTGGCGAGGTCGTGCTGCCGGAAGCGGCCTGTGCGGTGCGCGTGGAACCGGCGGAAGGCGTGGGCGGTGACTTCTACAACCTGTTCCGACTCGGTGATGGGCGCACCGGCGTATTGGTCGGCGATGTGTCGAGCCACGGCTATCGTGCCGCGCTCATCATGGCCCTCGTGATGAGCGCGACGGCGATCCACGCGCAGACGACGGCGGATCCGGCGGAGACCGTGACCGCGCTCTTGGCCACGCTTGAGGAAGAACTGCGCGAAACCGAGATGTTTCTCTCGCTCTGCTACGCGGTGGTGGACCGTGAGCGCCGGCAGCTGCGCTGGACCAACACCGGGCACCCGCACGCGTTCGTGATCGGCGCCGACGGCGTGGCCGCGCGGCTCGAGGCGACGGACCCGCCGCTCGGCTTGGGTGGCGAGACGCTGCACGTGTCGTCACGGCCTTGGGACCCGGCCAACGACCTGCTGGTGTTGTTCACCGACGGCGTCAGCGACGCGCGCAACGCGCGCGGCGAGGCGCTCGGCGAGGCAGCGGTCGTGGACGTGCTCGTCGCGCGCCGCAACGAGGTACCCTCGCGCATCGTCGACGGGGTGTTCGCGCTGGTCGAGGGCCATCTCGGCCGCGCGCTGCCGCACGACGACCAGGCGGTGGTGGTCCTGAGGAACGCGTGACCGAGCGCCTGCCGCGCCCGAAGAAGCGGCTCGGCCAGCACTTCCTCACCGACCCCAAGCTGCTCGGCCGCATCGCCGACGCGCTGGAGGCCACGCGCGCTGACACGGTGATCGAGATTGGCCCGGGCAGGGGAGCGCTCACCGAGCATCTGCTGCAGCGGGCCGGCCGGGTGATCGCCATCGAGTTGGATCGCGAGTTGGCGCCGCTGCTCGCCGAGCGGTGGCGCGACGAACCGCGCTTCACGATGGTCGAGGGCGATGTGCTGGAGCAGGACCTCGGGGCGCTGGCCGGCGGCCCCTACCTGCTCGCCGGCAACGTGCCGTACAACATCACCACGCCGATCCTCTTCCACGCGATGCAACGGCCGCGGCCGACGCGCGCCATCTACCTCGTGCAGAAGGAAGTGGCCGAGCGCGTGGTGGCTGCGCCAGGCAGCGAGGACTACGGCGCGCTGAGCGTGAACGTGCAGGCACTGGCGACGGCGAAGCTGCTGTTCACGGTCGGGGCGCGCGCGTTCACGCCACCGCCAAAGGTCGAGAGCGCAGTGTTGCGCATTGTGCCGCGGGCGGAGCCGCTGCTCACGCCTGATGAGGAAGAGCCGTTCAGGCTCCTGGTGCAGGGCGCGTTCGGTCTTCGTCGGAAACAGATGCGCCGCGTGCTGCGCACACTCTGGGCGCTCGACGCCGCGCGGGCGGATGCGCTTTTGGAAGCGGCGGCGATCAGCGCCGAGGCGCGACCGGAAACCTTGGCGCCGGCGGACTTCCTGCGGCTACTTCGAGTGCGTCAGTGAGTACGCGAGTATCTCGAGTTCCGTAGCCATGTTCACGGCGCGCAGCGTCACGTCGGACGGCGCGTGGAGCGGCGCGGGCGCGAAGCTGAGGATTGCCTTGATGCCGGCCGCGACGACCCGATCCACGATCGGCTGCGCGGCTTCCGCGGGGACGCAGAGCACGACGATGCGCGGCTTGTGGGTTGCGATGCCGCGCTCGAGTTCGGTGTCGAGCTGCACCTTGAGCGGACCAAGCGCGGTGCCGACCTTCTCCGGGTCACGATCGTAGACGCCGACGACGTGGAACCCGCGCGAGGTGAAGCCGCGATACTGCGCCAGGGCCGCGCCGATCTTGCCCGCGCCGACAATCACCACGGGCCAAGGATTGTCCAAGCCGAGAATCTCGCGAATGGACGTGATGAGGTCCTTCACGCTGTAGCCGAGCCCGCGCTTGCCGAAGGAGCCGAAGAACGAGAGGTCCTTGCGCACCTGCGCCGACGTGGTGCCACCAAAGCGGGCGAGGTCGCCCGACGAGACGGTGGAGTGCCCACGCTGCTCGAAGTCCTCCAGGAAGCGGAGGTAGAGCGAGAGGCGTCGGACGGTGGATTCGGCGATCGGCTTGGTCTGGTTCGTCATATGCTTGTGAAATCGTTCACAAGCTAGCCAAGCTTGGCGCTTCGCTCAATAGGGCGGGGCCTGACGTCTTCAAGCGTGAGTTCGAAGGGCGGGGCTCTACGCCTATGCGGGTGTGTGCAACGGGCGGGGCCCTCGGTCCTCGCGAGTGTATCCGCGACCCAATCGGATAGATTGGCCAGATGGACCTGCACACGCTCCCGTATGTGGTGGTGGACGTCGAGACGACCGGCGGGCAGGCGTTTGGCAGCGACCGTGTGACCGAGGTGGCCGCGGTGCACGTCGAAGGGGACCGCAGCGAGCTGGCCTTCCACTCGCTGGTCAATCCGGGCCGGCCGATTCCCTGGCATATCACGCGGCTGACGGGCATCGACGACGCGATGGTGCGTGGGGCGCCGCGCTTTGCGGACATCGCGGGTGAGTTCGCGGCCGCGCTGGTGGGTCGCGTATTCGTGGCGCACAACGCCCGCTTCGACTTCGGCTTCCTCGACGCGGAGTTTTCGCGTGTCGCACCGACGCCGCTGGGCGCGATCATCGCGGGGCAGCTCTGCACCGTGCGCTTGGCACGGCGGCTGCTCGCGCACCTGCCGCGGCGGAATCTCGACGCGGTGTCCGCGCACTACGGCGTGTCCATCGAGGACCGGCACCGGGCCAGTGGCGATGCGCTGGCTACGGCGGAGGTGCTGCGCGGACTCCTGCGCGATGCGTCGCGACAGGGCGTGCACACCTGGGGCGATCTCGACGCGCTGCTGGCGCGGCGCACGGCGCGGGCGAAGAAGCGGACCTCGCTGCCGACTTGGACGGACGGGCGCGAAGGGGTTTAGTCCTCGGCCCGCAGGTCCATCACCGCGATATCCGCCTCGTCGCTGCTGTGACCCATCGCTTGGATGGAGTAGTGCGCCAGCCCGTACGCCAGTTCGCGTTCGCCCATCACCGCGCGCCCCACGCGCTCGTCGGCCTTGAGGCGCGTGAACTCCGCCTCCGAGTGCGTACGTACGGCGAGGTGGATGTCCGGCTTGATCTTGTACGCCTCGCGCACGATGTGCCGCGCCTGGAAGGGGTCGGGGGTCGAGATGATCAACAGCCGCGCGTGCTGCGCGAAGGCGCGTTCACGCACGGCGGCGCGCGTGGCGTCGCCGAAGATCGCGAGGATGCCTTGTTCGCGGAGCGCCTCCACCGTGCTGCGGTCCTGATCGATGACCACGTAGGGGATGCCCGCCTCGCGCAGCGCCTGGGCCACGGTACGCCCGACGCGGCCGTGTCCGATCAGCACGGCGTGGCCCTCAAGCGGCGTCCCGCCGGGTACGGGCAGCTCGCGTAGGGGATCGCCGGGGTCGGCGCGTTCCAGCGCATCGATCAGCTTGGGCCGGGCGCGCACCCAGCGTTCGAGCGGAATCATCATCCGCACCATCAGCGGGTTCACGGTGATGCTGAACAGTGCGGCGGCGAGCATCAGCGTCTGGCCTTCGCGCGGCAGCACACCGAGCGAGATGGCCAGCGCCGCGAGGATAAACGAGAACTCACCGATCTGCGCCAGTCCGCCGGCCACGAGGAAGGCGCGTCGCGCGGGGTGTCCAAACGCGAACATCAGGCCGCTCACGATCATCAGGCGCACCGGGACCACGAGCAACAGCACGATGACGAGCTTGAGCGGCTCCGTCCACAGGATGCGCGGCTCGAACAGCATGCCCACCGAGAAGAAGAACAGCACCGCGAATGCATCCTGCAGTGGCAGCGCGTCGGCGGCCGCCTGGTGGCTCAGGTCCGACTCGCTAATCACCACACCCGCGAAAAAGGCGCCGAGCGCAAAGGAGACGCCGAAGATGGCGGCGGCGCCGATCGCCACGCCGATGGCGATCGCCAGCGTGGCCAGCGTGAAGAGCTCGCGCGAGCCCTGGCGCGCGACCTCGGCCAACAGCCAGGGCACGAAGCGTCGCCCCGCGATGAGCATCACGGCGAGGAACAGCGCGACCTTGCCGAGCGTGACGAGAACGGCAATCCAGACGTCGCCATCGGCAAGGGCGACGAGCAGCGGCGCCTCGGTGAGCGGTGCGGCCAGCGCGGGCAGCAGCACCAGCGCCAACACCATCGCGATGTCCTCGACGATCAGCCAGCCGACCGCGATGCGTCCTTCGGCGGAGGCGACGGCGCCTTCCTCGTCGAGGATGCGTAGCAGCACCACCGTGCTCGCCACCGACAGCGTGAGCCCGAACACCGCACCGGCCATCGGGCCCCAGCCCCACCACATCCCGAGGAAGGTGCCGAGCGTCGTCACGATCGCGATGCGCGCCAGTGCGCCGGGAACGGCGACCCAACGCACCGCCATGAGCTGCGCGAAGGAGAAGTGGATGCCGACGCCGAACATCAGCAGGATCACGCCGACCTCGGCCAGCTGCTGCACGAGGCTGAGGTCGGCCTCAGGTCCGAGGGCGAAGGGACCCGACACGATGCCTGCTGCGAGGTATCCCACCAACGGCGGAATCCGCAGCCGCTGCGCCAGGAATCCCAGCGCGAAGGCGAGGATGAACCCGGTGGCGATGGTACCGATGAGTGCCGTGTCGTGGCCCATTCGCCGAAGCTAACGCCGGTGCACTCGCGGGGGAGATGTAGATTCCCCGACATGGCGGCTCCGACTCCCTTGCATCAGGCGCGCACGCTCGGGGCGTGGCGCATCCACGCCCTCCAGGCCGGTGGGCAGCAACTCGATGGCGGCGCAATGTTCGGCGTGGTGCCCAAGACGCTGTGGGAGCGGCGCATTCCGGCGGACGCGAGGAATCGGATCCCGATGGGAATGCGCTGCCTGCTGGTGGAGCATCCCGAGGGGCTGGTGCTCATTGATACGGGCGTCGGCAACAAGGAGGACGCCAAGTTCACGGATATCTACGGCATCGAGGCGTCGGTGCCCGGGCACCGGACGATGCTGGAGGCGGCGCTGGCGGCCGCGGGCTTCACCGCCGCCGACGTGAAGGTGGTGATCAACACGCACCTGCACTTTGACCACGCGGGCGGGAACACGGCAATCGATGAGGCGGGGCAGGTGGTCCCCAGCTTTCCGAACGCCCGCTACCTGATGCACGGTCGCGAGCTGGACTACGCCACCCACACCAATGAGCGTACCGCCGCGAGCTACTTCCCTCGCAACTGGGATGCACTGCGGCAGACGGGGCAGATGGAGTTGGTGGACGGTTCCGGGGAACTCCTCTCAGGCATCCGGATGCACCACACGCCCGGCCACACGCCCTGGCACCAGAGCATCGTGCTCGAGAGCGGTGGCGAGACCGCGATCTTCCTCGGGGATGTCTGCCCGACCGCCCATCACGTGCCGCTGCCGTGGATCATGGGCTACGACGTGGAGCCGCTGGTGTCGCTGGAGACCAAGCGGCGGCTGTGGAAGGAGGTCGTGGAGGGGGAGTGGCTGGTCGTGTTTGAGCACGACGCGAGTAACGCTTGGGGGCGGATAGTGGAGGGGAAGAAAGGGGTGGAGTTTCAGGCCGGTTGATTGAACAGCAGTCGTGAGTTGTGAGTTGTGAGTCGTGAGTGCTTGGGATGCGGGCCGCGGGGACCGCAACCCGCATCCATCCTCTCACAACTCACCACTCATGACTCACAACTGCCGTTGCCCCTCCCGCATCCGCCGTCCCCCTTGTCCTAAGCCCGCATCCCCAATAGCTTTATCCGAAGTTCAGCAAGCGACCGGGCGGGCGCCCGGTCCACCCTCTGGCCTCCGTCCCCGTGACGGTTGTGCTGCAGGAGTCCCGACAGGCCACCCCACACTGCGCGCGCGGTGTGGTGTCGTGTGTTTGACGCGGATTCCGAATGCGGGGTCCGCGTTCTGTTTTTCCCTCGTCACAGGAGTTGTCGTATCCAGGATACCACGAAGAGAGGCCCCCGCATCAACCGTCAGATCCGTCTGAGCCCGGTTCGTGTCATTGGCGCCGATGGCGCGCAGTTGGGGGTGCTTGAGGTGGATGTCGCGTTGCGCATGGCCGACGAAGCGGGGCTCGACCTCGTGGAAGTCGCGGCCGCGGCCCGTCCCCCGGTCGTCCGCATCATGGACTACGGGAAGTACAAGTTCGAAATGGCCAAGCAGCAGCGGCAGGCGAGGAAGAACCAGCACGTCATTCAGCTGAAGGAAGTGAAGTACCGTCCCGGCATCGAGAAGCACGACTTCGACACGAAGACCAACAAGGCTCGTGGGTTCATCGAAGACGGCAACAAGGTGAAGGTGACGTTGATGTTCCGCGGCCGACAGATCGCCCATCCGGAGATCGGTATGGCCGTCGTAGACCGGGTCGCCCAGGCGTTGGCGGATGTCGCGAAAGTCGAGACTGCCGCCAAGCTCGAAGGAAAGGCCCTCACCATGATCCTCACGCCGAAGTGAGAAAGGCGGACTAATGCCGAAGATGAAGACCCATAAGGGCGCCAAGAAGCGCTTCTCCGTCACGGGGAAGGGCAAGGTGCGCCGGCTCAAGGCGTTCAAGAGCCACATCCTGACCAAGAAGACATCCAAGCGGAAGCGCAACCTCCGTCGCCCGACGACCGTCGCGACGAACGGCGAGGCCAAGAACCTCAAGCGCCTGCTGCAGGCCTAAGGAGATCCGACCATGCCACGCGTCAAGTCGAATCCGGTGCGCCTCAAGCGCAAGAAGCAGATCCTCAAGCACGCCAAGGGCGCCTTCGGTGGCCGCTCCAAGCTCTGGAAGGCCGCGAAGGAGACGGTCGAGAAGGGCTGGGTATACGCCTACCGGGACCGCAAGGCCAAGAAGCGCGATTTCCGCAAGCTCTGGATCATCCGCATCAACGCCGCCGCGCGTCTGAATGGGATGTCCTACTCCACCTTCATCAGCGGTGTGCAGGCGGCCGGGATCGAAGTGGACCGCAAGATCATGGCGGACCTCGCCGTGCACGATGCGGCGGCGTTTAGCCAGCTCGCCGAGAAGGCGCGGGCGGCGCTCGCGAAGAGCTGATTCAGGACGAAGGTTGAGGGACGAAGGCGGCGGGCGGAGAGTTCTCTTCGCCCGCCGCTTTTCTTTGCGGCCACGGCGACTCCGGTCCATGTGCCGGCGGCCTGCTCCCCCGCGCCGGCACCAGCATCCCGCAGCCCTCGCCTCGCCGTTAGCTTTCGTCCTTCGAGACCTGGCTGGGCCTCCGTCCTCCGTCCTCCGTCTTTCGTCCTCGCAAGAATGGACCTCCGCACCTACCTCGAAAAACTCGCCCACATCGAGCAGGGCGCGCCCGCCAAGATCGCCGGCGCCGCCACGCTTGAGGACTGGACCGCCGTCCGCAACGCCCTCATCGGCCGGCAGGCCGGCGAGGTCACGGGCCTGATGTCCAAGCTCGGTGAGCTGGCCAAGGAGGACCGGCGCGACGGTGGGGCGCGTGCAAACCAGGTGAAGGTCGGCATCGAGGAAGCGCTCGAGGTGCGACAGGCGCAGCTGCTCAAGGCCGCCGCCGAGTCCGGCCCCAAGCTCGACCCGACGATGCCCGCCCGCGAGCGCTGGAAGGGCACCGTGCATCCCGTCTCGATGGTCATCGACGAGGTCGTCGAGATCTTCCGCGAGCTGGGCTTCACCATCGCCCTCGGGCCCGAGGCCGAGCACGCCTGGTACAACTTCGGCGCGCTCAACTTCCCGGCCGACCATCCGGCCATGGACCTGCACGACACGCTCTACCTCGGCGCCGAGCAGGTGCTGCGCACGCACACCTCACCCGTGCAGGTGCGCACGCTGCAGCAGTATCCGCCGCCGGTGCGCATCCTCGCGCCGGGCAACGTGTATCGCCGCGACTTCTTCGATCCCTCGCACGCGCCGATGTTCGCGCAGATCGAGGGCCTCGTGGTGGACGAGCACACGAGCTTCGCCGATCTCAAGGCGACGCTGAGCCATTTCGCGCGCCGTTACTTCGGCGCGCGCACGAAGACGCGCTTCCGCCCCAGCTACTTCCCGTTCACGGAGCCCAGCGCCGAGATGGACGTGCAGTGCGGCGTCTGCGGCGGCGACGGCTGCGCGGTGTGCAAGCAGTCGGGTTGGGTGGAGATCCTCGGCTCCGGCATGGTGCATCCGGCCGTGCTCGAGGCCGCGGGGCTCGACAGCGAGCGCTACACCGGCTGGGCCTTCGGCATGGGACCGGCGCGCACCGCCATCTCGCGCCACGGCATCCCCGACATTCGCATCCTCTACGACTCCGACGTGCGCTTCCTGGAGCAGTTCGGCCGATGACCGACCGCGCGATCCCGGGGGCTCCCCGATGAATCTCTCCCACGAGTGGTTGGCCCGCTTCGTCCCGCACGGCAAGGATCCGGAGGCGGTGCGCGACCTGCTCACCGCGCACGTCGCGACGGTGGAGGGCTTCGAGCGCCTGCGCGCCGACCTCGCGCCGTTCGTCGTGGCGACGGTGCTGGAGAGCGAGAAGATCCCCGACACCAAGCTCTCGTTCAATAAGGTGGATGACGGCTCGGGGGAGATCCTCGAGGTCGTCTGTGGCGCGCCGAACGTGACGGTGGGTGCGAAGTATCCCTTCGCGCGCACGGGCACCGTGATGCCTGCCGGCCTGACGATCGCCAAGAGGAAGATTCGCGGCTTCACCTCCAACGGCATGCTCTGCTCGGCCAAGGAACTGGGCTTGGGCGAGGACCACGACGGTATCCTCGCGCTGGAGACGGATGCCGCGAATGGCACCGCGCTGCTCGATGTTCTGCCGCTGGGTGACGTGCGCCTGGTCCTCGACGTGCTACCCAACCGTCCGGACCTGCTCTCGCATCTCGGCGTGGCGCGCGAGCTCTCGGCGCTGACTGGCGTGAAGTTGGCCGGGCCGTCGGAATTGGCGAACCTGCCGCCCGTGCCGGAGAAAGCGGCGCAGGGCGCCAAGGAGGCCAGCGGCGGCGGACTCAGCGTGCACATCGACGATACAGCCGACTGCCCGCGCTATACCGCCGCAGTGATTTCCGGTGTGACCGTCTGCCCCAGCCCCGACTGGTTGCGGCAGGCGATCGAGGCCGTAGGTGGCCGTTCGATCAACAACATCGTCGACGCCACGAACTACATGCTCCACGGTTTCGGCCAGCCGATGCACGCCTTCGACAAGGCGAAGCTGGCGGGTCCGGGCATCATCGTGCGTCGCGCCAAGGCCGGCGAGAAGCTCGTCACGCTCGATGGCGTGGAGCGCGCGCTGGACCCCGAGATGCTGGTCATCGCCGACACCGAACACGCGACGGCGCTTGCCGGCGTGATGGGCGGGAAGGCAAGCGAGGTGACGGACACGACGACGGACATCGTGCTGGAGGTCGCCAGCTTCCACCCGCAGCGCGTGCGGGCCACACGTCGGCGTGTGGGGCTCTCCACGGATGCCAGCTATCGTTTTGAGCGCGGCATCGACGATGCGATGGTCGTGCAGGCCCTGCAGCTCGGTGCCGCGCTGATCGCGCAGGTCAGCGGCGGGCACGTGGACGCACTGCTTGAGGTGGGGCGTGCGCCCAAGCCTCGCGCGGCCGTCTCGCTCAAGGTGCCGCGCGTCGCACGCGTGCTCGGCGAGCCCGTGCCCGCCGCCGACTGTGCCAAGCTGCTGGCAAGTGTTGGCTTCGCCATCACGGTGGACGGCGAGCTCATCCGCGCGGTGCCGCCCAGCTGGCGACACGATGTGTTGCGCGACGTCGACTTGATCGAGGAAATCGCGCGGCTTCGTGGTTTCGATCGACTCCCTGACACGCTGGCGGCGGTGCGTCCGGGCACGGTGCCCGACCATCCGCTCTGGACGGCGTACCTACGTGTGCGCCAGGCACTCGTGGCCGCTGGCCTGCACGAGGTGCGCCCCCTGCCGTTCACGTCGGGTCGCGGCGCGCGCGAGTCGCGCGTCAACCTGGTGCGGGTGCAGAACCCGTTGGCCGAGGACGAGCCGTTCCTGCGGACGAGCATCCTCGACACGCTGGCGCGGCGCGCCGAGTACAACCTGAACCGCATGCAGGGCAATGTCCGGCTGTTCGAGGTCGGTAGCGTGTTCAGCGCCCGCGCCGGCGGCACGCCATTGGAGGAAGTACACGCCGCGTTGGTCGTGATGGGACAGCGCCGGCCGCCGCACTTCACCGAACCGCAGCCACCCGTCTTCGACGCCTGGGATGCGAAGGCCCTCGCGCTCTCGCTGGCCGAGGTCTCCCTACCCGGCAAGAAGATCGAGCTTGAGGCGGGCGATGGCGGCGCCGTGCTCTGGCACTTGGTGGCGGGCACGGCGCGCGTGGGCCGCGTGTTGAAGCTCTCGCTCGACGCACCGGTGTGGGCCAGCGCGGCCTTCGGCGTCGAGCTCACGCTCGGCGAGATGAACAGCAACGCCGTCGCGCCCAAGGGCCAGCACGCGCACGGCGCCAAGCGACGCGACAGCGGCGTGCTCAAGGGCGTGGAGAAGGAGACGCGGCGCAGCCCGCAGCGCTTCAAGCCGATTCCCACGCAGCCGGCGGCGGAGTTCGACCTCGCGCTGCTGGTGCCGGAGTCGACGCCGGCGGGCGACGTCGAGGCGCTGCTCAAGAAGACGGGTGGTGACTTGCTCGAACGCTGCGTCCTGTTCGACGAGTTCCGTGGTGCCGGCGTGCCGGACGGCACGCGATCGCTGGCCTGGCGCTTGACGTTCCGGCATCCGGAGCGCACGCTCCGCGACAAGGAACTCGAGGGCCGCCGCAACCAACTGCTGAAGGCGCTCGAAGGAGAACTTGGTGTCCGACCCCGCACGGCCTGACGTCGCTGCGCTCGCCTTCGCCGAACTGGAGGCGCACGTGCGGCACCTTGGCGAGGAGCTCGCCAGCTTCCGCAAGCGCGCGCAGGCGGCCGAGTCGCGGCTGAAGGCGCTGGGTGCGAACGCCCCGGGCGACGCCACGGCGGAGGAACGCGTGTCGGCGCTCGAAGAGGAGAACGCCAGGCTGCGCGAGCGGCTCGAGGAGGCGGCGACCAAGACCCGCGGGATGCTCGATCGCGCGCGCTTCCTGCGACAGCAACACGTGCTCGGAGGTGAACCGTGAGCGTGCACTCCACGCGCGTGAAGATCGTGGGCGAGGAGTACACGATTCGCTCCGACGTCCCGCCGGAACACACGCAGGCCATCGCCGCACACGTGGACGCGGCCATCCGGAAGGTGCTGGAGAACCCGGCCATCACGGACCCGGGCAAGGCCGCCATCCTCGCGGCCATGAGCATCACCGCGGAGTTGTTTGACGAGCGCGGCCGCGGCGAGGCCGTGGGGGAGCAGATGCGGTCGCTGTCGGCCGAACTGCGGCGCTGGCTGCCGCCGGCGCGCCGTGCCAGCGCCGCGCAGGCGCTTACGCCGGAGCGCTAGGGTCGATGACGTCGTGCAGGGCCGTCGCGACCTCGTCGGTCGTGAACGGCTTCTGCAGGAATCGCGTGGCGGCCAGCGTCCGGAGCGACGGATTCAACTCCTCGGCGGAATAGCCGGAGTACAGGACGGCGGGCAGGGCAGGATTGCGCGCGCGGATCTTCTCCAGCGCGGCGTCGCCGGCCAAGCGGGGCATCGTGAGGTCGAGCATCACCGCGGCGAAGCGCACCGGCTCGGCCTCGACCATCGCCAGGGCCTCGGCTCCATCGGCACACTCGACGACTTGGAACCCCGCGCGCTCGATGGCGCGGCGCGCGACGCGGCGCACGTAGGCCTCGTCGTCAGCCAGCAGAATCTCGCCCGATCCGCGCCATCCTTGGGTGGCGGCCGTGGTTGTCGCCATTCGCGGAGGCTGCCGATTGTCGGGACGAGGGACCACGGGAACCTCCGGGCTCAGGCCGGCTGCAACGGAAGCGTGCGCGATGGGCGCGGAACACCACGCTAGCAGTATCGGCAGGGATGCGCCAGAACCTCTGCGTCACAGTGTGGCCTGGCGCCGCTGGGACCTTGTTCACGTCCGCGCAGAGGTGGCAACCCTGCCGCGGAGGGCGGCCGTCGCGCGTTGCCTTTTGGAACCCCGCTCCCTAGCTTCCGACTTGAGCAGGTGCGACGGCCCGTAGGTGCAAGCGCTTCCGGCAGTTAGCCCGTCCCGACCCGCGCCCTTCGTCGGCGCCAGTCCGGCCGGCCAGCCCCCGGACAGAGGCGGCCCCGAGCGGTCCGTGGTGCCTTCCCAATGGACGCGGTCGCTGCCTGGCCGCCTTGCGTATACGAGAGACAAATGACCGTGCCACTGTACGTGGCGATCGCCCTCGGCGTGGTGGCTGCCGTCGGACTGCCGATCGCCTGGGTGTTCGGGAAGAAGTCGGGGCGCGCCACAGAGGACGCTGCCCGCCGCGCCGCCGGGGAGGCGGCCGACCAAATCGCCAAGAAGATCGTTGCCGAGGCCGAGCGTGACGCCGATGCGTCGCGCAAGCAGGCCGTGCTTTCGGGCAAGGAAGAGGTGATGAAGGTCCGCGAGGCCTGGGAGCAGGAGGCCCGCAAGCGCCGCGAGGAAGTCGAGCGCGAGGAGAAGCGCGTCGTCGAGCGCGAGCAGCAGGTGGACCGCAAGTTCGAGATGGTGGACGGCAAGGAGAAGGACGTCGCCCGCCGTGCCTCGGAACTGGGCCGCCGCGAGAAGCAGCTCGAGGAGCGCCAGGGCGAACTCGACCAGCTTGTGCAGGATGAGCGCCGTCGATTGGAACAGCTCGCCGGCCTCAGCGCCACCGAGGCCAAGGCCGAACTCGTGCGCCGGATGGA
The DNA here is from genome assembly GCA_019637445.1 of Gemmatimonadaceae bacterium. Lineage (NCBI taxonomy): Bacteria > Pseudomonadati > Gemmatimonadota > Gemmatimonadia > Gemmatimonadales > Gemmatimonadaceae > Gemmatimonadaceae bacterium. The sequence goes on along the minus strand of JAHBVS010000001.1, from coordinate 189,922 downwards.
AGAGGAGGCGCAGGCCGACGCCGGCAATCGCATCCGCGAGATCCGCGAGAGCGCCAAGCGCAACGCCGACCGCGAAGCCAAGAAGATTGTCGCGCTCGCGGTGCAGCGCATCGCCGCCGAGCACACGGCGGAGATCACAGCCTCGGCCGTCGCGCTGCCCAAGGACGACATGAAGGGCCGCATCATCGGCCGCGAGGGGCGCAACATCCGCGCCTTCGAGCTGGCCACGGGCGTGGACGTGATCATCGACGACACGCCGGACACGGTGGTGGTGAGCTGCTTCGACCCCGTGCGACGCGAAGTCGCGCGCCTGGCGCTCGAGAAGCTCGTCGCCGACGGTCGCATCCATCCGGGGCGCATCGAGGAAGTGGTCGAGAAGTCCAAGAAGGAAGTGGACGCCGGCATCGTCGAGACCGGCGAGCGCGCTGCCTACGAGGTGGGCGTGCACGGCCTGCACCCGGAGCTGATCAAGCTCATCGGCCGCATGAAGTGGCGCACGAGCTACGGCCAGAACATCCTGGCGCACAGCAAGGAAGTCGCGTACCTCGCGGGCATGATGGCGGCCGAGCTGGGGCTGGACGTGGCGATGGCCAAGCGCGGCGCGCTGCTGCACGACGTGGGCAAGGTGCTGACGCACGAGCACGAGGGCACGCACGTGCAGCTGGGCGTGGAGGTGGCGACCAAGTACGGGGAGAACCCGATGGTCATCAACTGCATCGCCGCGCACCACGACGACGTACCGCACGAGAGCGAGGTCTCGGTGTTGGTGCAGGCCGCCGATGCCATCAGCGGCTCGCGCCCCGGCGCCCGTCGCGAGGCCTTCGAGACCTATGTGAAGCGGCTTGAGGGCTTGGAGAAGATCGCCTCGAGCTATCGTGGCGTGGACCGCGTGTTCGCCATCCAGGCGGGCCGCGAGGTCCGCGTGATTGTTGACCCCGACAACATCGACGACAACCGGATGCAGTCGCTGACGGAGGAGATCGCGCGTCGGGTCGAATCCGAGCTGCAGTATCCGGGGCAGATCAAGGTCGTCGCCATCCGAGAGAAGAGGGCCACTGACATTGCCCGCTGAGAGAATCGACGGCGTCGCCATCGCCGCCAAGGTCCGCGCGAAGGTCGCCGAGGACGCCGCTGCATTGAAGGCCAAGGGCCTCGTACCCGGGCTCACCGTCGTGCTGGTGGGCGACGACCCGGCCTCCGCCTTCTATGTGGGCGCCAAGGAGAAGGCCTGCAAGGAAGCCGGCATGAACGGCGAGACCATCCGCATGCCGGCGTCGACGCCGGAAGCCGATCTGCTCGCCGTCATCGACCGCCTCAACGCGGACCCCGCGGTGCACGGCATCCTCGTGCAGATGCCGGTGCCGAAGCACATGGACCCGCAGAAGGTCATCCGCCGCATCGACCCGATGAAGGACGTGGACGGCTTCCATCCGGTGAACGCCGGCAAGGTGCTGATCGGCGACGCCGACGGTTTCGCGCCCTGCACGCCGGCCGGCGTGCAGGTGATGCTGCAGGAGTCCGGTGTGGAGACCAGCGGCAAGGACGCCGTGATCCTCGGGCGCTCGACAATTGTCGGAAAGCCGATGGCCGCGCTGCTCATCCAGGCGGGGAAGGACGCCAACTGCACGGTGACTATCTGCCATTCGCGCACCAAGGACCTCGCCGCGCACACGCGCCGCGCGGACATCCTGATTGCCGCCATTGGCAAGCCGGAGATGGTGACCGCCGACATGGTGAAGCCCGGCGCCGTGGTGATCGACGTCGGCATCAATCGTGTGGACGACCCCAGCGCCAAGAAGGGCTATCGGATCGTCGGCGACGTGAAGTACGACGAGGTCGCCAAGGTGGCGTCGAAGATCACGCCGGTTCCCGGTGGCGTGGGCCCGATGACCATCGCGATGCTGCTCGCCAACACCGTGCGCGCGGCGAAGCTTTCGCTCGAGGCCACAGCCACGGCGTGACGCACCCGGGCGCCACCGCCGCCGAGGCGCTGTCGGTCAAGGAGCTGACCAGCGCCGCGAAGGACGTGCTCGAGGGCGCGTTCCCCAAGCTGTGGATCCGCGGTGAGGTCTCGGGCTTCAAGGCGTATCCCAGCGGGCACTGGTACTTCAACCTGAAGGACGCCGAGGCGCAGGTCGCCGCCGTCGTCTGGAAGGGTGCGACCTTCAAGATTCCCGCGAAGCCCGACGAAGGCTCGATGGTCTTCGCCTACGGGCAACTCACCGTGTGGCCGGCCAACGGCAAGATGCAGTTCAGCATCTCGCAGCTGCAGGGCGACGGCGAGGGGCTGTGGCAGAAGCAATTCGACGAGCTCAAGGCCAAGCTGCTCGCCGAAGGGCTGCTCGATGCCTCGCGCAAGCGCGAGCTGCCGCGCGTTCCGCGTACGGTCGCGGTCATCACAAGCTCAGAGGGTGCCGCGCTGCGCGACATCCAGGCGGTGATCAGGCGTCGCAACCCGAACACGAACGTCGTGCTGATTCCGGCACTGGTCCAGGGCGAGTCCTCGCCGGACTCCATCTACCGCGCGCTTGACACGCTGGGTCGCTGGGTGCGCGGGGAAGGGCGATTCGCCGGCGAGCCACTGGACGCACCTGAGGTTCTGATCATCGGACGCGGTGGTGGCTCGCGCGAGGATCTGTGGTCGTTCAACAACGAGCGCGTGGCGCGTGCCATCGCCGCCTGTCCGATTCCGACCATCTCCGCCGTCGGCCACGAGACCGATGTGACAATCGCCGACCTGGTGGCCGATCTTCGCGCCGCCACGCCGAGTGTCGCCGCCGAGCACGCGGTGCCCGTCCGGTCTGAGCTTCGCGAACTCGTGCAGCAGCTGGCTGGCGTGATGGCCGATGGGCTGGAGGATCGCATTGCTTCCGGCTCGCGTGATCTGAAGCAGCGCGCCGACGCGCTCTCGCAGCGGGCGCGCTTGGTCACGGAGCGTCGGCGCAATCGCGCGGCGCGCGTGGCGGATCGCCTCGCCCAACTGGCACCCCGCGGCCTGGAGCGCCGCAAGACGCGACTGGCCGCGCTCGGCGCCGGCCTCGAGGCCCGATCGCCGCTGGCAGTGTTCCAGCGAGGCTTTGTCGTGGCGCGCAGCCCTGATGGGGCACCATTGACCGGTCGCGCGGCGTTCAAGGCTGGTACAGCTTTCAACTTGTTGCTGCGGGACGGGCTGGTGCAGGCCACCACGGACTCCGTCAGCGACAAGGCACCCCATCTGCCGCAAGGAACGTCCAAGGCATGACCTTCGAACAATCGCTCGCCCGCTTGGAGCAGATCGCCGCTGCCCTGGACCGCGACGACGTGCCGCTCGAGGAAGCGCTGAAGCTTTTCGAGGAGGGCATCGCACGCCTGCGCGAGGCCAGCGCCGCATTGCAGGACGCCGAGGGCAAGGTGCGCACCCTGCTCGAACAGGCGGAGGGCGTGTTCGAGGTGAAGGAATGAGCGGGACGGACGTCTCGTCGATCGACTTCGCCGCCGACCGTGCTGCCGCGGGGCGCGCCCTTGAGGCGCTCGTCGACCGCTACCTCGGCGACCGCGACGACCAGGTCACGCAGGCCATTCGCTACGCGTTGGCGGGGGAGGGCAAGCGCCTGCGCGCCATTCTCGTAATGGCGTCGCATCGTGCTGCGGGTGGCACGAGCGACGTCTCCGGCATCGCGGCCGCCGTCGAGGTCGTGCACGCGTACTCGCTGGTGCACGACGACCTGCCGTGCATGGACGACGACGATATGCGCCGCGGGCGACCCACGGTGCACAAGGTGTATGGCGTCCCGACAGCTACCGCGGCAGGAATGGCAATGGTGCCGCTCGCCGCGCGCGCGGCCTGCGATGCCGCGCTTGAGCTCGGGGTCGAGCCCGCGGTCGCCGGCGAGATCGTCCGCGTACTGATGCGGGCGTCGGGCGCTACCGGAATGATCGGCGGGCAGTTGCTCGATCTCGAGGGCGAAGGCACGGAGCTCGACCTCGCGCAGCTCGAGCGCATCCACCGCGCCAAGACCGGCGCGCTGATCGAGGCCTCGATGCGGCTCGGCGGCCTCGCCGCCGGCGCCGGAGCCGAGCAGCTCGACGCCCTCGCCCACTATGGCGCCTCGGTCGGCCTCGCGTTCCAGATTGCCGACGACGTGCTCGACATCACCGCCACCACCGACCAGCTGGGCAAGACGGCTGGGAAGGACTTGGCCTTTCGGAAGAGCACCTATCCGGCCCTGCTCGGCGTTGCCGGCGCCAAGGCACGCGCGGAGGCCTTGGTGCGGGAGGCCTGCGCGGGTCTCGCGGCGCAGGGATCCCTGACGGCCGAGCTGGAGTCGCTGGCGCAGTTCGTCGTCTCGCGCCGCTCGTGAAGCCAAGCCCGGATTCCTTCCCGTTCGCACTGGCGCCGGACGCCCGTCCCACGCAACCTACGATGTCCTTTCCCCGTTTCCATCTGTTATGAGCCTTCTCGACCGCGTGCAGGACCCCGCCGAACTTCGGCGGATGACGCCTGCCGAACTCGACGCCCTTGCGCAGGAGGTCCGCGAGTTCCTCATCGCGACCTGCTCCGTAACCGGTGGTCATATCGGGGCAGGGCTGGGGGTTGTGGAACTCACCATCGCCCTGCACGCGGCCTTCGACACGCCGCGTGATCGGCTGGTCTGGGACGTCGGGCACCAGGGCTATCCGCACAAGGTGCTCACCGGCCGCAAGGACCGGATGCACACCCTGCGGCAGGAGGGCGGGCTCTCCGGCTTCCTCAAGCGCACGGAGAGCGAGTACGACACCTTTGGCGCCGGCCACGCGGCCACGTCCATCTCCGCGGCCCTCGGGATGGCGGCCGCCCGCGACCTCAAGGGTGAGGACCACAAGGTCGTCGCCATCATCGGCGACGGCTCGTTGGGCTCCGGCCTGGCCTATGAGGCACTGAACAACGCCGGCCACAGCGACCGCGATGTCATCGTGGTGCTGAATGACAACGAGATGAGCATCGCGCCCAACGTCGGCGCGATGCACAAGTATCTCACGCAGGTGCAGCGCAATCCGATCTACAATCGCTTGCGCAGCGCCATCGGTGACTGGGCCGACCACGCCAAGGGCGTGTTCAAGGACGCCGGTGCGTTGGTGCGGCGCTGGGAAGAGTCGGTGAAGGCGTTCCTCACGCCCGGCGTGCTCTTCGAGGAGCTTGGCTTCCGCTACTTCGGCCCGATCAACGGGCACGATATCCCGCAGATGCTCGAGACCTTCAAGGCGGTGCGCGCGTTCAAGGGGCCGCGCCTCGTCCACGTCATCACGACCAAGGGCAAGGGCTTCCCGGCCGGCGAGCACGGCGAGAAATGGCACGCGCTCCCTCCGGGCCACGACCCGAAGACGGGCAAGCAGCTCAAGGCATCGACGGCCAACCCGAACTACACGGCCGTTTTCGGCAAGGCGCTCGCCGAGCTGATGCAAGACTTCCCGAACGCCATCGCCATCACCGCGGCGATGCCGTCAGGCACAGGCGTCGGCGCGGTGGCCAAGGCGCATCCCGCACGCTTCTTCGACGTGGGGATCGCCGAGGGCCACGCGATCACCTTCGCGGCGGGCATGGCGGCCGAGGGCGTGAAGCCGGTGGCGGCGATCTACTCGACGTTCCTGCAACGCGCTTACGACAACATCATCCACGACGTCGCCATCCAGAACCTGCCGGTGGTGTTCTGCCTGGACCGTGCGGGGCTGGTCGGCGAGGACGGCGAGACGCACGCCGGACTCTATGACATTGCCTATATGCTGGCCGTGCCGAACATGACGGTGACGGCGCCCAAGGACGGCGCCGAACTCGTGGGCCTGCTGCGCAACGGCCTCGCGATGGAGAGCGGTCCGTTCTGCGTGCGTTATCCGCGCGACGTGGCGCCGGATCTGGTACCGGCCGCCAAGGACGTGCCCGCGATCCCCGAGGCGAGCTGGGAAGTGCTGCGCAAGGGTGAGGAGATTGCCATCCTCGCCGTAGGCACGATGGTGGGGCAGTCGATCAAGGCGGCGGAGGTGCTGCAGGCCGAGGGACTGTCGGTGACGGTGGTGAACTGCCGCTACCTCAAGCCGCACGACGCCGGCACCCTCGCCACGCTGCTCGCCACGCACCAGCAACTGCTGGTGGTCGAGGAGGGCACGGTGGTCAACGGCTTCGGTGCGTACATGGCGGCAGTGGTCGGCGCGATGGACAGCCCGGTGCGCGTGCACGCGCACGGCGTGCCGGACCGCATCGTGTATGCGGCCTCGCGCGCCAAGCAGCTGGCGCAGGTGGGACTCGACGCGGCCGGCATTGCCGACCGCGTCCGGGCCCTGCGGGAGACCGAGGCGCTGGCCGGGTGACGATGCGTCTCGGGGTTGTCGGGCACGTGGACTACGACGGACTCGACTTCATCCTCGAGTTCCTCGCCAAGGCGTCCGACAAGCACGGCTTTTCGCTGGCCTTCGAGCCGGACTTCGCCGCGTACGCGCGTGGCGCGCCAACGCTTGGGCACCCCAGCCAGATCGACGCGCTCATCACGCTCGGCGGCGATGGCACCCTTATCCGCGGCGCACGCTTCCTCGGCGATGCCAACGTACCGATCTTCGGCGTCAACCTTGGCAAGCTGGGCTTCCTCACCACCTGTCAGGCCGACGAGTTTCCCGAGGCCTTCGCACGCTTTCTCGCGGGCGAACACCGTGTGCAGCCGCGCATGACGATCGAGGCGCGGACCATTGGTCCCGACGGCGAGCTCGGCGTGCAGGTGCGCGCGCTCAACGACGTCGTGGTGCACAAGGGCGGCTACGCCCGCGTCCTGCGGATGCGGATCCTCGCGGGTGAGGAGCCCATTGCGCGGCTGGCGTCCGACGGCGTCGTGATCGCGACGCCGACCGGCTCCACGGCGTACTCGCTCTCCGCCGGTGGCCCGATCGTCGTGCCGACGGTGGATTCGATCCTCGTCACGCCCGTCGCGGCGCACACGCTGGCCATCCGGCCGACCATCCTGCCGCCGGACACGGTGGTGCGCATCGAGATCGACGATGCCGCCGAGGAGGTGTTGCTGACGGCGGATGGGCAGGTCGGCATCGCGATCGCGCCGGGCCACTCGCTGACCGTGACGCGCAGCCGGCATCCCATCGGGTTGGTGCGCTTCCCAGACGTCACGTTCTTCACGCGGCTGCGCAACAAGTTTGGGTGGGGTGGCCCGCCCGCGCGCGACGGCTGATGCGTCGGCATTCCCGCGCTTGCGTCGGCCCTGCCGCGCTTGCGCCGTCCCCGACGCCGCGTACAGCGTGAACCCGTGCTGACTTCGCTGCGCATCAAGCAACTGGCCATCATCGATGACGTGACGCTGCCGCTCGCGCCGGGCTTCAACGTGCTCAGCGGCGAGACCGGGGCGGGCAAGAGCATCATCGTCGGTGCGCTCGGGTTGCTCATTGGCGAGCGCGCGTCCAGCGACCTCGTGCGCACGGGCGCCGACAAGGCCAGCGTCGAGGGCGTGTTCGACCTCAACGGGCGCTCTGATGTGCTCTCGATGCTTGATGCCCGCGGCATCGAGTGCGACGAAGGGCTGCTGGTGCTGAAGCGCGAAGTTGCAGCCGGTGGTCGTGCGCGCGCCTGGGTGAATGGGTCACCGGTCACGGCAGGTGTGTTGGCCGAGGTCGGCCGCGCCCTGGTCAACGTGCACGGCCAGCACGAGGCGCAGGCCTTGCTGGAGCCAGAGGCGCAGCGCCGGATCCTCGATGCGTTCGGCGAGGCGGAGCGCGAGGTGGCGGCGGTGTCTGCCGCCTGGGACGCCGCCAGCGCCGCCCGTGAGGCCGTCGCCAGCCTGCAGGCGCGCCGCGACGAGGCCAGCAAGCGCGCGGATTACCTCGCCCACGTAGCCAAGGAGATCGCCGAGGCCAAGTTGCGAGAAGGTGAGGAATCGCGGCTCGACGACGAGGCGCGCCGCCTGTCGCACGCCGAGGAACTGCAGCAGTTGATTGGCGATCTCACCTCCACGCTGGATCAGGGCGACGGCTCGCCGATGCAGGCGCTCGGCCACCTGCAGAAGCCGCTCGCCGCGCTGCAGAAGATCGATCCCAGCACGGCGCGCCTGCAGGAGCTCTACGACAACGCCTGGTATGCGCTCGAGGAGCTGGCGCGCGAAGCCGTGTCCTACGCCGAGGGCGTGGAGCACGATCCGGCGCGCCTGGACGAGGTCGAACGGCGCCGCGACCTGCTGTTCCGCCTGCAGAAGAAGTACGGTGGCTCGCTCGAGGCGGTGCTGCGGACCGGGCGCGAGGCGCAGGCCGAGCTCGACCTGCTCGACACCGCGTCGCTGGACCTGCGTGGGTTGGAGGCGCGAGTGCGCGAGACCGGCGAGGCGCTCACGCAGGCGGCCGCCGCGCTCAGCAAGCGCCGCGTCGCTGCGGCCCGCGCACTGGCCAAGGCCGTCGAAGCGCGGCTGCCGGACCTCGGGATGCCGGATGGCCGCTTCCTCGTCGAGCTTCGCGAACGCGCCGAGGTCGGCGCGGTGGGTGCGGAGGATGTGGAGTTCCGCGTCGCGCTCAATGTCGGGCACGAGGCGCGTGCATTGGCGCGGGTGGCCTCGGGCGGCGAGCTCGCGCGCGTGATGCTCGCGCTGAAGACCATTCTCGCGCAGCTGGACCAGGTGCCCACGCTGATCTTCGACGAGGTCGACGCGGGCATCGGTGGTCGCACCGGCCTGATGGTCGGCGATGCGATGCGCGACGTCGCCGCGCACCATCAGGTCTTCGCCATCACCCACCTGCCGCAGATCGCGGCGCGCGCGCACCATCACATCGTCGTGCAGAAGGCGGCAAAGGGTGGGGTCACCACGTCAGATGTCGGCGTAGTGGATGCCGAGGATCGCGTGGACGAGATTGCGCGGATGCTGGGTGGCGACGCCGAGAGCGCGACGAGTCGCGAACACGCGCGGGAGCTGTTGGACGTGGCGGCGCGGGGCGCGCGCGGTCAGCGCCCGAAGAGACGCGTGTAAAAACGCAGCTGCACGCGGTCCTCCCAGCGTCGCGGGACGATGCCGCTGCTGCTGGACAGGCTCTGCTCGTGCGTGTAGCCGATCTCCATTGGAAGCCTCGCCTTGCCCTGCGAGAATGCCTGCAAGGTCGAGTAGCTCAGGTGCCAGGCAAAGCGCTGTTCGCTGAATCCACTTTGTGCGTCGAGCGCCGCCGGCGTGAGCAGTCGCGCCGTGCCGGTGCTGTCCGTGACGTTGGTCGTCGACAGTTCGTGCCGATCCTCGGCGCGCTGCCGCCAGCGCCAATCGACACCCAGCTGTAGGTAGTCGTTCAACACCCAGCGCGGCGTGAGACGTAGGTCGAGCACGTTGCCTGGCGTGACGCGCACACTGGTCTGCCGCCAACTCTCGAGCCATTCCACGCCCGGAAAGTCCGGCACGCGCATCACTTGGTCGAAGGCCTCGGCGCGCGCCCAGCCCAGTGTCACCGTGCCCCAGAAGCGCTCGTTAAACACGAGATCCGTGTACGAGCGCAGCCCGATCGCGTTCGATCCGCTGCCGGTGCCAAGGTCGATGAAATCGTCGGGCAATCCGGTGAACGTCCCCCCAATGCGATAGGTGAGCCCCACCGTCTGCCGCAGGCCGAAGCGATTCGCGGCGCGACGCGTCGAATCGCCGGCAAAGCTGTCAAAGAGCCGGACGCGGAGACCAACATCCACATCGCCAAGATCCTGACGTGTCTGCCGCGACAGATCCTTCGCACCGAACCCCGTTCGCGGATCGGCCACCAGCGCCGCCAGCTGTTCCGCGCTCAGCGGCGCCTGCGCGCCGAGCGGCAACAGGGCGCCACCACCGAGATCCACCACGCCGTAGCGCTCGAAGGCGATGCGCATCGAGTCGGCGCGGAAGCGCAGCGCCTGCTCACCGGGGGACCCAGCCATCGGCACGAAGGGCAGGCCCGCGGAAAGCCCGTTCGCGCCATAGGTGCTGGCCAGTCCATTTCCGAATGCCGTGGCGCTGGTGGAGAGCAGGTCCACCAGCGCGGTCTCGGCGAGGATGTCGGCGCACTCGGGGTGCGCCGCGGCGTTGCCTTGGCAGTCGGCGCGCCGTGCCAGGAGCGCCGTGCTCGCGGAGAGATAGCGGTCCACCACCGCGCGGTTCGACGCCGCCACGCCGCTGCCGATGCCCATCGGATTCACACCGGCCGTGGCGATTCCGCTATCGCCGCGCAGCCGCAGCTGCGCCTCCGCGCGCGCGCGCACGAACGGGGCATTCACGCTCAACGTGAGCCAATCGGTGACGCCGACCTCCAGCCCCAACTGCGACACCGCAAGGCGCTGCCGCAGGTCCACGTCGATCTCACCCAACGAGGCACTGAGCCCGTTCACGCCGAGCCCCGTCGCCGCGTTGTCCAGCGCCTCAAGCCAACTGCTGTACGGCGCCGCCAGCCCACCGATGCTCAGGCCCGCGCCGAGGTCCTCGGCCTGGCCGTCGTTCCAGCGACCGCGGTGGATCACGTTCTCGACGCGGATTGTCGTTCGCAGCACCCCGCGCGGGATCGTCACGGCCTCGGGGCCGGGTCCGAGCACGCGTTGCGCCGCGGCCTCCACGGGGAGGAGCGCGGCGCAGGCGACGGCGAGGAGGGGAAGCGAGAGAGGGCGAATCACAGAGCGGTCGGCTAGTTTACCCGCGAACCTTGAACAAAGTAATGTGACGTCGACCGCGCCTCAGCCCGAGCCCACTGCCGCCCCGCTGCCCGCGGTCTCGTGGCAGATCACCGGCAACCACTGGTTCGCCCTGCCGTGTATCCACCCTCACGACGGGGCGGTGCACGCCGTGGGCCTGTTGCACCGCGGCGCGCGCTCGGCGGTAGAGTTCGCTGGCGGCGAGGGATTCGTGGACGGCCAGGCGCCGGCGCTGGCCAAGCCCGTGATCCGCGTGAATGGCGAAGTTGTGGAGCTTGCCCGCGCCGGCATCGCCTGGGAGCGTGCCCTGTCGTGGTTGCCGACCTTCACGTCCACCGTGGGCGAACTGGTCGTGCGCGGCACGATCTTCGCGCCGTTTGGGCAAGACGCGGACATCGCCGGCGCGGTGTACACGCTGGCCTTTGAGAACCGCTCGAAGCGGCCGATGGAGATCAGCGTCGGGCTTGAGGGCACGCTGGGGCATCGCCAACTGCGCGTGCGCACGCCGCGTGCCGCCGAGGACGCGCATCGCATCCGCGAAGCGGGGCAGGGCGTCGTGATCCTCGATGGCGTGGCGGTGCCTGGCATTTGCGCGCTGGCGTTGGCCGCCGATGGTGAGGCAAGCGTGCAGGTCGCTCAGGGCAGCGCGCCGACCTACGCCATCACGCGCGACATCAGCATCCCGGCTGGTGGGCGCACGGACTCCGCGTTCTACATCGCGGCGGGCCCCGAGCGCGACGGCGCCGTCGCCACCGTGGGCGTGATGCGCCGCCGCGGCTGGCGCTCGCTGCTCACCGTGACCCGCGACTCGCTGCGCGCGGTGGAGCAGTCCACCGGACTCGACTCGCTGGATGCGCTGATCAACCGCAACCTGCTCTTCGCGTACTTCTACGGCGTGGGCCGCGCGCTGGATGACGCGCACTTCTATCTCGTGCGCAGCCGTGCGCCTTGGTGCGCCTGGGGCGTGACCGTCCGCGATTGGGAAGCGCTGGCCTGGACGGTGCCCGCCGTGCAGTTGGCCGATCCCCCGTTGGCGCGCGAGCTCATCCTGCGGGCCTGCGAGCTGCACGGCTACTCGCCCGGTCGGGGGGTGCACTATCTCGATGGCACCCTCTTCGAGCCCGGCTTCACGCTCGAAGGCTGCGCCTCGTACGCCGTGGCCACGGAGCGCTACATCCGCGAGACCGGCGACGACCAGATCGTCGAGGAGCTGATCCTCGCGGACACGCTCTACGCGACCAGCGACGAACTCGCCGCGCGGCGTGACGAACAGCACCCGCTCTTCGATTCCGAGGTGACGCTGGACGGTCGCCCCGTGGCGCATCCGTTCCCGTTGCACGGCAACGCCGTCGTGGCCTACGCGCTCGACGCGCTCAGCCGTACGCTCGACGAAGAGGCGGCGCGCGAGATCCAGGATCACAGCGCCGTGCGCGCGGCGCTGCGCCGGCATTTCGCCACGGGTGGCGAGTCCAAGTCCACGCTGGCCGCGGCGACGGACCTCTCGGGGCACCACGATCTCGCCGACGATTCGGTAGGATCGGCGCTGTGGTTGCCGATGTGGGAGGCCATCGACCGCACCGATTCGCTGTATCGGCGCACGGCCAAGCGCATTACCGGTCGCGAACATCTCGTGGTGCAGGTGGCACGCCTGTTCGGGCCGGATGCCAGCGAGGTGCTGGAGTGGCTGCGGCGCGCACCGCTGCACGATGGGTTCGCCGCCGAGTTGGTGGACGAGGATGGCCGGGCGCGCTCGCATGGCGGTGACGCGGCGCTGAGCGGCCTGCTCGCCTACACGGCCTGGTACACCGTGCACGCCTTCGGTATCAGGCCGTAAGCGCCCCGAGCGTCTCGTCGAGTGCGGCGAGGCAGCCGCGCAGGCCGGCGACTGTGTGGTCGCCCATGTGTCCGATGCGGATCGTCGAGTCCTTTCGCTGGCCGTATCCGCGGGCGATGGTGTAGCCGCGCTCCGACATCCCGGACACGACGGCCTTCGCGCTCAGTTCGCCGGGCAGCGCGAGGCAGGACACGGACGGAGAGCGCTCGCCGGGTCGCGCGAGGAAGGTGAGTGCGCGCCCGCGGTCGCGCTGCGCGTCCACGAAGGTCTCCACCTCGGCGAGCATCATCCCGTGGCGGGCCCATCGGGTCTCGATGCCTTCCTTGGCGATGTCCGCGAGCTGCGCTTGTGCCGCGTACAGCAATGGCAGGGCAGGCGTGGTCGGCGTGCCGTCGTCCAAGCCCGCCTCCTCGTACTCGACCGGGTCGAAGTATCGCCCGCGATCCGGCACCGACGCCGCCTGCAGGATGTAGGCCTCGCTGGCCACGGCGAACGCGAGCCCGGGCGGCAACGCCAGCGATTTCTGCGAGGCCGTGAGCACGAAGTCGAGGCCCCAGGCCTCTGTCTCGACAGGCAACGCGGCAACTCCTGTCACGGAGTCCACGAGACACATCACGCCGTAGCGATGGGCCAGCTCGGTCAGCGCGCGGACGTCCGCAAGAGCGCCGGTGCTAGTCTCCGACTGCACCACGGTCATCGCGACGAAGCTCTCGGCGGCCAGATGTTGCTCCACCATCTCCAGTGGATGCGTGTCGCCCCAGGGCACCGTGAGCACACGCGTGCGCCGACCGCAGACCTGCGCGATCCGCGCGAAGCGTTCGGCGAAGCTGCCGTTCACCAGCGAGAGGATGGGGCCCTCTGGGCAGCCGCGGATCGCCATCTCCATCAGGCCCGTCGCGGAACTCGACGCCACGTAGACGGGCCGATGCGTGCGAAACACCATCTGCAGCCCCTGCACGATCTGCCGGTGCATCGCGGCGAACTGCTCGGTGCGATGCCCGATCATCGGCTGCAACATCGCCTTGAGGATCTTGGGCCGCACCTCGGTGGGGCCCGGCAGGAAGAAGCGGCCGAAGTCGCTCACGCGGCGCCCCGCAGCATCGCCCAGCCCAGTGCGGCGGCGGCGACGGAGAGCAGTACACTGGCCAGCGCGTACCCCGCAGCGCGCATTGGCTGGCCTGCCTGCAGCATCGTGAGGCCTTCCACCGCGAAGGTCGAGAAGGTGGTGTAGCCGCCAAGCACCCCGATCATCACGAAGGCACGCAGTTGCGGGCTCGCGGCTGCCGGCTGTCCGAACAGCCATCCCGCCACCGCGCCGAGTGCCAAGGCGCCCGTGACGTTCACGCCGAGCGTCGCCCACGGGTAGCCCGCAAGCGATGGCGCGCGACGCACGAGCTCGGCCACGCCGTAGCGCAGCACGGAGCCCACGGCGCCGCCTGCAGCCACCCAGATCCAGGTGCCGGAAGGGAAGGTCGGGTTCACAGGCCCAAATATGGGAACTGGCGCAGGTCGCGCCATCGTGGCGAGCTTCCGACATGGCTACTCGTCTGAAGGCAGCGAGCGTCTCGCCGGGACCCAGCTACGGTGGAAGCTTCACCGCCACACTGTTTCGCTACGAGGGGCCCGGCGGTTGGCACTTCGCGCCGGTGCCCGAGCGGCTCGCGCCGCCGGTCACGCACGGATGGGGTCGCACACCGGTGACCGCCACCGTGGACGGCCAGACCTGGGAGACCAGCGTGTGGCGCGGCAAGGACGGGCGCACGCTACTCGCCGTGCCCAAACACGTGCGCAAGCAGAAAGGCGATGGCGACCGTGTGCGGGTCACCATCGCCTTCAAGTCCCTCTGACTGGCTGGCTACCGCCTACGCACCGAGGGATCCGGCGGCGGTTCGACCGTCACCACATATCGCCCGAGCTCGCCTTCGTCGAACGTCGTCGCGGCGATGTAGTACGTGCCCGGCGACAGCTTCACGCGGATCCAGGCGTCGGTGCCACCCAGTGAGTCGTCGTCATCCGTGATGAACTGATCGTCCTCGTCGTAGAGTTCGAGGTAGGCGTCCACGTCGCTCGACTCCATCAAGATGTCGATGGTCTGCGTGGCGAAGATTCGCAGCTCGTACCAGTCCACGTAGGCGCCGTAGGACGGGTCGACGCAGTCCAGCTCGCTGAGCTTCGACGGAATGCTCTCGTTGACGTTGATCAGCCGCGTGACACAGCCCGGATCCTCCTCCAGCCCGACCGTTTCGGTACAGGCGGCGAGGGGCAGGGCGAAGGCGGCGAGTGCAAGGCGAAGCTGGCGGGAGGCGGACATATCCACTCTCGGGTCAGGGGGTCTCTGCGCCCGATACCCGTGCTCTGGGCCGAGGTTCGCCGGGTTCCGTCAGTTCCCGCCGGCTGACGCGTTCCGCCACGCGGAGGCGGGCAGGCCGAGCGCGCTGGCGAACTCTGCGAAGCGTGGGTCCGCGCGGACGCCGTCGTACCACCACACGCGTAGTGGGAGCAGCAGCGCGAAGGGGTCCCGTGCGGCAGCCGCTCGCTGTAGGCCCGGGAACACCGCGTCGCCATTGCCGCCAGTCAACTGACCGACGGACAATGCGAAATCGATGGCGGGCGAGTCCCCGCTGGCCCGCAGCGCCGACTCGCGCTGCACCGCCTCGTTCGTTTCGCCGGCGAGTCGCAGGCCTCGGATCAACGCGCCCTCAAAGAACGGAATTGGCGCGCTGGCTGCGGCTCGCCTCAGATGCGTCACCGCGCCTGCGGCATCGCCACGCCGCTCGGCGAGCATCGCCGTGGAGAACGGCGTGAACGGCTCGGTGGCCTCGCGGCCGCTCGTGCGCGCGAGTACGCGGCTTGCACTGTCGAGCGCGTCGGTGAGCACCAGGCTCCACGCAAACTCGGCGAGGATCACGTCCACGGTAGGTTCGAGCAGTGTGGCCCGCTCGAAGGCCGCGCGGGAACCGGCGAAGTCACCGAGGATGAACTGCAGCTCGCCAAGCTGCTGATGCGACTCGGCGCTGGCCGAGTCGAGTTGCACTGCGGTGCGCAGGGCCGCGGCACTCTCCTGCCAACGTCCGAGCCCGCGTTCGACGAGACCGATCGCGACGTGCGCCGAAGCCACGGACGCGTCGAGCGCGAGCGCGCGGCGCGCCGTGGCCCGCACCGTATCGGCGATGTCGGTGACGGCCGTCGGTCCGTATAGCGGAAGCAGCGCCGCCGCCTCGGCGATGCCGGCGTGTGCGCGCGCGAAGCGCGGATCGAGCCGCGCCGCCTCGGAGAACTCGCGAATGGCTTCGCGCAGGCTGGCTTCGCCGCGCGTCTGCAGCGCGAAGCGCCCGCGCAAGAAGCGGTCGTAGGCCGCGGCGTCGGCCGCGTAGGCCTCACCGGCGCGCGGTCCGGTGCGCATCCCGAGTTCGGTGAGCAATGCGTTCGCGACTGCATCGCCGATCTCGCGTTGCGTGGCGAAGAGGTCGGAGAGTCCGCGCTCATAGCGCGCGGTCCAGACGGAGCTGCCGTCCTCGGTGCTGACGAGCCGCGCCGTGATGCGCAGGCGGTCGCCGGCGCGTTGCACGCTGCCTTCGACCAAGGCGGCCACGTCGGCCCGCGATCGGTAATCAGAGGGCGCCAAGCCGCCGGCGGCCATCGCCTGCACCGTGGAGCGCGAGAGCACGCGAAGGCCGGAGAGCTGGCTCAGGCCAGTGGTGACTTCATCGGTCATTCCGGCGGAGAGGTAGGCGTCCTCCGGAACGCCGATCAGCTCAAAAGGCAGCACGGCCACCACAGGCGCCGCGTTGCCAACCGTCGGGCGATTCAGGGCCCAGACGGCAAGCGCCGCCGAGACGACGAGCACCACGAGCGCCGGCACGGCCCAGCGCGGCTGGCGGCCCTGGATTTGGACCGACGATGGCGGGCGCTCGCCCGTGCGCAGCCGGGCGCGATCCATCATCCGCGCGAACTCTTCGGCGTCCGGGCGCGCCGTGGCCTCCTTGGCCAGGCCCTGCTCGACGGCCTGCACGAGCTCGTGCGGCGCATCCGGGACCAACGGTGCGAGCGCCGGCGGCGGCTGCACCACGTGCGCCGACATCTGCTGCGCCGGGCTGCCCTTGAACGGCGGCGCACCGGCCAGCATCTCGAAGGCCACCGCGGCCAGCGAGTACACGTCGGCGCGGCCATCGAGCGTCGGGTCGGCCGTCACCTGCTCTGGCGGCATATACGTGACCGTGCCCAGCGACATCCCGGCGGAGGTGAGGCCCGTGGCCCCATCGCTGCGCCGCACCTTTGCGATGCCGAAGTCGGCGAGCATGGGCTCGCCCTCGGAGAGCAGGATGTTGGCCGGCTTCACATCGCGGTGCACGATGCCTTGGCGATGCGCGTAGGCCAGCGCACGCGCGATCGGGGCCATCAGCCGCGCGACTTCGTCCGGTGCCAGCTTGCCCTCGCGCCGCAGCGTGGCATCCAGCGACTCGCCCGCGATGTACGGCATCACGTAGTAGCGGAGGTCGCCGGCCGCGCCCGCGGCATACACCGGCACGACCTGCGGATGCTGCAGCAGCGCCGAGGTCTGGATCTCCTGCTGGAAGCGCTCGGCGTCGATGTCGCGTCCGAGTTCGGGGGCCAGCACCTTGATCACGACCTGCCGGTTGAGCGAGCGCTCGATGGCGAGGAACACGCGCGACATCCCGCCGCCGCCCAGCTCGCGCTGGATGTCGTAGCGGTCGCCAAGGTGTGAGGCGAGTTGCTCCCGGACGTCGCTCACCGGCAGGGGGTCGAGGGGTGGGACACGGCCATATCCACTATGACCGACTTTCGGGGGCGAGAGTTTCGTGGTCCGGGACGAATCGTGCCGTGGGCGACGTGGTCCGCGTGTCGGCCGCGCCCGCGCGCTGGATGAGCTGCGATGCCGGGGGTGGGAATCGAACCCACACGGGGTTGCCCCCAAGGGATTTTAAGTCCCTCGCGTCTCGCCACTTTCGCCACCCCGGCCCAACACTACGACGACTCACCCACCAAGAAACGCAAACGGGAGTGGCCGTCTAGGCCACTCCCGTAATGCTACTGCCGGTGCATCCAGAGCGGGAAACGGGACTCGAACCCGCGACCCCAACCTTGGCAAGGTTGTGCTCTACCAACTGAGCTATTCCCGCGTGACACGAAGGTTAGGCAGGGCAGGCGGTCGGAGCAAGCGGCGGCCGGCCGTCGCGGGCACCTGAATCGCGCCAGCGGTACCGACGCCAGCGACACGCTACAGGTAGCGCGCGACCGCCATCCCCAAGGTTGCCAGTAC
Source organism: Gemmatimonadaceae bacterium (assembly GCA_019637445.1). Lineage (NCBI taxonomy): Bacteria > Pseudomonadati > Gemmatimonadota > Gemmatimonadia > Gemmatimonadales > Gemmatimonadaceae > Gemmatimonadaceae bacterium. The sequence goes on along the minus strand of JAHBVS010000001.1, from coordinate 172,186 downwards.
CAAGAGACCGACCGCGCCCGTCGTGGCCCAGGCCGCGCGCTGCTGCAAGCCCTTGAGCCGCTCCCGCGCCGCCGCCTGCGCGCTGGCCTCGAGGCCGCCGATGGTCGCCGCCAGTTGCGCCGCGGCAACCGACGCCGGCCGCGAGATGAACATCGCCAACAGAAACCCGATCACGCTGGCGATCGCCGCCACGAGGTAGGTCGCACCCATCGGCCGAGCGAAGTAGGCCGGGTCGAAACCGCCGGAGACGATCTGCAGCATCCGAAGACCGGTCAGCATCGTGATCAGCGCGGCCAGCGGCAGAACGGTGAACAGCTTCCGCCGCTGCAGCTCGGCCATGATCGGTCCCGCTGCCGGCCCGGCAACGGCGAGGGACGGCATCACGAAGACGGTCGAATAGATCCCGCCGCCGACCCAGAACACGCCGGCGAGGATGTGGAGACTGCGGAGGACGAGGAGTTCGGCGGCCACGGGGAGTTGGCAGGAGGAGACGGCGTCGGCGGGGGACCGCTCTGCAAGACGCTCTATGGTGGCGCTAAGTTTCTGGAATGTCCACGCCCGTTGACGTCGTCGCCCTTGCCGCCGAACTGCTTGCCATCCACTCCACCACCCGCGACGAAGGCGCGGCCGTGGACTTCGTCGCGCGCTGGCTGGTGCAGCGCGACTGGAATGTGATGGTGCAGGAAGTCACACCGGGCCGCGGCAATGTGTGGGCATCGCGAAAGGGCGGGGGCGTCACCCTCTCGACGCATCTCGACACTGTGCCGCCCTACGTGCCACCTCGGCGCGAGAACGGCCGCCTCTACGGTCGCGGCGCCTGCGACGCCAAGGGCATCGCCGCCGCGATGATGGTCGCCGGTGACCAGCTCGTGCAAATGGGCGAGGAGCGCGTGGATCTGCTCTTCGTCGTCGGCGAGGAGCGCGGATCCGATGGCGCGCGCATGGCCAACCAGCTACCGGCCACGAGCAAGTGGCTGATCAACGGCGAGCCCACGGAGAGCGTGCTGGCCTCGGGTTGCAAGGGCGCGCTGCGCGTCATCGCCCGCACCAAGGGCAAGGAAGCCCATTCGGCCTACCCACAGCTCGGTGAGTCGGCGATCACGCCGATGCTCACGCTGCTGCAGGAGTTGCAGCAGCTAAAGCTGCCGGTGGACAAGGTGCTGGGGCCCAGCACGGTGAACGTCGGGCTGATCAAGGGCGGCACCGAGGCGAATATCATCCCAGGCGCCTGCGAGGCGGAGATGATGCTGCGCCTCGTCGGTGACGTCGGCGACGTGAAGCGGATCCTCGACCGCTGGGCCAAGGGCCGCGCCGAGCTCGAGTACGGCTCAATGATCCCCGCGCAGCACTTCCACACCGTGCCGGGCTTCAAGACCGCGCCGATGGCCTACACCAGCGACATCCCGCTGCTCACCAACTGGGGCAAGCCGCTGCTTTTCGGGCCTGGCTCAATCCACGTCGCGCACACGCCCGACGAGTACATCGAGGAAGCCGAGCTGCGCGCCAGCGTGGACTCCTACATCACGATGGTGCAGGGGCTGCTCGCGTGAAGCTCCCGGTTGCCATCCTGGGCGCCACGGGCGCCGTTGGACAGACCTTCATTCGCCTCCTCGCCGACCACCCTTGGTTCCGCGTGGCCGAAGTCGCCGCCTCCGACCGCTCGGCGGGCAAGCGCTACGCCGACGCCACGAAGTGGATCGAAGGCGCGATGCCCGAGTCCGTGAAGGACCTGGTCGTCACCACCTGCGATCCGTCGCAGGTGCAGTCCAAGGTTGTGTTCAGCGCAATGGACGCGGCGGCGTCGGAGGAGATCGAGCCCGCGTTCGCCAAGGCCGGCCGCTTCGTGCTCTCAAACACGAAGACGTTCCGGATGACGGACGACGTGCCCTTGGTGATTCCGGAGGTGAACGCCAGCCATCTCGCGTTGCTCGACGCGCAGAAGGCCAAGGGCTGGAGCGGCGGCGTGATCACCAATGCGAACTGCGCGGCCACGGTGGCGGCGATGGCCTTGGCGCCGCTGCACGAGCGCTTCGGCCTCACCGAGTTGTTCATGGCCACGATGCAGGCCGTCAGCGGCGCGGGATATCCGGGCGTGCCGTCGCTCGACATCCTCGGCAACGTCGTGCCCTACATCGGCGACGAGGAGCCCAAGCTCGAGCGCGAGATGCAGAAGATGCTCGGCACGGTCGAGGGCAAGCACATCGCGTTTGCGCCGTTCGTGGTCAGCGCGCACGCCAACCGCGTGGCGGTGGAGCACGGGCACACGGTCGTGATCTCCGCCAAGTTCCGCTCGAGGCCCAGCGTTGCCGAGGCGCTGGCGACGCTACGTGGTTGGACGGGTGATCCCATCGTGCGCGGACTGCCCAGCGCACCCGCACAGCCGCTGGTCGTGACCGAGGATCCCGCACGTCCGCAGCCGCGCCGTGATGTGATGGCGGGGAATGGGATGACGGTCACCGTCGGCCGCGTGCGCGAGGACTCGATCTTCCATCTCAAGCTCGTGGCGATGGGGCACAACACGATCCGCGGCGCCGCGGGCGGCTCAGTGCTCAACGCCGAGGTGCTGGTCGCCACGGGCCGCCTCGGTTGGATGCCCCCCAGCCTGCAGGTCGCGCGCGGATGATCGTCGTCAAGTTCGGCGGGACGTCGGTTCAGGACTCGGAGGCGATCGCGCGCACGGCGGCGATCATCCAGGGTCGCCTGGAGCGGCAGCCCGTGGTCGTCGTCTCCGCGCTCGCCGGCACGACAAACCGCTTGATCGAGATCGCCGAGCACTCGGCGAAGGGCGAGCTGATTGTCGCGCTTGCCATTCTCGAGGAGCTGCGCACGCGGCACTTCGCGACGATCAGCGAGTTGCTCGGTGGGCACGAGACGGAATCCGATGTCGCCGCCGAGGTGGGCGCGATGTTCGACGAACTCGCGCATCTCGCCGAGGCGCTGTCGGTGCTCGGCGACCTCACCAATCGTTCGCACGATGCCGTGGCCTCAATGGGCGAGCGGCTCTCGGCGCCGATCGTCACGGCGGCGATGCAGCGCGCCGGGCTGCCGGCCGAGTTCGTGGATTCGCGCGACGTGATGATCACCGGCGACGACTACGGTCGCGCCACGCCGCTGCCCGACGACATCGCGATCGCCTGCCGCGAGCATCTCGCGCCGCTGCTGCGTGAGGGCAAGGTGCCGGTGATGGGCGGATACATCGGCTCCACGCGCGGAGGCGTGACCACCACGCTTGGGCGCGGTGGATCGGACTTCTCGGCATCGCTCTTTGGTGCGGCGATGGAAGCCGAGGCCATCGAGATCTGGACGGACGTGGATGGCATGCTCACCGCCGATCCGCGCGTCGTGCCCGACGCGCAGCTGATCGGACACATCCGCTTCGACGAGGCGGCCGAGCTCGCGAACTTCGGCGCCAAGGTGCTGCACCCCAGCACCATCACGCCGGCCGTGAAGCGCGGGATTCCCGTGTTCATCTTCAACTCGCGGCGCCCGGAAGGCACGGGCACGCGGATCACCTTCGATGCGCCGCGCGCGCCGGTGCGCGCCATCGCGGGCAAGACGCGCACGGTGGTGGTGAAGATCCGCTCGCCGCGGATGCTGGCGACACCTGGCGCCCTGCGCGCCATCTTCGAGGTGTTCGAGCGCAACCGAACCTCGGTGGACGTGGTGGCGACCTCGGAAGTCAGCGTGAGCGTCACGCTGGATGACGACCAGCATCTCGAGGCGGTGGTCGCGCAACTCTCCACCTTCGGCGATGTCTCGGTGGAGCGGCATCGCGGCATCGTCGCGCTGGTTGGTGCGGGGCTTGGCGAAAGCACGGAGACGATGGCGCGCGCGCTCAAGGCGCTCGGCGAGCTCAGGCTCTACATGGTCTCGCTCTCGGCCACCGGCATCAACCTCACGCTGATCGTCGATGGCGACCAGGTGAACGAAGCGATGCGCCGACTGCACACGGAATTCTTCGGCGCGGCCGCCGCCGTCAGCGCCGCGTAAGCGATGACACTCGCGACCCTACCACTTGGAGCCAGGCGTTGACCCGTATCGCGATTCTCGGTGCAGGGAAGATGGGCTCGTTGCTTGCCTCGTTGGCGCCAAGCAGCGGTTGCGAGGTCGTGGCCCAGTTGGACGCGCCCGACACCGCGCAGGGCCTCAACCGCGAGCAGCTGAAGGGCGCCGAGGTGGCCATTGAGTTCACCGTTCCGAAGGCGGCGGCCGCGCTGGTGCGCGGCTGCGCCGAGCTCGGCGTGCCGGTGGTGAGCGGGACCACGGGCTGGGACGCCGAACGCGCGATCGTCGAGACCTTCGTGCGTAGCTCGAATGGTGCGCTTCTCTGGGCGCCGAACTTTGCCTTGGGCGTGCACCTGTTCGCCAAGGTGGTGGAGGAGGCTGCGCGTCGGTTCGCGCACGAGCGGGCGGGCTTCGACGCGGCGCTGGTCGAGACCCATCACAAGCAGAAGCTCGACGCGCCAAGTGGCACCGGACGGCTGCTGGCGGACATCGCGCAGCGTGCGCGTGGGAAGGAGGTGCCCGTGACGAGCATCCGCACCGGCCACGTGCCGGGCACGCACGAGTTGGTGTTCGACGCCGCCTTCGAGCAGGTGCGCCTAGTGCACGAGGCGCGCGACCGCCGCGTGTTCGCCGCGGGCGCGCTGGCCGCCGCCCGCTGGCTGGCCGGCAAGCGCGGCGTTTTCACGCTGGATGACTTCCTGGGAGACGTGACCTGATGACTGCGATGCTCAAGGGTGCCATCACCGCCATCGTCACGCCGTTCAAGGCGGACGGCTCGGTGGACGAGGCCGCGCTGGGCGCCTTCGTCGACTGGCAGATCGCTGAGGGGATTCACGGCATCGTGCCGGTGGGCTCGACGGGCGAGGCCGTGACGCTGTCGCCGGCTGAGCGCGAGCGCGTGGTGCGAGTCACGGCGGAGCGCGCAAACGGTCGCGTGCCGGTGATCGCCGGCGCGGGCTCGAACGACACGGCGGCCGCCATTGAGGCCTCGATACTGCTGGGCAAGGCGGGCGCCACGCACCTGCTGCACGTCTCGCCGATGTACAACAAGCCTCCACAGCGCGGCATCGTGGCGCACTTCACGGCCATCGCCGACGCGTCGCCGCTGCCGGTGGTCCTCTACAACGTGCCGGGCCGAACGGGCAGCAACATGACGGCCGAGACGACGTTGGAGCTGGCTGAGCACCCGAACATCGTGGCGATGAAGGAGGCCTCGGGGAACACGGGGCAGATCGACGCGATTCTGCGCGGACGGCCCGAAGGCTTCAGCGTACTGTCCGGCGACGACGGACTCACGCTCGCCGTGATGGCTGCGGGCGGCGATGGCGTGATCTCCGTGATCTCGAATGCGGTGCCGGGGTTGATCGCGCAGCTGACGGATGCGCTGGCCAAGAGCGATCTTAAGACCGCCGGGCTGATCCATCACCGGCTCTCGCCGCTGGTGGACGCGGCGTTCATCGAGAGCAACCCGATCCCCATCAAGGCGGCGATGTCGATGATGGGCAAGATGCAGAACGTGCTGCGCCTGCCGTTGGTGGCGATGGACAGCAAGCACGAGGCGCGGATGAGCGCTGCGCTGCGCATCGCGGGGGTGTCGCTGTGAGCGCGGTGACGGCGCAACAGTTGGAGCAGCAGGTCGAGCAGCTGTTCGCGATGCCGGCGGATCAGCTCCCGAAGGACGCCGAGGCTACGGTGACGAGCCTGCTCGAGGCCTTGGAAGCTGGCGAAGTCCGCTCCGCCGTGCGCGGCGAGGACGGTCAGTGGCGCGCCGTGCCCTGGGTGAAGCGCGGCATCCTGCTCGGCTTCCGTGTCGGCAAGCTGGTCGAGATGTCGGGCAAGGACTCGCCCTTCCAGTTCTTCGACAAGCACACGTATCCCACGCAACGCTTCGACACGGGGCGCAACCTGCGCATCGTGCCCGGTGGGTCATCAATCCGTCGAGGGGCTTACATCGCGCCTGGCGTGGTCGTGATGCCGCCGGCCTACGTGAATGTCGGCACCTGGGTCGGTGCGGGCACAATGATTGACTCGCACGCGCTGGTGGGCTCCTGCGCGCAGATCGGCGCGCGCGTGCACCTGAGCGCGGCGGCACAGATCGGTGGGGTGCTGGAGCCCATCCATGCCTCGCCTGTGGTCATCGAGGACGACGTGATCGTAGGCGGCAACTGCGGCGTGTACGAAGGCACCGTGGTGCGTGAGAAGGCCGTGCTGGCGGCGGGGCTGGTGCTCACGCGCGGCACGCCGGTCTTCGACCTCGTACAGGAGCGCGTGATTCGTGGCAACGCCGAGCAGCCGTTGGAGATTCCGGCGGGCGCGGTGGTGGTGCCGGGCGCGCGGGCGGTGAAGGGCGGCTTCGGCGAGTCGCAGGGGCTGTCGCTGCAGACGCCAGTGATCGTGAAGTACCGCGACGAGAAGACCGATCTGGCCACGGCGCTCGAGTCGTGGTTGCGCTGACGCAGGCTTCGCGGCGCTAGCCCGATCGCCGCGTGCCGTCGATGCGAGTCCCGGGCGACAAGTCCATCTCCCACCGCGCGCTGATGCTTGCGGCGCTGGGGCGCGGGCATTCGCGCGTGCGCGGCCTGCTGCAAAGCGCCGACGTGCACTCAACTGCTGCAGTGCTTCGCGCGATGGGCGTGTCGATCCCCGACCTGGACGGGCCCGAACTCGTAATTGAAGGCGTCGGTCTGCGCGGGCTCACGCAACCGCACGCCGACCTCGACTGCGGCAATAGCGGCACCACGGCGCGATTGATGTCCGGCATCGTCGCCGGTGCTCAAGTCGAGGCGCGGTTCATCGGTGACGATAGCCTGAGCCGTCGGCCGATGCGCCGTGTCGCGGCGCCGCTGTCTGCGATGGGTGCGCAGGTTGACCTGCCGGAACACGGCGGCCTCCCGATGACCATCCGCGGCGCTTCGTTGCAGGGCATCACCTGGCACGCCGAGGTGGCCAGCGCGCAGGTGAAGAGCGCCATCCTGCTCGCCGGGCTTGTCGGCGATGTGCCGGTGGAGGTGCACGAGCCAGCTGCCACGCGTGATCACACGGAGCGTATGCTGCGGGCGCGAGGTGTCGACCTGCGCACGGAAGGCAACGTGGTGTCGCTCAACCCGTCGGCGCGTCTTGACGCGCTCGACACCGAGGTGCCGGGCGATCCCTCGTCAGCAGCGTTCGTGGCGGGGCTCGTTGCTATCGGTGGAGCCGTCAGCGGCAACGCTGGCGGCGCTTCGGCCGGCGGCAGGGACGCGTCTCTCGTTCGCGTCGAAAACGTCGGTATCAACCCAGCACGCATCGGCGCCTTCCAGGTGCTCCGTCGCATGGGTGCGGCCATCGAGTTCGCCAACGTCGCGGATCAGGGCGGCGAACCTGTCGCCATGATCGTGTGTCGTGCGGGCGAGCTGCGAGGCGTGACGGTATCGCCTGATGAAGTCCCAAGCCTCATCGACGAGTTGCCGTTGATTGCCTGCGTCGCGACGCGCGCCGTCGGCGAGACGCGCGTCACCGGCGCTGCCGAGCTGCGCGTGAAGGAAAGCGATCGCATCCGGGCGGTGGTCGAGAACCTTCGTGCGATCGGAGCCGAGGCCGAGGAACTGCCAGATGGGTTCGTGGTGCAGGGCAGCGATCGACCGCTCAAGGGTCGTGTGGTGACGCACGGCGACCATCGCATCGCGATGGCCTTTGGCGTGCTCGGCGCGTTGGGTGGCAACGCAATCGAGATCGATGACCCTTCGTGTTGCGCCGTCAGTTGGCCAAGTTTCTGGGATGACCTGCGCTCCTTGTCCCGTGGCTGACCGTTTCCGTTGGAGCGGCGATGCCGAGTGATCGTCGTCGACCGCTGGTGGTGGCCATCGACGGCCCCGCCGCGTCAGGAAAATCGTCGACCGCCAAGTGGGTCGCGCGAGAGCTCGGCTTGCGACACGTGGACTCCGGTTCGCTGTATCGCGCGGCGACGGCGGCGATGTTGCGGCGCGACGCCGACGCCGGGGCTTGGACCGAGAAGGAAGTGCTCGATGCCTCGGGTGAGATTCATCTCGAACCAGGCGACACCACCTTCCATCCGTACCTCGGCGGCACCGACCTTGAGGAAGAGCTGCGAGGCAAGGCGGTCACGGCCAACGTGTCGCTGGTCGCGAAGATGCCGAAGGTTCGGGCCTGGGTGAACGCGCAGGTGCAGAAAGCCGCCGAGGGCCATCCCATCGTCGTTGATGGTCGCGACATGGGTACCGCCGTGTTTCCCAAGGCGCGCGTGAAGGTCTTCCTGATCGCGGATTCCTGGGAACGCGCGCGGCGCCGATTGATCCAGCGCCTGCAGCGCGCGCCGGAGGATGCGGAGATCGCGGCCGAGGTGGACGCGTTAGTGCAACGCGACCTCAAGGACGAGGCACAGACCCAGCAGGCGCCGGATGCGGTGCTGATCGACACGACGTACTTGACGCAGGAAGAACAGGTCGAGCGTATCGTCGCCCTGGCGCGGCAGGCGTTGGGGGGGCGGCGGTCGAAGGATCGCTAGGCCGCCCTAGGCTCAGACTGACTTCATCACCATTTAATGTGCCGTCCACACGCTTCTAATGCGTGTGCGCGACAATGGACGCCTCGCTCTCCAACGAGGTCAATCAATGCGCTCGCGTGTGCTCGTCTCAGTTGTCGCCATTGCGTGGATTGGGTTCATGATGCCGGGTATCGCAATGGGGCAGGGTGTCGTGCGGCGAGTGGACAACCCTCCACCCATCGAGGAGGTCTCCGCATCGCTCTTGAAGCGACTCTTCGATGGAATCACGCTCTCGCCTGAGCAGCAGCGGCGTGCGCTCGCGATCATCGTCGAGGAGCACACGGCGCAACGTGCCCTCAAGGCCGGCGACCCAGAGATCTGGAACAAGCGGAAGCGCCTCAACTTCGTTCGCGATTCGACGCTTCGGATGTTGTTGACCACGCCCGCTGATCGCGAACGATTCGAACGGCAGGCTGCTCCTCTGCGCCCCCAAGGCGACCTGCCGAGGCGAAACCCGTGAGTCATCGTCTCCCGGTGGCGCGGCGCCGTCACGTGCGAATGGGGATTGCGCTTCTGGTGCCGACCCTGTGGGCCTGCGCGGACGCTCCCGGAGATCCGAACGCGCTGAACGTACAGGCGGTCGACGGCCCACTCGCGGCCGCTCCTCGCCTCTCGCTCGAGCTCCATCCGCTTCAACGCTTCGGCGGCCTGCGCGACGATCCTGACCGCGAACTCAATGCGCGGAACGGGATGCTCGAGGGGTTGCTCACACGCAATGGAGGCCTGGTGGCCATCGACGGACACCGCCTCTTCCGCTTTGAACCGGATGGCTCCCTGCGCTCCGTGAACGGCGTGCTCGGCAGCGGTCCCGGCGAGAGCCGCCTACTGAGCGCCGTGTGCCTCGTTCGAGGCGACTCCGTTCTGACGTTCGACGTCGCGCTGCGACGCGCCAGCGTCACGGGACCAGATGGAGGGCCAGCGCGTCAGTTCTCGGCTCCGGCGCGTGGAATCATGCCGAAGGGGGGCTGTCTGACCGATGGGAGCTTTCTCGTCGCGATCGTTGGAAGTGACCCTGCGGCCCCTGGGGCCGGCCACCTGCGCCGCCTGTCCCTGGAGGGAGACTCGCTTGGCGACTCGGAGGCGTTCCCTTTGATGTCGCCCGTCGCCAGCACCAGCATTGCGGTCGCGGGCACTCGCTACTGGATCGCAAATCCGCAGTCGCGTGACATCGGGCGATACACCGCGACTGGTGAACTCGACCTCTCGCTCCGGCTGGCGGAAGAGCTCATGCCGATGGATGCACAGGAGGCCGAGGCGTCGCAGGTGGTGGTGCCGGCGCAGGGCAGTCCTGCGAAGCGCACATCGCCCCTCGGCACCGGGCAGCCCGCACCGCTATTTCAGCGTGCTCTCGCGGATGGGCCCGAGCGACTATGGCTGCAGTTGGCGACGGGTGACTGGCGACTGCCGGAGCGGTGGGTCGCCGTGAGTGCGAGTGGCACGCTGACTGGCCAACTGGAACTCCCCCCGTCGGAGGGATATGCACCGCGGCGCGCACTGCAGTTTCAGGGAGATCGCGTGCTTGTGCTCGATCGAGACGCCGAAGGTGTCGCGTGGTTCGAGGTCTACCGAATCATCGGACTCCGTCCATAGCCGGCGCAGTGACGGTTGCGCTACGCAATCTCCTCGCGATTCAAATCGAGGTCGTGGCGCCTGAGCCAGCCCGAGTACAGCGAGTCCTTCTCATAGCGCCGCATCACAAGCTTGGTCATCACCACCGCCAGCATCAGCGGTAGCACGAGCTCAAAGTCGTGCGTCATCTCGAACACGAGCAGGATGCCGGTGATCGGCGCACCAGTCGCGCCGGCAACCATCGCGCCCATACCGGCGAGTGAGTAGAGCGCCGGGTCGATCTGCGCCCCCGGCACCGCCGCCTGCACGAGCGCGCCGTACGCACCACCCGTCGCCGCGCCGACGAACAGCGCGGGCGTGAACACGCCGCCCGATCCACCCGTGGTCAGCGTCAGCGATGTCGCGAAGATCTTCCCAGCCGCCAGCGCGATCAGGATCCACCAGGGCAGTCGTCCGAACAGATCCAACGGCGCGTTGAGATGCCCATCGCCCGCCACGGCGCCTTGCGTGGCGAAGACAATCAGCCCCACCATCGCCCCGCCGATCCACGGCGTCCACTTGGGATTCAAGCGGCCGCTGCGCACGATGCCTTCGAGCCCGAAGTAGGTGCGCACGAACAGCGTCGCCATAAGCGCGCAGACAACGCCGAGCGCGGGAATGAGCACGGCCGCTTCGAAGCCGCTCAGCTCACCGAGTTCACCGGGCACGGGGAAGGCGGGGCCGCTGCCGAAGAGACCGCGCGCGACAACCGCGGCCACGACCGCGGCGACAACCACGGGCGAGAAGTAGCCGCCGGCGAAGGTGCCGAGGATTTCCTCCAGCGCGAAGAAGGCACCCGCAAGCGGCGCATTGAACGCGGCGGCGATCGCGCCCGCGGCACCGCAGGCAACGAGCGTACGCAGTCGGCCGGGCCGGAAGCGGAACATGCGGCCGAGCCAGGAGCCCAGTGTCGCGCCGATCACGACCACCGGTCCCTCGGCGCCCGCCGATCCGCCGCCGCCGATGGTGACCGCGCTGGCTAGCGTGCGCCCGAGGGCCGGGCGGGGCGGAATCCGCCCCCCGCGGTGCTCCACGGCGGCCTGGATGTCGGGAACGTTCATCCCATCGTGGTCGCGCCCAATCACGCGCATCGTCCACGAGGCGGCGGCGAAGGTCACGCCGGTGACTATCGGGCGGAACGCCAGCAGCCCCATCTCGGGCAGTAGGAGGGCAGGGTAGGTGACCAGCGCCGCGTGGGCGAGCGCCACGCCCTTGTAGAACCCGAGCACCCCAAGCGCCGACCCGACGCCGATGACCACCGCGAAGCCCACCAGCGTCGGCTCGGCGCCGATCCGCAGGGCCAGAAACTGGTCGACGAGAAAGTCCCGGCCGGAGCGCAGCAGGTGCATGAACCCGCGGATCGAGACCCGCCGGCGGCGGCCGCGAATCCTGATGGTGGCACGGGGTGTGGGCCGACTCGGCCTCACCTGGGGGGGAGGTGGCGGAGGCTGCTCGGGCTCGGCGGTCGGCGTACCCATCGCGGAGCAATCTAACCCATTGCTGGACAATCCCTTCCAGTTGACCGGAAGCCCCGATTCCCCTATCCTTAAAGGCTCCCCCGCACCGCTGGGGAGTTTTCGTCCTTCGTCCTACCACCTTTATCCTCGCTCGCGGCGAGCCGAACCCCCCGCGAACCCACTGCAGATGACCGTCGCTGAACAGGAATCTACCGAGCTGACCCCAGAGGAAATCGCGCGCCAGAAGCGCGATGCCCAGCGCGCGCAGCTCCGCCCGCTCGCCAACCGCCGCCCGGAGCTCTACGACGAGGATGAACTCTCGTCCGACGAGTTCGAGGCGATGATGGAGATGTACAACGGGACCCTCGCCTCGATCGAAGAGGGCGAGATCGTCAAGTCCACCGTCCTTGAGATTCGCGAGAACCTCGTCGTCCTCGACATCGGCTTCAAGTCCGAGGGCACGATCCCGCTCGAAGAGTTCAAGGACATGCCGGAGCTCAAGGTCGGGGACGAGGTCGAAGTCCTGCTTGAGCACCTCGAGGACTCCGAAGGCTCCGTTGTCCTGTCGAAGAAGAAGGCCGACTTCATGCGCGTGTGGGAGCGGATCCGCGTCGCGTACGAGTCCGACCAGCCGGTCACCGGCACGCTCGTCAAGAAGATCAAGGGCGGCGTGGTCGTCGACCTCATGGGCGTCGACGCCTTCCTCCCGGGTTCGCAGATCGCGCTGCGTCGCGTCCCGAACATCGACGAGCTCCTGGGCCAGACCTACGAGTTCAAGATCATCAAGCTCAACAAGCGCCGCCGCAACATCGTCGTGTCTCGCCGCGTGATCCTCGAGACCGAGCGTGCCGGCAAGCGCGAGAAGCTGATGAAGGAGCTCAACAAGGACCAGGTGCGGAAGGGCGTGGTGAAGAACATCACGGACTTCGGCGCCTTCATCGACCTCGGCGGCGTGGACGGCCTGCTCCACATCACCGACATGTCCTGGGGCCGCATCTCGCATCCGAGCGAGATGGTCCAGATCGGCATGGAGCTCGAGGTCAAGGTCCTGGACATCGATTGGGAGCGCGAGCGCATCTCGCTCGGCCTCAAGCAGCTCCAGGCCTACCCGTGGAAGGATGTCGCCGAGAAGTTCCCGGTCGGCACCCGCGTCTCGGGCAAGGTCGTCAGCATCACGAACTACGGCGCCTTCATCGAGCTCGAGCCGGGCATCGAGGGCCTCGTGCACATCTCCGAGATGAGCTGGACGCGCAACGTCCGTCATCCCTCGAAGCTCGTCTCCATCGGCGAGTCGATCGAGGCGGTGGTGCTCAAGGTCGATCCGAACGAGGAGAAGATCTCACTCGGAATGAAGCAGACCGAGCAGGATCCGTGGATGGTGCTGCCGCTCAAGTACCCGGTGGGCACGCGCCTCAACGGGAAGGTCCGCAACCTGACCTCGTTCGGCGCGTTTGTTGAGATCGAGCCGGGCATCGACGGCCTCATCCACATCTCCGATATGTCCTGGACCAAGCGCGTCCAGCACCCGTCGGAGGTCGTGAAGAAGGGCGACGCGGTGGACGTGGTGATCCTCAACATCGACGCCGAGAACAAGCGCATCTCGCTGGGCCTCAAGCAGGCGTCCGAGGATCCCTGGCTGCGCATCGGCGAGACCTTCCCCGTGGGCACGGAGCTCCCGGGCAAGGTGGCCCGCCTGATGGACAAGGGCGTGGTCGTGGACATCGGCAACGACATCGAGGGCTTCGTGCCGCTCTCGCATCTCAACCTGACCGGCCAGCAGGTGAACAGCTCGGCTGACGTGGCCTGGGAAGGGATGGCGATGAACGTGCGCATCCTCGAGGTGGACCCGATTCACCGTCGCATCGTGCTCGGCGTGGTGGACATCCCCGAGGGCCAGGAGCGCCCGGCGGAGCCGTCCAAGGTGCACACCGAGGAGGAAGAGAACGCGCCGATCCCGGCGGACCTCGATTCGATGGCGGACGAGGAGTAAGGCTGGGACGGAGGGTGTAGGACGAAGGATGGAAGTGAACGGCGCCCCGGTCGAGCTTGGCTCGGCCGGGGCGCTGTGCATCCGGGTGTGGTTGAACGCCGCCCTCGCCCTCGGGTTGCGAACGGCGGTTCCGGGCGATTGCGTACACGGACGCCACCCTTCTTCCCAAGGTCCGATGCCTTCCAGGTCCGCTGCCGCCCGGCTGTCCACGCTCTTCGCTGCGTTCCTCCTCAGTGCCTGCGCGGGCTCCGCCGCCTCCACGGCGACGACCGCACCGCGCCCGGAAGCCGCTGCGCCCATCGCAGCTGACGTTCCGAGCTTCGCCGGTGAGACGCCGCCCGACTCATGGCACCTTCTCGACCTAGAGGCGGACGGCGTCGCGGGCATCAGCGCGAACCGCGCCGTCCGCGAACTGCTGGCGAACCGCCGCCCGAGCCGCGAGATCGTCGTCGCCATCATCGACGGCGGCGTCGACACCGCGCACGCCGCGCTCGCGCCGGCGCTGTGGCGGAACGCGCGCGAGACCGCCCGCAACGCCCGCGATGACGACCGGAACGGCTACACGGACGACATCAACGGCTGGAACTTCATCGGCGGGGCCGACGGGCAGAACGTGCACCGCGACACCTACGAGGCCGTTCGCGTCGACGTCAGCTGCCGCCGCCGTGCCGCTGCGGGGAGCGCATCGGCGCTGTCGTCCGCCGAGCGGGCCGAGTGCACGCGCGCCGCAGAGTACGTACAGAAGGAACGGCAGGAGATGACGCAGTACCAGCGCACCGTGCAGCAGGCCGATCAGGTGCTGACGATGGCGGTCGGGGCGCTGAAGACGGCCTTGGGCACCGACTCCCTCACCGACGCGGCGGTCGCGGGCCTGCAGCCAGCGACGCCGGAGGTCGCGCGGGCCCGTTCGATCTATCAGCAGCTCGCCGCGCAGGGCATCACGCCCGAGGTGATCAAGAAGGCGAAGAACGACGTCAGCAGCCGCCTCAACTTCGGCCTGGACTCGGCGTTCAACCCGCGGCCGATCGTCGGCGACGACACGCTGAATCTCACGGAGCGCGGCTACGGCAACCCGGATGTGACCGGACCCGACGCCTCGCACGGCACGCACGTGGCCGGTATCGTGGCGGCGCGGCGCAGCGGGGAGCACGCGGCGGGCGTCTCGCCGGCGCGGCTGATGGTCATTCGCGCCGTGCCCGATGGCGACGAGCGTGACAAGGACATCGCCAACGCGATCCGCTATGCGGTCGACAACGGCGCGCAGATCATCAATATGAGCTTTGGCAAGTCGTTCTCGCCGCACAAGGCGGTGGTGGACGCCGCCGTGCGCTACGCCGACGAGAAGGGTGTGCTGATGGTGCACGCGGCCGGCAACGATGGGGCCAACAACGACAGCAGCACGAACTATCCCTCGCCGGAGTACGTGGGTGGCGGCCGTCCGAATCTGTGGATTGAGGTGGGTGCCTCGTCGTGGAAGGGCGGCAACGCGCTTGCGGCCGCGTTCTCGAACTACGGCAGTCGCACGGTGGACCTCTTTGCGCCCGGCGTGGCGATCCTCTCCACGGTGCCGGGCGGCACGTACGAGCGGAACGACGGCACGAGCATGGCGGCACCCGTGGTGTCTGGCACGGCCGCACTGTTGATGGCGTACTGCAGCCAACTCAGCGCGCGTGAGGTGAAGGAGATCCTGCTCACATCGGCGATTCGTCGGCCCAACCAGCGCGTCACGGAGCCGGGTGGCGAACGCGAGGTGGCCTTCGGGTCGCTCTCGACGACTGGTGGCATCGTGAACGCCTACGCGGCAGTCCGGTTGGCGCAGCAGCGAGGACGCTGTCCGTAGGGCTTGCCCGCAGCCTAGCTTGCTGCGCATGCGATCCCGCCCTCTCCTCGCGGCGCTCCTCCTCGCCGCCTGCGTCCAGCCCACCCGCCTCGTGCGTTCCGACGCCGAGCGCGCGCTCGCCAACGTCACGCTCGGCGCGCCGAACCCGGCCGAGCGTGGCCGCTACGAGGTTGCCGCGTTCACCTACGGCAGCGGCACGGATCGGCGCCGCCGCGCCTTCCGGGATTCCGTCACGGTCCGCACGCGTTCGGTAAACGGCACGGTGTTCCTGCGCGGCCTCGACGCCGAGGCCGCCAAGAAGCGCTGGAAGTACTGGGGATTCAACGCTGCCAACCTGCCGATCAACGGACGCGTCTGGCATCCGGTGGGCGACGGCCCGTTCGCGCTCGTGCTCATCGTGCACGGCAACCACGACATGAAGGAGTACTCGGACCCCGGCTACGAGTACCTCGGCCGCCACCTCGCCAGTCGCGGCTTCATCGCCGTGTCGGTAGACCAGAACTTCATCAATGGCGGCATCCGCACCGAGAACGACGCGCGCGGCTGGCTGTTGCTCAAGCACATCGAGGCCTGGCGGTCGATGGCGGCCGACTCGACCAGCCCGCTGCGTGGCAAGGTGGACTTCACGCGGATCGCGCTGATGGGGCACTCGCGGGGCGGGGAAGCGGTGGCGGTCGCCGCGGGCTTCAATCGCCTGTCGCACTACCCTGACGATGCGCGCGTGCGCTTCGACTTCGGCTACGACATTCGCAGTGTGATCGCGATTGCGCCGGTGGACGGGCAGTATCGCCCGGCGGACCGGCGGCCACCGCTTTCGGGCGTGAACTACTTCGTGATCCACGGCTCGCACGACGCGGACGTGTCCGTGTTCGATGGCCAGCGCACGTACCTGCGCGCGGACGTGAGCGACACGGGCCTCGTGAAGGCCTCGCTCTACGTGTATCGCGCCAATCACGGGCAGTTCAACACCGTTTGGGGCGACAACGACGTCGGCCCTGCGGGTTGGCTGCTCAACAAGCGTTCACTGCTCACGGGCGATGAGCAGCGGCGCGTAGGCCTCGTGTTCTTCACCGGCTTCCTGGAGATGACGCTGCAGGGCCGGCGAGAGTACGAACCAATGTTCCGTGACTACCGCACGGTCGGCGGCTGGCTGCCGCCGACGATGTACGTCTCGGCATTCGCCGACGGGCACGAGCGCGTGCTTGCGGATTTTGAGGAGGATGTGGACGTGACGACGGCGTCCACTGCGGGCGCGACGATCGCCACGCAGTCGCTGGCGACCTGGCGCGAGCAGGCGATGCGCGGGCGCTCGTGGGGCAACGTCTCGTATGAGACCCATACGGCCGTGATCGGATGGACGGGGCAGAACGACAGCACGCCGGACTCGCTGCGTGCGTGGTACGCCGTGCGACTGCCTGGCAACGCCGCCACGGCGCTCGGGCTCGCCCAGCGCTCGGCGCTCACGTTTGGCATCGTGGACCTCGGCCAGCGGCCTTCGCTCCTGGCTGCAGCGGATACGGCGGCGCCCCTGCCGCCCGGCGCACCGAAGCCTGCCGCGGACTCGGCGAAGCGCGAGGGCTCGGGTAGCAGCCGGCGTACGTCTCGACGCGATCGGAGCAAGCCTGCGGAGCCGAAGGATCTACCCGCCGACTCGATCCGCGTGGACCTCAGCGTGGCGCTCGAACTCGCGGATGGTCGAGTGGCCGCGCTGCCGCTCTCGGCAGTCGCCACGCTGCGGCCGCCGTTGCGCATTCGCCTCTACAAGTACGCGTGGGTGGAGAAGCAACTCACCGGAGAGCCGCGCGACTTCGAGTATGTGTTGCAGCGCGTGGAGATTCCGCTGGCGCGATTCGCCGAGGTGTTGCCCGGCTTCGTGCCTGAGCAGGTGACGGGCATCCGCTTCACCTTTGACAAGTCGCCGGCGGGAACGATCCTGCTGGACGACGTGGGGTTCACGATTCGCTAGCCGACGCCCTCAGACGCGGGCGCTTCGGGCGGGTCGCTGCGGTGTCCGAGGTTGAGGCGTGACGCGCCGTCGCGTCGCCGGGTACAGCGCGAGGAACCGCCATCGACAGGAGCGCGACGTGTATTGGCAGCATCCGCTGGGCCGGCGCCTATTCGCTGGACTTGTCGCGGCACTCGCGCTCGGTGGCTGTGCGGGACTCTTTGAGCCATCAAAGGATGAAATCCAGGTCTTCCTCAACCCGGACGGCCGCAAGCTCGAGTCGCCTGTTCTCGTGCGCGCGGAGAATCGGACGCGCGCGACGTGGTTCTGGTGCGGCTCGATTCTTCGGCGGCACACTCCAGACGGTTGGGCCCAGGTGCATGTCAATTTGTTGTGCCTTGAGCCGACGAGCGCTGCCCTGCTTGTCGAACCCGTCTCGGCGGAGCTTAGCGCAATCGATGTCGAACTTGATCCTGGCGGGCACTTGGACATGTACCTCTCGATTCCAGACGGCACAGGGCCGGGCCATTATCGCTTCGACCTCGAGTTCTACAGCCCAAGCCTCGATCGTTCGCTCACACTTCGTACGTTGGTCTTCGAACTCACGGAGGCGGTGAGCCGATAGCGCAGACTTGGGACTTGCCCGTGGCCCCCGTGCCGCGTACTTATATGGGTAACCCATAGAAAGGACGCGCGCGTGACGGACCGCCTGCAGGTCCCGCCGGGCACACTGGCCCTGATGGTGCTCAAGACCCTGGATGTCCTCGGCCCCTTGCACGGCTACGGCATCGCCCGGCGCGTCGAGGAGACGAGCGGGAACCGCGTGAGCCTCAACTACGGCACGCTCTACCCGGCGCTGCTGAAGCTCGAACAGGAGGGCTACGTCGCGAGCGAGTGGCGCCAGAGCGAGAACAACCGCCGCGCCAAGTACTACCGACTCACGGCGAGCGGGCGCCGGCGGCTCGAGCGCGAGACGCGTGAGTGGTACGCGACAGCCGATCTCATCGCCGCGTTCCTGCGGCCGGTGGCGGAGTCCTGATGGGGCGCCTGCGTGGTGTGCTTGCGCGCCTGATTGGCCTCGGCAGTGGCCGCCGCGCCGAGGCTGAACTCCGAGAGGAACTGGAGGCGCACCTTGAGTTCGAGGTCGAGGAGAACATCCGTCGCGGAATGGCTCCGGACGAGGCGCGGCGTGCGGCTCTGGCGGCGTCTGGCGGGCTGACGCAGGCCGCCGAGTCGGTGCGCCGACAGCGGGGCATTCCGTTGATCGAACACGCCGTCTCCGACCTGCGCTACGCGGTCCGCTCACTGCTGCGCAGCCCGGCGTACACTACGGCCTCGGTGCTCACCCTCGCCTTGGGCATCGGCGCAAGCGCCGCTGTGTTCAGCGTCGTGAATCGCGTGCTGCTGCATCCCGCGCCGTTCCGCGACGTGGAGCAACTGGCGGTCGTGTGGCAGACGGATCGCGACGCCGGCAACGCGCACGAGCCGGCATCGATTCCGGACTTCGTCGATTTCCGTCTCCGAAGCCGAAGCTTCCAGCGCCTGGAGGCCTTCACGCCCTCTGAGCCGAGCCTTCAGGTCGGTGCTGGCGATCCAGAGCGCGTGGCAGCGCTCGGCGTGACCGATGGGTGGTTCAGCACGCTCGACGCCCCGTTGCGACTCGGGCGCGGCTTCACTGATGAAGAGGGCAGGGTCGACGGGCCGCGCCGCGTAGTGATCAGTGAGGCGTTGTGGCTCTCGCACTTCGACCAGCGCGCGGACGTGCTCGGCCGCACGCTTCGCCTCAACGACATCGAATGGGAGATCATCGGCGTCGCGGCGCAGGGGGCGGACTTCGGCGCGCTGCAGTTGCTGCGTACGGCGAACTACCAGCGGGGCTTCGCTGACCGCGGGGGCCGGCCGCGCGTGGACGTTTGGGTCCCACTTCGGCTGAGCCCGCAGGCCTCGCGCGAGAACCATCCGATCTTCGTGCTCGGACGCCTTCAGGTCGGCGCCACGCTCGCTGCCGCGAAGTTGGAGATGGAACAGATTGGCGCCGACCTCGAGCGCGAGTATCCGCATTCCAACAACGCCCGCGGCGCCAATGTCGAGGCCTTTGGCGACGTCGTGTTCGCCGAAGCTCGGCAGCCGCTTTGGCTGCTCGTGGTCGCCGTGTGCTTGGTGCTGCTGGTGGCCTGCGTGAACGTGACGAATCTCGCGTTGGCGCGTGCGACGAACCGCGCCCGCGAGGTTACGGTGCGTACGGCACTCGGCGCGACCGCGGGTCGGTTGACGGCGCAGTTCATCGCTGAGGGCGCCGTGTTGGTTGGCGCGGGCCTCGGTCTTGGCGTGCTGCTGGCATCCGGCACAGTGAGCTTCCTGCGCGGTGTCGCTCCCGCCTCGTTGCCGCGCGTGGGCGAGCTTCGCCTCGATCTCTCCGTCCTTGCAATCAGCGCCGGCATCGCGGCCGTGATCGGCATCTGCATCGGGTTGCTGCCTGCGTTGCACGCGCGCCGCGCGAACCTTGCGTCGGCGTTGCAGGCGGGCGGCCGCGCGTCGTCAGGCAGCCGCAGGCAGCGCAGCGCACGCTCTGCGCTCGTCATCACGGAACTGGCGATGGCGACGGCGCTGACGGTCGGCGCCGCGCTGCTCATCCGCAGCCTGTGGGAGCTGCAGAGTGTGGACCCAGGCTTCGAGGCCTCGCAGGTCCTCAAGGCGGAGTTCCAGCTGCCGCCGTCGCGGTATCCACAGAACTTCGCCGTGTTCCCGAACTGGCCCGAGCGCCTGCGGTTCATCGAGGACGTGCGTTCGCGCGTCGGGGCGCTGCCTGGCGTCGAGGCTGTCGCGCTCGCGACCGCGAATCCAATGGATGCGGGCTTCACCAGCTCAATCGTGGTCGTCGGGCGCGAAGCAGAAGCGGAGCGCTGGCCGGAGCCGAGTATCCGCACCGTGAGCGCGGGATACTTCGAGGCGCTTCGTGTGCCGCTGGTCGAAGGCCGCAGCTTCACCGACGGCGACGACGGCTCGTCCGCACCCGTCGTGATCCTCAACGAGAGTGCGCGGCGCACCTTCTTCGATGGACGCGACGCCCTCAATGCCTCGTTGCGGCTCTGGGGCTTCGAGCGGCGGGTGGTCGGCATCATCGAGGGCGAGCGCATTCACGGGTTGGCGCGCGAGGCGCCGCCGGCCGTGTACCTCCCACTGGGGCAGGCGCCGACGCCAAGCGCCATCCTCGTGCGCACGACCGGCGAGCCAAGCACGCAGATCGCTGCGTTGCGTCAAGCCGTGCGTGATGTGGACCCGCAGCTCGCCCTGTTCGGCATCGAGCCGCTCGAGGACACCATCTCGGGTTCGCTCGCGCAACGCCGCTTCACGATGCTGCTGCTCGCCACCTTCGCGGGACTAGCGCTCGCACTCGCGGTGGTTGGCGTGCACGGCGTCCTGAGCTACTCCGTCGCGCAGCGTAGCCGGGAGATCGGCATTCGGGTCGCGCTCGGCGCGGACCTGCAGAACGTGCGGCGGCTGGTGGTGCTCGAAGGAATGCGCCTCGCGGTCTTCGGCATCCTGGCCGGGTTGGCCGGCGCGCTCGCCCTCTCGCGAGGCATGCAGTCGCTGCTCTTTGGGGTGCAGGCCTTCGACGCGGGCACATTCGCGCTGGTCTCGACGGCGCTGGCGGCCGTTGCGCTGCTCGCCTGCTGGTCGCCCGCAAGCCGCGCGGCGCGGGTGGACCCGATGGAGGTGCTGCGAGGGGAGTAGCCGGCCGGAGGCGCCGGACGCGCCCGATTCCACGCAATCGCTGGGTCGTCGTGGAGGCGGTCTCGGCACCCGGCGTGCATCGCTGGCCTCGGGGTTGCTGGCTAAGTTTCCGCCATGTCCCAACGCGAGAAACTCGACCTCCTGGCCCAGCGCCGCGCCGAGTCCGAACTTGGCGGCGGTGCGGCCCGACTGAAGGCCCAGCACGACAAGGGCAAACTTTCCGCGCGTGAGCGCCTCGACGTGCTGCTCGACGACGGCTCCTTCGTGGAGATGGACCGCTTCGTCACGCATCGCAGCACGGACTTCGGCCTCGACGCCCAGAAGCCCTACGGAGACGGCGTCGTCACGGGCTACGGCCGCATCGATGGCCGCCTCGTGTACGTGTTCTCGCAGGATTTCACCGTCTTTGGCGGCTCGCTGTCGGAAGCCCACGCCTCGAAGATCTGCAAGGTGATGGACTTGGCGATGCAGAACGGCGCGCCGGTGATTGGCCTCAACGACTCCGGTGGCGCGCGCATCCAGGAGGGCGTGGTGTCGCTGGGCGGCTATGCCGACATCTTCCTGCGCAACACGCTGGCCTCGGGCGTGGTCCCGCAGATCAGCGCCATCCTCGGTCCCTGCGCGGGCGGGGCGGTGTACTCGCCGGCCATCACCGACTTCGTGTGGATGGTGCGCAATACGTCCTACATGTTCGTCACCGGCCCCAACGTGGTGAAGACGGTCACTCACGAGGACGTGACGATGGAGCAGTTGGGCGGCGCCGACACGCACGGCGGCACCAGCGGTGTATCGCATTTCACGGCGGCCACGGAACTCGAGTGCCTCGAGGGCATCCGCCAGCTGATGCGCTTCATCCCCAGCAACAACGTGGACTCTGCACCGCGCGGCACGGGCACCGACCCGCGAGACCGGCGTGACGAGGCACTGCTGGACGTTATTCCCGACAACGCCAACAAGCCCTACGACATCCACGATGTGATCGGTCGCATCGTGGATGACGGCGAGATGCTCGAGGTGCAGAAGGACTTCGCGCAGAACATCGTCTGCTCGTTTGCGCACTTGGGCGGACACTCTGTGGGCATCATCGCAAACCAGCCGGCGGTGCTGGCCGGCGTGCTGGACATCAATGCCAGCGTAAAGGCGGCGCGCTTCATCCGCTTCTGCGATGCCTTCAACATTCCGATCGTCACTTTCGAGGACGTACCGGGCTTCCTGCCGGGCGTGGCGCAGGAACACGGCGGCATCATCAAGCACGGCGCCAAGCTGCTCTACGCCTACTGCGAGGCCACGGTGCCCAAACTCACGGTGATCACGCGCAAAGCGTACGGCGGCGCGTACGACGTGATGAGCTCCAAGCACATTCGCGGCGACGTGAATCTGGCCTGGCCAACCGCTGAGATTGCGGTGATGGGGCCAAAGGGCGCGGTGGAGATTCTCTTCAAGAAGGAGATCGCGGACGCGAAGGATCCGCAGGCAGCGATGGATGCGCGCGTGGCGGAGTACACGGAGAAGTTCGCTAACCCATATGTGGCGGCGAGCCGTGGCTATGTGGATGACATCATCGACCCGCGCGATACGCGGCCGCGATTGATCGACGCGCTGGACGTGCTGCAGGGCAAGCGCCAGTCGAATCCGCCCAAGAAGCACGGGTGCATCCCGCTGTGAGCGCGAGAGTGATTAAGAAGGTCCTCATCGCCAACCGCGGCGAGATCGCGCTGC
This sequence comes from Gemmatimonadaceae bacterium, assembly GCA_019637445.1. NCBI lineage: Bacteria > Pseudomonadati > Gemmatimonadota > Gemmatimonadia > Gemmatimonadales > Gemmatimonadaceae > Gemmatimonadaceae bacterium. Next base: position 149,344 of record JAHBVS010000001.1, on the reverse strand, counting down.
GAATCGTGCGCGCCTGCCGTGAACTCGGCATCCGCTCGGTGGCCGTGTACTCGGATGCCGATGGCGCTGCGCCACACGTGCGCGCCGCCGACGAGGCTGTCCACATCGGACCCGCTGCCGCGAGCGAGAGCTATCTGCGCGGCGACCATCTCATCGAAGTCGCCAAGCAGGTCGGTGCCGACGCCATCCACCCCGGCTACGGCTTTCTCTCCGAACGCGAGTGGTTCGCGAAGGCTGTGCGCGAAGCCGGCCTGATCTGGATCGGCCCGCCAGCGGAGGCCATTGCCGCGATGGGCTCCAAGACCGCGGCGCGCACGCTGGCAATCTCGGCCGGCACGCCGGTGGTGCCGGGCACCACCAAGGCACTCAAGGATGCCGCCGAGGCGAAGAAGCTCGCGCAGCAGTTCGGCTTGCCGGTGCTGCTCAAGGCCGCGGCCGGCGGTGGCGGCAAGGGCATGCGCGTGGTGCGCGAGCTCACGGAGATCGAAGGCGCACTTGGCGCCGCGCAGCGCGAGTCGAAGAACGCTTTTGGCGATGACGCGGTCTACATCGAGAAGTACATCGAAGGCCCACGGCACGTGGAGATCCAGGTGCTCGCCGACATGCACGGCAACTGCATCTCGTTGGGCGAGCGCGAATGCAGCATCCAGCGCCGGCACCAGAAGATGATCGAGGAGGCGCCGAGCGTTGCCGTGTCGCCCGCGCTGCGCAAGAAGATGGGCGACGCGGCTGTCGCCGCGGCGAAGGCCGCCGGCTACGTGAACGCCGGCACCTGCGAGTTTCTGCTCGACAAGAACGGGGATTTCTACTTCCTCGAGATGAACACGCGGATCCAGGTCGAGCATCCCGTGACCGAGCTCGTGATGGGGATCGACCTGGTGCAATGGCAACTGCGCATCGCGCAGGGCGAGAAGCTGCCGATCACCGAGACGCCGGAGCCACAGGGCTGGGCTATCGAGTGCCGTATCACCTCGGAGGATCCGGCCAATGGATTCCTGCCGAGCACGGGGCGCATCACGCACCTGCAGTTGCCGGCGGGGCCTGGCGTGCGCTGGGATGGTGGCATCACTACGGGCTCCGAGGTCGGACTCTCCTATGATCCGATGCTCGCCAAGCTCATCGTGCACGCGCCGTCGCGGGAACTGGCGATCGCGCGGATGGAGCGCGCATTGCGCGAGTTGGTGATCTTTGGCGTCGAGACGTCGCGCGAGTTCCATCTGCGGATGATGGCCGATCCCGACTATCGCAGCGGGAACGTCACCATCCAGTGGCTCGAGCAGAAGCTACCGGAGATCCTCGCGCTGCGACCGTCTGCCGATTCGCAGCGGGCCTTGGCGATCGCCGCCGCGCTGCTTGCAGAAGCCGACCGTGGCTCCAAGCCGCAGATGGGCGCGCCTACGACTGCCGGAGCCGCGCCGCAGGGTGGGGCTGGTATCCCAGGTCCCGGCGGTGTGCCGAGCACCACGCGCACTGCCTGGACCGACCTCGCGCGTCGCGAAGGGCTACGCTAGCGATGCCTCGCGGGCATCGGAGCAGGAGGCCGTCGTCGCGTGCCAAGGGGCAGTCGGCGACGCGCGAGCTGCCCGCAGCTCCGCCACAACTGCTGACGCTGGAGATCGAGTCCGTGGCCGCCGGTGGCGACGGCGTCGCGCGGCACGAGGGGCTGGTGGTCTTCACTCCGCGTGTCGCACCGGGAGACCGCGTGCGCGCCGAGGTGCAGGTCACGGGCCGTGTGGGGCGTGGTCGCGTGCTCGAGCTGGTAGAGGCGGGACCGGATCGCGTGCCGCCGGGGTGTGCGCACTTCGAGGCGCCGGACCGTTGCGGCGGCTGCCAGTGGCAGCAGGTCTCGCTCGAGGCTCAGCGCGAGGCGAAGCGCAGGATGCTGCGTGACGCGTTCCAGCGCATCGCGAAGCGGGAGATCGCGTTGCCGCCGATTCACGCGGGCGAGGGTTGGCGGTATCGTCGATCGCTCACGCTGGCGTTGCGTCGCAGCACCGGCGGCCTTGCTGGCGGCGCGAGCGAGTGGCGCGCCGGACTCCGCGCCTTCGACGATCCAGAGGCGGTATTCGCCCTGGACGACTGCCTGATCACCGCGCCTGAGGTATTGGCCGCCTGGCGTCACGTGCTCGCGGCATCCGAACACCTGCCTGACGAGTCGCGCCTGCGCGGGACAGTCCGCGTGATCGGCGAGCGCGCGCATTTCGTGCTCGAGGGCGGACACGCGTGGGACGCCTTGCCCGAGTTCCTCGACGCGCTGCCGGATCTGTCCGCGGTTTGGTGGCAGGCCGAGGGCAAGCGACGCCAACTCGTCGCCGACCGACGTCCAGCGGGCGAACCCGGCGCCAGCTTCGCGCAGGTGAATCCGGAGATGGCCAATCGCTTGCACGCAGCCGTCGTGGCGCGCGCGATGGCGCAGACGCCGCGCAGGGTCGTGGACGCCTTCAGCGGAACGGGCGACACGGCCTGCGCAATCGCCGAGCGAGGCGTCAGCGTCGTGGCCATCGAGATGGACGAGGAGGCCACGCGCTACGCGGCCGAGCGATTGCCGAACGGCTCACGCGCCGTCGCGGCGCGCGTGGAGGACGTGTTGGCGTCGCATCTGCCGGCTGATGTGGTGATCCTCAACCCGCCACGCAGTGGCGTGGATGCGAAGGTGACAAGTCTGCTCGCTGCGGCATCGCCCGCGCCGAAGGCCATCATCTATGTGAGCTGTGATCCCGCGACGCTGGCGCGCGACGTGGCGCGCCTGCCGGGCTGGCGAGTGCACGAGATCGAGTGTTTCGACCTGTTCCCGCAGACGGCGCACTTGGAGACGCTGTGCGAACTGCGACCGGAGCCGGCTCCGTAGACGGTGCGTCGCGCTGGGTAGCGAATTTTTTTGGCGCCGTATGCCGCGTGTGGATACGGAAGCGGCCAATCAGAATAGAAGCACAGAGGTGGCGCAATGGAATGTATATCTGTGCAGAATGGGCCCTAGGCTTCGTTGACAGGTCAGGAAACGAGATTTATCATCGGCGTTCACTCTTCCTCAAGGAGCAGCGAATGTCCGCACACCAGAAGGGCTGGTTCTACCGACTCGCAATCGTGGCGCTCGTCGCGGCGAACCTCGGGTTCTCAGTTGGTCCGACGACAGAGTCGGCGAGCGCGCTGTCGCTGGACTACGCGTGCGAGGAATACGAGGTCGGGAAGTGCCGGTGCACCGACGAGTTTGCCCTCAACGAATGTCAGCTGTCGGGCTCTGCGCAAACGTGCGCCGATCTCTACCCGCAGGTGTGCCGCAACGGTGGTGATGACGAGTAAGTCGCTGGCCAGAGTCACTGTCGCGCTCTTGGCCGCCGGGTTGGTGGCACAGGTGCTGATGCAGCGCGCAGATGCGGACGTCAGCTCGGAGTCGAGGCGCGCAGCGATTGCGCGTCTTGACTCCGGCATTCCCCTCCCGGCGTCGCGGCTAGCCGTACTGGCCTCACTGCACGAGCGGAACGCCGTGCGCACTGCGGCGCCCTCCGCTGCGGCATCCGATGTGTTTGGCACCGGCTGCCACCTGCTGATCTTCTTTCACTCGAACTGCGAGTATTGTCGGTCAATGGCGCCGAAGTGGGCCGGCATCGACTCGTTGCTGCTTGGCGCCCACCCGGCAGCCGTGAGTTGGATCTCGGTAACGCCTGCGGACACCGGTGCTCTGGCGTACCTGCAGCGGTACTCGTTGGCGGGGTCCTCATTCGGTTTCACGTCGAGGAGTGAGAGCAGGTCCTTTGGGGTCATGGGTTGGCCGATGGTCGTACTCGTGGCCGAGGGTCGAATCGTCGTGCCTGAGGGGGAATGGGCACCTCGCGACCTGCAGCAGGCCGGACACGCCTGCCCATGACAGCGACCCGCGAATCAGGTGGACTGCGGAGACTGCGACATCGCGCCGTGTCTGCGATGGATGCGGTGCTTCTCGTCGGCGGCTGCACAGCCGCCGTGCTTGCGCTGTGGTGGCAACTCGAGTCCAAGCTGGAAGGTCGGCGCGCGGCGCGAGAGACCCTCTCCACAAGGGAGTTTGCGGAAGTCTATGATGGCGCAACTGAGCTCTGGGCTGCCGCAGGTCAAGGCGGTGGTGGCCCGTCGAAAGGCGTCCGCGTCGTCATCTTCACTGACTTCCAGTGCCCATTCTGCGCCCTGCTTCACAAGGACCTGACGCGGCTCCATGAGTCCGACTCACTTCGCGGTGTGGCGGTCTCCATTCGTCACGCTCCGGCTTCCCGCCGGCACCCGCTTGCCTGGCGCATCGCCCTTGGCGCGGAGTGTGCGTCGCTCAACGGACGAGCCAAGGCATATGCGGATTCTGCGTTCGGCTGGCAACTTGACATCGCCGATCATCTGGACTCGCTGGCAGGCATCGGCGGCCGGGGGGACGGCGTGAGGTGGCGCAGCTGTCTCGAGTCGGAGCGCACGCGCATGAGGCTGCAAAGCGATACACTCTTGGCGCGCAAGTACGGCGTCAGGGGAACTCCCACGATGTTCGTCAATGGCCAGCGCGTCACTGGCGCCGTGCCCTCCGACAGCCTCCTCCGGCTGCTGTCCACCCTCTAGCCGTACGCGGAATGAAGTCGATGTTGCTTCTGGCATTGTCAATCGCACTGTCGTTCCCCATTGGGTCGGTCGACCCGCAGGCGTTGACGGTGGCGCTAAACGCTCCCGAGACCGAGTTCGTCCGGCTGTCCGACGACCGCTACCCGGTGCTGCGCGACGCGGACGACATACCGGAGCGGGCATTCGCCCGACTCGTATCGGCAGTGCGGCTTGGAGATGGATCGCTCGTGCTGGCCGAGGCACAGTCGCGCGAGCTTCGCCACTTCGCGCCGTCCGGTGCGTTCCTCGCCACACTTGCAAAACGCGGGCGCGGGCCCGGGGAGTTTGAGGGCTTCGCCTGGGTCAGCCGACTCGCGCGCGACACGCTGGTGGTCTACGACCGCACGCAACGCAGGGTGTCGCTGCTCACGTCCGGAGGCGTGGGGCGACAGTGGTCATTGAGCGATCTCGGCCAATTCGACACACCAGTCGATGCGGTGGGTTTCGGTGCCAAGGGCGAATTGGTGTTGCGGCGAACACTTAGCACTCCCACAGCCAGTGGTGCCGCACGATCCGAGGATGAGCTCTTCGCAATCCAGCTTGCGTCGGGGCAGCGGCGCGTCATTGCCGCAATCCGTGGCGACGAGGTCTTCTCAAGGGCATCATCACAAGGACGGCGCGTACTTGCATCGCCGCCCTTTAGGCGTCAGACGTTCGTGGCTGTAGCGTCCGCAGGCATCGCGATTGGAGATTCGGAAACGGGTGCACTCACCCTGTCACCGGCCGCCGCGTCCTCGACTCGCGACATTCTAGTGAGTGATGGCGACCGATCGCTGACGGAAGTAGGCGTGCGGGCCCGACTGGATTTCCTCTGGGGTGACCGAGCGAGCGACAGGCGTGCGGATTGGGAGCTTCTGCAGCGCGAGATGCTCGATGGCGCCTTGTTTCCTGCATTCGCAGGTCTATATCTGACTGATGATGGCGAAGTGTGGGTCCGCCATTTTGAACGCACTCTGGTGCATCGCCAGCGGTGGACCGTCCTCGACCAGCGTGGTCGAATCCGAGGGCGGTTCGAGTTGCCAGGGCGATGCATCCTCACACAGGTGGCGGATCAGACCGTTACCTGCGTCGGAGAGTCTGACGAAGGCCGGGTGTTCGTGCGTAGTTTGCGCCTACCGTCACCCTAGCCGGCACTATCTCTTCCTGAGGCTAGAATGCAAAACGTACTGATGCGAAGGGTCGCAGTGATGGGCGCTCTCCTCTGGCTGCTGTGCGCGCCCCTCGCGTTCGGCACGCTGACCCCGGATTCGACCGGACGGGCTGACGTCTCGGGAGAATGGCGGCTCCGCGTCGTGGATCGTGGAGGGCTGGGCGATGCCGGACTTACTCTGCGGCAGCATGGCGATTCGATACTCGGCGACTACGTGTCACACGGCGGCAACGTCGCCGGGCTGCGGGGAGCCATCAGCCGAACGGAAGTGCGAGCGGAGATCGACACCCGCATCGGCATACGTGAGGAGCGGTTGCAGATCGTCGGAGTTCTCGTGACGTCAGATAGTATTGCGGGCACGATTGCCCTCGGTTCGAACCCGCCGGCGAGATTCGTGTCCTGGCGCGTACGGTAAGCAGCCGGTCCTGCCGATGGCGATGAAGGTATTATTGGACGATCGCGCGGTGGACGTGGTGTCCTTGGCGCTGCCTTCATTGGAGTCAAATCTGTGATCTTCGTAGTCGACATTGATGGGTCACGGCACGAGGTGATGCTCGCTGACGGCGCCGCAGTGCTTGGGGGAGCAGCCAGCACGGCCTCGATGACCGAGGTGCCGGGCAGTCCCGTGCGTGTCGTGACCATCGATGGCCTGCGCTATCAGGTCGTGGCGCGTCGCGAAGGTCCCAAGGGTCGCTACGTGATCTGGATGGACGGCTGGCGTGTGGAAGCCGAGGCGCTGGACGAGCGCCAGCGCGCCATCCGCGACCTTCGGGCAGCGAACGCTGCAGCGGCGGGGCCGGCGCCGGTTATTGCACCGATGCCGGGGTTGATCGTGCGGGTGCACGTCGAGGTCGGCGCGCAGGTGGAGGCGGGGCAGCCGGTGGTCGTGATGGAAGCGATGAAGATGGAGAACGAGCTGCGCGCGCCAGCGGCGGGGACCGTGAAGGCGATCCTCGTGAAACCAGGGCAGGCGGTGGAGAAGGGCACGACGCTGGTGGAGATGGCCTAGCGCGCTCTTGGCTGCGGGCCCCCGCGCACTGCTTGACGTCGGACGCGCCGAGAGCGAGCGTCGTGCGCAGGAGCACTGATGGTCCGGTGGTGATCTGGACGCGAAACGAGCTACCTCGGGAGTCCCAAGACCGTGCGCCACCTCATCGCATTCGGCTCGCTCGGGATTGCGGCGCTCACCCGGCCACTCGGCGCCCAGGCCATCCGCGGACCCGACGCCATCCTCCTCCAGCGCGCGGCCTGCGGCGCGGCGCTCCCCGAGGAACAGGGACTGATCTTCGGCGTCGTCCGCGGCGCGGACCTCGAGCCACGCGCCGGCATCCAAGTGGCGGCTCTGTGGAACGAGGTCGTGGTCACCAGGCAGCGGAGCGAGACGGTGCTGCGCGCAACCGTGGACACGACAAAGTCGGACGGCTCCTACGCGCTCTGCGGCGTGCCCTTCCTCACGGAGGTTGCCGTGCGCGCCGACGGCGACACGGAAGGCAGCGGACAGCTGCTCCTGGACATCGGTGACGCTCCGGCGGTCGAGCGCTCGCTGGTGGTCGGCGCGCGCTCACCCACCGCGACGGTGCTGGGCCGTCTCGTGTCGCTCGCCGGCAACCCGTTGCGCGGCAGCATCGAGGTCCTGGGCGACTCATTGGGCCCAGTCTCGACCGACAGCAGCGGCGTCTTCCGCCTCGACGGCATCCCGCGACGCACGGCTCAGCTCCGACTTCGGGTTATCGGTTACGTGCCGCACGTGGTTGGCATCTCCCCCGACGGTCCGCTCGTCGACCTCGGCGAGGTCGAGATGCCGCGCCCGGTGCAAGAGCTGAATCGGGTGCTGATCGAGGAGACGTTCATGACGGCCGAGCGCCGCGGCTTCGAGGATCGCAAGAAGAGCGGGGTCGGGATCTTCCTCGACGATGCCTACTTCAAGCGCTGGGCCATCCCGTCGGCGAACACCATCAAGCTGGCCTCGACACGCATTCGGGGCTCCTCTGGGCCGCGCGGGGACATCCTGACCCTGCGCTATCTCTCCGGGATCACGGGCAATGGCAGTTGCTATCCACTCGTGTTCCTGGATGGCGCCAACATCGGGCGGCAGGGTCCGGCGCCGAACTCGAACTTTCCTGGCGGGGTGTACCCGGACCAGATGCGGAACCTCCTCCAAATGGCCAAGCGGATGGAGATCTACGAGGCCAGTCTGGCCCCGGCGGAGTACGCAGATTTCGCCGGCTGCGGCTCGATTCTGATCTGGACGCGCTGAGGCCCCTGCATCCCGAATTGGCGGCCGGAATTCGGGCGCCACGCGGGTCAGGCAGCGGGTACAGAGCCACCCCGAAACCACTCCCCCGCCGGGACCTCTAATCTCGGTCCGCCCAGTTGACGTAAGTCCCTGTCCCCCTTACCCTTCAAGACTGTCCGAAAACACCCGCAAGGGGGCCGAGACCCGGGTTGCATCCCGCACCGGTGAGGCGTAGCACCTCTCTAGTTGGTCAACCACGATGCGTAGCACGTACACGGCCACCCCGGCCGACCTTGAGCCCAAGTGGTTCATCGTCGACGCCGAGGGACTGGTCCTCGGTCGCCTCGCGACCGAAGTCGCGCGGATCATCCGCGGCAAGCACAAGCCGATGTTCACGCCCCACATGGATACCGGGGACAACGTGATCGTCATCAACGCGGCGAAGATCCGCGTCACCGGTCGCAAGGCCGAGCAGAAGAACTACTTCAAGCACACGGGCTACATGGGCCACGAGGGCTTCACGCCGCTGGCGTCGATGCTCTCGAAGCACCCGGAGCGCGTGATCGAGAAGGCCGTCTACGGCATGCTGCCGAAGAACGCCCTCGGTCGGCAGAAGCTGCGGCTCAAGCTGCGCGTCTACGCCGATGCGAAGCACCCGCACGCTGCCCAGAAGCCCGAGACGCTGACCTTCCCGAAGGCGGAGGCCAAGTAAGCCATGGCTGAGAACACGATCCACACCATCGGCCGCCGCAAGGAAGCCATCTGCCGCGTCTATCTCACCCCCGGCACGGGCAAGTGGGACCTGAACGGCCGCACCTTGGGCGACTACTTCCCGCGCCCGGCCCTCGTGACGGCGATCCAGCAGCCGTTCACGGCGACCGACACGCTCGGCTCGTATGACGTGAAGGCGAACCTCACCGGCGGCGGCCAGACCGGCCAGGCCGGTGCGCTGCGCCTCGCCATCTCCCGCGCCCTCGTGAAGATCGACGAGGAGCACCGCCGGAAGCTCCGCGACCTGGGCCTGCTCACGCGCGATGCGCGTGCGGTGGAGCGCAAGAAGCCGGGTCGTCCGAAGGCGCGTAAGCGGTTCCAGTTCAGCAAGCGATAGTCAAACGGCAGTTATGAGTTGTGAGTTGTGAGTCGTAAGTGAAACGCCACACACCTCACAACTCATGACTCACCACTGCAGTTGTAGTTGTAGTCCAAATCTCACAGCCAAGCCGAGCTCCCCTTCGGTGCTGCGCCATCCGAGCGCAGTGAAGGACGAGCGTTGAAGCGCGGCAACGTCCAAACCAACACGAAAAATGTCTACTCCCTCGCTCGACGAACTCCTCAAGGCCGGTGTCCACTTCGGCCACCAGACCCGCCGTTGGAACCCCAAGATGCGCCGCTTCATCTTCGCGGAGCGCAACGGGATCCACATCATCGACCTGCAGAAGACGGTCGCCCAGATCGAGAAGGCCAAGGAACTCGCCCGCGCCGTCGTCATGCGCGGTGAGCAGGTCCTCTTCGTCTGCACCAAGCAGCAGCTCGCCGCCATCGTCTCGTCCGAGGCGGAGCGTTCGGGCTCGATGCACATCACCGAGCGCTGGCTCGGCGGCCTGCTGACCAACTTCGCCACGGTCAAGAAGCAGATCCGCAAGCTCAAGGAGCTCGAGGCCGGCTCGCAGGAAGGCGGCGCCTTCGAGAACTACACGAAGAAGGAACAGCTGATGATGTCCCGTCAGCGCGACAAGCTCTCGAAGAACCTCGCGGGCATCAAGTCGCTCGGCCGTCTGCCGGGCCTGATGTTCGTCGTGGACGCCAAGAAGGAGCGCATCGCGGTGGACGAGGCCAACAAGCTTGGCATCCCGATCATCGCCATCTGCGACACCAACTCGGACCCGGACCTCATCTCGGTCCCGATCGCCGGCAACGACGACGCCATCCGCTCCGTGGAGCTGATCACGCGCGCCCTGGCCGACACCATCGCCGAGGCCCGTCGCGAGGCGCCGACCCGTCCCGAGGTCGAGGAGTCGGGTGAGGCCACCACGTGGTCGTCCGAGCGCGGCACCGAGCGTGACCGCAGCGGCGACGACGAGCGCGGCCGCAAGCGCCGTCCGCGGCGCCGTCGGGCCAAGCCGGAAGCCATCGCGGCCCGCCTCAAGGGCGGCGCGGAGGCCGGTGAGGCCGCCGAGGGTGGCGACGCTGAAGGGGAAGCATCGGCAGAGTAACCGGCACCCGCGCGCTGTAGTCCAAGCCCGCGTCCAGCAGTACCTTTCGTTCGCCGCCGGTCGAGTCGCAGCAGGCTCCCGGCGGCGATTCCACACACATACGCAACACACCTGAGAGACATATGGCTGCCACGCAGATCAGTGCCAAGGACGTCGCCGAGCTCCGGGCCCGCACGGGCGCGGGGATGATGGATTGCAAGAAGGCCCTCGAGGAGGCCAACGGCGACATGAACGCCGCCGTGGACATCCTGCGCAAGAAGGGCATCGCCAAGGCCGACAAGCGCGCCGACCGCGCCGCCTCCGAGGGCCAGATCGTGATCTGGAACTCGCCGGACGGCAAGACGGCCGCGATGATCGAGCTCAACTGCGAGACGGACTTCGTGGGCCGCAACGACGAGTTCGTCGCGCTGTCCAAGCAGATGGCCCAGCACGTCGGGCAGGACGCCTCCGTGGACGGCCTCGTGACCGTCGGCGCCGACGGCGCCTACCTCGGCACCAACTGGTCGCTCGAGGCTGGTCGCACCGTCGGTGACATCGTGAAGGCCGCCTCCGCCAAGACCGGCGAGAAGGTGGAGCTGCGCCGCGTGGCGCGCTTCACCACGGCCGGCACGGTGGGCAGCTACCTGCACTTCAACGGCAAGGCCGGCGTGATCGCGGAGATCGTCGGCGGCGATGGCGAGCAGGCCAAGGAGCTGGGCAAGTCGGTGGCCGAGCACGTGGCCGCGGGCGTGCCGACGGTGGCGCTTGCGGTCGACAAGGATGGCGTCAGCGCCGACTACCTGGCCAAGGAGCGCGAGATCTTCGTGGCCCAGGCCGTCGAGAGCGGCAAGCCGCAGGCGATCGCCGAGAAGATGGTCGAGGGCCGCATCGCCAAGCTGCTCGGCGAGATCACGCTGCTCGGTCAGCCCTGGGTGCGCGACGACAAGCAGACCATCGGCGATCTGGTGGCATCGACGGCGAAGGCGGCGGGTCAGCCGCTGGCCGTGAAGCGCTTCGCGCGCTTCAAGATGGGCGAGGCCTGAGCCTCGCCCACGCGATGACGCTCAAGTATCCCAGAGTCCTCCTCAAGCTCTCCGGCGAGGCCCTCGCCGGAGAGCGCGGCTTCGGTTTCGACTTCGAGACCATCCGCGAGTTCGCGCGCCAAGTAAAGGCCATCAGCGACCTCGGCGCGCAGGTGGGGATGGTGATCGGCGGCGGCAACATCGTCCGCGGGTCGCAGATCTCGAAGATGGGGATGGACCGCGTCTCCGCGGATTACATGGGCATGCTCGGCACGGTGATCAACGCCCTCGCCTTCCAGGACGTGCTGGAGCGCGAAGGGCTCGACACCCGTGTGATGACGGCGATCCGGATGGAAGAGGTCGCCGAGCCGTTCATCCGCCGCCGCGCCATGCGGCACCTGGAGAAGGGGCGCGCCGTGATCTTCGCGGCCGGCACCGGCAACCCGTATTTCTCGACGGACACCGCCGCCGTGCTGCGCGCCATCCAGATGAAGGCCGACGTCATCATCAAGGCGACCAGCGTGGACGGCGTCTACAGCGCCGACCCCAAGCAGGATCCCAACGCCAAGAAGTTCGATCAAATCTCCCATATGGACGTCGTGAGCAAGGAGCTCAAGGTGATGGACCACACGGCCATCACGCTCTGCAAGGAGAACAACCTCCCGCTCATCGTCCTGAACATCCACACAAAGGGCGTCGTCGCCGCCGCGTTGCGGGGCGAGGCCGTGGGGACTCTCGTACAATGAGCGATACCGCAACGATCCTGAAGGACGCCCGCAGCGGCATGGAGAAGGGCGTCGAGGCCGCCAAGCGCGAGTTCTCGTCCGTGCGTTCCGGCAAGGCCAGCCCGGCCATGCTCGACACGGTGAAGGTCGAGATGTACGGCCAGTTGATGCAGATGAACCAGGTGGCCAACGTCTCGGCGCCGGAGCCGCGCCTGCTGCTCGTCACGCCCTTCGACAAGGGCCAGGTGAAGGCGGTGGAGAAGGCGATCCGCGAGTCGAACCTCGGCCTGGACCCGGCGGTGCAGGGTCACCAGATCCGCGTGCCGCTGCCGGCGATGAACGAGCAGCGTCGCAAAGAATTGGCAAAGATGCTGCACAAGTACGCCGAGGACGGTCGCATTGCGGTGCGTCACGCGCGCACGCATGCGCGCGACCTGCTCAAGAAGCTGAGCGGCGTGTCCGAGGACGAGGTGAAGCACGCCGAGAAGGACCTGCAGAAGCTGCACGACGAGGAGATCGCGAAGATCGACGCGGTGATGAAGGCGAAGGAAGCGGAGATTATGGAGGTCTGAGGGCGCGCCCTCGGAACAGGCCATGAGCCCCGCCGACCTACTCGCCAAGATCCGCCTGCACGGCGTGGTCCCCCGGCACGTGGCCATCATCATGGATGGCAACGGGCGCTGGGCGCGCGAGCGGATGCTGCCGCGGCCCATCGGCCACCGGAATGGCATGAAGGCGGTGCGCGAGGTGGTGGAAGGCGCGCTGGAAGTCGGGCTCGAGGCGCTCTCGCTGTTCGCGTTCTCGCAGGAGAACTGGCAGCGCCCCGCTGGCGAAGTGACGGCGCTGATGTCGCTGCTGGAGGAGTACATCCAGCGCGAAGCCGACGAGTTGGAGCGTCAGGGCGTGCGCGTGCAGGTCATCGGCGAGCTCGAGCGCCTGGTACCCGCGGCGCGTGCCGCCGTGGACCGCGTGGTGTCGCAGACGGCGGGCAACACGAAGCTCACGCTCAACCTGTTCATCTCGTACGGCTCGCGCGCCGAACTGACGCGCGCGGCGCAGAAGATCGCCGAGCAGGTGGCGGCGGGTGCGCTGAAGCCGGAGCAGGTGGACCAGGAGTTGTTCGCCTCGCAGCTGTTGACGGTGGGCTGCCCGGATCCGGACCTGTTGATCCGCACCTCGGGCGAGCAGCGCATCTCCAACTTCCTGCTCTGGCAGTTGGCCTACACCGAGCTGTTCATCTCGCCGGTGCTGTGGCCTGACTTCTCGCGCGCCAACCTGTACGAGGCCATCCTCGACTTCCAACAGCGCGACCGGCGGTTCGGCAAGGTCGCGGTCTGAGGACCGACGCGTGAGCGAGTTCGCCAAGCGAGTCGCGTTCGCGGTCGCTGCGATCCCGGTCGTGGCGTGGTGTGTATGGGCGGGCGGCGCGCCGCTGACCGTGCTCCTCTCCATTGCAGCCGCGCTGGGCGCCTGGGAGTATGCGCGCCTGGCCGAGGCTGCGGGCACGAGGCCGATGTCGAAGTGGACGATCGTGCTCTCGGCGCTGATTCCTATCATGCTGCACGCGGTGCGGTTGGGATACGCCGTGCCGGGCATTGCCTGGATCGCGATGCTGGTGCCGGTGCTGCTCTCGATGGCGCTGTGGCGCCGTGGGAGCGAGGGGCGGCCCATCGAGGCCGTGGCGACGACGCTGTTTGGCGTCTGGTACACGGGCGGCATGCTCGCCTTTGTGTACGCGCTGCGCTATCACCGCTTCGCCGTGACGGCGCTGGCGGGCTCGCTGCTGGTGGCGTTGCCGGTGGTGCTGACCTGGCTCAACGACAGCGGGGCGTTCTTCTTCGGCAAGCGCTTCGGCAAGAAGAAGCTCATGCCCAGTGTGAGCCCCGGAAAGACCTGGGCGGGAGCCTGGGGCGCGCTTGGCACCACTGTGGTCGCGACCTGGGCCATCGTCCAGTTCGTGCTCGTGCCCTTCGCGGGACTCGGCATGCGCCTCTGGGGCGTGCTGGTGTTCGGCATCGCGATGAGCGTGGCGGCGCAGGTCGGCGATCTCGTGGAGTCGATGCTCAAGCGGCAGGCCGGCGTGAAGGACTCCTCGGCGTTGATTCCCGGGCACGGCGGCGTGTTGGACCGCGTGGACTCGCTGCTGTTCACCGTGCCCATCGCGTATGTGATGCTTGAAGTCCTGCTCGTGGTGGCGGCGTGAGTCGCGCTGGGCAGGACGCGCGGCGAGCCGACGCCGCGCCGCAGGGCATCGCGCTCCTGGGCGCTACGGGCAGCATCGGCGAGACGGCGCAGCGGGTGGTGGCACGGCATCCCGAGCGCTTCCGATTCGTAGCGATGACGGCGCACGGCAACGCGGACGCACTCGCCACGGCGGTCGAGCGCTGGCGGCCGGCGTTCGTCGGATTGGTGGAGCCGCGGGGTCGTGGGCTGCCGAGCGGGTGGTGCTCGGGGAGCGACTGTCTCGTCGAGGCGGCGCAGCATCCCGAAGCGAACATCGTGCTCAACGCCGTTGTTGGTGCGGCGGGGCTTGAGGCTACTCTCGCAGCGCTCAACGCCGGCAAGCGCGTGGCCTTGGCGAACAAGGAGTCGCTGGTGGTTGGCGGTGCGCTGGTGCAACGCGCCCAGCACGAGCACGGCGGTGCCGTGATTCCCGTAGACTCGGAACACTCGGCGCTGCTCCAGTGCCTCGCCGGGCGCGTGGGCGCCGCGGCGGCGGGCGCTACCGGTGCCGTCGCTTCCTCAGAAGGCGAAACCGATCACGCGCTGCTCCCCGTACAGGGTGTGAAGCGGTTCGTGATCACCGCCTCAGGCGGTCCTTTCCGTACCTGGGAGACTGAGCGTATCCGTGCAGCGAAGGTCACGGATGCCTTGAACCACCCCACCTGGGCGATGGGCAAGAAGATCACTATCGACTCGGCGTCCTTGGCCAACAAGGCGCTGGAAGTGATCGAAGCACACGTGTTGTTCGGCATTCCGTATTCGAAGGTCGAGGTCGTGGTGCACCCGCAGAGCATCGTGCACTCGATGGTCGAGTTCGAGGACGGGAGCGTGCTGGCGCAGTTGGGGGTTCCTTCGATGGAGCTTCCCGTGTTGTACGCAATGACCTACCCGGAACGGCTCGTCGACGCGGGCGTACCACGCTTCGATCCCATCGCGTCGTCGCCGCTGACGTTTGAGGCGGTGCGACACGATGCGTTTCCGACGCTTGGCTTGGGTATCGCGGCGGGCGCAAAGGGCGGGGCAGCACCGGCGGTGTTCAACGCCGCCAATGAGGCGGCGGTGGCGCGGGTGATTGCCGGCTCGCTGGACTTTGTGAAGATCCCGTCGGCCATCGATGCGGCGCTCACACGCCACGCGGGCCTGCCGGGCGATACACTGGAGCAGTTGCGCGCCGCCGATGCGGCGGCGCGTTTCACCGTTGAGGAGTTCAGGGACTGATGCTCAGCTGGCTGGCACCGCTACTCGTCTTGGGGCTCGTGATCTTCGTGCACGAGCTGGGACATTTTCTCGCGGCCAAGTGGGCCGGCGTGTACGCGCCACGCTTCTCGCTGGGCTGGGGCAAGCCGGTGTGGAGCTTCCGCCGCGGCGAGACGGAGTACGCCATCAGCGCACTACCGATCGGCGGCTACGTGCGCATGGCCTCGCGTGAGGACGAGCAGGCCTCGGCGCTTGAGGGCGGGCCCGAGCTGCGCGACGAGCAGCCGGTGGAGCGGTCCAAGCACTGGGATGAGCACTCGATGATCCCGCACGGTCCGCTGCCGATCCCCGAGGACCGCTGGTTCGAGAGCAAGCCGCTGTACAAGCGGCTGGTCATCATGCTGGCGGGCGTCTTCATGAACGTTGTGCTCGCGCTGATCGTGTCGATCGGTATCTTCGCTTGGTACGGGCAGGGCTACCTGCCGCCTGTGGTTGATCAGGTCGTCGAGGATCGACCTGCCGCGCTCGCTGGGATGATGACCGGTGACAGCGTCACCGCCATCGATGGCGTCGCCATCGACCGCTGGGACGAGTTGCTGGCCGCGGTGTCGGCGGCGCCGGGCCGTGAGATCGAACTGACGGTCACGCGCGGCGGTGAGAAGCTCACCTTCCGCATGACGCCGGAGTCTGCGGAGGTGCCGAGTACAATCACTGGCGCGCCGGAGACGGTGGGGCGCATCGGAATCGGTGTGCGCGCGACACCCGCGCGCGAGCGGATCGCCATTGATCGGGCGGTGGTGGCTGGCTGGAATGCCACCTGGGCGATGGGTGGCAGCGTCATCCAAGTGTTGGGCGGACTGTTCCGCGGCAGCGTGTCAGTGACACAGCTCGGCGGGCCGGTGGAGATTGCGCGGGCCAGTGTGTCAGCGGCGCAGTCCGGCGGGCTTGAGAACGTGTGGGCGCTTGTGGCGTTCCTCAGTATCAACCTCGCGATCCTCAACCTGCTGCCGATCCCGCTGCTGGACGGCGGGCAGATCGTGCTGAACGTGGTCGAGGGCGCGATCCGGCGTCCGCTGCCGGAGATGGTCCGCGAGTGGTACGCGCGGATTGGGTTGGTGGCGATTCTGGCGCTGTTCGTGACGGTGACGTTCAACGATCTGAAGCGGCTCGTGATGGGGTGGTTCGGCGGGGAGTAGGCGGGCGGGCGCTCAGCCCGGCTCTCCGTTGGAATCAGCAGGAACTACCACCGCGCGTGAGAGCAATCTGGTGATAGCGAGGCTCTGGGCCGCCCCATAGGCTGCGGGGACGCCCCGCTGCCTCTCTCAACCATCAGGCTGAGTCTGCCCATGCGATTGAACTTTGCTGCGCCCACCATCACCGCCTGGACCACGGGGCTGGCGACGCTAGCACTGGTTGCGAGCACATCCCAGCTTGCGGCGCAGGCTGCGGGCGGTGCGCCACCTGAGATCCAGCGCGCGCAGGCGCTGCTGCAGGCGGGTCACGCGGACAGCGTCGTGCTCATCCTCGAGCCCTTCCTCGCGCGTAGCCCCAACGCGCCACAGGCCCAGCTTCTCCTCGGCGACGCCTATCGCACATCCGGTGACGCCGACAAGGCAGTTGCGACCTACGCGCAGGTGCGCAGCCCGCAGCCGTTTCGGCTCGCCGCACGATTCCGCGCCGCGTGGGTGGAGGCCGGCCGCGGCCGCTCAGACGCGGCCTTCGCGTTGATCGACACCCTCCGTGCCAGCGGGGCCTTCGACATCGACAACGTCCTCAACGCGCCGCAGCTCGAGTCGCTCAAGGCCGATGCGCGCTGGGCGCGCCTCCCCTGGCGCGCCGAGGAGTTCGAGCGCCCCTTCGTGGAACCGGCGCGCATCATCCACGAGTGGGCGGGTGAGGCGAAGGGCGACCAGTTCAGTTGGATCGCACGCGGCATTGGTGACGCGGATGGCGATGGAGTGAGTGAGATCGTGACCTCCGCGCCGACCAACGGCGCCACCGGTCCGGGGCAGGCGCCGGGCCGCATCTACGTGTACTCGGGCCGGAGCGGTCGACTGCTCTGGCAGGCTAGCGGCAAGGGCAACGAGCAGTTGGGCACCGGACTCGAAGGCGCCGGCGACGTGAACGGCGATGGCATTCCCGACGTGATCGCGGGTGCGCCCGGTGGGAATCGGGCCTACGTCTACTCGGGGCGCGATGGGCGGTTGCTCCACACACTCGCGCCTACGGATTCGGGTGGAAACTTTGGCCAGAGTGCCGCAGGGGCGGGCGACCAGGACGGCGACGGCGTTGACGACCTGGTGGTGGGAGCGCCGGCGACCACTAGCAGCGCGCCGGGTGCCGGGCGCGTGCACGTGTTTAGCGGGCGCAGCGGCGCGCTGCTCTACACTCTTGATGGCGAAGCGGCTGGTGATGCCTTCGGAAGCATCGTGGCGGGGAAGAAGGGGGGGCGCTCCACGCCGTTGCTCGTCGGCGCGCCAGGTGCAGGTGCAAACAACACGGGCCGCGTCTACGTGTACGCGGCGGCGGCGCGTTCGCCACGCTTCACCATCGACGCCGACTCCACGGGTGCCGCGCTCGGCGCGATGTTCACGTCCGTTGTCGGCGACGTGGACCGTGACGGCACACCCGACATCTATGCCAGCGACTTTCCCAACTCTGCGCTGGGTCCTTCGACGGGACGCATCTACGTGCACTCGGGTGCGGACGGTCGGCGCTTGCGCACCATCACCGGCGAGGCGGCGGGCAGCGGCTTCGGCATCGGCTCCGCGGACATTGGTGACGTGAACGGCGACGGCTACGATGATCTGGTGATCGGTGCTTGGCAGTACGCCGGAGCGGCGCCTTCGGGTGGTCGGATCTATTTGTATTCCGGTCGTGACGGCTCGCTGCTGCGCACCATCACCGGCCGCGTCCCGGGCGAGACCCTTGGCTTCGATGCCACGGGCGTCGGCGACGTCGATGGCGATGGCAGCATCGACCTGCTCGTCACATCGAGTTGGAGCAACATCAATGGGTTTCGCTCGGGGCGGATGTACGTGATCAGCGGACGCTGAGGCGACCGCCAAGAGCGCTTTGAAACAGCGGGGCCGGCACGTGGGGTAGTGTGGGGGCGTGACTGCCTTCTCGATGCCCCGCGCGGCCACAGGGCCGCGGACCCGTACTCCGCGGACGGACTCAGCGGTCAACGTCGATGTCGAACCCGGCTGTGAGACGGTACGGTTCGCTTCCGACGTCGTGCTGCTCGGAGAGTTCCGCTGCCCGCCCGAGTTCCCGGGCTTTCGCGACGCGGGTCGCATCAGGAATCACGTCGTGGCGTTCCCGCGCAGCGCCGTGTGGATCGAGCGGGATGGGGAGCGACCGTTCGTCTCGGACTCCACGCAGGCCGTGCTCCACACGCCGGGCCGCGAGTACAGTCGCGGTGCCGTGTCTTCGGCCGGCGACGTCACCGACTGGATTGCGTTGCCCGAACACGTGGCGCGCGAGATCGTCGGCGAGCACTCGGTGACCGATGCCGGAGCGGCACGCGCGTTTCGTCACGGTCGTGCGAGTGTGCCAGGCTCACTGTACCGCGCGCAGCGTGCACTCTTTGCACGCGCGGCCTCTGGCGAAGCGGAGGCGATGGAACTCGAGGAGACGGCCTTGCGCCTCGTCGGCGAGACGCTCGCGCTCACATACCGGGCGACCGCGACCCCCGCAGACGTGGGGGCTCGATCAGAAGACGGGACGCGGTCGGCGGATGGGTCGACGGGGAAGGCGAGGCAGCGTGATCTCGCCGAAGCAGCCAAGGCGGTGTTGGCGAAGCATCTCGAGCAGAATCAGGGCATCGCCCAGTTGGCCGAGCGACTCGACGTCTCGTCCTTCCACCTCTGTCGGACGTTCCGGCGCGCGACGGGCACAACCGTCCACGGGTACCGGCGTGCATTGCGGCTGCGGGAGGCCCTGCATCGACTCGCCGAGTACCGCGGTGATCTCTCGTCTCTGGCGCTGGACCTGGGATTCAGTAGCCACGCGCATCTGACGTCGGCCTTTCGCGGAGCGTTTGGGGTTCCGCCCTCCCAGGTCGCGTTGCGTTGATTCGATGGGGATTGCAGAACGGCGTATTGCGATAGTGCCATCGATAGCATTATCGTAATACGACCCGGAGGACCGATGTCCGTCGTTACCGTTTCCCCGAAGTTCCAGGTCGTCATCCCTCGTGAGATCCGCGAGTCGCTCGGGCTCGAGCCAGGGCAGAAGATCCAGGCCTTCGAGTACGAGGGGCGGGTGGAGCTCGTCCCGCAGCGGGCGCCGAAGGAGCTGCGCGGCTTCCTGAAGGGCATTTCGACTGATGTTCCGCGGGACCGGGACCGCGTGTGAACGTCGTCGACTCGTCGGGCTGGCTGGAGTACTTCGCCGACGGCCCAGGCGCCGATTTCTTCGCCCCGGCGATTCAGCGGCTCGACGCCTTGGTGGTGCCCTCGCTGACGCTGTACGAGGTGTTCCGGCGGGTCCTGCAGCAGCGCGGGAAGGGGGAGGCGCTGCAGGCGGTCGCGCTTATGCAACGGGGCCTCGTTGTCGACCTCGACTCCACGCTGGCACTCTCGGCTGCGACCGTTGGCGTGGAGCGGCGGCTTCCGCTGGCCGACAGCGTGATCTACGCCACCGCCCAGGCGCACGATGCCACGCTCTGGACCCAAGATGCCGATTTCAAGGACCTCCCCGGGGTCCGGTATCGCCGGGCCAGCTGAGTGCCGGTGCCCTCCGGGGGGAAGGCGGCAGCCTGATTTGGCCAGCATGTCCCCCCTTTACAGCCCCGCCCAGCAACCCTAAGTTTCTGTGCTACCAAGGATTTAGGCTTACACAGCACTGCGCAGCGCAGGCAAGGATTTCTGATGGCGTTCGTCAAGACGGCGGTGATCGAGAAGCACCGCCAGCACGAGACCGACACGGGCTCGGCCCAGGTGCAGATCGCGGTCCTCACTGAGCGTATCAACTACCTCACGGAGCACTTCCGCGCGCACCACAAGGACCATCACGGCCGTCGCGGCCTCCTCAAGATGGTCGGCAAGCGCCGCCGCCTCCTCGACTATCTCAAGAAGACCAACGTCGAAGAGTACCGCCGCATCGTCGCGGACCTCGGCCTGCGCTACTAGCGCATCACCCCCACGAGCGCGCGACCGCAATACGGCGGTCGCGCGCTTCGTGCACAGCAGAGAGAAAAAACAGAAATGATGCATCGTATCGAGCGGACCTTCGCTGGCCGCCCCCTCACCATTGAGACCGGGCGCATGGCCAAGCAGGCCGCCGGGTCCGCCCTCGTGACCTACGGCGAGACCGTCCTGCTCGCCAGCGTCACCGTGAGCAACAAGAAGAGCCCGCTGCCCTTCTTCCCGCTCACCGTCGAGTACAAGGAAAAGATGTACGCCTCGGGCAAGATCCCCGGTGGCTTCATCAAGCGCGAAGGCCGGCCCCGCGACGAGGAGATCCTCTCCTGCCGCATCATCGACCGGTCCATCCGCCCGCTGTTCCCGGAAGGCTTCCAGAACGAAGTCCAGGTCGTCATCTACGTCCTGTCCGCGGACCAGGAGAATGACCACGACGTGCTCGGCCTGATCGCCACGTCCTACGCGCTGGCCTCGAGCCACATCCCCTGGGCCGGCCCGATCGCCGGCGTCCGCGTGGGCCGCGTTGAGGGCAAGTGGGTGCTCAACCCGACCTTCCAGGCGCTCGAGTTCTCCGACATCGACATGGTGGTCGCCGGCTCGGCCGACTCGATCATGATGGTCGAGGGCGGCGCGCTCGAGGTCTCCGAGGACGACGTCGTCGAGGCCCTCAAGGTCGCCCAGAAGGGCATCGGCGAGATCGTCGCCATGCAGGAGGAGCTCCTCAAGAAGGCCGGCACGAAGGACAAGATG
The DNA here is from genome assembly GCA_019637445.1 of Gemmatimonadaceae bacterium. Lineage (NCBI taxonomy): Bacteria > Pseudomonadati > Gemmatimonadota > Gemmatimonadia > Gemmatimonadales > Gemmatimonadaceae > Gemmatimonadaceae bacterium. Next base: position 128,091 of record JAHBVS010000001.1, on the reverse strand, counting down.
GAGTGGGCCGGCACGGAGATCCCCGACGACGTGCGCAAGACGGTCACGAAGGCCGCCGAGAAGCGCATCGAGGCCGCGATCAACCAGAAGGACAAGGCCACGCGCATCCAGGCCGTCGAGAAGGTGAAGGACGAGGTGAAGGCGGAGATGGTCGAGGTCCTCGACCCCGCGCACCACGGCCTCGTCGGCAACATCGTCGGCGACATCGAGTACAACGCGCTGCGCGCGCAGGTGCTCGACACCGGCCTCCGTGTCGACGGCCGCAAGCCGAACGTCGTGCGCGACATCTCGATCGACACCTCGGTCCTGCCGCGTACCCACGGCTCCGCGCTCTTCACGCGCGGCCAGACGCAGGCCCTCGTCGTCGCCACCCTCGGCACCGCCAATGACGTCCAGCGCATGGACAACATCGACGACGCCAAGGAGACGACCAAGTCGTTCATGCTGCACTACAACTTCCCGCCGTTCTCCACGGGCGAGGCCAAGCCGATGCGCGGCACCGGCCGTCGCGAGATCGGTCACGGTGCGCTCGCCGAGCGCGCCATCCAGGGCGTGTTGCCGGCCTTTGAGGAGTTCCCGTACACGATCCGCATCGTGTCCGAGATCCTCGAGTCGAACGGCAGCTCCTCGATGGCCTCCATCTGCGGTGGTTCGCTGGCCTGCTTCGACGCCGGCATCCCGCTCAAGGCGCCGGTGGCCGGCGTGGCGATGGGCCTGATCAAGGAAGGCAAGAAGTACGCGATCCTCACGGACATCCTGGGCACCGAGGACCACCTCGGCGACATGGACTTCAAGGTCGCGGGCACCGAGACCGGCATCACGTCCATCCAGATGGACATCAAGATCCAGGGTCTCGACCTCAAGATCATGACCGAGGCGTTGGCGCAGGCGCGTGAAGGCCGCCTGCACATCCTCGGTGAGATGAACAAGGCGCTGCCGACGGTCCGTCCGGACCTGTCGCCGTGGGCGCCGCGCATCGTCACGATGACGATCAACCCCGAGAAGATCGGCGACCTGATCGGTCCGAAGGGCAAGACGATCCGCGGAATCCAGGACGAGACGGGCGCCGAGCTCACGGTGGACGACTCGGGTCTGGTCACGATCGCCGCCGTGGGCGGCGAGGCGATGGAGCGTGCGCGCCAGATGGTGCAGGCCATCACGGCCGAGCCGGTGGTGGGCGAGACCTACCAGGGCACGGTGAAGTCGGTGACGGCCTTCGGTGCCTTCATCGAGATCATGCCGGGCACCGAGGCCCTGCTGCACGTCTCCGAGATGCGCCACCACCGCGTCGAGAAGCCGGAGGACATCGTCAAGAAGGGCGAGTCCGTCACGGTGAAGCTGATCGACCGCGACGAGCGTGGCCGTCTGCGCCTGTCCATGAAGGCGCTGATGCCGAAGCCGGAGGGCGCGGAGGCTGCTGCCGAGGGCGAGGCCTCGTCGGGCAACGGCGAGGGTGGCGAGCGCAGCGAACGTCCGCGTAGCGACCGTCCCCGTGGCGATCGCGGTGGGCGTGGCGGCCGCGGAGGTCGCGGGCGCGAGTGAGCGAGGCGTCCGTGGCAGTCGCCCCTGAGCGGGGCGTGCAGCGGACCGTCCTCCCGAACGGACTGACCGTACTCTCGGAGTTCATGCCGGGAGTACGGTCGGTTGCGTTGGGGGCCTGGGTGCGTGCGGCCTCGCTGCACGAGTCGCGCGAGAAGATGGGCGTGTCCCATTTCCTTGAGCACATGGTGTTCAAGGGCAGCGAACGCCGTTCGGCCAAGGACATCGCGCTGGCGCTGGAGTCGCTGGGCGGCTCGCTCGACGCGTACACGGCGCGCGAGCACACGTCCTACCAGGCGCGGGTGCTCGACGAGCACCTGCCGCAGGCCGCCGACGTGATGTTCGACCTGATGTTCCGGCCTCAGTTGCGCGAGAGCGATTTGGAGCTGGAGCGCGGGGTGATCCTCGAGGAAATCTCGATGGTCGAGGACACGCCGGACGACATCGTCTTCGAGATCCACGGCGAGACGATGTGGGGCTCGCATCCGTATGGGTACTCCATCCTGGGCACACCGGACACGGTGGAGCAGCTCACGGTGGATGACCTGCGCGCGCTGCATCGCCGGGCCTACCGTCCGGAGCGCGTGGTGGTGGCCGCGGCGGGGCACGTGACGCACGACCAGTTGCTGGCCGTGCTCGCCTCGGCCGGCTGGGCGGACCTGAAGGGCGAGGGTGCGCTGGAGGCGATGCCGGTGCCGCACGCCATCACGCCAAGGCCCAGCGAGCGCGAGGAGATTCGCGACATCCACCAGACGCATCTGGTGATGGGCAACATCACCGTGCCGCACTCCGATGAGCGGCGGCACGCGCTGCAGTTGGTGAACACGCTGTTTGGTGGCGGAATGAGCTCACGGCTCTTCCAGAAAGTCCGCGAGGAGCTGGGCCTGGCCTACAGTGTGCACAGCTTCCAGAGCTACCACGTGACGGCGGGGTCCCAGGGCATCTATCTTGGATGCGCGCCGGAACGTGTGGACGATGCCGTTGAGGCGGTCCAGAGTGAGTTGGCGTTGCTGAACCTTGCCGGGTTGTCAGCCGAGGAGCTGGCGATGGGCAAGCAGCAGTTGAAGGGGCAGATCACGCTGTCCATGGAGAGCGTGGGGGCCCGGATGTACCGCGCGGCGGCGGTGGAGCTGTATGATGAGCCCTACAAGCCGTTGGATGCGGTGTTGGCGCGAGTGGATGCGATCACTGCCGGGGATGTGGCGGAGGTGTGCCAGGATTTCTACAGGCAGGATCTGCAGACGGTGGTTCGGCTTGGGCCAGGCTAGTTGTTGCTCTCAGCTTATGACCTACCACTTAGTACTTACAACTGCAGTTGTGAGTTGTGAGTTGTAAGTGGTGAGTGACACGGCGAATGCGGGAAGATGCGGGATGCGGGGACTTACAACTCATGACTTACAACTCATAACTGCCCTATGAAAATCGGCGTCCCGAAGGAAATCAAAACCAACGAGAACCGCGTCTCCCTGGTGCCGGCTGGCGCCGAGGCGCTCGTGGCGGCTGGCCATACCGTGTACGTGGAGCAGGGCGCGGGCCTTGGCTCGGGCTTTGACGACGCGCAGTATACGGCGGTCGGCGCGAAGATCCTCCCCACCGCCGACGAGACCTGGGCAGCGGCCGAGATGATCATCAAGGTCAAGGAGCCCATCAAGGTCGAGTGGCCGCGGATGAAGAAGGGGCAGACCATCTTCACCTACTTCCACTTCGCCGCCGATGAGGAGCTGACGAAGGCGCACATCGACTCGGGTGCGACCTGCATCGCCTACGAGACGGTGGAGCTCTCGACGCGCGAGCTGCCGCTGCTGACGCCGATGTCCGAGGTGGCGGGCCGCATGGCGGTGCAGGAAGGCGCCAAGTACCTCGAGAAACTCTATGGCGGCCGCGGCGTGCTGCTGGGTGGCGTGCCGGGCGTGGCGCCGGCGAAGGTGGTGGTCATCGGTGGCGGCGTGGTCGGTGTGAACGCGGCCAAGATGGCCGCCGGCATGGGCGCCAAGGTGATCATCCTCGACACCTCGCTGCCACGCCTGCGCTACCTAAACGACGTGATGCCGGCCAACGTGCAGACGATCTTCTCGAACCGCGCGAACATCCTCGAGGCCATCTCGACGGCCGACCTCGTGGTCGGCGGCGTGCTGCTGCCGGGTGCGAAGGCGCCCAAGCTGATTCGCCGCGAGGACCTCAAGCTTATGCAGCCGGGCTCGGTCATCGTCGACGTGGCCATCGACCAGGGTGGCTGTGTAGAGACCATCAAGGCCACCACGCACGAGAACCCGGTCTACACGGTGGACGGGATCATCCACTACGGCGTGGCCAACATGCCGGGCGGGGTGCCGCGCACCTCGACGCTGGCCCTGACCAATGCGACCTTCCCCTATGCCTTCCGCTTGGCCAACAAGGGCTGGAAGCAGGCGCTGAAGGAGGATCCGGCGCTGCTCAAGGGGCTGAATGTCGTGGAGGGGAAGGTGACCTACGCCGGCGTGGCCGAGGCGTTTGGGATGGAGTACCACGAGGCGTCCAAGTTCGTGAAATAACGGCGAGCTTGGGATGCGGGAACGGGGGCTCGACCTGTGGTCGGGCCCCCGTTTTGCGTTCTGGGCGGGGCTCGTCGCGAGGTTTCGGGAAGTCGTGAGTCGTGAGTTGTGAGTCGTGAGAAACGGCACTCATGACTCACCACTCACAACTCACGGCTGCTGTTGAAGCCCCCCCCCGCAGCCCGAATCCCGCATCCTAAAGGGTCCGCCTTGTAGCCCCCCTCTCCCCGAACTAACTTCCGCTCTGATAAGTAGTTGCCTCCTCCCGCCTCAGGCGTCTTCCGTATCCCCGGACGCGCGAGAATCCGACATTGCCTCTGAAGTGGCCGTTCTTCCAAAGCGGTGGTTTTTTGCCGGCGAATGCCATCGCCGTCGACTTGGGAACGGCGAACACGCTCATCTACGTGAAGGGCGAAGGCATTGTCCTGAATGAGCCCAGCGTCGTCGCGATCGATCGCGAGACGAAGAAGATCAAAGGCGTCGGTTTGGAAGCGAAGCGCATGCTCGGCCGCACGCCGGAAGGCGTGATCGCCGTGCGCCCGATGAAGGACGGCGTGATCGCCGACTTCGATGTCACCGAGAAGATGCTGCGCTTCTTCCTTGAGCTCATCATCAAGAACCACGTGTTCAAGGTGAAGCCACGCGTCATCGTGTGCGTGCCCTCGGGCATTACCGAGGTGGAGAAGCGCGCCGTGCGTGACTCGGCGCTGGGCGCGGGCGCGAAGGAAGTCTTCATGGTCGCCGAGCCGATGGCGGCGGCGATCGGTGTCGGCCTGCCGGTGGAGACGCCGACGGGCAACATGGTGATCGACATCGGTGGCGGCACGACGGAGATCGCGGTGATCGCGCTCTCGGGCATCGTGTCCGACACGTCGATCCGCACGGGCGGCGACGAGCTCGACGCGAGCATTGTGCAGTTCATGCGCAAGAGCTACAACCTGCTGATCGGCGAGCCGACGGCGGAGCAGATCAAGATCCAGATCGGATCGGCCGCGCCGCTTGGCGAGGAGCGCGAGATGGAAGTGAAGGGCCGCGACCTCGTCTCGGGCATCCCGAAGACGGTGCGCGTGCACTCGGCGGAGATCCGCGAGGCGGTGCAGGAGCCGATCCAGCAGATCGTGAACGCGGTGCGCCGTGCGCTGGAGATCACGCCGCCGGAGCTGGCGTCGGATATCGTGGACCGCGGCATCGTGATGACGGGCGGTGGCGCGCTGATCCGCGGGCTGGACGTGCTGCTCACGCAGGAGACCGGCCTGCCGATCCACGTGGACGAGGACCCGCTGACCTGCGTGGTGCGCGGCACGGGGCGGATCCTCGACGACGAGGCGAAGTACTGGTCGGTGCTCAGCACCTGATGACGGGCCGGTAGCGTGCCGCGCGGGGCTCGGGCGGATTCCGCCACCGATACCATCGTCGCTGCCGCCTGCGTCGTCGCTGCGCTGGTCCTGCTCGTGCTGCCGCCGGCGCCGCGTGATGCCGTGGCGGGCACAATCCGCCGCAATCTCGTGGGCCCGCTGGCCATGCTGCAGGAGCGCGCCTCGGTGGCCAAGCGCGCGCTGGCCACGAACGACTCGTTGCGCGTCGTGGCCGATAGCGTCGCCGAGCGCGCGATGCGATTGAGTGCCGTCGAGGCGGAGAACTCGCGACTCCGCGAGCTCCTTGGCCTGGGCCGTGCGCTCCGCTGGGGCTATACGCCCGCCGAGGCATTGGCCATCCGCGGCCTGGGTGATGACCACACGCTGCTGCTCTCCGCGGGTGCGGCGCAGGGTGTCGAGCGGCTGAGCGCCGTGGTCGCCGCCGATGGCATCGTCGGCATGATTGAGACGGTGGATGAGCGCACGAGCGTGGCCCTTGTCTGGCCGCACCCGGAATTCCGGGTCAGCGCCACGACGCTCGACGGCAACGCGTTTGGCTTGATCAGCGCGCACGAGGGTGACGGGGCGGAGCAATGGCTGCTGGAGCTGCACGGCGTCTCGTCGCGGGCGCCGCTGCGCGCCGGGACGCCAGTGGTGAGTTCCGGCCTCGGTGGGATCTTCCCGCGTGGCGTGATGATCGGCACGATCCTACGGCCGCTGCAGACGGGCCGGCCCTGGGCGCGTAGCTATCTCGTGCGGCCGGCGGTACGGCCGTCGGACATCACCTCGGTGATGGTGCTCTCGCGCGAGCGCATCGGCGAGGAAGTCGAGAGCGTGTGGCGGCCTGAGGCCGAGGCGCTGCAGCGGCGCGTGCGTGCGGCGGCGGACAGCGTGGCGGCGCAGCGGGCGCGCAGCGCGCAGCCGTCACCGGCGGCCGCGGATACGCTGCCGCCGGCATCCGCCGCTGCCTCTGACTCCTCCAGCGCCGCATCGCCCGTGCCAACACCTATCGGCCGGGAGCAGCCGTGAACTGGTCCCGCGGCATCCTCGTCGCCGTCGTGCTCGTGCTGATGGTCGCGCTGCACTTCACGCTGCGCCCGTTGCTCGATTGGCGCGCGGGTGTGGACTTCCTCGTCATCGGCGTGCTGCTGGTGGCGGTGCGCGCGCGGCCGGCCGTGGCCTCGGTGGTGGGCTTCTGCGTCGGCCTCGTCCTCGATGCGATGACGCCGGAAGCCCTCGGCGCGGGTGCCCTGGCGATGACGCTGATGGCATTTGGCGCCTCGCGGCTCAAGGCCGCCTTCTTCGTGGACGACCTGGCGCTGACCGCCGTGTTCGTCTTCCTCGGCAAGCTGGCCTTTGACCTGATCTCGATTGTGGCCGAGCAGCGGCTCGGTGGCAGCGCACTGGTGTGGCAGCTGGTGGCCTGGACGCCGGCGTCGGCGTTGGCCACCGCCTTGGTGGGCTTGGTGGTCGCGGCGGTGCTTCGGCCCGCCCTCGACCAACGGAGGACGCGATGAGCTTCCATCCCAACGCGGTTCAGGAACGTGGACGCATCGCCTCGGCACTGCTGCTGTTGGTCTTTCTCGTCATCGCCTCGGCGTTCTTCCGCACGCAGGTGCTGCAGGGCTCGCGCTTCTATCTCAAGGCCGAGGAGAATCGCCTGCGCGAGCTGCCGGTGCCGGCGCCGCGCGGCAACATCCTCGACCGCACGGGGCGCGTCATTGCGGAGAACATCCCCGGCTACGCCATCTCGGTACTGGTGCGCAACGAGGACTCGCTGCGCGTGATGATGCGCCGGATCGGCGACGTGGTGCCGGTGACGCCCGAGCAGGTGGGGGCGGCGGTGCGTCGCTATCGGCGCGAGCCGGTTCGCCCGGTGGTGCTGTTTCCCGACGCGTCGTTTGAGCTGGTGAGCGCGCTGGAGGAACGGCGCGTCGAGTTCCCGGGCCTGATCATCCAGTCGGCGCCCAAGCGCTACTATCCCGACGGACCCGCGGTGTCCGCGTTGGTCGGCTACACGGGCGAGATCAGCGAGACGGAGCTGGGGCAGGAGCGCTACGCCGAGTACAAGGCGGGGCAGCAGGTGGGCAAGGACGGGATCGAGCGGCAGTACGAGGATCGCCTGCGCGGGCGCGAGGGTGCTCGTTTCGTGGAAGTGGACGCGCGCGGACGCATCGTGCGGGAGGAGGCGCGGCCGGACCTCGAGCCCGAGGCGCCGCCGCCGCTGTACACGAACATCGACCTCGACCTGCAGCGCTTCGTGTACCGCCTCTTCGGCGATTCGTTGATCGGCGGCGTCGTGGCGATGGAGCCGCGCTCGGGCGAGGTGCTCGCGCTGCACTCTGCGCCGACGTTCGACCCCAACCAGTTCATCGGCGGCATCCCGCAGGCGTATTGGACGCAGTTGCAGGAGGATCCGCGCAAGCCGCTGTACAACAAGGCGATCAAGGGCACGTATCCGCCTGGCTCAGTGTGGAAGCTGCAGACCGCCATCATCGCGATGGAGCGGGGGCTGGTGGAGATCGACGACCACATGGAGGTCCCGTGCACCGGCGGTCTCCAGTTCGGGAATCGCTTCTTCCGCTGCCACAAGCCGGATGGCCACGGCAACGTAGACCTCGCGGGCGCCATCGAAGGATCCTGCGACGTCTACTTCTACCAGCTTGGGCAGAAGATCGGGCTGCAGGAGCTGGTGGCGGGCGGCATCCGGCTGGGCTCGCGTGAGCGCTCGGGCATCGACTTGCCGGCCGAGACGCGGCCCCTGTTCCCCACGGATCCGGCGCGGCAGTACTACGACCGACTGTTCGGTCCGCAAGGGTGGTCGCAGGGTGTGATCCTGAACCTGTCGATTGGCCAGGGCGAGAATTCGCAGACCGTGGCGAACATGGCCCGGTTCTACACGGCGCTGGCCACGGACGGCGAGGCCGCGCGGCCCGAGGTGGTCCGAGGGGAGGTGCAGCGCGACCGCCTGTTCTCATTGCGTCCAGAGCAGCTGCAGGGCCTGCAGCAGGCGCTCACGGATGTGGTCGGTCGGGGTACGGCGCGCGGGTCACGGTTGGACGGCATTGTCGTGGCGGGCAAGACCGGCACCGCGCAGAACGCGCAGGATGCGATCAACGACCACGCCTGGTTCGTCGGCTACGCCCCTGCCGAGGATCCCAAGATCGTCGTGGCCCTGATGCTTGAGTTCGGTGGCCACGGGTCGCGCGCCGCTCGGCTCGCGTCGCGGATCATGGAGCACTACCTCAAGGTGACGGTGGTCTCCCTGCCGCCGACGGACGGCGATTGATGCGCCACACGGGTTCGTTCCGCTCGGGGCAGGGCGTGGTGCCCACCGACTGGCCCTTGGTGGCCCTCGCTTGCGCACTCACGGCGCTGGGCATCGCCATGGTCTACTCGGCCGGCCAGACCGACGTGCCGAACTTCGTCTCGGGCCTGTGGCGCACGCAGCTGGTGTGGGCGGGGCTTGGGCTCGGGGTGATGTGGGGGATGTCCCGGCTCTCCGTTCGCGCATTGGAGTGGGCCTCCCTGCCGCTGTACCTCGCCGCGCTGGTGATGTTGCTCCTGCTGCTGGTCATCGGCACGGGCGCGGGCACGGCCGCTAGCACGAAGAGCTGGTTGGCCATCGGTGGTGTGCGCATTGGCCAGCCAGCCGAGATCGCGAAGATCGCCACGGTCCTGATGATGGCCCGCGTGCTCTCTGCGCAGCGCGTGGCGGCCGCGAGCCTGTTTGGCCTGTGGCGGCCCGCGCTGATCGTTGGCATTCCCTGGCTCCTGGTGATGGCGCAGCCGGACCTCGGCACGGGCCTCGTGTTCATCGGCATCTTCTTCGCGATGCTCTACTGGAGTGGCGTGAGCTGGCCGCTGCTGCTGATGGCGGCGAGTCCCGGCGTCTCGCTGGTGCTGGCGTTCAGCACGGGGGTGTGGGGAGCGTGGTTCCTGTTGCTGCTGGCGCTGGTGGCGTGGAAGCGGCCGTCGTGGATCGAGAGCTCTGCGCTGGTCGGCGCGAACGTGGTGATGGGCGTATTCGCGCCCATTCTCTGGGACAAGCTCAACCCGTACCAGCAGCGGCGACTACTCGTGTTTCTCGATCCGTCGAGTGATCCGCGCAACTCCGGCTACCACCTGATCCAATCGCAGGTGGCCATCGGGTCCGGTGGGTTCTTCGGCAAGGGCTTCACCGACGGCACACAAAAGCGCCTCGCTTTCCTCCCCGAGCAGCACACGGACTTCATCTATGCCGTGGTGGGCGAGGAGTTTGGGTTCTTCGGCGTGGCGCTGGTGCTTTCGCTGTTCGCTGTGTTCCTGCTGCGCACCATCCGCATCGCGGGCCGCGCCGCCAATCCCTTCGCCTCACTGGCCGCTTTCGGCGTGACGGCGGCCCTGTTCACGCACATCCTCGTGAACGTGGGGATGACCATCGGGCTGATGCCCATCACCGGCATCCCGCTGCCGTTCTTCTCCTACGGCGGCTCCTTCATGCTGTCCTGCTGGCTCAGCGTGGGCATCCTGGTGCTGGTCTCAGCCGAGGGCCGGGGCCGGGCCGACGGGCTGGTGATATAGGTCACGGGTCGACAGTTTTCCTGAATGGCCTGGTTCCGCAAGGAGAAGAAGCCCCGTCCGCCGCGCGCCGCGCGCCTCGAGATCCCGCCCGATGCCTGGGAGAAGTGCGAGGCCTGCGACCACACGGACATCCGCGAGAAGTTCGTGCGCAACCACAACGTGTGCCCCAATTGCGACTACCACCGTCGCATTCGGGCTCACGAGTACGTGGCGTTGCTGCTCGATGAGGGGTCGATCGACGAGAAGGAGGCTGACCTCAAGTCGGTGGACCCGCTCGGCTTCCCCGAGTATCCCGGGCGCCTGAAGAAGGCCCTCGACAAGGCGGGCGAAAGCGACGCCCTTCTCGCCGTCGGTGGCCTGATGGACGGGATGCCCGTGAACCTAGGTGTGATGGACTTCGCCTTCATGGGCGGGTCGATGGGCTCCGTGGTCGGCGAGAAGATCGCACGGCTCGGCCAGCGCTCGCTGGAGAAGAAGTGGCCGTTGATCATCATCTCGGCCTCTGGCGGCGCGCGCATGCAGGAAGGCGTGCTCTCCTTGATGCAGATGGCCAAGAGCTCGGCCGTGCTCGCGCAGCTGGGTGAGCGCAGCATCCCGTATGTGTCTATCCTGACAAACCCCACCACGGGTGGCGTGAGTGCCTCCTACGCGATGCTGGGCGATGCCATCCTCGCCGAGCCCGGTGCGGTCATTGGCTTCGCGGGGCCTCGCGTGATCAAGCAGACGCTCGGCCAGGACCTGCCCGAGGGATTCCAGACGGCGGAGTTCCTGCTCACGCACGGCATGGTGGACCGCGTGGTGCATCGCCATCAGCTCAAGCGCACGGTGGGCCAACTGCTGCGCCATATGAGCGGCAAGCCGGCGGCGGTCGGCTGGTCCTCGAACTGAGCCTGCGATGACCGACGCGGCCTACCAGGCCGCGCTCGACGCGCTGTTTGCGCGCACGACGGGTCAATGGAAGCTGGGGCTCGAGCGCGTCACTGCGTTTCTCGCCGAGTGCGGGAACCCGCAGCATCGCTTGCGCGTGCTGCATATCGCCGGCACCAATGGGAAGGGTAGTGTCTGCGCGCTGCTGGAGGGCGCGCTGCGCGCGCGGGGGCTTCGCGTGGCCAAGTACACGTCGCCGCATCTGGTCCACTTCCGCGAGCGCTTCGTGGTGGACGGGCGACCGGTCGAGGACGCGCTGATCAAGGCGTGGCTCGAGCGCTGGACGCCGACGGTTGACCGTCTGGGCGTGACGTTCTTCGAGGCGACCACGGCGATGGGATTCCAGCTCTTTGCCGATGCGGGCGTCGACGTGGCGGTGATCGAGACCGGGCTCGGCGGGCGGCTCGACGCGACGAACGTGGTGCATCCGTTGGTGGCGGGCGTGTCGGGCATTGGCATCGACCACACCGAGTGGCTGGGCACGACGCGCGAGACCATCGCGCCGGAGAAGGCCGGGATCTACAAGCAGGGTGCGCCGGCGGTGGTGGGGGAGCCGGATCCGGAGATTCGCGCCTTGCTGGCCTCCGAGGCCGCCCGGCGCGGGGCCGCACCGGTTCGGATTGTCGCCGACGAGGGCTCGGCGGCGGCCATCGAGGTCACGGCTGTGGGGACCCGGTTTACGTGGATGCGAGGCGCTGAGTCGTTCGAGGTCGTGACGGGCCTGCCTGGGCGCCATCAGGCGCAGAACGCGATGACCGCCCTCACGATGCTCGATGCCTTGCCGGGGGACCTCCGCCGACCGATCGCAGAGGACGTCCCGGCGTTCCGCGACGTGACCCTGCCTGGACGCTTCTCCCGCCACGGCGCCTGGATCTTCGACGTGGCGCACAATCCCGATGGTTCCGCCGTGACCGCGCTGACCCTGCGTGCCGTGGCCCCGCCGAGGCCCGTCGTAGCACTCGTGAGCGTCCTTGGCGACAAGGACTGGCGGGGGATGCTCTCGGCCCTCGCGGGCGAGGTGGACCACTTCGTGCTCACGGACGCGCCGACGGCGCCCGCCAGCCGGGCCTGGGTCAGCAGCGAGGTGTTGGAGTACGCGCGCTCACGGGGCTGGAGCGCCGAGGTCGAGCGCGATTTCGAGCGGGCGCTGGCCGTGGCCCCTTCCCGAGGGGCGACCGTGCTCGTGACGGGCAGTTTCCACACCGTGGGCGATGCGCTGGCTCGGTTGCAGGTGTCTCCGGCCCCCCGATAAATTGCGGGATGAGTAGCAAGGCCCTCCCCGGGTTCCGCGATTTCTATCCTGAAGACCTGGCCCGTCGGACGCACATCTTCCGCGCCTGGCGGGCCGTTGCGCGCCGGTACGGGTTTGTGGAGTACGACGGGCCGCCGCTGGAGCCGCTGGACCTGTACACGAAGAAGTCTGGCGAGGAGATCGTCGGGCAGCTCTACAACTTCACGGACAAGGGCGGCCGCGAGGTCTCGCTGCGGCCGGAGATGACGCCGACCTTTGCGCGGATGGTGGGGGCCAAGGCTTCGGCCCTGCGGAAGCCCGTGCGCTGGTTCTCGATTCCGCAGTTGTTCCGCTACGAGCGGGCCCAGCGTGGGCGGTTGCGTGAGCACTTCCAGCTGAACGTGGACATCGTGGGGGAGCCCACTGAGGTCGCGGATGCGGAGCTGCTCGCCGTGGCGGTGGGGATCATGCAGGAGCTGGGGCTCACGCACGAGGACGTGCGGGCACGGGTGAGTGATCGGCGGATGTTGAATGCCGTGCTCGATGCGATGGGTGTGACCGAAACCCAGCGGCCGGCTGTGTATGGCGTCGTGGACAAGATCGCGCGGCAGCCGCGTGAGGTGAGCGCGGAGAAGCTGGCGGCGGCTGGGCTTTCGGCGCAGCTCGTGGAGCGCGTGCTTGAATTGGCGAGCGGGACGACATTCGAGACGCTCAAGGAGGAGTTCGGTTCGGCGTCCGCGGCGACACCTGCCCGCGAGGCGATCGCGCGCTTCGAGAGGTATCTCGAGCACTGCGAAGCGCTGGGCATCGGCGACTGGGTCACGCTCGATCTCTCGATTGTCCGCGGCCTGGCCTACTACACGGGCGTGGTGTTCGAGCTCTTCGACGCCAAGGGCGAGCTGCGCGCCATCTGCGGCGGTGGCCGATACGACGACCTGCTGAAGGCCTTGGGCGGCGCCGACCTCCCCGCGCTGGGCTTCGGCATGGGCGACGTGGTGCTCGGCGAGTTGCTCACCGAGCGCGGCCTCTGGCCCGAGGACAAGCAGGACGCCCTCGACTTCCAGGTTGTGACCGGCAACGGATCGCTCGCGCGTCCCTACGCGGACGCGTTGCGTATGGCGACGGCACTGCGCGCCGCGGACTTCAGCGTCGCGCACGGAATGAACGAGGAGCGCTACAAGACGCAGGCGACGCGCAACCAGGTGGACGGCGCAGTGAAGGCCGGCGCCAGCGCGGTGATCTACTTCCGCGAAGACGGGGCTGTGGAGGCGATGAGCCTGCTCGGCAAGCTGACGGGGGCCGCGACGCACGCGGTGGATGCCGGCGCGCTGCTCTCGGGCGACGCGCAGGTGATGCAGGGCCTACGCCACTGGCTGCAAACGCAGCGCCAGCGTTAGGCGCGGTTCTATCTGACGACGAGACGATGGCTGACGACAAGAAGCTGACGACCCGCGCGGAGAACTTCTCCGACTGGTACAACGAACTGGTGCTGCGCGCCGAGCTGGCGGACTACTCGCCGGTGAAGGGCTCGATGGTCATCCGGCCCAACGGCTACGGCATCTGGGAGCGGATGCAGCGCGCGCTGGACGACATGTTCAAGGCCACGGGCCACGAGAACGCGTACTTCCCGCTGTTCATTCCGCAGAGCTTCCTGAGCAAGGAGGCGCAGCACGTCGAGGGTTTCGCGCCGGAGACGGCGGTGGTGACGCACGGCGGCGGCAAGGAGCTGGAGGAGCCGTTGGTCGTCCGGCCGACGTCGGAGACGATCATCTACCACATGTTCGCGAAGTGGACGCAGAGCTATCGCGACCTGCCGATCCTGATCAACCAGTGGGCGAATGTCGTCCGCTGGGAGATGCGCACGCGGCTCTTCCTGCGCACGCTGGAGTTCCTCTGGCAGGAAGGCCACACGGCGCACGCCACGCACGACGAGGCCGAGGAAGAGGCGCGTCGCATGCTCGGCGTGTATCGCGAGTTCATGGAAGGCTTCATCGCGATGCCGGTGGTGACGGGACAGAAGACCGAGAGCGAGAAGTTCGCCGGCGCGCTGCGCACGTACTCCTGCGAAGCGATGATGCAGGACAACAAGGCGCTGCAGGCCGGCACCTCGCACAACCTCGGGCAGAACTTCGCCAAGGCCTTCGAGCTGCAGTTCCAGGACGAGAAGGGCGACATGGCCTTTGCCTGGAACACGAGCTGGGGCGTGAGCACGCGCATGATCGGCGGGCTGGTGATGACGCACTCCGATGACAACGGCTTGGTGACGCCGCCGCGACTGGCACCCACTGAGGTGGTGATCGTCCCCATCTACAAGTCGGACGACGAACGTGCCCGCGTGGTCGAGGCGGCGCACAAGGCCAAGGCCGAGCTCACGGCGTGGACGGGTCGTGGCGCGACGGACCGCCTGCGGGTGAAGGTGGACGACCGCGACGGCATCAAGCCCGGCGCCAAGTACTACGAGTGGGAGATGCGCGGCGTGCCGCTGCGCCTGGAGATCGGGCCGAAGGACCTGGAGAAGGGCAGCGTGTTCTCCGCGCGTCGCGACATTCGGGCCAAGGCAGCGCTGCCGATGGCCGGCCTGCCGGAGACGGTGGCCAAGTTGCTGGAGACGATCCAGGGCGACCTGCTGGCGGCGGCGAAGGCGCGCCGCGAGGCCAACTCGCACCGCAACGTGACCTCCTATGCGCAGTTCAAGGAGATCATGGAGGGCCCCGGCGGCTTCGTGTACGCGGGATGGAACGGCGATCCGGCGGTGGAGGCCAAGGTGAAGGAGGAGACCAAGGCGACCATCCGCGTGATTCCCGATGCGGAGTTCCGATCGCCTGATGCGCCGACGACCTGCCTCGTGACGGGCGAGCCAGCCAAGCACGAAGTCGTGTGGGCGAAGGCGTACTGATGGCGCAGGGCCTGGAGACCGCGACGGGATTCACGCGACGCAATGGCGAGCTGCACGTCGACGGCGTGCCCTTGTCGCGCATCGCGGAGGTCGCGGGCACGCCGAGCTACGTGTACAGCGCGTCGGTGCTGCGCGAACGGGCGCAGCGGCTGACGCAGGCGTTGGCGGGCATCCCGCATCGCGTGCACTTCGCGGCCAAGGCCAACGGCAGTGCCGCGGTGTTGCGCACGCTGCGCGAGCAGGGCATCGGCGTGGATGTAGTCAGCGGCGGCGAGCTGTTCCAGGCGCTGCGCGCCGGCTTCAAGCCGGAGGACATCGTGTTTGACGGCGTCGGCAAGACGCCGCGCGACATGTCCGAGGCGCTGGACGCGGGCGTGAAGCTGATCAACCTCGAGAGCGAGGACGAGGCGCGCCGACTGTCCGCACTGGCCGTGAAGCGCGGCCGCAACGCCACCGTCGGCCTGCGCGTGAATCCCGACGTCGAGGTGGAGAACGCGCACCACTACATCGCCACGGGCGACAAGGAGCACAAGTTCGGCGTGCCGTTGGACGACGCCGCGCGTGTGGCCCGTGTGATCATGGGACTGCCGGGCCTCACGCTGAGCGGCTTCCACATGCACGTCGGCTCGCAGCTCTTCTCGTATGGCGCCTACGACACGGGCTCGCGCAAGCTCGTGCAGTTGGCGCACACGCTGCGCGGCGAGGGTGCGCCGATCAAGTATCTCGACCTCGGCGGTGGCCTGCCGGTGCCGTATCGTCCCGAGGAGCCGGAGCCGGATCTCGCGGCCTATGCCGAGTTGATGAAGCGCGCCGTGGACGCCCTCGGCGACGTGGAACTAATTCTCGAGCACGGCCGCTACCTCGTGGCCGCCTCAGCGGTGCTGCTCACCGAGGTGCTGTACCGCAAGCACAACGGCGGCGTGGAGTTCGTGGTCTGCGACGCCGGGATGACCGAACTGATTCGCGTCTCGCACTACGATGCGTATCATCACATTGAGCCGGTCGCGCAGCACGGCGGCGAGATCGTGGCCGACGTGGTGGGCCCGGTCTGTGAGAGCGGAGACTTCCTCGGCGTGGATCGCACGCTGCCCGACGTGCCCGCCGGTGCGCTGATGGTCGTGCACACAGTGGGCGCCTACGGCGCGGCAATGGCCTCGCGCTACAACGGCCGCCCCTTCGCGGCCGAGGTGATGGTGGATGGAACACGGTTCGCCGTGGTGACCGAGCGCGAGGCGTACGATGCCCTCGTGCGGCAGGACGTGGTTTCCCCCCAGTGGCAGGAGGCGTGATGCGGATCGGCCTGTTGGCAGACACGCATGATCGGGTTCCGGCGGTGGACGCGCTGTTGCGTGAGTTCCTCAAGCACGAGGTCACCTTCGTGCTGCACGCGGGCGACTACTGCTCGCCGTTCGCGCTGAAGCCCTTCCAGGATCACGGCATCGCCATGGCCGGCATCTTTGGCCGCAATGACGGCGACCCCGAGGGCCTGCGCGGCGCGGCCGCCCAGGGCATGGGCCTCGAACTCTTCGAGTCGCCGCACGCCATGAAGGTCGGTGACCACAAGGTGCTGATCGTGCACGACATCGGTGAGGTCGTGGAGCGCTCCGTGCTCGCGCACTCGATTGTGGTGCACGGCCACACGCACCTGCAGGAAATGAAGACCCGGAACGACACCTTGATCGTGAATCCCGGCGAGGCCTGTGGTTGGCTCTACGGGGCACCGTCCGCGGCGGTGCTTGACCTTGATACCAAGCGCGTCGAGTTCATCAAGCTCGACGGCGCGGAGTGGAAGACGTGACCCACGAAGGCTCGCGCGTCCTGATCCTCGACTGCGGATCGCAGTTCACCCAACTCATCGCCCGCCGCGTCCGTGAGGCGCGCGTGTTCTCGGAGATCCATCCGCCGGACCGCTCGCTGCAGTGGATCAAGGACTGGAAGCCGACGGCGATCATCCTCTCGGGTGGCCCCAGCTCGGTGACCGACGCCGATGCGCCGGACTTCGATCCGGCCATCCTCGACCTCGCGCCGATGCTCGGCGTGTGCTACGGGATGCAGTGGCTGGCGAAGCTCGCCGGCGCCGACGTGAAGGGTGGGGGACGCCGCGAGTACGGACGCGCCGAGATGGAGGTCAAGGAAGCGTCGGGCCTGTTCGCCGGTTTCGACGTCGGTGAGCGCTCCGTGGTGTGGATGTCGCACGGCGACCACGTGGAGACGGTGCCCAAGGGCTACGTGCTCACGGCGGCCAGCGACTCGAACCCGGTGGTCGGCTTTCGCCACGAGTCGAAACCGATCCATGCCATCCAGTTCCACGCCGAGGTGGCGCACTCGGTGCGCGGCGCGGAGATGATCCAGAACTTCCTGTTCCAGGTGGCCAAATGTTCGCCGGACTGGACGCCTGGGCACTTTATCGAGCAGGAAGTCACGCGAATCCGGGAGTTGGTAGGCGACGCGCAGGTGATCTGCGGGCTCTCGGGCGGCGTAGACTCGTCCGTAGCGGCCGCGCTGGTGCACAAGGCGATCGGGGACCAGCTCACCTGCATCTTCGTGGACACGGGCCTGCTGCGCCTCCACGAGCGCGAGCAGGTCGAGCGCACGATGGGGCAGCACCTCGGCATCAAACTGATCACGGTGCGGGCGGAGGATCGCTTCCTGAACGCGCTGAATGGCCTCGACGACCCGGAGAAGAAGCGCAAGGCGATCGGCCACACGTTCATCGACGTGTTCGAGGACGCCAGCGCCGAGGCGGGGAAGGACGCGAAGTTCCTGGTACAGGGCACGCTGTATCCGGACGTGATCGAGTCGGTGAGCGCGAAGGGCGGCCCCAGCGCGACGATCAAGACGCACCACAATGTGGGCGGCCTCAAGCCGGACATGAAGTTCAAGTTGATTGAACCGCTGCGCGAGCTGTTCAAGGACGAGGTGCGGAACGTGGGCCGCGAGCTGGGCCTGCCGGAGGAGATGGTGGGCCGGCATCCGTTCCCGGGGCCTGGCCTGGCGATCCGCGTGCTGGGTGCGGTGGATCCGGTGAACGTCGAGACACTACGACGCGCGGACGCGATCTACCTCGAGGAGATCCGCGCGGCGGGCCTGTACAATGAGATCTGGCAGGCCTTCGCGGTGTTCCTCCCCGTGCGCTCGGTGGGCGTGATGGGAGACGGGCGCACCTACGAGCACGTGATCGCGCTGCGCGCGGTGACGAGCACGGACGGCATGACGGCGGACTGGTACCAGTTCCCGCACGAGGTGCTGGGGCGGATTTCGAACCGCATCATCCGCGAGGTGCGCGGGGTGAACCGCGTGGTCTACGACGTGAGCTCCAAGCCGCCGGCCACGATTGAGTGGGAGTAGGGCAGGGTTTGGTGCGCTGAGCTTTTTTGCCACAGAGGCACAGAGACACAGAGGGTACTCGCGCGAGCCGAGACCTCTGTGTCTTCTTTCTTTGAGTGCTTTGGGGTCTGGTCGCAGGGATCTCTCCCCCCGGACCCCTTAGAATTCCATTGAAGCGGCCACGGCACGATGCACCTGCGCCCCGTGGCCCTCTGTGTCTCTGTGCCTCTGTGGCATCCCCAAGGATTCATCCAAGAGAAGATGCCCGCTCTCACCCACCTGATCCCAAAGAGGCATGAGCTAAGAGAGATGGCGCGCCTCGCGGCGCCCATCGTGCTTGTGAATCTTGGGATGCACGGCATGGGCCTCGTGGACGCGGCGATGCTCGGGCGTGTCTCGGCCGCCGACCTCGCGGCCGGCGGGCTCGGCAACTTCTACTTCTTCGGCGTCGCCATTATTGGGATCGGCATCCTGATGGCGCTCGATCCCGTGATCGCGCAGGGTGTGGGCGCCGAGGACGAGGCGCAGATCGCGCGCGGCATCCAGCGCGGCGTGTTGATGACGGCGCTGATCAGCGTCGTGGTCTCGCTCAGCTTCCTCGCCGCGCGACCCGTGTTCAGTGCGCTGCGCCAGCCGGCCGAGGTCGTGCCGCTCGCCGCGGGCTACGTGCTCTGGAGCATCCCGGGCATGCTGCCGTTCTTCGCGTTCAACATGCTGCGGCAGACGCTGCAGGCCTTCCATCGCGTGTGGCCAGTGGTGCTGTGCGTGGTGGCCGGCAACCTCGCGAATGTGTTCCTCAACTGGGTGCTGATCTTCGGGCACCTGGGATTCGAGCCGGGTGGCGTCATCGGCTCCTCGCAGGGCACGGCCATTGCCCGGTGGGTCATGGCGCTGGTGCTCCTCGCGGCGAGCTGGCGCGAGTTGCGGCCATACCTCACGGCCTGGCGCCCGGAATCGTGGCGCTGGGGTCCGCTGTCGCGGATGTTCCGCCTTGGCTTCCCCATCGGCCTGCAGTTCCTAGCCGAAGCCGGGGCCTTCGGGTTTGCGACGGTCATGAGCGGGTGGTTGGGCACCATCGTCCTGGCCGGGCACGAGATCACGTTGGCGCTGGCGGGCATGACCTTTATGGTGCCCATGGGCGTGGCGGCTGCTGGCTCGGTGATGGTGGGGCGCGCGATCGGGCGCGGCGACGTCGCCGCCTCGCGCCGCGACGCCGTCGCGGCCTTGGTCGTCGGCGTCGGGTTCATGGTGTCGACCGCCATCGTGTTCGCCATCGTACCGAACGGACTCGCCGGGCTCTTCACGGTCGACGCCGCCACGCGGCAGCTCGCCGCGCTGCTGATTCCCATCGCCGCGGTGTTCCAGGTCTTCGACGGCACGCAGGTCATCTCGGCGAGCATCCTGCGCGGCGCGGGGGACACGCGCGTCCCAGCCATCCTACACGCGCTGAGTTTCTGGGCCGTGGGGGTGCCGCTTGGTGCGTGGCTGGCCTTCGGCCGCGGGATGGGCGCGGCCGGCATCTGGTGGGGCCTGACCGCCGGGCTCTCGGCGGCCGCCATCCTCCAGTTGCAGCGCGTGCGGCGGAAGCTCGGACGCGAGGTCGCGCGCGTGATTATCGACCACGCGCACGCGCCCTAGCGGCGCTTCGACCCGCCGAGCAATCCGCCCAAGACGCCGCGCATGATTGAGCGCGAGATGGCCGTCCCCGTGCTGCGGGCCGCGCTCTTGGCCATGATGTCGAGCAGTCCGTCACGCTTGCCGCCGCGCGGGCCGGTGCTGCCGAAGATCAAGCCGCCGAGCGCACCGGCGATGCCGCCGGCGGCTGCGGCGCCGCCTGCGCTCGCCGCACCCCCACCCATCAGGCCGCCACGACCTTGCGCCTGCTGCGGTGCCTGCGCCGCCGCCGACTCGGCGCGTGCCTTCAGGAGTTCGAACGCCGACTCCCGGTCCTGCGCCTGCTCGTACACGCCTGCCACCACTGACTGTTGGATGATGCCCTTGCGCTCGTCGGCGTTGATGGGACCAAAGCGCGAGCCCGGCGCCAACATCCACGCGCGCTCCGTGATGCCCGGGCTGCCCTTGGCGTCGAGCAGCGAGACCAGCGCCTCACCCACTGACAGCTCAAGGATGGCCTGCTCGATGTCGATGGCCGGGTTCGGTCGCATCGTCTCGGCGGTGGCGCGCACCGCCTTCTGGTCGCGCGGCGTGAAGGCGCGCAGGGCGTGCTGGATGCGGTTGCCCAGCTGGCCGAGGACCTTGTCGGGAATGTCGATGGGATTCTGCGTGACGAAGTACACGCCGACACCCTTCGAGCGAATGAGCCGCACCACCAGTTCAACCTTCTCCAGGAGCGCCGCCGGCGCATCAGCGAACAGGAGGTGCGCCTCGTCGAAGAAGAACACCAGCTTGGGCTTCTCCGGATCGCCGACCTCGGGCAGGTTCTCGAACAGCTCGCTGAGCAGCCAAAGCAGGAACGACGCGTAGAGCCGTGGGCTCTGCATCAGCTTGTCGGCGGCGAGGATGTTCACCACGCCGCGGCCATCGACCGTCTGCATCAGGTCGTCGATGTTGAGCATCGGCTCGCCGAAGAACCGCTCGGCGCCCTGCTGTTCGAGCTGCAACAGCCCGCGCTGGATCGCCCCGATGCTGGCCGCCGACACGTTGCCGTATTGCGTCTTGATCTGCGCGGCGTTGTCACCGATGAACTGCAGCATCGAGCGCAGGTCCTTGAGGTCGAGCAACAGCAGGCCGTTGTCGTCGGCGACCTGGAAGGCAATCGACAGCACGCCTTCCTGCGTGTCGTTCAGGTTGAGCAGCCGCGCGAGCAGCAGCGGCCCCATGTCGGAGATGGTCGCGCGCACGGGATGCCCCTGCTCGCCGAACACGTCCCAGAAGGTGACGGGGCACTCGCCGAAGCTCGGTTCGGGGAGCCCGAGTTTCTCGAGCCGCTCCTTGAGCTTCGGGCTCATCTGCCCGCTGGCCGCGAGACCGCTCAAGTCGCCCTTCACATCCGCGAGGAACACTGGCACGCCGATGCGGGAGAACTGCTCGGCCAGCACCTGAAGGGAAATGGTCTTGCCCGTTCCCGTCGCACCCGTGATGCAGCCGTGGCGGTTGGCGAGAGCGGGAAGCAGGGCCAGTTCAGTGGCCGCGTTCTTGGCGATGGTGAGGGGATTGGTCATGGCAGCATTCTGGTGTCGGGGAGTGGGTTTGGGAACTGCTGGCCACAGAGGCACAGAGACACAGAGGGTCTCGAGCGCACCGATGCCTCGGTGCGAAGTCCAACTGCCAGTTCACGAATGGGGCGGCGAACGGATCTCTGCGCCGAGCCACCGTCAGTCCCAAAGAAAGAAGACACAGAGGTCTCGGCTCGGGCCGAAGGTCTCTGTGTCTCTGTGCCTCTGTGGCAAAGCAGTTCGCCTTTTAAACGCCCTTCTCCTTCAGCAACGCCATGAACTGGGCGGGCTCCGTGAGTCCCAGCAGCTTCTCCGGCACGTCCGGCTCCTTGGAGAACTGGGCGATTTTGCCCAGCACCGGGAGGTATTGGTTGGACACCTCCAGCGGCGGCGCGACGATCAGGAAGAAGAAGTGCACCGGCTTGTCATCGATCGCCTTGAAGTCCACGCCGGCCTTCTTGCGGCCGAAGGCCACGCGAAGCTTGCTCACGACGAGCGAGCGGCAGTGGGGGATGGCGATCCCGCGCCCGATGCCTGTGGAGCCGAGGTTCTCCCGGCGCTTGAGCATCTTGTAGAGCATCGCCTCGTCCTTTTCATCGAGGCGGAGGAGCCCGATGAGCTCCTTGATGATGTCGTCCTTGTTGGTGCCCGCGAGTTCGAGTTGAATCGCGTCTTCAGAGAAGAATTCCCGGAGTTCCATAGAGGGGAATGGTAACCCCACCCCCGAGGGCCGTCAAACCGTGATGTTGCAAGCGTTTGGGGCACTTTCTAGCTTTCCCTGAATGGCCTTCCCGTACCCCACCGGCCCCGCCGCCGTCCCCGTGTTCCTGGCCCCGATGGCCGGGGTCTCGGAGTCGCCCTTCCGCCGTCTCTGCCGGCGATGGGGCGCGGATGTCGTCGTCACGGAGTTCCTGTCCGCCGAGGGCATCCGTCGGGAGAACGAGGCCACCATCAACAAGCTGCGCTTCACGCCGGATGAGCACCCGATCGGCGTGCAGATCTTCGGTGCCGAGCCGGACGCGATGCGCGAGGCCGCGGCGCTGGTCACCGATGTGTTCCAGCCGGACTACATCGACATCAATTTTGGTTGCCCGGTCAAGAAGGTCGTGAAGCGAAACGGCGGCTCGGGCTGCCTGCGCGATCTCGACTTGGTGCAGCAGGTGATTCGGGCCGTGATTGCCGGCACGCACCTGCCCGTGACCTGCAAGATTCGCAGTGGCTGGAGCGAGGAGATGCGCGATCCCGTGAAGATCGCGCTCAAGTGCCAGGACGCCGGCGTGAAGGCCATCGCGCTGCACCCGCGCACGCGCACGCAGATGTACACGGGGCACGCGCGCTGGGAGGAGATCGCGGCGGTGAAGGCGGCGATCTCGATTCCGGTGATCGGCAACGGCGACATCAAGACCGCCGAGGACGCGTGGCGCATGCAGCGCGAGACCGGCTGCGACGGTGTGATGATTGCCCGCGGCAGTTTCGGCCAGCCGTGGATCTTCCAGCAGGCGCGGGCGCTGCTCGACGGCAAGCCCGTGCCCGCCACGCCAGGCGTCGAGCAGCGATTCCACATCGCGTTGGAGCACGCGCGGATGGTGCAGGCGTACGAAGCGGATCCGATCGGTGCGGCCATCGAGTTCCGCAAGCACCTTGGCTGGTACGTGAAGGGTCTTCCCAACTCGGCGGACCTGCGCAAGAAGCTGCACGCGGTGAATAGCTTCGACGAGGTCGAGGGCATCTTCGTCGAGTATCTCGCCAGCGACTGGGCGCGCGCGGCGGAAGCCGCATGAGCGCAGGATCCCGCCCATCCGCCCGCAGCCGGCGGCTGCAATGCGGTGATGGTGAGCGCCGATGAGACGTGAACGCGTTCGCGCCCTGCTCGACGATGTCGCGGCAGGGCGCTCGACCGTCGAGGCTGCGCTTGCGCAGCTCGACGCAGCACCCGTGGATGAGCTGCCGTTCGCGACGCTCGATCGCCATCGGGCGCTGCGGCAGGGCTTCCCTGAGGTCGTGTTTGGACAGGGAAAGACTCCCGAGCAGCTGGTGGCCATTACGGAGCGGCTGGCGGAGCACGGCGAGGGATTTCTTGTCACGCGAGTGGACGAGCAGGCGCAGGCGGCACTCGTGAATCGGTGGGCGAAGGCGGAACGCAACGCACTGGCGCGAACAGTGTTGCTGCGTGGCCCCAATCCGCCGGCAAGCGGGACGCGCGGTGTGGCGGTGGTCACCGCCGGCACCAGCGACCTCCCGGTCGCCGAGGAAGCCGCGGTTACACTCGATGCCATCGGGCACCCTGTGCAACGCGTGACCGATGTCGGCGTGGCCGGCATCCATCGCGTGTTGGCGCGTCGCGAGACCTTGGCCGAGGCTGCCGTCGTAATCGTGGTGGCCGGCATGGACGGCGCGTTGCCGTCTGTGGTTGGCGGTCTCGTGCGCGTGCCAGTCATCGCCGTGCCGACCAGCGTGGGCTACGGGGCAGCGTTTGCGGGCCTGGCGCCGCTACTGACCATGCTCAACTCCTGCGCCGCCGGCGTGACGGTCTGCAACATCGACAACGGGTTCGGCGCCGCTGTGGCTGCTGCCCGCATCCTCGAAGGCTGAGGCCGCGACGGTGTTGTGGATCGGGCTGATTGTCGTGGTGGCGGCGGGAGCCTGGCTGCTGCGTCGTCGCGGCGTCCCGCGCCTCGTCTGGCCCGGCGACGACTCGCAGCCGATCGTCGAGCGCTCCTCGGTGCCGCCGTTGCCGATGGCCTCCGAGGAGCAACGGAAGAGCCGCACGCTGCTCACGGCGTTCCGCTCGGACGAGTTCCCCGCGCCGGTGGATGCGGAGCAGGAGGATCGTCGTGTCATCGAGCGAGCGCTGCAGCTGCTCGCCGAACACACGGGCGCCGCGCAGTCCGTGCTCTGGCGACCCGACGACGAGCACGACGGCGTGTTGACGGCGGTCGCGTGGTCGCCGGGTGCGGAGCCGCCGGTCCTGCACGAACAGCACGCGCTGCTCGTGCGGCTGAGCGCGCAGGAGCAGCGTTCCACCTACAATCCCGGTGGCCCGCACCTGGAGGTCGTGTCCGTTGGTGCGATGCTCGGCGTCGAACGCGGGGCGGTCAGCGTGCACTTCCGCGAGCTGCCCGTGGACGACCGCACGACGATCACCGAATGGGTCACGCGGCACGGGCGTGGAATCGCCGACCTCTACGACGCGGTGCGCGCCCGCTCGGTGCTGGCCACGCGCACGAACAAGCTGCGGGCGATGGTGCGCACGGCCACCACGCTGCAGGGCAGCCGCGACCCGATGGCGCTCGAGCGTGGCCTGGTGCGTGATGCCTGCACCGTCACGGGCGCCGAGTGGGCGACGATCGTGCGCTGGAACAATGAGGAACGCCGCGGTGAGCTCTCGCACTCGGGAGAGTCGGCGCCGGACTTCGGGCCGCGTGTGGTGGCGGGCCCATCGTCGTTGGTCGGCGAGGTCTGCAGCTCGGGCCAGCTGCGGGCGTTTCCCGACGCCCGCCCGCTGCACGACCCTGATGAACAGGTCTTCGATCACGTGTCGTTGCCGCACATGGTGCGGTCGTTGTGCATTGCGCCGCTGCGCCGTGGCGGAAACGAGGCCGCAATCGGCGCCATTCTTCTCGGCCACTCGGGACGCGGGCGATTGGCGCACAATGACGCGCACGCGGCCGCTGACCTGGGTGTCATCGCGGCGGGCGCGCTGGAGACCGCGTGGGCGGTGCGTGAGGCGACGGAGCGCGCGCGCACCGATCAGTTGACGGGCTTGCCTAATCGCCGGGCCTTCGACGAAAGCTTTGGGCGGATCGTGGCCGAGACCGATCGCTACGGTGGTGCGATGGCGCTGGTGTTGGCGGACATCGATCACTTCAAGCGTGTGAACGACACGTATGGGCACGAGGCGGGCGACCAGGTGCTCAAGGCGGTCGGTGCTGTCCTCACGGGAGCGCGACGCGGCACCGACGTCGTCGTGCGTCTTGGTGGTGAGGAACTGGCCCTCTTGCTGCCGCAGACCGAGGCGCAGGGCGCCGCCGAGGTGGCGGAGCGCCTGCGGGAGGCGATCGAGGCGCTGCGCGTGCGCACCTCGGCGGGAGAGATCCGCGTGACCTCAAGCTTCGGTGTCGCCCTGTACGAGGCGCGCTCTGGCAGCGCGACCACGTTGTTCGAGCGCGCCGACAAGGCCTTGTATGCGGCCAAGCACGGAGGCCGGAACCGGGTCGAGCTGGACGCATCCTGATTGAACTCCGGAGGCCGTCCGGGTATTCATTCAGTGTACGTCAGGGGGCGACTGGTTTCGATTGTGTAGGTGGCTCCGTGGCTGCGCGCCCAGGTCCTCGGGTCCCTGGTAAAACACTCGGGAAATTCTCAACTGCGAATAACAACTTCGCTCTCGCTGCGTAAAGCCTAGCTTTACCGTAGCAGTGCCTGAGAGGTAGCCCCGCCCGGGGCGGCACTCAGGTATCGCAAATCCGGGCTGGCTTGCTGGCGCGTCCTCCGCCAGCCGGCAAGATCAAGATGGACTCACTGGGGCGACGGCGGCCTGTCGGCCAGCGCACCAGGAAACCAATCGACGGGATACGCGCGTAGACGCTGTGGATGATCTTATGCAAGACGAGGGTTCGAATCCCTCCGCCTCCACTTCTGGGATGAAGGTTGTAGGATGAAGGATGAAGGTGACTACGCGACGGGTGGCCAGGCACTGATGCCGGGCCACCCGTTCGGCGTTTGAGGCAGCTGCGCTCCCGTCAGCTCCCGTCAGCTTCCGTCAGCTTCCATCCTTCATCCTCCATCCTTCATCCAAAAGAAAGCCTCATCACTACCGCCGTCGCCGGGCACGCGCCCTGCAGTTCGGCCGACGCGTGCATCGCCTCGGGCACCTCCGCGCGCGTGATGCGCGTGAAGCCAAAGCGCGGGAACCAGTGCTCCGCAGTCGTGGTGAGCAGCACGAGGTCGCGGATCCCCGTGGCTCGCGCGTGTTCGAGCAGGGCGTGCACGAGTTGTGCGCCGAGTCCGGTGCCGCGCAGGGCAGGCGCGACGACGGCGCTGCGCAGCAGCGCCGAGTCGCCGTAACGCTCAAGGCCGATGGCGCCACGCACGGCATCGCCAGAGTCGGCGACCAAGAAGTCGCGCTGGTTGCCGAAGTCGTCAGGCAGTCCGTCGAGCGGCAAGGAGGCGTCTTCCAGCAGCCGATGGACGGCTGGCGTGTCGCCGGCGAGGGCTGGTCGAATCAGCATAGGGCAGGGCACCGGGTTGCGGCCACAGCCTCAAGATAGCCAGCGGCGGCCCTCGTCGCCGTTCATCAGAGACGGCCGCCGACGGCCGCCACGGCCACACTGCCCGCCACGCCTACGACGAGCGCCCAGAGCGCAGATCGACGCTCAGGCCAAATCGCGACGAGGGCAAGCGTTGCGATGGCGACGTCAGCGCCGGAGTGGAGTGCCTTTGACATCACCGGGTCAATCAACGCCGCCAAGAGCAGTCCGACGACCGCCGCGTTGACGCCCGCGACGAGCCGTCGGGCGGAGCCGGCGTGCGAGAGTCGTTCCCACAACGGCAGCGCGCCAATCAGCAAGAGAAAGCCCGGAGCGAATATGGCGAGCGTGGCCACGAGCGCCCCAGCGGCCGGGTGTGCCGCGGTCGGGATCTGCGCACCGAGGAAGGTGGCGAGTGTGAACATCGGGCCGGGAACTGCCTGCGCCGCGCCGTAGCCCGTAAGAAAGGTCTCCACGGAGACCCAGCCCGGCGAGACCGTGGCGTGTTGCAGCAACGGCAGCACCACGTGGCCACCACCGAAGACCAACGAGCCCGCGCGCCAGAAGACCGCAGCAATGGCGACGAGGGTGGGTTCGGTTGCGGGCAACAGCAGCGCGAGCGCCAGGAGCACCCCGGCGACAACAAGAGCTGCCGCGCCGCCGCGGACTCCGGCGGCAGTTGGCGATGCCGGCATCGCGCCATCCGTCGCGTGAGAGAGGAACACGAGCCCGGCCAAGGCGCCGCCGACGATGACGGCCAACTGCAGCCACGGCAGTGAACCCAGAAGCATCACGGTTGCAGCGACCAAGGCCAGAACGGCACGTGGCAGATCAGGCGTGAGCCGCTGGGCCATCCGGGTCACCCCGTGGGCGACGATCGCCACGGCGGCGAGCGCGAGGCCGTGCAGCACTCGCTCGGCGAACGGTGATTGCAGCCGCGGAAGGCTGGTACCGAAGGCGAAGAGGAGCAATGCCGACGGCAGGGTAAAGGCAACGAACGCCGCGAGAGCGCCGCCCATGCCCGCGCGTCGTAGTCCGATCGCAAAGCCTAGCTGGCTGCTCGCCGGTCCGGGCAGGAACTGGCTGAGCGCCACGAGTTGGGCGAACTGCGCATCGCTCAACCACGCGCGGCGTTCAACGAACTCGCGGCGGAAATAACCGAGGTGCGCAACGGGACCTCCAAATGCGGTGAGGCCCAGTTTCGCGAACGCCCGAAACACCTCCTGCGGAGAACCCGTGCGCCAAGGCATCGTGGAAACTTTCAGACGTACGCAGGCGGGGGCAATACGGAAGACTGTGCGGACTTTGCCTACGCGCGGCAGAGCGGCGCCCGAGCGTTGCTCGACAAAGTCTCGTTGCGCGCTCGAAGACTCTCGACGCCTCCTGTACCGCGGGGCATATTGCGTTCAGCAACCGAATCTGGCCCACCCCCACCACCAGACCGAGAACTCTGGCCATGGCCCAGCATACTTGGCGCTTCTTCCGCGCCGGCGGCTCCGATCAAGTCTCCCTCGAGACCGCCGATGACCTCCGTAACCTCCGCCAGCTCGACCAGAAGCTGTGGGTCGCGCTCGCCTGTCCGGTGAAAGGCCTGGAGTTCGACGACCGCACACTGGAGCTGATCGACGCCGACGGCGACGGACGCATCCGTGTGCCCGAGCTGCTCACGGCCGTGGAATGGGCCTGCAGCATGCTCAAGGACCCCGCTGTCCTGTTCACGGGTGGGGATCTCGCCCTCGCGTCCATCAATGACGCCAGCGAGGATGGCGCGCGTCTCAAGGCATCGGCGCAGGCCATCCTTCGCAACCTCGAGAAGCCGGACGCCACCAGCATCGGCGTCGGCGACACGATGAAGCGTGATGTCGTCTTCTCACATTCGCGATTCAATGGAGACGGCGTGGTGGTGCTCGACAGCATCACGGACGAAGGGGATCGCAAGGTGGCCGAGGAGATCCTGGCGACGCAGGGACCGGTCGTGGATCGCAGCGGGCGACCGGGTGTGACGTCAGACACTGTGAAAGCCTTCTTCGAGGACTGTGTCGCGTTCGCGGGTTGGTACGGGCGAGCAGAGCAGGAGCAGGCCGCCTTGCTGCCGCTTGGGGAAGCGACGATGGCTGCCGTCGCGGCTCTGCAGGCGGTGCGCCCCAAGATTGATGACTACTTCGGCCGCTGTCGGCTCGCGGCGTTCGACGCACGGGCTGCCGGAGCGCTGAACCGCGCCGAGGCGGAGTACGCCGAGATCGCGGCCAAGGACCTGCATATCTCGGCTGACGAGGTCGCGGGCTTCCCACTGGCACGCATCGAGGCGGGTCGTGCGTTGCCGCTCGCCGAGGGCGTCAATCCCGCGTGGGCGGCCAAGCTGTCGACATTCGCGAGCGCGGCAGTGACGCCGGTCCTCGGTCAGCGCAGTACGCTGTCGGAAGCCGATTGGGCGCAGCTACAGGCGAAGTTCGCGGACCACGAGGCCTGGACGGCCGGCAAGGCAGGACACAAGGTGGAAAGCCTGGGTATCGCGCGTGTGCGCGCGATCCTCGCGGGCGGCAGCCGTGCGGCGCTCGATGCCTTGATCGCCGAGGACGCGAAGCTCGCCCCGGCGATGAACGCGATCGACAACGTCGAGCGGCTCGCCCGCTATCATCGCGACCTGGTCTCGCTGCTCAACAACTTCGTGGCCTTCCGCGACTTCTATGGTCGCGTGCGGCCCGCGGTGTTCCAAGCCGGCACTTTGTATCTGGACGGCCGCAGCTGTGATCTCTGTGTGCGCGTGGATGACGCGGGCAAACACGCCGCGCTCGCTGGCTTGGCCAAGTGCTATCTGGCCTACTGCAACCTCTCGCGCAGCAGTGGCGAGAAGATGACCATCGCCGCGGCTTTCACCGGCGGTGACGCGGACTTCCTGATGGTCGGCCGCAACGGCGTCTTCTACGACCGAGACGGCCGCGATTGGGATGCGACCATCACGAAGGTCGTGGAGAATCCCATTAGCATCCGGCAGGCCTTCTGGTCGCCGTATAAGAAGCTGGTGCGATTGATCGAAGAGCAGGTGGCCAAGCGCGCGGCGGCGGGGGAGTCCGCGGCGGACGCGAAGCTCGGCGCGGCCGCCTCGTCCACGGCCAATGTTGACAAGGCTGCGAAGGCCGAAGGGCCCAAGAAGATCGATGTGGGAACTGTGGCAGCGCTCGGCGTGGCCTTCGGTGCCATCGGCACCTTCCTCGCCACGATGGTGGGTTATCTCACCGGGATTCTGACGCTCCCGTTCTGGCAGGTCTGCCTGGCCTTGGCCGGCATCCTGCTCGTGATCTCCACGCCGTCGATGTTGATCGCCTGGCTCAAGCTCCGGCAGCGAAACCTCGGGCCGATTCTCGACGCCAACGGCTGGGCCGTGAACGGCCGCGTGAAGATGAACGTGCCATTTGGCGGCGCGCTCACGAAGGAAGCCGAACTGCCATCCGGCGCTGGCTCGAGCTTCGCCGTGAAGTACCCCGAGCCACCCACCGCACTGCCGCGCTTGGTCGCGCTGGTGGTGATCATCGCCTTCCTGATCAGCTTGGCGAACTACTTTGGCGTCGGTGGGGAGGGCGGTCTGCTCTCAAGCCTGCTGTCGCCGTGACCGCTCAGGCAGCCGCTCGGCGCGCGATGCACTCGATCTCGACCCGCGCGCCGAGCGGCAGTCCCGCCACCGCGACCGTGGTACGCGCGGGGTGGGGCGCCGCGAATCGCTCGCCGTAGGCCGCGTTCATCGCCGCAAAGTCCGCCATGTCGGTCAGGTAGACATTGCACTTGATGACGTCGGCGAGCGACAGGCCCGCGGCGGCAAGCACGGCGGCCAGGTTGTCGAACACGCGATGTGTCTGCGCGCCGACATCGCCGTCGATCAGGCGACCGGTCGATGGATCAATCGGCGTCTGGCCGGAGCAGAAGAGCTCGTGGCCGTTCCAAATGGCCTGCGAGTAGGGGCCGATCGCCTTGGGCGCATCGGCGGCGGACACGGATTGGCGGGTCGTCATGCGCCAAAGCTATCGCGAGCGCGCCGTGGACGGCGAGGAGCCACGCGCCGGAGTTGCCAACGGGACCCGACGAGGAACCGGCGCGAACCCTGCGCCACGGGACCGCTTACGCGAGAAAGCTGCGCGACTTCTCGTGGACCTTCGGGATGTCGGCGATGATCTCGTCCACCTCGCGCGGCGGGATGCCCAGCTGCTCGAGCGCAGCACGCGCCGTCAGCATGGGGCGGCCCTCGAACGGCAGCTCCGCGCCGGCCTCCCAGCACAGCGACTCCGCGGTCTCCACGATCTCCGCCAGCTGGCGGCAGGAGTCGGGCGCCGAGGTCGGGTGGTGATGGTGCGCGACGGTCTCGCCGACCACGGCGGGGAGGGACCAGCGGCCCAACAGCAATCCGGCGATGGCGCCGTGGTCGAGGCCGAGGTGCTCTTCCTCGAAGGGCCAGAGCTCGGCCTCGGGGTCGGGCCGATGCTGCAGCAGCTCCGCCAGGTCCTCGGCGAAGTGTTGGTCGAGGATGAGCAGGCCCACGTCGTGCAGCAGGCCAACCGTGTACGCGTCCTCGGGCGTGATGTCGCGCGCCAGTCCGATGCGGTCCCACAGCTGGGCGACGATCGTCGCCACCGTGACCGAGTGTGCCCAGAACACGCGATGGTCCAGCGTGCCCTTCTGCCGGCCGGCAAAGGCATTCACGATGGACAGCACCAAGCAGACCGCCCGCACTTGGTTCATGCCCATTCGCGTGATGGCCGCGTTGATGGACGTGATGGCCTGGCCGCCGCGCGAGAACGCGGCGCTGTTGGCCGCGCGCAGAAGGCGCGCGGTCAGGGCCGGGTCGCCCTCGATGACGGCCGCGACGTCACCGGCGCCCTTCGACGGGTCGTCGAGGACGCGGTGCAGGCGGAGGACGATTGTCGGGAGCGTCGGCAGGTCCTCACCACGGTTGATGAGGCCTGTCAGTCGGTCGAAGATGTAAGCCACGGTTCGGATTCAGGGGACGACACCGGAAGTATCGGCAGGACTTCGGGTTGGATGACCAAAGCGGCTGCGGCGTGCTAGGTTCTGTCGCGCGACTCCTGACCCCTCCGGCCCCACCCCCGATGAAGCGCCTTCCCCTGCTTCCGTGGCTTGTGCTCCCTGCCACTATTCTCACGTTCGGTGCCACCGCGGCGGCGCAGTCGGCTCCACGCACCCGCGCGATGGACGACCTCAATTGGATGGAGTTCGCCGAGCTGGTCCCGGCACGGGTCAAGACGGTCATCCTGACCGTCGGTACGCTGGAGCCGCACGGCGTGGTCAACAACGGGGCGGACAACACGGCTCCCGTGGCGATTGCCAGGGGCATCGCGGCGGACGCCGGCATCAACGCGCTGATCGCCCCGCACCTGCCGTACGGCATCACCGGTGCCATGGCACCGTACCCCGGCGCCTTCGCCATCCCCGAGGAGGCGTATCGCCCGTTCATCCGAGCGGTGCTTGACGGGCTGTCGGGCAACAAGTTCCGGGACATCATCATCATCAACGGTCACGGCGGGCCACAGACGGCCATCCTCAACGAGGTGGCACGTGAGGTCTCGCTGGCGCGTGGGGTGAACACCTTGGTCATCAACTGGTGGTCGCTGACCACGGACATCTCACGTGAGGTGTTCGGTTCGGATGGCGGCCACGCCGGCGTGAACGAGACGGCGTTCATCCAGGCCACGGATTCGAGCCTCCTGCGACGCGAGCGCTACACCGGGCCGGACATGGCGACGCCAAACCCCGTCGCTGGCGCCTGGTCGGCCGTACCGTTTCCCTCGAGCATCACGCTGTACAATCCGGGCTCGGGCTGGCCGACGGACTTCGACCCCGTGAAGGCGCGACGGTACCAGCAGGCGGTCATAGCCCGTGTGCGCGACCTAGTGCGGGACACGATCGCGAAGTGGCGACGCGCGGGGTTCTAGCGAGCGAAGGCACGTTTGCCTCCGCGTCGCGAGCCCCGTGCGCCGAGAGGCGCAGCGATTCCTACGCCTTGACCGCCTGCGCCGCCGCCAGCCGCGCGATCGGCACGCGAAACGGCGAGCAGCTCACGTAGTCCAAGCCCGTGTCGTGGCAGAAGCCCACGGACTTGGGCTCGCCTCCGTGCTCGCCACAGATGCCGACCTTGAGGCCGTCGCGTGAGGCGCGGCCGTCGCGCGTGGCGGCGGAGATGAGCCGGCCCACACCCTCCACGTCCAGCACCTGGAAGGGATCCTCGGCGTAGATGCCGCGCTCCACATAGAGCGGCAGGAAACGGCCGGCGTCGTCTCGGCTCAAGCCGAGCGTGGTCTGCGTGAGGTCGTTGGTGCCAAAGGAGAAGAACTCCGCCTCCTTGGCGATCTCGCCCGCCGTCAGGGCGGCGCGCGGCAGTTCGATCATCGTGCCGCAGAGGTAGGCGACCTTCACGCCCGTCTCGCTGGCCACGCGCTCGGCCATACGGTCTACGATGGCCTTCTGGTGCCGGAACTCGCGCACCGTGCTCACCAAGGGGATCATCACCTCGGGCTGAACCTTGATGCCGCGCTGCTGACACGCCGCAGCGGCCTCGAAGATGGCCCGCGCTTGCATCTCCGTGATCTCGGGATACGTGACGCCGAGTCGGCAGCCGCGGTGTCCAAGCATCGGGTTGGACTCGCGCAGGGACTCGACCACGCGCATCAGCTCGCGGCGCGTGACGCCGACGCGGCGGGCCAGGAGCTTGGCTTCCTCGCCGCCGTGCGGCAGGAACTCGTGCAGCGGCGGGTCCAGTAGGCGGATGGTGACGGGGAAGCCATCCATCGCCGCGAAGATTCCCTCGAAGTCCCCGCGCTGCATGGGCAGCAGTCGCGCGAGGGCACGGCGGCGGCCGCCCTCATCGTGCGCCACGATCATCTCGCGCATCACGTGGATGCGATCGCCATCGAAGAACATGTGCTCGGTGCGGCAGAGCCCGATGCCCTCGGCGCCGAAGCCGCGGGCCACCGTCGCGTCGTGTGGCGTGTCGGCGTTGGCGCGCACCTTGAGTCGGCGGCGCTCGTCCGCCCACTGCAGCAGTTCGGCGAATCCCTGATAGACCGGCGCATCCTTCGCCGCGAGTGTCCCGGCGTTCACCTGCATCACCTCGCTGGGCATCGTCGGCAGGTCGCCGAGGAAGACTTCGCCGGTGCCGCCGTCGAGTGTGATCCAGTCGCCTTCCTCGACCTCTGTCTCGCCGACGAGGAATCGCCGCTTGCCAACCTGCACCTGCATCGCATCGCAGCCGACGACGGCGCACTTGCCCATGCCGCGCGCCACGACGGCGGCGTGCGAGGTCATACCGCCGCGCGCCGTGAGCACGGCCCGCGCGGCCACGATGCCGTGGAAATCCTCGGGCGTGGTCTCGTCCCGCACGAGGATGACGTGGTCGCCGCGCGCTGCACGCGACTCGGCCTCGTCGGCGTCGAACACGGCGATGCCACTTGCCGCGCCGGGGGAGGCGGGCAGGCCCTTGCACAGCACGCCGTGCTTGGTGGAATGATCGATGATCGGATGCAGCAGCTGATCGAGCTGTCGCGCCGGCACACGCGCCAGGGCCTCGGCCTTGCCGATCAGACCCTCGGACACGAGCTCCCGCGCAATGCGCACGGCCGCGGCTGCCGTGCGCTTGCCGGTGCGCGTCTGCAGGAGGTACAGCTTGCCGCGCTCCACCGTGAACTCGAGGTCCTGCATGTCGCGGAAATGCGTTTCGATCAATGCCTGCGTGCGCAGCAGGTCCTTGTAGGCCTGTGGCAGGCGCTCGCCCATCTGGTCGATCGGTTCCGGCGTGCGGATGCCCGCCACCACGTCCTCGCCCTGCGCATTCACCAGGAACTCGCCGTAGAAACGCTTTTCACCCGTGCTGGGATCGCGTGTGAAGGCCACACCGGTGCCGGAGTCGTCGCCGAGGTTGCCGAAGACCATCGCCACGATGTTCACCGCCGTGCCCGGCGTCTCGCCGATGCCGTTCACGCGGCGGTAGTCGACCGCCTTCTTGAGCGTCCACGAGCGCCAGACGGCCTCGATGGCGCCCCAGAGTTGCTCCCGCGGGTCGTGCGGAAACGCCTTGCCGGTGGCGGACTTGATGAGCGCCTGGTACTCCCCGACCAAGGCCTGCAGCGCCTCGGCGGGCAGTTGCGCGTCCGTCTTGGCGCCGCTCGTGAGCCGCTTGGCGGCCAACAGGTGCTCGAAGTCGGCGAAGGGCACGCCGAGCACCACATCGCCGTACATCTGCAGCAATCGCCGATACGAATCGTAGGCGAAGCGCGGACTGCCGCTCTGCTCAGCCAGCCCGCGCACGGTGTCGTCGTTGAGCCCGAGGTTGAGGATGGTTTCCATCATGCCCGGCATCGAGACGCGGGCACCGGAACGCACGGAGACGAGCAGGGGATTCTGCGCGTCGCCGAGCTTGCGGCCCGCGGCTTCCTCAAGGCGCGCGAGGGAACGTTCGACCTCAGCCGGCAGTCCCTCGGGGATCTTCCGCGTCGCGAGGAAGGCATCGCAGAGCGTACACGCGATGGTGAAGCCCGGCGGGACGGGCACGCCGAGGTTGGTCATCTCCGCGAGGTTCGCGCCCTTGCCGCCGAGCAGGTCGCGATCGGCGGCGGTCGCCTCGGCTTTGCCGTTGCCGAAGAAGAAGACGGACTTTGAACTTGTATCGGGCACTGCAGGTCCTCCCGCCGAAAGGCGGTGGGCCGCTACTTGCGACGGAGCGTGACCGGTCCGGTGCTGGGCGGCTTGGTGGGGTATTGCCCCGAAAAACAGGCGTGGCAGAAGCCGTCGGGGCCGCCGGGGACGGCGCCGAGCATGCCCTCAAGGGAGAGATAGCCCAAGGTGTCCACGCCGATGATCCGGGCGATCTCCTCGACGTCGTGCTTGGCCGCGATCAACTGGTCGCGGTCCGGGGTGTCGATGCCATACCAGCAGGGTCCCGTGATTGGGGGCGATGACACCCGCATATGCACTTCCCGTGCCCCGGCCCCGCGGATCAGCGAGACGAGCCCCTTGGTTGTCGTTCCACGGACGATGGAATCGTCCACCATCACGACCGACTTGCCCTCGAGGATCTCGCGCACTGGGTTGTACTTGACCTTCACCTTGGCGTCACGGCCCGACTGCGTGGGCTGGATGAACGTGCGGCCCACGTAGTGGTTGCGGATGAGCGCCAGTTCCTGCGGCAGGCCACTCACCTCGGCGAAGCCAAGCGCAGCCGAGTTGGACGAGTCCGGCACGGCGAACACGAGATCGGCGCCGGGCACGGGGTGCTCCTGCGCGAGGCGGCGGCCCAACGCGCGTCGCGCGCGGTCCACGCTGCCGCCGAACACACGTGAGTCGGGGCGGGCGAAGTAGACATACTCGAACACGCAGCGGTGCAACTTCGATGCCGCGCCGCGCTCCAGCGTGCGCATCGTGCCGTCGGGCGCGATGGCGATGATCTCGCCGGGCTTCACGTCGCGCTCGACCGTCGCACCCACGATGTCGAGCGCGCAGGTCTCCGACGCGAACACGTAGGCGCCGTTCAGCCGGCCCATCACCAGCGGGCGCCAGCCCAAGGGATCGCGCGCGGCGACCAGCGTGTCGCCGATCATCACCAGCAGGGAATACGCGCCCTCCACACCGTCCAGCGCCTCGGCGAGCTTCTCTTCGGGCCTTTCCGCCCGCGACTTGGCGAGGCGGTGCACCACGACCTCGGAGTCCGCGGACGAACTGAAGATGGAGCCCTCGTCCTCCAGGGCGCCGCGCAGCTCGACCGCGTTCGTCAGGTTCCCGTTGTGCGCCAGCGAGATGTGGCCACCCTTGAAGCGCACCAGCGCGGGTTGCGCGTTCTCGATGCTGCTGGACCCTGCCGTGGAGTAGCGCGTGTGGCCGAGGGCCATCGGCCCCGTGAGGGTGCGCATCTTCTCGGCCGAGAACTGGTCCGAGACCAGGCCCATCGCGCGGATGGCGTGCACGTCGCCGTCATCGACGGCCACGATGCCCGCGGACTCTTGTCCGCGATGCTGCAGCGAGTACAGGCCGAGGTGCGTGAGGGCCGCCGCCTCGTGGTGTCCGCTGATTCCAAAGATGCCGCACATGGCTTAGGCCTCCCCGACCAGCGCCGGATCCTCGGCGACGACTTCCGCCACGGCGCGCGTCATCGCACGAGGGATGGCCTCGTGATACGCGTCAATCAGTGTGTCGAGTGACGCGCGCAGGCTGCCGCTGCCGGTGGTGATGCTCAATCCGTCGGCGGCTGGCGTCACCTTACCGATCACCTGCGCCGGCACGCCGTGGCGCTTCGCGACGGCGAGTACCTCGGCCGGCACCGCGGTGGAGACGACGACGCGGCCCTGCGCCTCGCCGAAGAGCAACGCGCGTGTCTTGAGCGAAGCCCAGGCGCCGAGATCCACGTTCGCGCCGAGCGGTGCGGTCCGATCCGCGATGCAGGACTCTGTCAGCGCTACGGCCAAGCCGCCCTCGGAGCAATCGTGCGCCGAGCGGACATGCCCCGCACGGATTGCCTCAAGCAAGGCGTCGATCAGCTGCTTCTCACCCTCGAGATCACAAGCGGGCGGCGCGCCAGCCACCACGCCGTGGATCCAGGCCAGGTACTCGGAGCCACCGAGCTCATTCGTGTTCTCGCCCAGTAGCACTATGCTGTCGCCGGCCGTGGTGAAGCGAAGGCCCGTGGTGTGCGAGGCGTCGTCGAGCACGCCCACCATGCCGATGGTGGGCGTCGGGTACACCGCGCCCTGCGGATTCTCGTTGTAGAGCGACACGTTGCCGCCGGTGACCGGCGTCTCCAGCGCGCGGCAGGCATCGCCCATGCCGTAGACGGCCTCGCGGAACTGGAAGAAGACGTCGGGCTTCTTGGGATTCCCGAAGTTCAGGCAGTTCGTGATGGCGCGCGGCGTCGCGCCCGTGCAGGCCACGTTGCGCGCGGCCTCGGCCACGGCAATGCGGCCGCCGACCCGCGGATCCAGGAAGACATAGCGGCCGTTGCAGTCCGTCTTCACGGCCAGCGCCTTGTTCGTGCCGCGGATGCGCAGCACCGCGGCGTCCGCGTGGCCCGGGCCGAGCACCGTGTTCGTGCGCACGGTGGAATCGTACTGGCGATGGATCCAGTGCTTGCTGGCGATCGTCGGCGCCTGCAGCAGGCGCGTGAGCGTCCAGGCCGGATCCTTCTCGTTTGGCAGCTCGGCGATGGCGTGCACGTCGCGCTCGCGGCGCGCGATGGCCTCGTCGCTCTCCTTGGCCTCGGGATGGTACTGCGGGCAGTCGGTGACGAGCCGAGTGCCGGGGAACTCGGCGACGACGTGGTCGCCCTCCGTCACGCGGTACACTGGCTCCGCGATGACCTCACCGATGACCTCGGCGGCAAGGTCCCACTTGGCGAGGATCTTCTTCACCTCGGCCTCGTGGCCCTGCTTGGCCACGACGAGCATCCGCTCCTGCGACTCGCTGAGCAGGATCTCGTAGGGCGTCATGCCTTCCTCGCGCACCGGCACCTTGGTGGTGTCGATGGTCACGCCGACGTCGCCGCGCTCGGCCATCTCGGCGCTGGAGCTGGTGAGGCCGGCGGCGCCCATGTCCTGGATGGCGACGATATGCCCGCTGCGGATCAACTCCAGCGAAGCCTCGAGCAGCAGCTTCTCCGTGAACGGGTCGCCGACCTGCACGCGGGGGCGCTTTGCCTCGTTCTCCTCGGAGAGGTCCTCGGATGCGAACGAGGCGCCGTGGATGCCATCGCGCCCCGTTCGCGCGCCCACCGCGATGACGGGATTGCCGATGCCTTCGGCCTTCGCGCGGATCAGCTCCTCTTCCTTCATTAGGCCGACGCACATCGCGTTGACCAGCGGATTGCCCTCGTACGCCGCGTCGAACATCACGTCGCCGGCCACGGTGGGGATGCCGACGCAGTTGCCGTAGTCGCCGATGCCCTTCACGACGCCGCCGACGAGGTAGCGCACGCGCGGCGTCTCCAGCGAGCCAAAGCGCAGGGAGTTGAGCATGGCGATCGGCCGTGCGCCCATCGTGAACACGTCGCGCAGGATGCCGCCCACGCCCGTTGCCGCGCCCTGGTAGGGCTCCACCGCCGAGGGGTGGTTGTGCGACTCGATCTTGAATGCCACCGCGAGCCCGTCGCCGATGCTGATTACGCCGGCGTTCTCGCCCGGGCCCTGCAGCACCCACGGTGCCTTTGTGGGCAGGGTCTTGAGCACGGGGCGCGAATGCTTGTAAGAGCAGTGCTCGCTCCAGAGCGCGGAGATCACGCCAAGCTCGGTGAGCGTGGGCGTGCGCTCGAGCATCGCAACCAGCTTCTCGTACTCGAAGGGCGTGAGCCCGTGCTCGGCCACGAGCGCGGGGGTGATGACCGGATCGCCGGGGCGGGGCGTGGCGCTCACTTGTTGCGGAGTCCCTTGAGGATGTCCTTGAGGAAACCGCCGACGGCGGAGTCCTTCACCTTGGTGATCATCTCGAGTTCACCGGCGTCGAGCCACATCCCATTGCAGTCGGGGCAGACATCGACCTTTACCGGGCCGATGGACTGCTCCTTGATGTCGGCGCCGCACTTGGGGCACTTCATGTAGTGCTCGGCGCGCTCGGCGGCAGCACGCTGGGCGTCGAGCTTGGCGCGCTGGTTCTTGATCAGCTCGGCGTCCTGGAGCAGGAAGTATTCGTCTTCGTTCTTGGACGGCTTGTCGGTGGACATGACGGGCAGTGGTGAGTTGTGAGTCGTAAGTGGTAAGTGAACGGCGATGCGGGGCGGGATGCGGGGCTTGGCTACGCGTTCACTGTCGTGAGCAGGCTTTGGAACAGCAC
Source organism: Gemmatimonadaceae bacterium (assembly GCA_019637445.1). Lineage (NCBI taxonomy): Bacteria > Pseudomonadati > Gemmatimonadota > Gemmatimonadia > Gemmatimonadales > Gemmatimonadaceae > Gemmatimonadaceae bacterium. The sequence continues at coordinate 88,484 of JAHBVS010000001.1, read as the reverse complement.
GAGGCCGTCGCTGGAGCCAAGCAAGGGCTCGAGCGCGCGCTCGGGGTGGGGCATGAGGCCGACGACGCTGCCGGATTCATTGCTGATGCCGGCGATGTTGTTCGTGGCGCCGTTGGGGTTGGCGGCGGCGGTCGGGTTGCCGGCGGCGTCGACGTAGCGGAACACCACGCGGCCCTCGGCCTCCAGTTGCTTGATCGTTGCGTCGTCGGCGGTGTAGCGGCCGTCGCCGTGGGCAATCGGCATCGTCAGCAATTGGCCCTTCGTCGCGGCGCGCGTGAAGATCGTGTCCGTGTTCTCCACGCGCAGCGTGACGGGCATCGAGCGGAACTGCAGGCTCTCGTTGCGCAGCAGGGCGCCAGGGAGCAGGCCGGCCTCGCAGGCGATCTGGAAGCCGTTGCAGATGCCGATCACCGGGCCGCCGCGCTTTGCGTGCTGCACGACCTCCTGCATGATCGGGGAGAAGCGGGCGATCGCGCCGGAGCGCAGATAGTCGCCGTAGGAGAAGCCGCCGGGCAGGATGATGACGTCCGCGCCCTGCAGGTCGTGGTCCTTGTGCCAGAGCAGCACGGCTTCTTCGTGCAGCTGCTCCACGACGGCGAGGACGGCATCCTCGTCGCAGTTGGAGCCGGGAAAGCTCACGACGCCGACCTTCATTGGGCCTGCACCCCAGCGATCTCGAAGTCCTCGGTCACCGGGTTGGCGAGCAGTCGCGCGCACATATCACGCACCGCGGACTCGGCGTGGGCCGCGTCCGTCGCCTTGGCCTCGATCACCAGGTGGCGCCCGACGTGCACGTCGGTCACGGAGTTGAAGCCCAGGGTGTGCAGCGCGTCGGCGACGGCCTTGCCCTGGGGGTCAAGCAGGCCCTTGCGGGGGACGATATGCACGGCAACACGGAACGACTTCACGAGAGCGATTCCTCGGCGAGGGAGTCGCCGTTCTCCTCGAGCTCATCCGGCTCGTCGAACGGCGAGGGGAGTTCCAGCACGCCGCGCACGATGGCCAGCACGACGCCCGTCAGCACATACGCGATGCCCATCGGGAAGAAGTAGTGCTGCGGCAGGAAGAACAGGGCGAACAGGCTCGACACGAACACGATGATGGCCGCCGTGCCGTGCACGGTCTTGAACGTGAACTTCGTCCAGCCAGGGAAGGGCACGTTGCTGATCATCAGGAAGGCGAGGCCGGCCATCAGGAAGCGCAGGATCGTCTCCCAGGGCCAGGCGCCGATGAACGTCTCGTTGTACAGCGGCGTCTGGCTGAACCAGTAGTAGGTTGCCAGCGTGCCTCCGGCCGCCGGGCTCGGCAGTCCCTTGAAGTAGGACTTGGCCTTGCCGGCCGACTCGATGTTGAAGCGCGCCAGGCGCATCACGGCGCAGGCGCTGTAGAGGAACACCAGCACCCAGTCCCAGCCGCTGTGCCGCAGCACGGCGAAGTACATCATCAGGGCCGGCGCGAGGCCGAACGAGATGGCGTCCACCAGCGAGTCGAGCTCCTCGCCGAAGGCGCTGCCGGTGTTGGTGGCGCGGGCAATGCGCCCGTCCAACATGTCGCAGAACGCGCCGATCACGATGTACCAGCCCGCCTGCATGTGCTGGCCGCGCGAGGCCGCGACGATGGCGAAGATGCCGAAGAACAGGTTCGCCAACGTGAACCCGTTTGGCAGCATCACCAGCGAAGGCCGCGGGAAGCGGCGCCGGCGCGCGGCCGTCACTGCGGCAACTCCGCGAGCACGGTGGTGCCGGCCACGGGCTTCTCGCCGAGCTGCACCTTGATGGTGCTACCGACGGGCACAAACACGTCCACGCGCGAGCCAAAGCGAATGAGCCCCATGCGTTCCCCCTGCTCAGCGTCGTCGCCGACACGGCTGTAGGTCACGATGCGCCGCGCCACCAGCCCCGCAATCTGCCGGAACAGGATGCGACGTCCCTTCGACTCCACGCCCACCGACATCTGCTCGTTCTCCAGCGAGGCCTTGTCCGCGGCCGCGTTGAGGAACTTGCCGGGGTTGTAGTGCACGTAGGCCACCTTGCCGCTCACCGGATACCGGTTCACGTGCACGTTGAAGACGTTCATGAACACCGAGATCTTGATGGCCCGGCCCTGGATGAAGCTGGGCTCGTCCACCTCGGTGATGGCGATGACGCGGCCGTCGGCCGGCGAGATCACGTACTGGTCGCCGCGCGGACCGGTGCGCTCGGGGTCGCGGAAGAAGTACGCCACCCAGAGCACGAGGATGGTGAGCACGAACGCCAGCACCCAGAGCGGCCAGGAGCGGCGCATCAGGGCGAGCGTGTAGCCCGCCGCGGCCAGCGCCAGGGCGATCAGGATGAATGGGATGCCTTCGCGGGCGAAGTTCACGGGAGTTGGGTGATGTCGAGGGGGGAACCGGTGAGGCGCTCGTAGGCCTCGAGGTAGCGACGGCTGGTGGCCGCCACGACGTCGTCCGGCAGGGTCGGCGGCGGGGCCTCGCCGTTCCAGCGGCCGGCGGCACGCTCCGCGGCGAGCCAGTCGCGCAGGGGCTGCTTGTCGAAGCTTGGCGGGGCCTTGCCTTCCGTCCACTGGTCCGCCGGCCAGAAGCGGGAACTGTCGGGCGTCATCACTTCGTCAATCAACAAGGTGTTGCCGTCGGCGTCGCGGCCGAACTCGAACTTCGTGTCGGCGATGATGATGCCGCGCTGTGCCGCGAGGTCGCGGCCGCGCGAGTACACGAGGCGCGAGAGGCGCTCGAGCTCGGCGGCCGTGTCGGCGCCGACAACCTTGCCCATCTGGGCGATGGTGATGTTCTCGTCGTGGCCCGACTCCGCCTTCGTGGCGGGCGAGAAGACCGGCGGATCGAAGCGCGAGCTCTCCTTGAGGCCGGAGGCCAATCGCTCGCCCGCCAACGTGCCGCTCGCGGCGTACTCCTTGAACGCCGAACCGGCGAGGTAGCCGCGCACTACGCACTCCACCGGAAAGACATCCGTGCGACGGCAGAGCATCGCGCGGCCCGCCAACTCATCGCGGTGCATCGCGATGGCCGGTGCCCTCGCGACGATCTCGTCCACGTCGCAGGACTCCATATGGTTCGCGACCTCACCCGCGAACTGCCGCAGCCACCACGCGGTGAGTTGCGTGAGCACGGCGCCCTTGTACGGCACGAGCTCGCGCATGACCACGTCGAAGGCGCTCACGCGGTCGCTGGCCACGAGCAGCACGAGGTCGTCGCCCACGGCGTACACGTCCCGCACCTTGCCGCGGCGCAGCATCGGCAACGGCAGCGTCGTGCGCCCGACGAGCAACGAGGTCATACGCGCACCTCCTCGCGGGCCGGGGCGGCCTCGCCGGCCGCCACGAGGATCGGTTGCACGACCTCGGCGAGGAACTCATCCACCTGCTGCGGGGCGCGGCCCACGAAGCGCGTCGGATCTGTCACGGCGGCGAGATCCTCGCTCGGGACGGGGAAGGCGGGATCCTTGGCCAGCCGCTCCAGCATGTCGTTGTGCTTGCCCTCGTCCTTCATCGCGCGCGCCGCGGCAATCGAGTGGACGCGAATCACCTCGTGCACGGCCTGGCGGTCGCCACCTGCCTGCACGGCGCGCACGATCAGCGCCTCAGTGGCCATGAAGGGCAACTCCTCGTTCAACCGCTGGCGGATGCGCGCCGGGTGCACCTCCAACCCGCTGACGATGTTCTCCAGCAGGATCACGATGGCGTCCGTCGCCAGGAAGGCCTCGGGTATCGTGATGCGGCGGATGGCCGAGTCGTCGAGGGTGCGCTCGAAGTACTGCACGCTGTGCGTCTCGTTCGCCGTGCCGGCGATGCTCAGCACGAAGCGGGCAAGCGAGTTGATGCGCTCGGAGCGCATCGGGTTGCGCTTGTAGGCCATGGCGGAGGAGCCGATCTGCTCCTTGCCGAAGGGCTCCTCGATCTCGCCGAAGCTCTGCAGCATGCGCAGGTCGCTGGCGAACTTGGCTGCGCTGGCCGCGATCCCCGCGAGGACGTCGAGCACCTGCTGGTCGATCTTTCGCGAGTACGTCTGGCCGCTCACGGGAATCGAGCCGGGGAATCCCATCGCGTGGCAAACCTTGGTGTCGAGCTCGCGCACCTTGCCGTGGTCGCCGCCGAAGAGCTCGAGGAAGCTGGCCTGCGTGCCAGTCGTGCCCTTCACACCGCGCATGGGGATGTTCGCCAGGCGCAGGTCGAGGTCCGCGAGGTCGAGCACCAGGTCCTGCATCCACAGCGTGGCGCGCTTGCCGACCGTGGTGAGCTGCGCCGGCTGCAGGTGCGTGTAGCCAAGGGCCGGTTCGTCGCGCCACTGCTTGGCGAAGGCGGCCAGTGCGCGGAGCACCGACACCAGCCGGCCACGCAGCAGCTCAAGGCCGCGCCGCATCTGGATCAGGTCGCCGTTGTCGGTGACGAAGCAGCTCGTGGCCCCGAGATGGATCACACCCTTCGCCGCCGGCGCGACGTCGCCGAATGCGTGGATGTGCGCCATCACGTCGTGGCGGAAGCGCTGCTCGTACTCGGCGACCTTCGCGAAATCGATGTCGTCGAGGTGCGCGCGCATCTGCGTCAGCGCGTCCTCGGAGATCGAGACCCCGAGTTCGCGCTCGGCTTCGGCGAGCGCGACCCAAAGGCGGCGCCACAGGCCGTGGCGCGTCTGCAGGCTCCACAGCTCCAGCATCGCCGGGCTGGCGTAGCGGTCGGCGAGCGGGGACCGGTAGGTCGAGTGGCTGCTGGTCATCGAATGCGGAAGTCGGTCGTGTACACGGTGCCGTTGCGCTCGAAGAACATGCGGATCGGCCCGCGGCCGATGTAGTACTCGAGCACGCGCGCAGCCTGCTGCGCGTCCGTCACCGGCGTGCGGTTCACCTGGATGATCACGTCCCCGGCGCGGATGCCGAGGTCCTGTGCAACGCGGTCGGTCACGCGATACACGACCGCACCTTGCTGCGATGCCACGCCGCGTTCGGCGCGGATGGCGGGGGAGAGCGACACGAGTTCAAGTTCGCGGAGCACGGCGACCTTCTCGGCCGTGACCTCGGGCAGGTCCTGCACGCGCACCTGCACGCGCTGGTCGCGACCCCCACGGCGCACGGTGAGGTCCGCTGTGTCACCGACGCGCAGCTCGAGCAGCTCCGCTTCCCAGTCGTAGGGGTTCCGAATCTGTCGGTCACGCGACTGCACGATCACGTCACCGGTGCGAAGGCCGGCCGTGGCTGCCGGGCTCCCCGGCACGATGGTTTCGATGGTCGCACCAGTGTTGAGCCGTCCGCGCGCCGCCGTGGCGCCCAGTTGCTGCGTCTTCACGCCGATCCACGGCCGCCGCACGCTGCCGTGGGCGAGCAGGTCCTCTGCGACGCGTCGCGTGCGATCGATCGGGATGGCGAAGCCGAGTCCGATGCTGCCGCCGCTGGGCGTATAGATCGAACTGTTCACACCGACGACTTCGCCGGCCGCGTTGATCAATGGGCCACCGGAGTTGCCGGGGTTGATGGACGCGTCCGTCTGGATCATGTCCACGTAGACGCCGGGGCCGTCACCTCGGCCCGTGAGGTTCCGGCCCACGCCGCTCACGACGCCGGCGGTGACGCTGGGCTCGGAGTTGCCGAGCAGGAAGCCGTAAGGATTGCCGATGGCGACGACCCACTCGCCAATCAACAGGCCGCGAGAAGTGCCGAGCGGGGCGATCGGGAGGCCCGCGGCTTCGATCTTGAGCACGGCGAGGTCGTTCAGTTCGTCCTCGCCGATTACCGTCGCCGGATACGAGGTGCCGTCGCGCAGGGCGACGTTCACCGTGGTCGCGCCCGAGACCACATGGGCGTTCGTGACGATGACACCGTCCTCGCGCACGATGAAGCCCGAGCCGATGCCCGGCCGCACGGTCTCGCCCGAGCGCGTCCCGAAGAAGACGTCGAAGGGCGACATCGCCGCGCGTTCGACGCGCTCGGTCTGCACGGTGACCACGGCGGGCGCGACACGCGCGACGGCTTCCGTGATGGCCGTACGCCGCGAGGCGTTGATGGCATCCGGTGACGGGGCGGGGAGCCGTTCCGCAGGAGCGGCCGGCAGCGCCTGGGCCACCGAGGTGTTGGGCGAGGCGCCTTCGCAGGCGGCGGCCGCGAGGACCAGCGCTGCGAGCGCGGAAGGGCGAAGGAGTCGCATCAGGTGCTGGGTCACTTGGCGCGGCGCGGTTTGGCGCGCCGACTCACGTCCACGAGGAAGCGGTCAATGCCGCGGTCGGTCAACGGGTGCTGCAGGAAGGAGCGCAGGGCGTCCGGCGTCACGACGGCCGCGTCCGCGCCGGCGGCTGCGAGTTCGCCGAAGCGCGCGGCGTTCGGGACGCCGGCCACCACGACATCGCACTCGACGGCATCGCGGGCGAACACGGCGTGGAGTTCGCGCACGACGTCGTCGGCCCGCGTGCCGACGGCTTCGAGCGCGTCGACCGCGAGGACCACCTTCGTGGCTCCGGCCTTGGCCGCGAGGATGCCTTGCGCCACGGAGTGCACGAGCGTGGCGGCGACGGGCACGCCGGCACTGGAGAGCTCGTGGATGGCGGAGAGGGTGTCCTCGACAAACGGCACGGCGATGATGACGCTTTCGCTGAGTCGCCCGAGCTCGCGGCCTTCCCGCACGATCACCGCGGGATCCAGCGAGCCGACGCTCACGAAATAGTGGACGGGCAGTCCCTCGCCGATCAGCTCCGTTACGACCTCGCGCTGGTCTGCCTGCGGCATCGTCGCGGCGATGACACTCGGCGTCGCGACCACGCCATCGAGCATCCGGGCGCGAAGGGCCCAGCGAATGTCGTCGGCGTCGATCGTGGCGAGGTAGAGGCGCATCAGGCGGTCGTCGGCGGGTCGAGGTAGAGATCCTGCGGGTACGTCACCTGCTCGAGGCAGAGGCCAACCGGCGGGGCCGGAGGCGAGACCTCGTCGTTCGCGGCGGCGGTGAGCAGCGCCGTGAAATCGTCGCGCGGGCGCGCCCCGCCGGCCACCGCCAACATTGTCCCCACGAGGAACCGCACCATGTGGTGCAGAAAACGATTCGCGGCGACGTCGAACACCAGCGTCCGGCCCTCGGCGTGCGTCTCCGCGCGCCAGCGGGCCAGCGAGACCTCGCACACGTGGTCGTCGGTCTCCGGCGCGGTCCCGCGCACGGCGAACCCAAAGAACGCGTGTCGCCCCAGCAGTTGCCCCGCGCACCAGTCCAAGGCTGCCCGGTCGAGGTCCCGATCCCACGGGAGCGCCCAGCGTCGCCGAAAGGGCGAGCCCGCCTCCGCATCGAGTCCCACCGTGTAGCTGTAGCGCCGGCCGGTCGCGCTGAAACGGGCGTGGAACTCGGGGCGCATCTCCTGCGCCGCCGCCACCCAGAGGTCTGCGGGGAGCTGGTCGTTCAGCACCCGTCGCATCCGCTCCGCCGTCCAGATCACCGGCACCGTGACGCTTGCTGCCTGGCCCCGCGCGTGCACCCCCGCGTCCGTCCGACCCGCGCCGGTGACCCGCACCGGAGACCCGCACAGACGCGCAAGCGACCGCTCCAACTCTCCCTGCACGGTGCGCTGCCCGGGTTGGACCTGCCAGCCGGCGAATGCCGTGCCGTCGTAGTGCAGGACCAGCTGGAGGGTGCGCTCCGCCATCGGAGGAAAGTTACCCGGCTGAGGGGCACCGTTCAAGGAACGCGCGGGCGAGCGCGCGTGCATCCGCGCGGTCCTGCGCGTCTGGGCGCTCGCGGGCGCGCGATTGACACCGCCGCGGTGGCTGGTGAACCTTCGGACTCCGTGCCGCGCCGCGCCCCCGCCACCACCTGATGCTCCAACGCTCGCTGCCGTCGCTCGCCTTCGCCTTGGGTGCGGCGACCGACCTCGAAGACGCCTTCTGCCGCCTCGCCGAGGCCCTCGCGGAATCCGACCGCGAGACCTCGCTGGCCTTGCTGCGCGTCGAGGCGCGCACGGGGCTGATCCGCGAGCGTCTTCGCGCTGGTGAGGGCGGCAAGGTCGAGCGCGAGGCGCTGGAGACCAACGTCGAGCAGTTGCCATCGACTGTCCTCCGCACCGTCCAGGAGGGCGGGAGCTTCGCCGAGGTGGCGGATGAAGCGGCGGCGTACGCGCGCTTGCTGCGGCTCGCGCCGCCGGAGAGCGGGGGCGCGCTGATGCTGCGCGGCATTCGCGCCGATCGCACGCTGGTGAGCATCATCGCCGTCACGGAGCCGCGACGGGTGTTCGGCACGCGTGTCACGGAGCGGCTGAATCCCCTGATCTCACTCTTCGAGTTGGCGCACGTGCGCTTCATCGAACGTGAGGCGCGCGAGGAGGCCACGCGCACGCTCGAGGCAGTCACACAGAAGGTCCACCAGGACTACGAGCAGCGCCTGGCGGAGCTCGAACGTCGCTTCCTCGCGCAGACGAACGAGATGCGCGCCGTCGGCGCGGCGGACCGCGTGGCCCGCGAGCGGGAGGAAGCCCGGCGCGCCGAGGAAACGCGCCGGGCCGCGCGCCAGCTCACGGTGCTCGAGCAGCAACTGATGGCCTCCATCGGCCAACTCGAGCAGGCGCACATCGAGCTGCACCGGCGCTCAGAGGCCCTGCGGCAGCGCACCCGCACGCTCTACCTCCTGGACCGCGTGCTCACGATTGCCAGCGGCACGGAGTCGCCGCGCTCCCTCATCGAGAGCCTGCTCGGGCTGCTCGGCGACGACATGCAGGCGCTGCGCTGCTCGATCTTCCTCCGCCAGCCCGGGTCGGACACGCTGTATATGGCGGCCGCGCGCGGGCTTCCGCCCAGCGTGCAGCTGGGCCACACGATCCGCATCGGCCAGGGCATCGCCGGTCGCGTCGCGGAATCGCGGGAACCGCTCCTCGTGGTGGACGTGCAGGAGGCCGTGACCCACTCGCTGCTGCGCGACGACTATATGACCAGCGGCTCCTTCGTCTCCTTCCCGCTGGTGCATCACGACGCCTTGGTCGGCGTGGTGAACCTGACCAACCGGGTGCAGCGCGGCCTGTTCGTCGAGGAGGACGTGGAACGCGTGCGCCTGCTGGGCCTTGTCGTGTCGCTGGTGGTCTGCGAGGCGCAACTCGCGGAGAAGCTCGCGCGGACTGCGCGTGAGTAGTGCGGTGCTGCAGCAGGTCCTGCGGCAGCTGGCCGCAGGCGAGACGCTGGACGCGACGCAGGCCGCCGAGGCCTTCACGGCCGTGATGCGCGGCGACGGCACGCCGGCGCAGCTCGGCGCGCTGCTCATGGGCCTGCGAGTTCGCGGCGAACGCCCCAGCGAGGTCGCCGGCGCGGCGCTGGCCCTCCGCCAGGCGATGACGCGGCTCGAGTCCGCGGCGCCCGACGCGCTGGTGGACACCTGCGGCACCGGCGGCGGCAGCGTCGGCACGTTCAACATCTCGACGGCCGCGGCGATCCTCGCCGCCGGCGCCGGCGCACGCATCGCCAAGCACGGCAACCGGAGCTTTACCTCCAAGTCCGGCTCGGCCGATGTGTTGGAGGCGCTGGGCGTGCCGATCGACGTCCCCGTGGAGAAGATGCGCGACGTGCTCGACGACGCCGGCATCGTCTTTATGTTCGCGCCCACGATGCACCCCGCGATGCGCCACGTCGGACCCGTGCGCCGCGAGATGGGGATCCAGACGGTGATGAATCTCGTCGGCCCGCTGGCGAACCCTGCCGGAGCCGGTCGCCAGGTCGTCGGTGTGGCGGATCCCGCACGCTTGGAGCTCATCGCGGGCGCGCTGCACGAGCTCGGGACCGTGCACTCGCTCGTGGTGCACGGCGAGCCGGGGATGGACGAGATCTCGCCGCTGGGACCCACGCGGATCATCGAGCTGCACGGCGGCAGCAAGACGGAGTGGACCTTCGATCCCGCGAGCCTGGGCTACGGCGGCATTCCGGCGGCCGAACTCGCCGGCGGCGAGCCCGATCAAAACGCCACGATCATTGAGCGCGTGTTGCTCGGCAAGGGCACGCGCGGGGCGACGGCGGCCGTGCTGCTCAATGCCGGCGCCGCGCTCTATGTGGGCGGGATGGCCGAGAGCCTTCCGACAGGCGTGGAGCGCGCACGGAAGGCTCTCGATGACGGGAAGGGCTGGGACGCGCTCGGCCGGCTTCGCAGCGCCACGGCCTCGCGGCGTTGAGCGGCGCGTGCCGCTGAGAGCGGCCGGGCCGGACGGGCGCTAGTAGCGCCGCATCACCCCGACGACGATGCCGCGCACCGACACCTCGTCTGCGCGGGCGTAGATCGGTTCCATGGTGGCGTTGGCCGGCTGCAGGCGGATGCGGCCGTCGCGCTCGCGATAGAAGCGCTTCACGGTCGCGCCGGAATCCTCGAGCATCGCAATCACCATCTCACCGTTGTCGGCCGTTGGGCGATCGTGCACCACGACGTAGTCGCCGTCGCTGATCTGCTCGTCGATCATCGAGTTGCCACGCACGCGGAGCACATAGTGCTCGCCGGCGCGGCGCACGAAGGTGTCAGGGACGGCGATGGTCTCGCTGCTCTCGAAGGCCTCGAGTGGCAGGCCCGCGGCGACCGTGCCGCGGATTGGCAGCTCGATGGCCTTCGGATACACGTCGCTGGGCAGGATCTCGATGGCCCGGGACTCGTTGAACGACTTCCGGATGTAGCCCTTGCGATCGAGGTTGAACAGGTGCTCGTGCACCGTAGCCAGCGAGTTATAGTTGAACGCCTCGGCGATCTCCTCGAAGCTTGGCGCGTAGCCGTGCTCGTTGGAGTAGCTCTGGAGGTAGTCGAGGATGCGACGCTGAACCTTGGTGAGCGGCATACCGTGCGCCCCGAAAAGGGTGGGTGGAGACCGTGGAGCCGAGGGCCTGACGAGAATTGGACGCCCGAATAGTCCCCGAAGTAACGGTAGCCGAACATTGCCCGAAGCACAAGACATCGGTTGGCTGGCCCCCGGGGGGCCCTTGGGTGCGCTGACCGGGGCCTCCCGGGTCCGGGCGCGCGAGAGCGCGCTGGCGCGCGCTGAGCTCGAGGTCATCTGTGCGTCTCTCGCGCCGGCGCCTCGGTTTTCTGACGCGCTGCGCGGTGAGCGGGTGGCGGTCATCGCCGAGCTCAAACGCTCGTCGCCGTCGAAGGGCACATTGGATGAGGGACTGGTCGCGGCCGAGCGCACGCGCCGCTACGTGGCGGGCGGGGCGGCGGCGCTGTCCATCCTCACCGAACCATCGCGGTTCGGGGGGAGCCTGGCCGACCTGCGCGAAGCGCGTGCTTCGGTCGGGGTGCCGTTGCTGCGCAAGGACTTCGTCACGCACCCGACGCAACTGCTCGAGGCGCGCGCGTACGGGGCGTCGGCGGTGCTCCTGATCGCGCGCGCGCTGCCGCCGACCGAGCTGTCACTGCTGGCCCAGGAGGCGGTCGCCGTTGGCCTCGAACCGCTGATCGAGGTGCGCGACGAGGCTGAGCTTGCCCGAGCCATCGCGGTTCCGGAGGCGTTGATCGGCGTGAACAACCGGGACCTTGAGACTTTGGTGATCCATCCCGACGTGGGCGCGCGCCTGATTCCCCGGGTCCCGTCGGACCGCATCGCCGTCTATGAGAGCGGCATCGCCGACGTGGCTGGCGTGATGGCGGCCGCCCGCGCCGGCGCGGATGCCGTACTCGTCGGCTCGGTGTTGTCGGTGGCCGAGAACCCCGAGGCACTGCTGCGAGAGTTCACCGCGGTCGCACGGCGCGCGCGTGACTGACATCAAGTTCTGCGGCCTGACGCGCCCGGAAGACGCCGCGCTCGCGGCCGCGCTCGGGGCGCGCTTCGCGGGTGTGATCTTCGCAGGCGGCCCGAGGCAGCTCACGCCAGCGCGTGCGCGGGAGGTGCTCGCCGGCCTTCGCGGCCGCGACGTGATGAGCGTCGGTGTCTTCGGTGGGCAAGCCGCCGCCGCGATTGCCGAGATGGCCGCCGACGCGGGGGTCGACGGCGTGCAATTGGCCGGTGGCGTCTCCCGTGACCACTTGATAGCATTGCGGCAGTCATTCTCCGGTCCGATTTGGGCGGTGCTGCACACGGATCCGGCGACGTCGCGCCCCGCTGGCAATGCGTCCGAGTGGTATCATTATGGATGCGAGGCCGTGGTGCTGGACGCCGCGGTGCCGGGGAAACTCGGCGGGACGGGAATGACGCTCGATTGGGCCGCGCTGGCTCCTGCCGTGGCTCGCTTGCGCGGTGTCGGTCGTGTGGTACTGGCCGGTGGGCTACGGCCGGAGAACGTGCAGCAGGCCGTGCAACTCGCGCGGCCGGATGTCGTCGATGTGTCGTCGGGCGTCGAGTCGGCGCCCGGCATCAAGGACCCTGAACGGATGCGCGCATTCGTCGCTGCCGTGCGCGCAGGCGAGGTGTGATGACGGGTGTGGTGACGGATCGGTTCGGTGCCTTTGGCGGACGCTACGTCCCCGAGACCCTCGTGCCGGCCCTCGATGCGTTGGAGCAGGCCCTCGCCGAGGCGATGGCTGATCCAACCTTCGAGCGTGAACTCACGCACCTGCTCGAGACCTACGTCGGGCGCCCGTCGCCGCTGAGCGAGGCCCCGGGCCTGTCTGCCCGCGTCGGTGCCGCGGTTTGGCTCAAGCGCGAGGACCTCAACCACACGGGTGCGCACAAGATCAATAGCGCCCTCGCCCAGGCGCTGCTGGCGAAGCGGATGGGTAAGCGCCGCATCATCGCCGAGACGGGGGCGGGGCAGCACGGCGTGGCTACGGCCACGGTCTGTGCGCGCCTGGGCCTCGAGTGCGTCGTGTACATGGGCGAGGAGGACATGCGTCGGCAGGCGCTGAATGTCTTCCGGATGCGCCTGATGGGGGCGACGGTCGTGCCCGTCACCGCCGGGACGCGCACGCTCAAGGACGCCACCAGCGAAGCGATCCGCGACTGGGTCGCCACCTGCGAGGACTCGCACTACATCATCGGGTCAGTGGTCGGGCCGGCACCGTACCCGCGGATGGTGCGCGACTTCCAGGCCATCATCGGACGTGAGGCGCGCGCGCAGATGCTTGCGCAGGCCGGGCGCCTGCCCAGCCACGTGGTCGCCTGCGTCGGCGGGGGCTCCAATGCGATGGGCATCTTCCACGCCTTTGTCGATGATGCGAGCGTCCAGCTCATCGGCGTGGAGGCGGCCGGCGAGGGCCTCGGCAGCGGTCGGCACTCGGCCTCGCTCACGGAAGGTAGGCCCGGCGTGCTGCACGGCACGCTGAGCTATCTGTTGCAGGACGAGAACGGGCAGGTGCACCCCGCGCACAGCGTGAGCGCGGGCCTCGACTATCCGGGCGTGGGTCCCGAGCACTCCTATCTCCGCGACGCGGGCCGCGCCTCGTACGTGTCCGTCACCGACGCCGAGGCGCTCGAGGGGTTCCGCCTCCTGAGCCGGCTCGAAGGCGTGATTCCAGCTCTCGAGACATCGCACGCGGTGGCGTGGATCGACCAGCAGTCGGGGCGCCTCGCGCCTGATGACGCCGTGTTGCTCTGCGTGAGCGGACGCGGCGACAAGGACGTGTCCACGGTTGCCGAGTTGCTCGGGGAGTCGCTGCGCGCATGACCGGGCCCGACACCACCGACACTATCGAAGCCCCGCCGTGTCCGCCGGCCGTGGTCGAGGACATGTTCCGCGTCTTCGACAAGGCAGTGAAGGCGCGGCAGCTCTACATGCCGAACAATCCCACCTACCAGAAGGCGTTGGCGAACGCGAAGGCCGCCATCGAGCCGCTGTGGGATCAGATGGGCAGCTTGGTCCTGCAGGTGACGGACACGCAGCTCAAGTGGTACGGCAAGGTCGTCAACGAGCATCCCGAGAAGAGCGGCGATTCGTTGCCGTGGCTGCTCTTTAAGGACGGCTTGCGCGAGCTCGCGCTGTTCCCGGGTTTTGAGGACGAGGAGCTGGAGCGCTTCCTCGCGCTCATCCCGCGCGTGCGCCACGCACAACCGCACGAGGACGACCTGCTCACCATCCTCTGGGAGCAGGATTTCCAGTGCCTGAAGTACCGCTACGTCGAGATCAACGACCCGGCGGCACCGTTGGAGTCGATGGAGGCCACGCCCGGCCGCTGGCCCGCACCCGAGGGCAAGGCGCACGAGCCGACCACCGAGGCGATCGACGAGGCCAAGGACGTGCAGGACGGCGCCGAGTCCGGTGAGGAGCAGCCCAAGCGTCCAGGCGTCATCTCGATGGAGGACTTCGACGCCTCGCTGTACTTCCTCGACCCCAACGAGATCGAGTACCTGCGCACGGAAACGGAGCGCGAGTATGCACTGGACCTGCGGCGCCTCACGCTGCAGGCGCTGCTGGACATCTTCGAGCTGCAGGTCGACCCGCTGGTGCGCGGGGAGGTGGTGGGGGACATCGAGGTCCTCGTGCTGCATATGCTCACCGCCCAGCAGTACTCGACCGTTGCCTACCTGCTGAAGGAAGTCGAGGGCACGTTGCAGCGCGCGCGCGAGGTGCGCGCCGAGGAGCGCGAGCGCCTCGGCAAGCTGGCCGACCGGCTCAGCAACCCCGATGTGCTCGGCCAGATGCTACAGGCGCTCGAGGAATCGTCGCAGCTGCCGAACAAGGACGACCTCGCGCAGCTCTTTGGGCAACTGAAGCCCGCCGCGCTCGGGACGCTGCTCGACCAGATCGACCGTACCCAGAACTCGGGCTTGCGGCCGCTGCTGGAGACGTCGGCTGAACGCCTGGCGCAATCGAACACCGGTGAGCTGGTCCGTCTCGTGAAGGACGCCAAGACCTCGGTGGCGCGCGAGGCCATCCGCCGCGCGGGTGCGATGAAGACGGCCGCCGCGGTGCCGGCCCTCGGCGAGGTCCTCGGCAGCGGCGTGGAGCGCCCCGTGCGTTCGGCGGCGGTGACGGCGCTCAACGACATCGGCACACCGGGTGCGATGAGCGCCCTCGAGACCGCACTCAGCGACGACGACCGAGATATCCGGTTGGCGACCGTGCGCGCCCTGATGGCGCGCACGCATCGGCCGGCGCTGCAGAAAGTGCAGGCCCTCGTGACCGGCGCGCACGCGAAGGACATCGACCGCACCGAACGCATCGCGCTGTTCGAGTTGTACGGGAGCATCTGCGGCGACGCGGGCGTGAAGATCCTCGATCCGATCCTCAACGCGAAGTCGGGCCTCTTCGGGCGCAAGGAAGACCCGGAGCTGCGTGCCTGCGCCGCGGTCGCGCTCGGCAAGATCAACACCGATGCGTCGCGCGCTGCGCTGCAGAAGTCTGCCGCCGAGAAGGATGTCATCGTGCGCAACGCGGTGAGCCGCGCGTTGCGGGGCGGGGGTGCCTCGTGACCGATCCGCGCGACGGCACACCCTCCGGCGAGGGGCGCCCCAGCCTCATCTCGCGCAACACGCAGGCCGTGCAGGCCGCGGGCTTGGGCGAGGGCACGGTGCGGCGCATCGGGCGCACCTGGGTGACGGCCGTGTATGTCGCCCTCCGCAACCTCAAGATGTATCCCCTCGAGAATGCCGTCGTGCAGAAGGGCCTCGAGGACCTGACCAAGCTCTCGGCCGAGTTGATCGACGGTGACGGCGAGTGCGAGTTCCGCCTGGCGGGCGAGTTCCTGTTCCTGAACGCCACGCGGATGAAGCTGGACCTCGACAACTTCACCAGCTTCAGCTTCCTGCTGCAGCGCTGCCGCGAATCGGGCGTTGGCTTGATCCGGTTCGCGAGCCGGCCGAGCGTCCGTGACTGGACGGTGCTGCTGTCCTTCATGGTCAAGCCGGTGGGCAAGGGCGGTGCCGAGCGCTTCGCCAACCTGCAGCAGCGCCTACTCGATACGGGCATCACCGTGTTCGACCTCGCCGCGCCGACCGACAGCGAGGACGACCCCGAGGACGACATCGAGGCCAAGGAGCGCGCCAAGCGCACCTACCAGCAGTCGGTCGTCACGACCAAGGAAGTCATCAACTCGGTGCGGATGGGGCAGAGCCCCAACGTCAAGAAGATCAAGCGCGTGGTGCAGGGCATCGTCGACCAGATCCTCAACGATGAGACCTCGCTGGTCGGCCTCACGACCATCCGCGACTACGACGACTACACGTTCACGCACTGCGTGAACGTGGCCATCTTCTCGATCGCGCTGGCGCGGCGCCTCGGGCTCTCGCGCCTGCAACTCTACGATGTCGGCCTTTCGGCGCTCTTCCACGACATCGGCAAGTCGCGCGTGCCGATCGACGTGATCCGCAAGCCGGACTCGCTCGAGGAGGAAGAGTGGCGCCTCGTGATGGCGCATCCCTGGCTGGGTGTGCTCGCGCTGTTCCAGGTGCGCGACCACTCCGAGTTCCCGTATCGCGCGATGCTGGTGGCCTACCAGCATCACATGAAGCGTGACCTCACGGGCTATCCGCGCTCCCTGCGGATGGCGGAGATGACCTTCTACAGCAAGATCGTCGCGGTGGCCGACGGCTTCGACGCCGCCACCTCGCGCCGCGTCTACACGACAAAACCGCTGAGCCCGGCCGAGGTGTTGCAGGAGATGCGCGACAACCCGCGGCGCGGCATGGACCCGGTGGTGGTGAAGGCCTTCGTGGCGCTGCTCGGCGTCTATCCCGTTGGCACGCTGGTGGTGCTGGACTCCTTCGAGCTGGCCATCGTCGAGAAGGTGAACCCCATCCCGGAGATGCTGTCCCGGCCCATCGTGCGCATCATCAGCGACGCATTGGGCAACGTGCAGCACCCGGGCGAGGAGTTCGACCTGGCGCAGCAGGACGAGGCGGGTGCCTTCCTGAAGTCCATCATCAAGACGGCGGACCCGGAGCGCTACGGCATCCGCGTCGGCGACTACTTCCTCTGAGTTCCGTGCTCTCCGAACGTCTCGCGGCGCTCCGCGCGTCGGACCGTCGCGCGTTGGTGTGCTACGTGACCGCGGGGCATCCCGATCCCGCGGCCACGGAGCGTCTCCTGCGTGAGCTGCCCAATGCGGGCTGCGATGTGATTGAGCTCGGCGTGCCGTTCTCGGATCCGCTCGCGGACGGGCCCATCATCCAGGGCAGTTCGCAGCGCGCGCTGGAGCAAGGCGTGACGTTGGACACGACGCTGCAAATGGTGGCGGCGGCCAAGCCGCCGGCGCCCGTCGTGCTGTTCTCGTACCTGAATCCGCTGATGGCGGCGGGGCCCGACGTGCTGTCGCGCGCAGCGACGGCCGGGGTGTCCGGGGTGCTGGTCACCGACCTGCCGGTCGGCGCCGATCCGGAGCGCGAAGCCTGGCTTGGGTCGGGGCCGCTGGAGTTCGTGCGATTGGTGGCGCCGACCACGCCGCGCGCGCGGATGGCCGAGATCGCGAAGCACGGCAAGGGGTTCGTATACCTGATTAGCCGCCTTGGCGTGACAGGCCTGCACCAAGGTGTGGCGAGTTCGCTGCCCGATGTCGTCGCGCGCCTGCGCGAAGTGTGCTCGCTGCCGATCTGCGTGGGCTTCGGCATTTCGACGCCGGAACAGGCTCGGGCAGTCGGCGAGGTGGCGGATGGTGTCGTCGTGGGATCGGCGCTCGTGGATGCACTGGAGAAGGGCGGGGTGGACGCCGCACTGACGCTGGTGCGGAGACTGCGGACGGCGCTCGATGCCTGAACGGCGAGATGCCTGAGGCGCGCGATGCCTGAGCCGCAGCTTCCCTCGTGGGCCGTCGTGACCGACAGGCGGCGCGCGCACATCGCGCGCGTGACGGAGCTGCTGGATCGCTGGGCGGTGGAGCTGGCGCTGGATTCCGCCGAGGCGCAGGCCTGGCACGACGCCGGCCGCTGGCACGACGCGCTGCGCGACGCGGATGCCGAGACGCTACGGCGGTTGGCCCCTGACCCGGAACGGCCGCTGGAGACCCTGCATGGTCCCGCCGCCGCCGCGCAGCTCGAGGCCGACGGCGAACGCCGGCAGGGACTGCTGGACGCCGTGCGCTGGCACACGGTCGGCTTCGCCGACTGGGACCGCACGGGGCAGGCGCTCTATATGGCCGACTTCCTCGAGCCTGGCCGACAGTTCGCGCGGGCCGATCGCGCGTTCCTCGCCGACCATCTCGCCAAGGACTTCAATGGCGTCTTCCGTCAGGTCGTGCGGATGCGGATCGAGTGGACGGTGCGTGAGGGCAAGGCGCTGTTCCCGGAGACCGTGGGCCTCTGGAATCGGGTGCGCTGATGCGCGTGCGTGGGCGCTGGATCCTGATCGCGTTGCTGCTGCTCCTCGGCGCTGGGTGGTGGACCTACCGCAGCTTCGGCGCCGACGCGGACCAGGGGACGCGTGAGCTGGCACAGCGCGTGGAACGCGTGGTGCCCGCCGATGTGCGCATCAAAGTCGAGGTGTTGAACGCGTCGGCCGTGCGGGGACTCGCGCGCCAGGCCACGTTCTTCCTGCGCGATGCCGGCTTCGACGTCGTTGGCAACGGCAACAGCAGCGAGCGGCCGGACTCGACGGTCGTGCTGGTGCGCAGCGGTCGGATGGACTGGGGCGAGCTGGCGGCGAAGGCCTTGGGCGGGGCGCGCGTCGAGGCACGCCCCGATAGCTCACGCTATCTCGATCTCACGATCCTGCTCCACGGCAGCTGGCGGCCGCCGGCGGAGTCGTTCCACCCGTAGCTGCCCGCAGGCCGCCGCGATGTCCATCCCGCGGCTCTTACGGATGGCGACTTCTACGCCGTGCCCACGAATGCGCCGCGCAAACTTCGCGATGGCCTCGGGCGATGTCGGCGAGAAGCCCATCGCGCCGCCGGGATGCAGCGGGATCAGGTTCACGAAGGCGCCGCAATCCTTCGCCAGGCGCGCGAGTTGATCCGCGTGCTCGGGCCGGTCGTTCACGCCGCCGAGCATCACGTACTCGAAGGTCACGCGGCGCTGGAACTCCGCCGCCGCGCGAATGACATCGGCGAGCGGGTACTTCGTGTTCACCGGCATCAGGGTCGCGCGCAAGTCGTCCGACGGCGCGTGGATCGAGAGCGCGAGTCGGAATTGCTCCTTGCGCTTGCCCAAGGCCACGATGCCCGGCAGCACGCCAACCGTCGAGACCGTGATGTGCCGCGCACCGATCCCGAAACCCTTGGGGTCGTTGAGGATCGTGAGCACGTGCTCGACCGCCTTCCAGTTCATCAGCGGCTCGCCCATCCCCATGAACACGATGTTCGTGGCGCGCACGGGCGGGTCGAGCAGCGCCAACTCGCGGACTTGCAGCGCGATCTCGTGCACGGCGAGGTTGCGCGCGAAGCCCATCGCCCCCGTGGCACAGAAGGCGCACTGGAGCGCGCAGCCCACCTGCGACGAGATGCAGAAGGTCATCCGATCGCCATCGGGGATGGCCACCGTCTCCACGCTCTGGCCGTCGTGGAGCTTGAACAGGAACTTCCGCGTGCCGTCCACCGACTGCTGCTGTGTGAGCAGTTCGAGTCGAGGCAGGGCAAAGTGCTCGGCGAGCAGCGTCCGAAACGCCGCGGGCAGGTCCGTCATCTCGGCGAAGGACGCGACCGGCTTCTGCCAGAGATGGGGCAGCACCTGGCTGCCGCGATAGGCTTTCTCGCCCTGCTTTTCGGCGAACTCGCGGAGGAGGCGTTCGGCCTCCGTCGGGGCCAAGTCGAGCAGGTTCAGCATCTTGGAGAGTAGGGGGTTCTGGGTGTCGCGCGCAATGGGGATTGCCTACCACCAAGTCCCTACGGGAGTTAGATTTAGCCGCTCAATGCCATCCGACAGTAGCCCTGCCGCGACCCCCTCGGTTGCGGCGCGTTGGACGCCCCCCGCCGTCTGGGTGGTCCTCATCCTGATCGCGACTTCGTGGCCCGGCATCTCCGTCGGCCCCGACACGCTCGCCCTCGACAAGGTCTTTCACTTCACGGCGTACGCTGTGCTGGCGGCGTTGCTGCTGCGGGCGTCATCCCGGCCGCGCCTCGTCACGGCGCTCGCCGTCTGGGGCATCGTCGCGGTCTTCGGGGCCGTGGACGAGTGGCATCAGTCGTTCATACCGAGCCGCTCGATGAGCTTTGCCGACTGGATCGCTGATTCCTCGGGCGCCCTCGTCGGCATCATTGTCGCCCGTCTCATCCCACCCTGGCCGCGTCGCCGCACCGCCTCCTCGTGACCTTCTCGCCCGACCCTCTCTCCACGAGCCTGCGCAGCACGCTCGGCGGTTCCCTGCGGCCCGAACACGAAGGCCAGACCGTGCGGCTCGGCGGCTGGGTGCACAAGTCGCGCGACCTCGGCGGCCACGTGTTCATCGACCTGCGCGACCGCGAAGGGCTGGTGCAGCTCTCGTTCAACTTGGACTGGACGCCGGCCGCCGTGCTGCAGGCGGCGACGCAGGTGGGTTGGGAAAGCGTGGTCCTCATCGAGGGTGTGGTGCACCTGCGCCCCGAAGGCATCCGCAACCCGGAGCTGCCCACCGGAGACATCGAGGTGCGGGCGACGTCGCTGCAGGTGGTCGGGCCCGCAGAGACGCCGCCCATCCCGGTCTCCTTCGGCAAGGATGCCAAGCTGCCGGCCGAGGATCTGCGGCTGCGGCATCGCGTACACGACCTGCGTCGCGCCGAGTTGCAGCACGCACTCAAGCTGCGGCACCAACTGATGCAGGCCACGCGACGCTATCTGAGCGACGAAGGCTACCTCGAGCTTGAGACGCCGATCCTGACCAAGCCCACGCCGGAGGGTGCGCGCGACTTCCTCGTGCCCAGCCGCGAGCACGCGGGCGAGTTCTTCGCGCTGCCGCAGTCTCCGCAGATCTACAAGCAGCTGTTCATGTGCGCCGGCTTCGACCGTTACTTCCAGGTCGCCCGTTGCTTCCGCGACGAGGACCTGCGTGCCGATCGCCAACTCGAGTTCACGCAGATCGACATCGAGGCTTCCTTCGTCACGCGCGAGGACATCATCGCGATGGCCGAGGGCCTGATGCAGGCGCTGTGGATCGAGGCGGGGCACGACATCCAGGGCCCGTTCCCGCGGATGACCTACGCCGAGGCGATGGAACGCTACGGCTGCGACCGGCCGGACCTCCGCTACGGGCTCGAACTGCGGGACTACACCGAGGTGTTTCGCGCGAGCGAATCAGGGATCATTAAGGGCGCCATCGAGTCTGGCGGCCGCGTGCGCGCCATTGTCGTGCCGGGCGCCAGCGGCTGGAGCCGCAAGCAGGTGGACGAGCTCGAGGCCATCGCCAAGAAGGCCGGTGCTGGCGGACTGTTGCGGCTCAAGTTCGCGAACGGCGTGCTCGAGGGACCGCTGGCCAAGTTCCTGCCGTCGGACGCCGCTGCGCAACTCGGACTTGTCGAGGGCGATCTGCTGCTCGGCGTGGCCGGGCCGGATCGTGTCTCGAGCCCCGCGCTCGATCGCGTGCGGCAGGAGTGCGCCGAACGGCTCGGCCTCGCGGATCCCAACAACCGCCAGTTCCTGTGGGTCGTGGACTTCCCGATGTTCGCAAAGGATCCGGAGACCGGCGAGCTGGCGGCGGTGCACCATCCGTTCACGTCGCCCAACGCGGAGGACATGGCCGCGCGACCCGACGCGCCGGAGACCTGGCGCGCGCTGGCCTACGACTGCGTGCTCAACGGCACGGAGCTCGGCGGCGGGAGCATCCGCACGAGTGACCCGGCGGTGCAGGCGCGCATGTTCGAGCTGCTGGGCATTCCCGTCCGCGCGGACCAGGAGCGTCGCTTCGGCTTCCTGCTCGAGGGCCTGCGCGCCGGCGCGCCGCCGCACGGCGGCATCGCTTTCGGATTTGATCGCATCGCGATGATTCTCGCCGGCGCCGAATCGCTGCGCGACGTGATTGCGTTTCCCAAGACCACGGCGGCGCGCGCGCTGTTCGAGAACGCGCCGTCGCCGGTCCCCCAGCAAGACCTGGACGAACTGCACATTCGCCTGCAGGAGGGCAGATGACCGACGGCACGATGGCCGGCGATGTCGTCACCACCAAGCTGACGACCGAAGGCGCCGACTTGCTGACATTGGCCGGTGTGGCGGACGCGAACCTTGCCGAGCTGCAGAAGCTGTATCCCGTGCGCGTCACGCTGCGTGGCGAGTCGATGACGATCCAGGGCGCGGCGGACGCGGTGGAGAAGGCGGCCGCGGTGGCGCAGCGGATGATCGACCACGCCAAGCAGCGCCAGCCGCTCGACGCCGACGACGTGCTGCGCTTCTCCATGGAGGGGCCGGCGAAGGACGCCGGGGCGCCGGGCCGCATCGTGCTGCCGGGCGTGCGCAAGATCATCCAGCCCAAGAGCAACGGGCAGGCCGACTATATGCAGGCGATGCTCGACAACGAGATCGTCGTGGGTATCGGGCCGGCGGGCACGGGCAAGACGTACCTCGCCGTCGCCGCGGCCGTGGATGCGCTGGCCCGCAAGCGGGTGCGGCGCATCGTGCTCGCGCGACCGGCGGTCGAGGCCGGTGAGTCGCTCGGCTTTCTCCCGGGCGATATGCAGGCCAAGGTGGATCCGTACCTCCGTCCGCTCTACGACGCGCTCGACGACCTGATGCCCCCCGAGCGCGTGGCCCGGGCGCTCGAGACGCGCGTAATCGAGATCGCGCCGCTGGCGTACATGCGCGGTCGTACGCTGGCCGACGCCTTCGTCATCCTCGACGAGGCGCAGAACGCCACCAACGCGCAGATGAAGATGTTCCTCACGCGACTCGGCCTGAACTCGCGCGCGGTGATCACCGGCGACAAGACGCAGATCGACCTGCCAAAGCGAGAGGAGAGTGGCTTGCTGCAGGTGGAACGCATCCTGCAGGGCATCGACGGCATCGCCTTCCACTACTTCTCGGATACCGACGTGGTGCGCCACCGGCTGGTGCGGGACATCGTGCGCGCCTACGCCGCGGACGCCGGCGCCTGATGGCCAGGGGCGCCTCCCGCGGGACCGCGGGCGTTGTCGTGGACGTCAACACCGAGGGCCTGCGCGCACCGGCCGCGGCGGCGCGCGTGCGCGATGCCGTCGCCGCGGTGATGCGCGCCGAGCGGGTGCGTCACGCGTTGGTGAGTGTCACCTTGCTCACGTCGCGCCGCATGGCGGCGATGAACCGCAAGCACCTTGGGCACGCAGGCGCGACCGACGTCATCACCTTCGGCTTCCGTGATCCGGCCGGCGCGGTCGTGGGCGACGTGTACCTCTGCCTTGACGTGATTGCGGAGAACGCGCGGCGCTTCGACCGGCCGAAGCGCGAAGAGTTCCTGCGCACCGTGGTGCACGCGGCGTTGCACGTGCTAGGGTATGCGCACCCTGACGGTGAGTCGCGCACGCGCTCGCCGATGTGGCGCCGCCAGGAGCGCCTGCTACGGCGGGTCCTGTCGGCGTGAGCCTGCTTTTCGCGGCCTTCGCCCTCGCGGCGACGCTCGTGGCTGGCATCTGTGCCTTCGCCGACGGGGCGCTGCTCGGGCTCGATGAGGACGAGCCCCCGAGCGAGTCGCGGCTGCGCGCCTTGTTCGAGCGTCGCGAACGGGCGCATCGCGCGTTGGCCTTCGGCCGCATTCTCGCACAGCTTGCCGCGGGTGCCGCGGCCTCGGTGGCGATGGTCGTCAGTACCTGGGTGCCGGCTGCGCTACTTGCTCCCTTGGTGGTATTGGCGGGCGTCTCCCTGGTCGGCATTGCCGAGGTCGGTGCTCGCGCGGCCGGCGACGCCGCGGGCCTGCGCGGACTGCGCGCGGTGATCGGCCTCATCGAAGGCGTCGAGATCATCTGCGCGCCGGTAGTCGCCTTCGGCAGCTGGGTTGAGGCCACGCTACAGCGCCTCCTGCCAGCGCCCCCAATGGACGAGGCGGATCGCGAGGACGCCGTGGAGCGATTCCGCGAGGTCGTGGCTGCCGAGGCCGACACCGACGAGCGCGGTGAGGTGATGATCCACGGCGTCTTCTCACTCGGCGACACCAAGGTGCGCGAGATCATGGTGCCGCGCGTGGACATCGTCGGGCTGGAGCGCGACACGCCGTGGTCGGAAGTGGTGGACCGGGTGCGCAGCGCGCGACACGCACGCTTGGTCGTGTTCGACGGCACGCTCGATGAAGTCGTGGGCGTGCTCTACGCCAAGGACCTACTGCCGGCGCTGCTTTCCGACAGCGAACCGACCGGCGGATGGCAGTCGCTGGTGCGGCCGGCGCAGTTCGTGCCCGGTGCCAAGACAGTCGAGGCCCAGCTGCGTGACTTCCGCGCCTCGCGCCGACACCTCGCCATCGTCGCCGACGAGTTCGGCGGCACCGCGGGCCTGTTGACGCTCGAGGATGTGCTCGAACTCATCATCGGCGACATCCAGGACGAAGGCGACCTCGAGCTACCGGACATCGAGCGCGAGGACGGCGATCGATTCTGGGTGGCGGCGCAGGTGAGCCTCGAGGCGCTCAGCGAACTGACCGGGCAGGACTTCACGCGCGGCGACGTGAATACCGTCGGCGGGCTGGTGATGGAGCTCCTCGGCCGCGTCCCCCACCCGGGCGAGACGCTGACCGTTGACGGCTATCGCCTGGTCGTCGAGAAGGTCCTGCGTCGTCGGATCCAGCGCGTGTATCTCGAACCGGTGGAGTCCGGTCCCTCGACGGAGGACCAGCGCTGATGGCGTTCTGGACGATCCTCATCCTCGTCAGCGTGGTAGGCGTGCTGACCTCGGCCGCCACCGCGCTGCGTACCGTGAGCCGCATCTGGCTGCGTCACTGGGCCGAGCGACGCCTGGCGGGTGCGGGCACGGCGACGCTGTACCTCGAGCGCCCGCAGCGCCTGCTCATCGCTGCGGGCACGGGTATCGCCGGGGTGGTGTTCGGCCTTGGGGCCGTGCTCGGCCTGCAGCGCGGGGACAACGCCGCGCTCCTGGCGCAGGACCTGCTCATCGCGGCGGCCCTGCTGTTGGTGATTGGGCAGCTGCTGCCGCGTGCGCTTGCCCGGCGCTGGCCGGCGGAGGTGCTGCCGCTGGTGCTGCCGATCCTGCGCGTGATGGAGCGATTGACGGCGCCGCTCGCGCTGGTCGCGATGCGCCTGGTGCGCCGGCTGCGTGGCCCGCTGCCGGTGGAGGCGTCGGGCCCGAACGCGGCACTCGACGAGTTGCTGCGCGAGGGCGAGATGGAGGGGATGGGCGGCGCCGAGGAACGCGCAATCATCTCGGGTGTCGTCGAGTTCGGTGACACGCGCGTGCGCGAGGCGATGACACCGCGATCGGAGATCGTCGCCGTGGACCGCGCAGCGCCGGCGGACCAGGTGGCGCATCTCGTGGCGCAGTCCAAGTACACGCGCGTGCCGATCTATGACGGCACACTCGACCACGTCGTCGGCATGGTCACCAGTTGGGACGTGATCGCGCGCCCCGAGGCGCCGCTCCGCGCACCGCGTCCGGTCGCGCTGGCCGATCCCGACGAGCCCTGCCACGCGCTGATGCGGCGGATGTTGCGCGATCGCCGCCACCTGGCCATCGTGCGCGGCCGCTCCGGCGAGACCCTCGGCCTGGTCACGTTGGAGGATTTGGTCGAGGAGTTCGTCGGCGAGATCCAGGACGAGCACGACGATCCCACGAGCGATCGATGATCGAGACCCTGCTGCCCGCGCTGTTCGAGGGCCGCAAGGCGGCCATCGCCCGGGCCGTGAGCATCGTCGAGGACCGGCGCGACGGCTGGGAGCGATTGCTGGCGGCCTGTCATCCCCGCATCGGCGGCGCGCGGCGGATTGGTATCACGGGACCGCCCGGGGCGGGGAAGTCCACGCTCACCACGTTGCTGGCCGAGTTGTATCTCGAACAGGGCCTGCGCGTCGGTGTCGTGGCGGTGGATCCCACCTCGCCCTTCACCGGCGGCGCGTTGCTCGGCGACCGTATCCGGATGGAGAAGGTCGCACTGCGCGAGGGTGTGTTCATTCGCTCGATGGCGACGCGCGGATCGCTGGGCGGGCTCGCCGCTGCGACGCGCGAGGTCTGCGACGTGCTCGACGCGGCCGGGATGCAGCGCATCCTCGTGGAGACCGTGGGTGTGGGGCAAAGCGAGTTGGAGATCGCCCGGCTCGCTGACTCCAGTGCCGTCGTGCTCGTGCCCGAGAGCGGCGACTCGATCCAGACGCTCAAGGCCGGCGTAATGGAGATCGCGGACCTGTTCGTGGTGAACAAGGCGGACCGGCCCGGTGCGGAGCGGCTGGGGCGCGAACTCGAGTTGATGCTTGGCCTCCGCAGCGGTCGGACGATGCGCGACGTGCCGGCGCACGGCGGCGATGCGTCCCACTCTGGCGCCACGGCCACTGGTGCTGATGATGCCACAGCGTGGACGCCGCCCGTGCTCCAGACCATCGGCGCGACTGGCGACGGTGTGCCGGCACTGGCCGAGGCCTTCGAACGGCACTTCGCCTACCTCGAAGCCTCCGGTGCGCTGCAGGCGCGGCGGCGCGCCCGACTGCGGGAGCGCGTGGTGGACGCCGTGCACGAGGAAGTGCGCGCCCGCCTCTGGCGCGACGCGGATCTCGCTGCCTGGCTCGACGGGCGGCTCGGCGCGCTCGAGCGCGGGACCACGACGCCCTTGGCCGAGGCCAAGGCGTTGCTGGCGCAGGCCGCGTCACGCGGATTGTTCTAGCGAGCACTCCGCGTGCGGCGGTGACCTGCTTCCGCGCGCGCCGGCACGTCAGCCCGCTTCCGCCGCTGCTCGCGCTAGCCTTCGTCCGACGCCGGCGCGCCACCACTGCGCGCCACCTGATCCGGCTTCACGTTCCCCGCGTTGAAGCGCTTGGCCGCGCCGAGGATCTTGTCGAGCGTGCTGTCGAAGTCCGGATGCTTGTCCTTCACGAAGCGCAGGTGGTTGATGCGCGCCACGACGAAGGCCTTGAGGTACGGACTCTCGAGCCCGCGCTCCTTGAGTGCCTTCACCGCGCTGTTCACGTGCTGGTTGAGCTCCAGCAACTTGGCCGCCCGCGCGCGCCGTTCGTCGAGCGCAACCGGCAGGCGCATCGTGAGGAACTGATCGACCCGCTTGAGGATGGGATGGTAGACGCTGCCCGAGAAGCGGCCGTCCTCCATGTAACAGAGCCCCAGCGTGATGAGGGGTGCTTCCTCAAAGACCTCGGCGTAGGACTTCTCGGGTCCGGCGTCGAGTTCAGCGAGCGCCTCGGCCAAGCGCGCCACTTCGAGCGAGCGCTCGCGGAGGTTGTGCGCCTTCTCGGTGTTCAGCGCGAGGATGCGGTGCGCGACTTCCGGCTCGGGCACGACCAAGGCCGTGATGGCCTTGGCCCCAAGCTGCCGCATCGCGCCGAGGCGATGGTGCCCATTGGGCGTCCAATACATGCCGTCATCCGCCGGCACGGCGACAATCGGATCGAGGAAGCGGTCGAGCTTGTCGATGGCATCGGCAAGCCGCGCGACGTGCGTCTCGGAGAGGTCGCGCTGATAGGGCGTCGGCGCGACGGCATCAATCGGCAGCGCCGCGAGCAGTTGCCAGCGACTCCCCAGCGGATCACGATAGGTCCCGAGCACATCGCCGCCATCGTTGGCAATCCGCGCGGCCAGCGCCCGCACCGCCGCCGGCGGCTCCGCCCCCGCCAACTTCCGCGCCTCCAGCCCGCGCGTCTTCGCAGCCGCAGCCTTCTTGGACTTCTTCGCGGCCCGCTTCTTCTTTGCCGTCGCCATTCTGATAGTATGCAGAGGAATCCCGCAGCCCGCATCCAGCGGTTCCCCGCATCCCGCATCCCGCATCCCGCATCCCGCATCCAGCGGTTCCCCGCATCCAAGGTTGCGGCATCGGAACACGGATGCGGGACGACTCCGTCTCCCGCATCCCGCATCACCCCCGTTTCCCTCTTCGCCCGTGCCCTCCCGCACCCCGCATCGCAGTATCGAGTGGTGGAAGTCCTACTTCGACCAAGGCTACCTGAACGAGTACTCCCCGCTCTTCAATGAGCAGGAAGATCGCGCCCAAGTCTCCCGCATCCTCGACTTGCTCGAGCTGCCAGCCGGCTCGCGAATCCTCGACCTCGCCTGCGGCCAGGGCCGCCACGCCCAGTTGCTCGCCGAGGCCGGCCATCAGGTGGACGGCTACGATTTGAGCAAGGAACTCCTCGCCGAAGCCAAGCGTCGCCGCGGCGGAAGGAATCCGCATTACACCCGCGGCGACATGCGGCGTTTGCCGCTGCGCTGGCGGCGACGCTTCGACGCCGTGCTGAACCTCTTCACCAGCTTCGGCTTCTTTGACGATCCCGCGGACGATGCCAAGGTGATGGTGCAGTGTGCGCGCGTGCTCAAGCCGGGCGGCGTGATGCTCTGGCAGGGCGGCAGTCGCGATGGCGTGATGGCCAAGTTCCTCTCGCGCGATGGCTGGGAGGCGACCGATGGCACGATTGTCGTGCAGGATCGCAGCTTCGATCCGCTCTCCGGATTCCTGACGATTCGCTCCACCTGGCAGTCGCGCCGGAAGACGGAGCATCGCGAGCACAGGATCCGCCTCTACACCGCGACGCATCTGGCCGAACTGATGCGAGCGGCGGGACTCGTGGTGGAGCAGGCCTGGGATTCCTTCACTGATGGACCGCTGACGCGAAGGTCCAGCGAGATGCTGCTCGTGGCGCGGCGCGAGGCATAGGAGCGCCGCATCGGTCCGAGGCACCGGCGCGAGGCGCCGGCGCGCGGGTCGCCGTCGCGCGCACGTGGGCATCTTGTCGCGCCGCCTACTCGATTCGCTGCGGCGCGCGCTCGCGGCGGTACGCGCCCCAGAGCAGCACCGAGGCGGCCGCCGGTCCGAGCAGCCCGATCGCGAGGACCACGGCATCGCTTGGACCCTGCATCCGCGCCGCATTCCAGGCCGCGATCTGCCACCCCGTCAGCATGGCATCCATCGTCGTTGCCATCGCGAGCCAGGGACTGAGCCACGCGCGCCGTCGCTTGCGGCGCAGGCGCAGTGCACTCCACAGCGCGATGTCGAACAGGACCCAGGCCAGATGCACCGACACGGACGGGAACCACCGATCCGTCGGCACCATGGCCAACAGGGCCGTCCACGGGACCAGCAGCCACTCCAGCAGTCGCAGGGCCCAGGTCGGGCCGCGCACGATGCTTGCCGCGGCGAATCGCAGCAGCGAACCCTCGGCGAAGGCGCGCAACGAGTCGAGCAGCGCACGCACGGGGCCGATGCTACGCGGATACGCGAGGTAGATCGGCGTCCAACTATCAGGCTGGAGCTTGCGCTTGAACGCCGCCAGGCCCGCGAAGTTAAATAGCGGACGGGACAGGGTCCGCGCCACACGCAGCCACCAGGTGATGTGACCCGCCAACGGCGCGAGCCCAAGCGACACCGCCGTCGCGCCTTCGGCCGCGAGCCGTTGCATCGCGTCGTGGATCAACAATTCCGCGGTCCCATTCGGCGCGTCCGGCGCGCGCAGCAGGTGCTCGGCCAGCCACGCGTCGGGACCCATCGGGACCAGGCTGAGCAGTCCGACGGGGCGCCCCTCGCGTTCGGCCACGAGCAGGCGGCGCTCCGGCGCGTGCAGGAAGGGCTCGGGATGCACGAGGAACCCCATCGTCGCCATCGGCCGTGCGGCGCGCCAGGCCTCGAGCAAGCGCGCGAGCGGCCCGTGACCCGCAGCGGCCTCGGCGCGCTCCGCCGGGTCGTGCGATTCCCGGACGCCAACGCCCTTTGCACGTGCGCGGCGCAGTTGCTCGCGCAGCGAGCGGTGCTTGGCGAGCCGCGCGCTCCAACGGACCGGTTCCCAGGTGGGTTGCTCGCCGATGCGCAGGCGGGCGAACGCAGGTGCCCCGGCCAGTCCGCCCTCCGTCCCGAAGAACACGGCCCGGTTCCCGGCGTGGCCGGCGGCCTCGACGAACGCGGCTGCAAGCGCGGGCACTGTCGAGGAAACGGCGATCGGTTCGCCCGCCGCGACCCACGCGCCACGTACCTCGGCGAATGCGACGCCCTCGCCAACGCCGGCATCCCACCAGTGCAGGACGGGCGAGCGCGAGCGGAAGGCGGTGGCGGTAGTCAGCGCGCGACGGAGAGGCCGATGCCCACGTCGCGGTATGCCGACGCCGGTCCACGACGACGATGCGCGAGATCGAGCTGCAGGCGCGGCGTGAGCAGGTAGGTGGCGCCGAACACCGAGAGTGTCTTGCCCCAGCTGGCATCGGAGCGCGCCAGCGCCGCTTCGGCGAAGAGGCCTAGGCGCGCGCCCACGGTCGCCGACAACACGCCGGTCGCCGTGGGTTGGGGGTCGCCGTTCTCGACGGCGACGAGGCCGACGTTCGTCGCGAAACCGAACCCGCGCGGCAGCGACCAGTTGGCAATCAGCGTCGCGCTGGGGAGGGCGCGCGTGGCGCCGAACTCGCTGCCCGTTGGAATGGTCGTGCCGGCGAGGAGCGCGAGCGTCGGCGTCAGGCCCGACTGGGCATCAGGCGCGTAGAGCGCTGCGCGCAGGGCGAACAGGCCGTCGGTGAGACCGCGGGTCTCCTGCGAGAATGCGCTGCCCGTAACCGTCCGCTGTTCCACTGCGCGATAGCTTGGCAGGCCGACGTTGAGTTCGAACTGGTCCGACAGCCCGTGGCGAATGACAACTTCGCCGGCTTGCCGGAAGCGTTCGTCGCCATCTTCGCCGACGACGGCACCGCTTTCGACCAGCGTGCGCCCCGCTGGCACCAGTGCCTGTGTGGCGGACACGCTGGGGCGGTCCGTCGAAATCGGGAAGGGCGCGCGGTCTCCGGCCGTCGCGGCGCAGGCAGCCAGCAGGAACGGAGCAAACACCGCGAGCGGCGAATGCAACGTCGGCGGGCGCACGAGACGCCGCGGTCTCACCGCGGTCTCACACGTACGTGAGCCATCCGCGCGTATCCTCTACGCGGCCATTCACCACGTCGAGATAGAGCTGCTGCAGCTTCCGCGTGACCGGTCCGGGTTTGCCGTTGCCGACCGGCAACTTGTCCACGCTCTTGATCGGCGTCACTTCGCTGGCCGTCCCACAGACGAACAGCTCGTCGCAGGTATAGAGCACCTCGCGCGCCAGCGGTTGCACCACGACGCGAATCCCCAACTCCTCGGCCAGCGCGATCACCGCGCTGCGTGTGATGCCCGGCAACAGCGTGCCGTCGATCGGTGGCGTGTAGAGCACACCACCTTCCACCGCGAACACGTTCTGTCCCGAGCCTTCGCTGATCATGCCGTCCGGGCCCAGCGCGATGGCTTCGTCGAAGCCATTGGCCAAGGCTTCCATCTTGATGAGCTGGCCACCGAGGTAGTTGCCGGCGATCTTGGCGGCGGCGGGGATCGTGTTCGGCGCCACGCGATTCCACGTGGACACGCAGGCGTCGACGCCCTGCTCGAGGGCCTTCGGCCCGAGATACGCACCCCAGGGCCAGCAGGGCAGATAGACCTCGACCGGGCTGTCGAAGGGCACCATGCCCGCCGCGCCGTAGCCTCGCAGCACCATCGGGCGCAGGTAGCACTCGGTCATCTGGTTCTTGCGGATCACCGCGCGACTCGCCTCGACCAGCTCATCCACGGTGTACTTGAGCGGCATTCGGTAGATCTTGCAGCTCGTCACCATACGCTGGAGGTGCTCGCGCAGCCGAAAGATGGCTGGGCCTTTCGGCGTGGCGTAACAGCGCACGCCCTCGAACACCGCGGAGCCGAACTGCACGGAGTGCGCCAGCAGGTGCACCTGTGCGTCCTGCCACTTGATGAACTCGCCGTCGCGCCAAATGAACTGGGTCTCGCTGAGCTTTGCCACGCTAGGGATGAAGTCAAAGGTGGAAGGACAAGGGCGACGTGGGATACGTGTCGTCGCGGGAGACGGTGCTAGAGCAAGGACCGGATCCAGCCGCCATCGACGGCAATGCTCTGCGCCGTGATGTAGCTGGCGCGCTCGCTGGCCAGGAAGGCCGCGAGTGCGGCGAACTCGGACGGCTCGCCCACGCGACCCATCGGAATCTGCTGTTCCCAGCGCGCGAACTCCTCCTCGCGCGTGCTGCGGCGGGCGCCGGCGTTGGCATCGGCGAGCTGCTCGAGTCGCTCCGTGCGCGTGTAGCCGGGCATCAGGTTGTTCACCGTGATGCCGCTGCCTGCGACTTCATTCGCCAGCGTCCGCGCAAACCCCGTGACGGCGGCCCGCACGCTGTTCGAGAGGATCAAGCCATCCACGGGCTGCTTGACGGCGATGGACGTGACGTTGAGGATGCGTCCCCAGCGTCGCTCCCGCATGCCCGGCAGCACCGCGCGCGTGAGGTTCACCACGCTTTCGAGGTTGAGCGCGATCGCCTTCTGCCAGGCCGCGGCGTCGTGCGACTCGAAGGGGCCGGGGGGCGGCCCACCCGCGTTGGTGACGAGGATGTCCACGGCCCCGAATCGCTCGACGGCCGCGCCCACGGCGCGCGTCACATCGTCCGGCACGGCGACGTCCGCGACGATGCCGAGCGCGTCCACGCCGTGCTGCTGGCTGAGTTCTCCCGCACGGCCGTAGACCGATTCCGAACGCGCGCAGCAGGCGATGTTCACGCCCTCGGCGGCCAACGCGTCCGCGATGGCGAAGCCCAGCCCGCGGCTCGCCGCGGCGACGAAGGCCGTGCGGCCCCGAATCCCGAGGTCCACGGCTATTTCTGGTGGAAGTAGCTGTCCGTGTGGTTCAGCCAGTCCTCGCGCGGCGGATTGAACACGTCCACGTCCAGCGTGTCCTCCAGCGCCTCGGCCTTGTGCCACACGTTCGACGGGATATGCAGCACCTCGCCGGCGTGCACGTCCATCGTCTCCTCGCCGTGCTCCCCGATCCAGAAGCGCAGCGCGCCTTCGAGGATGTACGTCAGCTGCTCGTTATGGTGCTGGTGCTTCGGCACCACCGCACCCTTCGCGAGATAGACGTGGGCGAGCATCATGCCCTGTCCGGTGACAAGGCGGCGCGAGATCTGGTCCGTGACGGGTTCCTTCGGCATGTCGGACCAGCGATGGAAGGTGACCGTGGTCTTGCTTGTGTTGATGGCTGACATCGCAGGGCAGGGCACGTGGTGGGACGACGCGCGGGGTGCGCACGGGAGAATCTGTGGCGGAATCTACGGCGACCCGCCCGTGCCCGCGATTTCAGCGCTCGATGTCGCTGCGACGTAGGTAAGTGACACCCACCACGAGCGAGGCCACGCGATGTCCCCCATTCCGGAACGATTCGCCCCGTACACGCACGCTGCCCTACGGATCTTCGCCGGCGCTGCGTTCTTCTCGCACGGTGCCCAGAAGCTGCTCGGCTGGTTCGGTGGGTTCGGGCCCGACGGCGGAACGGCGGAGTTGATGTCGCGCTTCGGCGCCGCGGGGACCATCGAGACGCTGGCGGGGGCCTGCATCCTGCTCGGATTCGGCACGCGCTGGGCCGCGTTTCTCGCCTCGGGCGAGATGGCCGTGACCTACTTCTGGATGCATAGCGCCCGCGTCGGCAGCATCTGGTGGTGGGAGAATCGCGGCGAGGTCGTGATGCTGTTCTGCTTCATCTTCCTGATGCTCTCGGCGGCGGGCTCGGGACCGTGGAGCATCGATGCCGCGCGGGCTGGCGGATCGCCGCAAAAAACCGCAGATTAGGACTCCGGACGCAGGTAGTCGCGCCCGCTTTCCCGTTCGTCGCCCCGCCGGCCTTGCGCCGACCCGGCATTACGACTTGCGACAGGAGGAAGCGAATGCTGCTGAACGAGGCCTCGTTGAAGTCCATCCAACGCTACTGTGTGCATAATCGCGCGCTGCTCGACGAATCGTCGGCAGCGCGCTGTGTGCATTGTGGCGCATCCTTCGCCCCGACGGACATCGCCGAGTACACGGCCGTGGAGCACGAGCAGACCCGCGATACGGCGCGCTGTCCGAAGTGTGGTGATCGGTCCGTGCTGCCGTCCGCTGCGCCGATCATGCTCGATGCGCGTACGCTCGAGGCCCTGCAGCGCTACTGGTTCTCGGGCAAGCGTTGAGCGCTTGACCGCGCCGCGCGGGTCCACTTCGCCCGCGCGCTGCGGTCCAGCCACGCAACTGCAAAACGAAACGTCGCCGTCAATCGTATTGGTGACGTGAAATCTCCGATTCTGCTCGCGACGGCCGCGCTCTTGACGTTGGCCGCGTCGCCCGATTTGTCCGCGCTTGCCCAGCAGGCAGGCCCCGCCTCGAGTGCCAGCGCATCGGCGACCGTCCCCACCGCACGCGCCGTCCGGACCGACGGCCCCATGACGCTCGATGGCCTGGACCGCGAGCCCGTGTGGCGGGACGCACCGATCACCGACGAGTTCTACCAGTTCGTGCCCGCGGAGGCCGGACCGGCGCGCTACCGCACGGCATTCCGCGTGGCCTACGACGACCGCACGCTCTACGTGTTCGTGCGCGCCTACGACCCGCAGCCGGACTCGATCATGGCGCTGCTCAGCCGCCGCGACGTCCGCACGGAGTCGGAGTGGATCAAAGTTGTGGTGGACGGATTCCACGACCGCCGCAGTGCGCTGCAGTTCATGGTGAATCCGGTCGGCGTGAAGCGCGACGCCACCGTCTATGGCGACGTGAACGAGGACTCTGCCTGGGATGGCGTCTGGGACGCCGCGGCGCAGATCGACGCCGAGGGCTGGACCGCCGAGTTCGCCATTCCGCTCAGCCAGCTCCGCTTCACGCCCAAGGACTCGCACGTGTTCGGCTTCGGCGTCTGGCGCGACGTGCAGCGGCACGGGGAACGCGATGCCTGGCCGGCGTACCGTCCCTCGCATCGTACCTTCGCCTCGCAGCTGGGCGACCTGGTCGGTATCGAGGGCATCGGGCGCAACCGCCGCCTCGAAGTGATGCCATACGTGGTGAGCAAGAATGTCACCGAGCGTCGGCCTGACGGTTGGGCGCACCCGCAGGAACAGGCTCTCGGCCTCGACCTGAAGGCTGGACTCGGCAGCAACATCACCGTCGACGCCACCATCAACCCGGACTTCGGCCAGGTCGAGGCGGATCCGGCCGTCCTGAACCTCAGTGCCTTCGAGATCCGCTTTGACGAGCGGCGTCCGTTCTTCCAGGAAGGCGTGAACCTCTTCCGCTGCGCCGGCCCCTGCGAGGGCATCTTCTACACGCGCCGGGTCGGGCGCTCGCCACAGCTGCGCAGCGCCTCGACGGATCCGCGATTCAGCCGCATCCAGGCCGCTGCCAAGATCACGGGCCGGCTCGAGGGTGGCGCGCAGTTCGGCTTGGTGGCCGTGTCGTCGGCGCGCGAGGGTGGCAGCACGGGCCAGACCATCGAACCGCAGACGACGACCGTGGTGGGGCGATTCGTACAGGACTTTCGGCAGGGTCGCTCACAGCTTGGCACGATGGTCACTGGTCTCATCCGCGACCTCGATGCGACGACGACACCGTTGCTGCGCCGCGACTCGTACACGCTGTTGCTCCAGGGCCACCACCGGTTCGCCGAGCGCTGGGAGCTGTCGGGCTACTCGGGGCGATCGATCGCGCGGGGCTCCGCGGAAGCGATGGCCCGCACGCAGCTCTCCAGCGTGCACTTTCATCAGCGTCCAGACCACGAGATCGCCTTTGATCCGACGCGGACCTCGATGGTCGGCGGCGTCTCCTCGTTGATCCTGCGGCGCTACGCCGGTCGCGTGCGCTGGGAAACCGTCACGCGCTACGCCGAGCCCAACACGGAGCTCAACGACCTCGGTTTCGTCACGCTGATCAACGACGTGATGCTGCGCAACAGCCTGACGCTCGCGGCGCTGCGGCCCGGTGGCTGGCACCGGCGCGTGAATGCCACGCTCTCGTCCGAGCAGCACTGGACCACCGGCGGATTGCCCTCGGGCAACGTGGCGCAGGTCAGCGGGTTTGCGGAGTTCACGAATTTCTGGAACAGCTCGTTCAACTATGCCGTGTCGCAGGCGGGAAACGCCCATTGCGTCTCCTGCGCCCGCGGCGGGCCGGCGTTGCGCCTCTCGCCGGAGCACAGTTTCCGACTGCGGGGCAACACGGATCCACGCAAGCCGCTGATTCTCGCGCTGGAAGGCGCGGTCAGCCGTGCGGACGAGGGCCGAAGCTGGTCTCGGCAGCTGGAGGCAGGCCTTGATGCGCGCGCCGGCACACGCACCTCGTTCTCGCTGTACGGCAGCTATGAACGCCGCGTGCGTGACGCCCAGTGGGTGCAGAACTTCGGCGCCACGTTGTCCGACACGACGCACTTCACCTTCGCGCGACTCACGCAGGACGTGGTCGGCATCACGGGCCGTGCGAACGTCACGCTCACGCCGACGCTGAGCCTGCAGCTCTACGCCCAGCCGTTCCTCGCGACGGGTTCGTTTGCGGATTGGCGGGAGCTCGACGACGCGCGTGCGGCGGACTACGCGGCACGCTTCCAGCCCTACGGTGGCGGCGCCACGCCGGGTGGCTTCAACGAGAAGCTGTTCAACTCGAACCTCGTGCTGCGCTGGGAGTACCGGCCGGGCTCGGTGTTCTTCGTCGTCTGGCAGCAGGGGCGCAGCGACGGCCGTGACCCCGGCAGCTTCGAGCCGCGACGGGACTTCGGGAATCTGTTCGCCACGCACCCGGACAACACGATCCTTGTGAAGCTGAGCTACTGGTTCAATCCGTAGGCGCGGCGCCGGCGCCGGCGCTTGGCCGCGTTGCCACGCGGCGGTAGCTTCCAGCGATGCCCAGACCTATCCGCGTGCTTGTTGCCAAGCCCGGCCTCGACGGCCACGACCGCGGGGCCAAGGTGGTCGCCGCCGCGCTGCGTGACGCCGGGATGGAAGTCATCTACACGGGGCTGCACCAGACGCCCGAGATGATTGCCGCTGCGGCCGTGCAGGAAGACGTCGACGTCGTGGGATTGAGCATCCTGTCCGGTGCGCACATGACGCTGTTCCCGCGCGTGCTCGAGCTGTTGCGGGAGCAGGGCCGTGCGGATGTCCTCATCACCGGCGGCGGCGTCATCCCCAAGGAAGACGTGCTCGCGCTCGAGGCGCAGGGCATCGGCAAGCTCTTCGGCCCCGGGACCTCCACCGGTGACTTGGTCGAGTACATCAAGGGCTGGTTCGCCGCCCGCGAAGCCCCGCAGGCGTGAGCGCCGCCGGCTCCAGCGATTCCGGCGCGACCGCGGTGGGACGCCTTCGCGAACTCGCCGACGCCTGCCGCGCACTCGAAGCCAAGCTGCGCCAGGGCGGCGGGGCCAAGCGCATCGCCAAGCAGCACGATCAAGGGAAGCTCACGGCACGCGAGCGCATCGAGGCCCTGCGTGATCCGGGAACTCCGTTCCTCGAGTTTGGCCTGCTCGTGGCCTACGACCAGTACGAGGGCGAGGCGCCGGCGGCCGGTGTGCTCACGGGGATCATCGTCGTCGAGGGGCGCGAGTGCGTCGTCGTCGCGAATGACGCCACGGTCAAGGCTGGCTCCTGGTGGCCGGAGACGATCCCGAAGATCCTGCGGGCGCAGGAATGCGCGATGCGCTGCCGCATTCCGATCCTCTATCTCGTCGACTCGGCCGGCGTGAACCTCCCGTACCAGGGTGGCGTCTTCCCGGGACAGTACGGGGCCGCACGCATCTTCTATTACAACTCGCTGATGCGGCGCTTCCTGCGGATTCCGCAGTTGG
Organism: Gemmatimonadaceae bacterium; assembly: GCA_019637445.1. Lineage (NCBI taxonomy): Bacteria > Pseudomonadati > Gemmatimonadota > Gemmatimonadia > Gemmatimonadales > Gemmatimonadaceae > Gemmatimonadaceae bacterium. Next base: position 51,041 of record JAHBVS010000001.1, on the reverse strand, counting down.
CGGCCGTGATGGGGCAATGCGTGGCGGGTGGCGCCTACCTGCCGGCGCTCAGCGATGTGATCCTGATGGTGAAGGGCACGTCCTTCATGGGCCTCGGCGGGCCGAACCTCGTGAAGGGCGCCACCGGCCAGACGGTGGACGGCGAGACGCTCGGTGGTGCCACGATGCACACCGAGGTCAGTGGCGTGGCGCACTACGCCGCCGAGAACGACGAGGACTGTCTGCGAATGCTGCGCGCGCAGGTGGCGCGGCTGGCGCCGCCCCCGCGCCGCGCGCCGCACGATCCCGCGCAATCGGCCGCCGCTCCCGCGGATGCGTTGTACGACTTGCTGCCGCAGGACCATCGGATGTCCTATGACATGCACGCGTTGCTGGGCGCGGTGCTCGACGCTGGCTCGCTCGACGAGTTCCAGCCGAACCTCGCGCGCGAGATGCTCTGCGCCGATGCGCGCATCGAGGGAATCCCTGTCGGTGTCATCGCCAACAACCGCGGGCTGATCAAGGGTCGTCCGGGCGAAGTACCGCGCTTTGGCGGAATCATCTACGCGGAGAGCGCGGAAAAGGTCGCGTTCTTCATCGAGCGCTGCGACCGCCAGGGCATCCCGCTGCTCTTCGTACAGGACGTCTCCGGCTTCATGGTCGGCAAGGAAGCCGAGCAGGAGGGCATCATCCGCGCCGGGGCCCGCTGGGTCGAGGCGATGGCCACCGCCACCGTCCCGAAGCTGGTCCTCACGGTGAATCACGCCAGTGGCGCCGGCTACTATGCGATGGCGGGGCAGGGCTTCGACCCGGACTTCATCCTCTCGTGGCCGACGGGGCGCATGGCCGTGATGGAAGGCGAGTCCGCCGTGGCGGCCGTCCACGGTCCGGCGCTTGCGAAGGCCAAGCAGGCCGGCGGCGAGCCGAGTGCGGCGCTACAGTCGGCCGTCGACGAGATGCGCGAGGACTACGAGCACCAGCTCGACGCCCGCTTTGCCGCCGCGCGCGGATACGTCGACGCCATCGTGTATCCCGAGGAGACTCGCGCGCATCTCGCACTGGCCCTGCGCGCCGCGTGGCAGAATCCCGGACCGCACCTCGGCCCCTACGTCATCCCGCCCACCGTCGGCCCCACGCGTTGAGCGATCCACTGCTGCTCTACGGAGCGACGGGCTACACCGGACGATTGATTCTCGCCGAGGCCCTGACACAGGGCCTGCGCCCGATTCTTTCGGGCCGCAATGCAGACGAAGTGACGGCGCTGGCGAACGCCCACGGGCTCGAGGCGCGGTCGGTCGGACTCCAGCACGCGACGGCGCTGGACGCCGCACTGGACGGCGTGCGCGTCGTGCTGCATTGCGCCGGCCCCTTCGCCCGCCTCGGACCACCAATGATCGCGGCCTGCTTCAGGCGCGGGGTCCACTACCTCGACATCTCCGGCGAGATTGAGCTCTTCGAGCACTGTGCCACGGCCGGGCCCAAGGCGCGTGCCGCCGGACTCGTGCTGCTTCCCGGTGTGGGCTTCGACGTCGTGCCCAGCGATTGTCTCGCCGCGCATCTCAAGCGGCGACTGCCTAATGCAGACACGCTGAACCTGGCCTTCACTGGCGGGACCGGCCTCTCGCGGGGCACGGCGACGACGATGATCGAGAACATCGGGTCGGGCGGCGCCGTGCGGCGCGACGGACGGATCCGCCGCGTCCCGACGGCGTGGAAGACGCGCGACGTGGATTTCGGGGACCGCCGTCGCCGCTGCGTCAGCATTCCCTGGGGCGACGTGTCCACCGCGTTTCACTCAACAGGCATCCCGAACATCACGGTCTACACGGCGATGTCCCGCCGGCTGCTGCGCGTCGTACGGCTGGCTCGTCCGCTGCTCCCATTGCTCGCGACGGCGCCGCTGCAGCGGCTCCTCAAGGATCGCATCGACGCGCGAGGGCTCGGACCCAGCGAGGCACGTCGGGCCGGGGCGGTGAGTCGGATGGTTGGCGAGGCCCGTGATGCCGCTGGCAGTACGGTGCGCTCGCGGCTTGTCGCACCCGACGGTTACACACTGACGGCGCGCACCGCCGTGGCGGCGGCCAGTCGCGTGCTCGCCGGTGCCGTGCCGCCCGGCTTCCACACCCCCTCGACCGCCTTCGGGGCGGACTTCATCCTCGAGTTCGCGGACGTCACCCGGGAGGACCTCGCGGAATGAATCTCGTCACGCTCAAGCTGCTGCTCGCGCTCGGCGGCATCCTCGCGTTCTTCAGCGGGGTCCGCGTCGGCTCGGAGCTCCTCCGATGGATCGGGATCGGCCTTGTGGTCTCCGCGTATCTACTGCGGTTCCTCCAACGCCGACAGCGTCAGGAGCCTACTGACCGCTCGCCAGATAGTGGCCGTGCTTGATGTCGGCGCCGCCGGCGCGCGCGCCGAGCGCCACGGCGACGCCAAACGTCAGCGCGGTCCCACCGCCAATCAGCGGCAGTAGCCAAGCCACCGGCCAGGCGACGATGGCGGCACCAAGTCCGGCCGCCAGGGCTGCGCCGAGCGACGTTGCACCGTCGACGTAGCGCAGCCGATCGCGCACGAAGCGGCGTGCCGTGCCGTATCCGAACCAGGCCGCACCCAGTGTGATGGCCAACGATAGCAGTCCAAGCATAGACTCCTCCTTGCAAGGCCCTACGCCCATCCGCCCGCCGAGGTTTCGCCGCCTCACGGTCCCCCTTGTCGTCAGGGCCCTCCGGCAGGAGATTCTCGCCATGCGTGAAGGTGACAAGCGAGTCCAGGTCTTGGAGGAGGAACTCGCCCGGGTTCGGGCCGAGTTTGAGGCCGCCTTGGCGGCCGTGCCGGAGGCCCAGCTGCACCGGACGCCGGCCGACGACCAGTGGACACCCGCGCAGATCATCTGGCACGTGGCCAAGGTCGAGCGCGGCGTGGCCCGGCTGATCGAGCGCAAGGTCGCCGAACTGGGCCCGATGGCTACGGTGCCGCCCGGACCGTCCTCGCGGATGGTGCTCTCGATGCTCGATCGCTATCCCTTCCACGATCGCAGCCAGAAAATTCGCGCCATCGAGGGCCTCCGGCCGCCCGGGGACGTGGACCTCGTCGCCGAGCGCGGGCGCTGGGCCGACGGGCGCGTGCAGTTGCTGGATGCGGCCTATGACGCCGGTCCTCGCCTCTCGCTGGTGCGCCACGACCATCCGGTCTTCGGCCCGTTCGATGGCTGGCAATGGGTCCTGATGATCGCGCGGCACGAGCAGCGACATCTGATGCAACTGCACGAAGTGGTGGCCGCCACGGCCTGACGCCCGGGGGCGTTAGATTGCCCCCGTGACCCGCGTCCCGATTCCCGAACTGCTGGCGCCCGCCGGCTCGCTCGATGCCGTGCGCGCCGCCGTGGCCAACGGCGCGAATGCCGTCTACCTCGGGGCCTCCAAGTTCAATGCGCGCGATGAAGGCGCCCAGCTCACGCTCGATGAACTGGAGCAGGCTTGCCTGATAGCGCACGAACGCGGCGCGCGCGTCTACCTGACCTTCAACATCCTGGTCAAGCCGGCCGAGATGGCAGAAGCGATGGAGTATCTCGGCGATTGCATCGATCGTGGCATCGACGCCGCCATCGTGCAGGACCTCGGACTGATCCGGATGATCCAGCGCGTGTATCCCGGCTTCGAGATCCACGGGTCCACGCAACTCACCGTGCACGATGCCTCCGGCGCCCGCGTGATGGAGCGCCTCGGCGTGGACCGCGTGGTGCTCGCCCGCGAGAACACGATCGAGGACGTGCGCGCCATCCGGGCGGCCGTGCCGACCTTGGGTCTCGAGACCTTCGTGCACGGGGCGCTCTGCATCTCCTACAGTGGCCAGTGCTTCATGTCGGGGATGATCTCCGAGCGCAGCGCCAACCGCGGCTCCTGTGCGCAGTCCTGTCGCAAGGACTACGTGCTCCGCGATGCCGATAGCGGTGAGGAACTGGACCGCGGGTATCTCATCTCCGCCAAGGACCTCGGCGCCTGGGAACACCTGCCGGAGATTGCTGCGGCGGGCGTCGGCTGCCTGAAGATCGAGGGCCGCAAGAAGAAGCCCGAGTTCGTCGCCACGGTGACGAAGGGCTATCGCGAGTTCCTCTCGCGCGTGGAGCGCGGGACCTTCGCCGCGCCGAGCTTCGAGGAAGTCCAGCCGCTCGTCCAGATCTTCTCGCGCGGCTTCACGGGCGGGATGTACGGTGGCCGCGCGGGACGCGACTACATCACGCGCACGCAGCCGGACAACCGCGGCCTGGAGCTGGGCGTCGTGGTTGGCTTCGAGAAGGGCGAGGTGATTGTTGAGGTGCGCGCGCCGATTGCCGAGCGCGACGGGCTTGGCTTTGAGCCGCCAGCGGGCGGGCACCTCGAGAGCACGGGCTTCCAGGCGGGACCCGTACGGACCCTCGCGCAGCGCGACGGCTTGTGGCGCCAGGCCATCAAGGCGCGCCGGCCGGTGCCCGTGGGTTGGACGGTCGTGCGCAACGCGCAGGTGGCGTTGCTGGAAGAGGCACGCGAGAGTTTCGCGCAGGTGGGGCAGGGTGCGCGCCGTCGGCGTAGCGGGCTCAGCGTGCGTTGCTTTGGCGCCGCGGGCGGTCCGCTCAAGGCCATCTTCACCGCAGGTGGCGATGCGGTCGAACTGCGCAGCGAGATGGCACTCGCGCCGGCCAGCAAGCGCGCGCTCGACGCCGCGCAGCTGCGCGAGCAGTTCGGGCGACTCGGGGAGTCGTCGTTCGTGCTCGGCGACTGCGACGTGTCTGGCCTCGCCGCCGGGCTGTTCCTGCCCGTGTCCGAGTTGAATCGGATGCGCCAGGCGGCCGTGGAGGAGTTGGAGCAGCGGCGTGGCTGGGCGCGCGAGGCGGATCTCGCCGCGCGCCGAGAGCGCATTGCCGAGGCGGCGGTCACGCTGCTGCGCGACGCCATACCGTCCGCACGGCTGCCCGTGGCTGCGCCGTCCCCCGAGGCTGCGCCGTTCCCCGAGGCCGCGGCGTCCCCCGAGGTCGCACCGCATCGCGAGACTGCCCCCCTGCTGATCGCCGAGGTCTGGCGTATCGCCGACGCCGACGCCGCCTTGGCCGCCGGCGCCGATGAGATCGTGTTCGACCCCTTCCTCCGCCACCCATTCCCACCGGTCTCGCAGGTGCAGGCTCTCGTTGCTCGCACCGCGGCGGCAGGCAAGCGGTTCCGCCTGCGGCTGCCCAGCGTCGTGCGGCCCGAGGAACGCAAGCGACTCGACAAGTGGCTGGCGCTCGGGACGCCGGTGCTCTCTGGCCACCTTGGCTTGCTTGCGGAACTCGCCACCACGGGGCGCGACGTGCGCGGTGACTACGCGACCAACGTGTTCAACGCGCAGACGGCGGCCGCGCAGTTCGGACTTGGGGCGAGCGGGCTCACGCTCTCCGTCGAACTCACCACCGAGGAAATCGCGCAGGTCGTGGCGCCGTGGCAGGGCGCGGGCTTCGAGGTGTTCCTGTTCGGTCGCCCCGAAGGTATGACCCTGGAGCACTGCGTGCTCAGCGCGGCCTTCGACCGCACGCCGACCCACTGCCGCGATCTCTGCACGAAGCAGCACACGGACACACGGCTCACGGACCCGGCCGGCTACGTGTTCCCGGTCGCCACCGACTATGCCTGCCGCAATCGTCTGCTGCACTCGCGCCCGGTGGAGGGCAGCGAATTCCTGCCGCGGCTCCTGGCGGCAGGCGTCCGGCGATTCCGCCTGGTCTTCAACCTGCCGGGTGACGATGTCGCGGCAACGGTCGCCGCGTACCGCGTCGCGCTGGACGCCGCCGCGTCAGGAGGCCGCCTGTCCCGCCGGCCCCGCGACGTTGTTGGCAACGAGATCACGCGCGGTCACTTCGCGAGGGCGGTCTAACTCCTCTCGGATCCGCGTGGCAAGTTCGCCGATGGCGAACGGCTTTGCTACGAGCGGCCCCGGCGCGGACTCGCGCTCCTGCCACCGCGCGGCCTCGGCGTTGTAGCCGGAGATGAATACGGCAGGCAGTCCCGGCCGTTGCTCACGAATCAGCGCGACGGCTTCCAGCCCGCCGAGGCCAGGCATCACCACATCACTCACGACCACGTCGATCCGCTGGTCGCGCACGGATGCCTGGGCCAGTCCCTCGCGCCCGTCCTCCGCCACGAGTACCGTGTAGCCGATGCGCCGGAGCAGCTTGGCCGTGACATCGCGCACCGCGCGATCATCGTCGATCAGCAGCACCACCTCACCCTCCGCGCCCCGATCCAACTGCGTCGCCTCCGGCGTGCGGGCCCGCACCGGCAGCTCGCGCGAGCGCGGCAGGTAGATCGAGAAGCTGCTCCCAGCCCCGACTGTCGAGCGCACGCGGATGTGGCCGCCGGCCTGCGCGACACTGCCATACGTCGTGGCGAGCCCGAGGCCCGTGCCGCCGCTCCGCTCCTTGGTGGTGAAGAAGGGCTCGAAGACATGATCGAGCACGGTTTCGTCCATGCCGGCGCCACTGTCCGCGACGTCGATGCGCACCCAATCGCCAACATCCATACGGAGCGCCGCCGCCGGCCCAGCCGTGAGCGCGAGGTTCTCCACCGTGATGCGCACGCGGTCCCCGTCGGCCGTTGCATCGCGCGCGTTCGTGACGAGGTTCACGATGGCCTGTTCGAACGCTCCGGCGTCCACGAGCACGGGCCACGTCGCCGGATCGCTCTCGAGCACGAACGTTCGCTCGTTGCCGAGCAGCCGACGCAGCAGCGGCGCGAGGTCGCGGAAGAAGGCGTCGAGCGAGGTCGGTCGCGGCTCGACGTTGCGCTGCCGCGCAAAGGCCAGCAGGCGCTTGGTGAGCTCGGACCCGCGCGACACGGCGCGCGCCAACTCCTCGACGTGGCCCGCCTGCGCCTCCGGTCCATCCTCGCCTGCCTTGAGCACGGCGACGTTCCCCAGCATCGCCGTGAGCAAGTTGTTGAAGTCGTGGGCCACGCCGCCCGCCAGCCGGCCGATACTCTCCAGCCGTCGCGCGGCCATCAGGGCGGCCTCGAGGCGATGCCGCTCGCTCACGTCGCGCGCCGTGAGGATCAGGTGCGGCGTGCCGTCTGGCTCCTGGAAAGGTCGCGCCGAGGCCTCGAGCTGTACGTAACTGCCGTCCGCGTGCTGCGTCCGGAACGGGACCGTGGCCGGCGCGTCCGGATCCTCCGCAAAGAAGCGTGCCAAGGCAACGCGCACGCGCTCGGCGTCCTCGGTGTGGACGATGGACAGCAGGCTGGTGCCCGGCAACAGCTCGGCGCTCCGCGCCAGAATCCGCTCGACCGCCGGCGAGGCGTAGTCGATCGAGAGGTCGGGCGAGATCTCGAGCAGAATGTCGCTGGCGTTCTCGATCAGCGAGCGGAACCACCGGTCGCGCCGCGCGAGCACGGACCGCAGCCGCTCCTCCTCCGTCGCATCGTGGGCGACGACCAAGGCGGCGACCGCGGCGCCGTCACGCAGCACCGGCGTCACGCGGATGGCGAACATCCGGGGCGCATCCGACGGCCGCAGCACCAACGGTTCGATTCGGTGCTGCGCCTCGCCGCAGAGCGCGCGCGAAAAGGCCTCGTGCCAAAAGCCCGGCGCGTTGCCGCCAAACAGCGTGTCTAGGGGTGTCCCCGCCTGCGGCTCCACGCCGAGCACGGCAACCACGATCTCACGGAAACGCGCGTTGAACGTCAGGAGCTTGCCGTCCGGTGCGACCACGAACACGGGGTCGGCGCTGCCAGCCAGGGCGGTGGCCAACAGGGCCTCCGCCTCGGACGCACTGCGCTCCGCCGTGGCCGATGCCTCGATGGCGTGGATGGCCCGCTCGTGTTCGACCTCCAAGAGCACCATCAGCGTGCCGGCACCAAGGCCGACGAGCAGCGGCAGCCCGCCGAAGCTGAGCACCTGCGCCAGGATCGGGGACGGCCCGACGAAATGCATCGCCGGCTCGATGAGCCGCAGTGCGCCGTAGGAGAGGAGCGAGATGGCCAAGGTGGCGCGGCTGATCCCGGCCTGCGGCGCCAGCCGTCGCAGAATGAGCACCCCCGCCGCCGCATACGCCACCGCCCAGGCGATCGCAACCAGCACGATGCGCGCGAGGTACATCTGCATCGACGAAAGGCCGAGGGCGCCGTCCGGAAGCAGCACGAGCAGCAGGGCAATGCCGAACGCGACGCCGAGGAGCAGCGACTGCCAGCGCGGGAGCTTCTCTCCGGGAACCGCCAGGTCCCAGGTGCCCTCCGCCAATGCGTGTAGATGCACCGCGGCGGCGATGAGCGAGGTGGCGGAGAACAGCTCGCGCAACGGCGTCAGCGCCGGAACGTTCACCGCCAGCAAGGCGAGGCCTGCCGTTGCGGCGTAGACTGCGAGCCCGAGCCATGCCCGGTACCACGCGCGTACATAACGGCGCTCGAAGGTGCCGGCCAACACACGCAGGCCCACGGCAAAGCCGAGCGCCACGACGACAAGGATGCCGGAGGCCGACACGAACAACGGGATCCGCATCGCGAAAAGGTACCGCTGGCGCGAATCCGCTGCCGAGCGACGTGCGACAGCGACTATCCTTCCTCCCGTGCCGACCTCGCTCCCTCCCGACACGCGGCTCGAGGCCGCGCGGCGCGTGCTGGCCGAGCGCTTTGGCTATCCGGACTTCCGGCCGGGGCAGACGCAGGCCGTCGACTCCGTGCTCGCGGGTCGCGATACCCTGGTGATTCTGCCCACCGGCGGCGGCAAGTCGCTGTGCTACCAGGTGCCGGCGCTCGTGTTGGACGGCCTGACGGTCGTGATCTCGCCACTCATCTCGTTGATGAAGGACCAGGTCGACGCCTTGGTGGCGCGCGGGATCCCGGCCACCTACGTAAACAGCACGCTGTCGGCCTCGGAGGTCAGCGCGCGGATGGCGGCCGTGCAGCGCGGCGAGATCCGCATGCTCTACGTGGCGCCGGAGCGTTTTGACCTCGGGCGCAGCGCCGAACGGCTGCGCGAGGTCGGGGTGACGCTGCTGGCGGTGGATGAGGCGCACTGCATCAGTGAATGGGGCCACGACTTCCGCCCCAGTTACCTGCGGGTGCGCGACGTGCGCGCACGGCTCGGCGACCCGCCGACCGTGGCCCTCACGGCCACGGCCACGCCGGAGGTGCGCGAGGACATTGCGCGGCAGTTGGCGCTGCGGGATCCCGAGGTCGTCATCACCGGATTCGACCGCACGAACCTCTCCTACCACGTCATCCCTGCCAAGAACGACGCGGCCAAGGACGAAGCCCTCGTGGACCTGCTCGGCGACCACCTGCGCTCGCAGCCCGAGGGCGTGGCCATCGTGTATGCCAGCACGCGCAAGACGGTGGAGCGCATTGCGGGCGTACTGACCAAGGCCAAGCTCCCGGCCCTGGCGTATCACGCCGGGCTCGACGATGCGCACCGCGCGGACGTGCAGGACGCGTTCATGAAGGAGCGCGTGCGCATCATCGTCGCCACCAACGCCTTCGGGATGGGCATCGACAAGCCCAACGTGCGCTTGGTCGTCCACCATGCGATGCCCGGCACCTTGGAGGCCTACTACCAAGAGGCGGGGCGGGGCGGGCGCGACCGACAGCCGGCGACGGCCATCCTGCTGCACGCGTTTCCTGATCGCTTCACCCACGAGTTCTTCATCAAGGGCGCGTTGCCGGAGCGCGAGACCGTGACGGCGGTGTTCGACGCGCTGGTGAAGCTGGCGGATGCCCGTGGGCTCGTCTCGGCCGAGGCGCCCGAGATTGCGGCTACCGCGCGTGGGAAGGTCAGCGACCGCGAGGCCGAATCGGCAATGCGTATCCTCGCGCGCGCGGGGGTGCTGGCGCGCGCGGACGCGTCACGCACGCAGGCGCAGGTGCGACTGCTGGCGACGCCCGAGCGCATCAAGGCGGAGCTGTCGGAGGGCGAGCACGGGCTTGAGCTGGCGTTGCTGCGTTCGCTGTGGAAACGCGCGCGTGGAGCCTTCGAGTCTGGGATCGTTGCTGATCTGGATGCGCTGCCCCCAGGCATTGGTGGCGCACAGGCGGCGATGGGGCTGCTCGACGCGCTCCAGGATCGCCAGATGGTCCTGTGGTCACGACTCGGCGAAGGCATCACGATGACGGACCTGGCGCGTCCGCTCGCGCAGTGGCCAGTCGACTGGACTGGCCTTGAGCGCCGGCGCGTCGGCGAACTACGCAAGCTTGAGATGGTGCAGCGCTACGCCTACGCCAAGACCTGCCGCCGCGAGTTCGTCCTGCGCTACTTCGGCGACCCGGCGGCGCGCCCGCGCTGCGACAACTGCGATGTCTGCCTGGGCATCCGCCACGAGCAACGGGTCGCGTCCACGCCATCGGTGCGAGGGAAGCGGACGCGTGCGGCCGCTCAGGGGGATCGGGATGCGGGCGGACGCGGCGCTGGCGGCAGCCGTGGCAGCAGCGGAGTCCGTGGCGGAGCGAGCCAGGCCGGCGCAGCCAGCACGCCGCTCTCACGTGATGAAATCGCGCGCCTCGACGCGCTCAAGGCCCTACGCTCGCGGCTCGCGAAGGACGAGTCGGTGCCGGCGTATGTGATCTTCCCCGACCGCGCACTGCGGGAGATCGCCCGCGCGCAGCCTACCTCACTTGCCCAGCTTGCCGACGTACACGGCGTCGGCCCGGCGCGCCTTGAGCGCTACGGTCGCGCGGTGCTCGAGGCGCTGTCCCAGGGCTGACGGGTTCGGGGTGCGGGATGCGGGGGGATTGCCACAGAGGCACAGAGACGCAGAGAAGTGCGGATGCGGGGAATACTGGCGAATGCGGGCAACCCCGAACGGCGGTGCGGGAACGGCAGCCTCAACGAGAAATGCCTTAAAGGTGGTCTCTCGCGCAGATCGCTGCGGCGCGGACCCCCAAAGAACGCGGTTGCAGGCTCCGCATCGTCTTTCGCAGTTGTCCCGCACCCGCGATGGCTCCCGGATCCGCAGGTCTCTGCGTCTCTGTGCCTCTGTGGCATATAGTCAGTTGCCTTCACGCTGACACTTATCGATGATCTCCCGCTTGAACGCCCGCGGATCATCCAGCATCGGCCACAGCTCGTCGAGATACCGCTTGGCCCGCGACATCTCCCGCTCGTCATAGTCGGGGATCGGCGTCGTCCACAGCGCGTCGATCGCCGCGCGCTGCGACTTGAAGAACGCCACCGTCGGCGCCCATTGCTCCGCCGTGCGGCAGGGCCCCCGGTGCAGGCGCTGGCGGGTCGAGGTCAGCCCCAACTGCGTGTTGGGCCGGGCGTACCGCGTGCCGACAAGCCCAGTCCAGTCGAAGTCGTACGCCACCGGACGGTAGACCATCGGCTCTGACCGAAACATCACCATGTTGTGCAGGCCAGCCACCGACCAGTCGGTGTTCGCGACCCAGTACTGGAACAGGGAGATGCGGTCGATCACCGGCGCCGGGATGTACTCCCAGGTCACGCCCGTCTGCTCCGTGAACTCAAGCTTGTGCTCGTCCGCCACTTCCTCTGCCGTCTCGAGGAAGAAAGCCGTGACCTCCACCGGCTTCATGCGGCCGGTGGAATCGACGTAGGTCACCTTGGCCAGGCGCGTGCGATGGTTCACCGAGTCGATCAGCGCGTAGGTCCGGTACGCCAGGTACTCGGTAAAGATGTAGTTCTGGTACTCGCGCGAGTTCGTGCGACAGGGCGTCACCAGCTTCACCCGCGGATTGCCCTGCAGGATGCTGCCATCGCGCGCCTCGCGCTCGGCGCGCACGAACAATGGGGGGAAGCTGCAGTTCCGGCTTTGGCGGCGGAAATGCCCACGGGCCCGGAGTTCCACCGCCATCGTGCCTTCGCTGCCGTCGGCGTCCTTCCACTTCATCTCGGCGCCGTACCACTCCAGCAACGTCGAGTCGCGCTCCGCGATCAGTTCGCGGAGGTTCGTCGTCAGCGTGACTTCGATCGGGGCATCATTGCGGAACAGGGCCTGTGCCGGCGCGTTCGAGGCCACCGTGGCCAGTGCGGCGACGCTGCAGAGGACCCGCAGAATGTTGAGACGCATCATCGCAACTCCACGCCGCGCAGCGGCGACTCCGGAATGGCGCCGAGGTCGTCGCTGACGACGCCGGCCGTCACGGTCTTGGCGAAGTTCACGCCGTACTCCAGCACGCGGATCTCGTTCTCCTTGACGGTGCCGAGGAACTTCCACGAGGAGAACAGGCCCTCGAAGCGCGGTTCGCAGAGCGCGCGCGCCTGATCCACGTCCGCCGTCTTTATGCGCAGCATCCGCTCGAAGCGCGGCCGCGGGGCATCCGACTCCTCCTCATCCGCGAGGTCGGGGTCGTTGCGCTTGCGGCGACGCCAGGCACGGTCGGCCAACGCTTCCAGTTGCTCCGGCGACATCGCTTTGAGGACCTGGTCATCGATGCGGGAGAGAAACATCCCCGTGCGATTGGCCGTGGCCAGCGCCTTCTCTAGGCGGCGCTCCGCGGTGCGGCCCTCGAGCGCGACGGGGCGGCCGAAGTCGGTGTACCAGAGGAACACCATCAAGAGGTTGAAGCCGAGGGAAATCACCCAGGACACCGACGGCGCGACGGCCGCCGCCATGCCAAGGCCGATCACGACGAAGATGCCCGCCGCATCCTTGGAGTCGTCGAGCGAGGTGCGGAAGCGCACCGCCGCGACGATGCCGCCCAGTGAGAACGCCAGCGCCAGAGAGTGCTTCACGAGCACCACGATTCCGGCCGCGACCACGGGCAGGATGAGGTACGTCTGCACCACCGACTGGTTGAAGCCCTTCTTGCGCCGCGTCAGCGTGTAGATCCAGGTCACCGGCAGGGCGCTGGCGAAGGCCGTCAGCATCGCGATGGCGGCGGCGAGCGCGGTCGGGGTGCTTGCCGGCGCCCCTTCCACCAGCGGTGGCGCGCCGCCGACGATGTCGCGCAGCGACTCGTTCCCCAACGCGCCCCAGCTCGGGGGCGCGTACTCCCGCACGCTCCAGGCCAGCGCACCAATGAGCAGGTAGTACAGCAGCGTGCGCAGGACGACATTCGTCCAGACAACCGATCGAGACAGTGCGGGCATATCCTGACGTGGGAGTGGGCGCAGGGAAACTGCGGCCATTGAATCGCGGCGGCAATGGCAACGGCGCGTCACGGCGGTGCGTTCCTGGGGTATCTTGCGTCGACCTCTCACCAGCGAAGCGATGCCATTCCTGCGATTCCCCGTCCTGATGCTGCTCTGCGTGGCCCCTGCCTTGGCCGTGCAGGGACAGGCTGCCGAGAACGCCCAGCGGCCCCGCTTGGTCGTGTTCCTGACCGTGGACCAGCTGCGGCCGGATTATCTCACGCGCTGGCGCGACCAGCTCTCCGGCGGCTTGCGTCGGCTCGTGGATGAGGGCGCGTTCTTCGAGCGCGGACTGCAGGACCACGGCATCACCGAGACGGCGCCGGGACACGCGTCAACGCTCTCCGGCCGCTTCCCCTACAGCACCGGCATCTCCAGCAACTCAGCCGGCGTCAACACGAACGACGTCTCGCTGGTGGAGGCCGAGGGGGTGGGAGCCTCACCCGCTCGCTTTCAGGGCACGACGCTGGCCGACTGGATGACCACCGCCGACCCACGCACCAAGGTGCTCTCGGTGTCGCGCAAGGATCGCGGTGCCATCCTGCCGGTGGGACGCGGCCAGCACACGGTGTTGTGGTACGCGCAGCGCTCCGGGCGTTTTACGACCTCCACCTGGTACGGCGACACGCTGCCTGCCTGGGTGCGTGCATTCAACGATGAACGGCCCGTCTTCTCGCGCTACGCCGGCAAGACCTGGACGCTGCTGCTGCCGGATTCGATGTATCCCGAGCCGGACTCCGTGCCCGCCGAGAGCGGGGGACAGGGCTTCCTCTTCCCACACCTGATGGCCACCTCGGAGGAGATCGCCAACCAGATGGTGATTGGGATGCCGTGGATGGACGAGCTGACCCTGGACCTGGCCTGGCGCGGCGTGAACGCAATGCAGCTCGGCAGCGGCCCGCAGACCGACCTGCTCGCGGTCTCGCTCTCTACGATGGATGCCGTCGGGCATCGCTTCGGTCCGGACTCACGTGAGGTACACGACTTCGTGCTGCGTCTCGATCAGATGCTGGCACCGTTCCTCGACTCGCTCGTGGCGCGCTACGGGGAGGGCGGGGTCGCCCTCGCGCTGACCGCAGACCACGCTGTCGCCCCCGCGCTCGGTGTGAAGTCCACCTTCGGGGACAACAGCAAGGCGATTCGCCTTGCCCGTGACGCGCTGACGCCGGCGTTTGATCGCCTCGTGCCGATCCTCCGGCGCGGCGACCTGCCCTACGATGCGTTCGGCTTCGACGCGCCCGAGTTTACCGTGGACCGCTCGCGCACCGTGGGGAAGAACGACGCGGTGCTCGCCGTGGCGCGCGCGTTCAAGCGTGAAGCGGAGCGCGTGCGCGGCGTCCTCCGCGTCGACGTCATCGATGACCTCGTCCGCGCGGACACGGTGAAGGACGATATCGCGCGGCGGTGGTTGCATATGTTCCGGCCCGGTGGGAGCACCATCGCCGTCGTCACGCTGGACCCGTACAGCTACTACGGGACTGCCATCGCCTCGCACGGTACGCCGCACGACTACGACGCCACCGTGCCCATCATCTTCTGGGGCCGCCCCTTCCGCCAGCTCCGCGACGACGGCAAGGCGCGTGTGGTGGATATCGCGCCCACACTGGCGGCGATGCTCGGCGTCACGCCGACGGAAGAGTTGGACGGCGTCGTCCTGCAACGGGCATTGCGCGCGCCACCCCGCTAGTTTCCGGACATCTCTGCGCCGGCCCTCGTTCGGGCCGGCGCGCCCACGTCCGGACCAGTCGCCCGCGATGCACGACGCGCTCTATTTCCAGGAGCACCACCTCGCCACGCGCGAGATGGTGCGTGAGTTTGCCCAGACCGAGGTCGCGCCCGTGGCGCGGCACTTCGACGACACCCAGGAGTTCCCCTGGGAGAACGTGAAGAAGATGGCCGAGCTCGGCCTGCTCGGCATTCCGTGGTCCGAGGAGCTCGGCGGCGCCGGCCTCGACACGCTGAGCTTCATGATCGCCATCGAGGAGCTCGCCCGCGTCTGCGCCTCGCACTCGATCACCATATCCGCGCACACGACGCTCGGCACCTCGCCCATCGTGAACTTCGGTTCAAAGGAGCAAGTGGCGCGCTATGTGCCGCACCTCGCCGCCGGTCGCGTGCTCGGCGGCTTCGGGCTCACAGAGCCCAATGCGGGCTCCGACGCGGGCGGTACGCAGACAACCGCCGTGAAGAAGGGTGCCAAGTACGTGCTCAACGGCAGCAAGCGCTTCATCACGCACGCCGGGGTCGGCGAGGTCTTTGTCGTGACCGCGGTGACAGACCCGGCGCAGGGCACCAAAGGCATCTCCAGCTTCATCCTCACCAAGGACACCTGCGATCTTGAGTCGGCGGCGCGGGTCGGCATGGGACACGAGACCTCCCTCGGCGCGATGCCCGGATTCCGCGCCGGCAAGAAGGAGGACAAGCTCGGCTGGCGGGCCAGCGATACCCGCGAGTTGATCTTCGAAGACGTCGAGGTGCCCGCCGAGAACCTGCTTGGCGAGGAGGGTAGGGGCTTCATCAACTTCATGAAGACGCTCGATGCCGGTCGCGTCGGCATCGCGGCACTCTCGCTGGGCGTGGCGCAGGGCGCGTTCGAGGAGGCGCTCAAGTACACGACCGAGCGCAAGCAGTTTGGGAAGCGCATCGCCGAGTTTCAGGGGGTGCACTTCCAGCTCTCCGACATGGCGACCGAGCTCGAGGCGGCGCGACACCTCGTGTACCACGCCGCCTGGCTCAGCCAGAACGGACATCCGTTCAGCAAGGAAGCGGCGATGGCCAAACTCTTCGCCTCCGAGCTCGCCATGCGGAACACGATCAAGGCCATCCAGCTGCACGGTGGCTACGGCTACACCAAGGACTATCCCGTCGAGCGGATGATGCGCGACGCCAAGATCGGCGAGATCGGGGAGGGGACGTCCGAGGTGCAGCGGATGGTGATCGCGCGGCAGCTGATCGCTGACCTAGGCCGGCACTAGGCGTCCGCTTGCGGCAGGCGGCGCAAACCGGTAACAATAGAGGCACCAAGCGTGTGTAGCGCCCCGCCTCGGCGGGGCGCGTTCTGTACCGGGCGGGTTCGTTGCCGCCCGGGCCTCCCGAGCCTCGCACATCCCCTGATGCTGGATCGTACGATGTCCCGACCCATCCCGACCGCGCCGTCTGCCCCCCGTGGGCAGGCCGGAATCGCGCGTCGGGCGGTGACCTCGTGGCCGATCCTGTGCGTGGTCGGGTGCAATCCCCTCCGACCCTCCCATGAAGCGCGAGATCCTGATTTCGGCGACGCAACGCGAAGTGCGCGTCGCAATCCTCGAGGACGAACAGCTCGTTGAACTGCAGGTCGACCGTCCGGAGAACAAGCGGATGGTCGGCGATATCTATCTCGGCAAGGTCGAAGCGGTGCAGCCCGGGCTGCAAGCCGCCTTCGTGGCCATCGGCACCGAGAAGAGCGCGTTCCTCCACAACTCCGACCTCGCCTACGATGAGGACGGGGACGACGACGAGGACGACGACGCCGTCGACGAGGCGGCCACCGCCGAGGCCGAGGTCGCGGAGGCCGTGGCCAGCGGCGAGGGCGTCGAGGCCGACGACAAGGATGAGAAGGAGGGGAAGGACGGCGCCGGCAAGCCCAAGGGCGGGAGGGGCCGTGGGCGTGGTGGCCGCCGCCGACGCAAGGAGCCGCCGCAGATCCAGGACGTCCTCAAGCGCGGCCAGAGCGTCGTGGTGCAGGTGAGCAAGGAGCCCATCTCCACCAAGGGCCCGCGCGTCACGGCGCAGGTGTCGCTGGCCGGACGCTTCCTCGTCTACATGCCCTTCGCCTCGCGTCGCGTCGGCGTCAGCCGCAAGATCGGCGAGCGGGCCCAGCGCCAGAAGCTGCGCGAGCAGGTGGAGTCGGTGCTGCCCAAGGATGCGGGCGGCGTCATCGTGCGCACCGTGTCCGAGGGCGTCACGCAGGAGACCTTCAAGCGCGAGCTCGACACCTTGATCGGGCAGTGGAACCGCATCAACAAGAAGCAGAAGTTCGTGGGCAACCCGCCCAAGCTCCTGCACCGCGAGACCTCGCTCACGCGCGGCATCATCCGTGACCTGTTCTCCGCCAAGGTCGACCGCCTCACGGTGGACTCCAAGCAGGTCTACAATGAGATCGTCGAGTACCTCAGCGGCATCGCGCCGGAGCTGGTGGAGCGGGTGCACCTCCACGAGGAGAAGCAGGGCCTGTTCGACAAGGAAGGCATCGAGACGGAGATCCGAGACCTCTTCAAGCGCCGCTGCGACCTGCCGAGCGGTGGCTATCTCATCATCGAGCCGACGGAGGCCTTGGTCTCGATCGATGTGAACTCGGGCCGCTTCACGGGCAAGAAGGATCCCGAGAAGACGGTCACCAAGACCAACATCGAGGCCGCCCGCGAGATCGCCCGCCAGCTGCGCCTGCGCGACGTGGGCGGCATCATCGTCTGTGACTTCATCGATATGGAGTCCAAGGCCAATCGCGACCGCGTGCTGCAGGAGCTGCGTACGCATCTGGGCCGCGACCGCGCGCGTACCAAGGCCTACGCGGTCAGTGACCTCGGCTTGATTGAGATGACGCGCCAGCGCGTGCGGCAGAGTCATTTCCACGCCATGACCGAGGCCTGCCCGATCTGCAACGGCACGGGCCGCGTGTTCACGGCGGAGACGATCGTGCGGCGGATGGAGCGGGCGGTGAAGCGACTCGCCAGCGAGGGCCGGCGCGAGGGCATCGTCGTGAAGTTCTATCCCGACACGGCGATGTACGTGCTCGAGGAGGAGAAGGAGCTCATCAAGCGCCTCGAGAAGTCGGTGGGCTTTACGGTCGAGATGCGCGACGACCCGCTGCTCAAGCCTGATGAGTTCAAGCTGGTCGTGAAGGGCGCCGGCCGGGACATCACCAGCCAGTACGCGGTGGCCTAGCCATGGAACGCCGCGGCGGGTCGGGCCGTAGCATCCCCATGCGCACTCCCCCCATCTGGCTGGCCGCCGCCACCCTCATCGCCCTCGCGAGCCCGATTGACGCGCAGGGCCGCATCCGCGGCACCCTGGTCGACTCCCTGCGTGGGGCCGATCCCATCGCCGACGCGATGATTGAGTTGGTCGGCACCGACCGACTCGAGCGCACGGATCGCCGCGGGCGATTCGAGTTCTCGAATGTCCCGGCCGGCACGCACGTGGTCCGCTACGCCTCGCCGCGGCTGGACAGTCTTGGAATTCGCGCCCTGCTGGACAGCACGGTGGTGGATGGCCGGAGTCGCGTCGAGGTATCGCTCGCCGTTCCATCAGCGGGCTGGTTCCAACAGCGCTACTGCGCCGCCGATCTCGGGACGTCAGGGATCCTGCGCGGGTCGGTGACCGACGCGGCCGGAAGCACCAGGCCGGGGACACCGGTTGCAGCGATCTGGGACGAAGCCGTGTTGCGGGTCGGACAGTTGTTGATGGAGACGCGCGCCACCGTCGATACGACGAACGCGGAGGGGGAGTACACCCTCTGCGGCGTGCCCCCGACCGGGCAGTTCGTGCTCCGGGCGGGCAACGCAGACCTCGGCTCCGGCGACCTTGTCTTGGCGTCTGCCGGGGCCGTCTCGCGTCACGACCTCCGCGTGGCGGAGCGTTCGCTGACGACCGTGGTGACGGGCTTCGTGTTCGCGCGGCGCGGCGGCTCGTCGATCCGCGTGGAAGTCTGGGGCGACAGCATGCGCAGCACGCAGGTCGGCGCGGATGGCAGCTTCCGGCTGTCCGGAGTCCCGAGGCGCACGGGGCAGCTCTACCTGCGGGCGGTCGGCCAAATGCCGCGGGTCGTGACGATCGAGCCCACTGGGCCGAGCTTCGACATCGGCGAGATCCAGATGGAGAACGCGGCGGTGGCGCTGCAGCCGATGACGATCCAGGAGCGCCAGCTGACGCGCGAACGGCTCTCCTTCCTGGAGCGCAGCAAGGGTGCGGTTGGTGTGTTCTTTGACTCCACGTTCCTGGCGGGGTTGCCACGCGTGACGGCGGGGGCGCTGGCGAGCAAGAACACGTTGATTCGGGTCGGACCCGTGAGGACGTCCACCGGCATCTCCGGTGAGACCATCATGCTCCGGTACAACAACGCCTTGCAGGGCATCAACGGCTGCTATCCGCGCGTGTACATCAACGGTCTCAGTTCATCCACCCAGCGTCCGCCGCGGGACCCCAGCGGGATCCAAGGCACCATCACGCCGGACTACATGAAGGAGCTGCTCCGGACGGCCAAGCGGATTGAGGTCTATACCGCGGCGGAGGCCCCGGCAGAGTTCTTCGATCCTGACGGCTGCGGGTCCCTGGTCATCTGGACCCGCTAGGGGCTCCAAGTCCCGTAACCCCAGCCACTTGACCGCGTTTTGGAGTCTGGCTATTATTTCAGGCTCGCATAAACCCCGCATTTTCCATTCGAGTCGTTTCCATGTCGTACGCCATCTTCCGCTCCGGCGGTAAGCAGTTCCGCGCCGAGAAGGGCAGCACGCTGCGCCTTCCCACCCTTCCGGGTGATGCCGGCGCCACGGTCGAGTTCAACGATGTCCTCCTGGGCTCCGACGGCAACGCCGTGAAGGTCGGCGTGCCGACGCTCAAGGGCGCCTCGGTCACCGCCGAGATCGTCAAGCACGGGCTCGGCGACAA
This sequence comes from Gemmatimonadaceae bacterium, assembly GCA_019637445.1. Lineage (NCBI taxonomy): Bacteria > Pseudomonadati > Gemmatimonadota > Gemmatimonadia > Gemmatimonadales > Gemmatimonadaceae > Gemmatimonadaceae bacterium. The sequence goes on along the minus strand of JAHBVS010000001.1, from coordinate 31,337 downwards.
GATCATCGTCTTCAAGTTCAAGCGCCGCAAGAACTACGCGCGCAAGCAGGGTCATCGGCAGGGCTTCACCGAAGTCCGCATCCGCGACATCCACCTCGGCTAATCGGGGAGCTCCACTACCATGGCACACAAGAAGGGCGTAGGCTCCTCGCGCAACGGGCGCGACTCGAACCCGCAGTACCGCGGCGTGAAGAAGTTCGGCGGCGAGCAGGTCATCGCCGGCAACATCATCATCCGTCAGTGCGGCACCAAGTACCACCCCGGCAACAACGTCGGGATGGGCACGGACTACACGATCTACTCGCTGATCGACGGCGTGGTGAAGTTCGAGCACAAGTCCAAGAGCCGCTACAAGGTCTCGGTCTACGCGGCGTCGTAAGCCGTTTCGATCCTGAAGATTCGAGAGCCCGTCCGCGATTCGTTCGCGGACGGGCTCTTCTAGTTTTGTGCGCCGAATTCTGATGCCACAGAGGCACAGAGGCACAGAGGAACTGCAACTGCTCTCTGGGGGGTCCGCCTCGCAGGGGTCTGCCCGTAAGTCCCCTTGAAAGGCAGTTGTCGTTGCAGTTCTCCGTGTCTCTGTGCCTCTGTGGCTAACTAGCAGAACTGTCCGGGCCGCCGGAGCCCGTCGACGAGTCGCCCGCGGAAGCTGGCTCAGGCTCGGCAGCCGGAGCTGGCGCGTCCTTGTGGAGCACCTTGGCCAGCTGCTCCTCCAACGACTTCGCCTCGGCCTCGCGTTCCTTCAGGTTGCCGTGCAGGCGTTCGAAGGTGGCCTCGTCCAGGTCCTTGCCGTCGCGCTTGGCGCGGTGGACGGCGTAGCCCAGGGCCTGCGCCGCCTTGTCGGCGTTCTGCCGCACGCGAAACAGTTCGATCCGCAGCTTGCCTTCATCGAGCGCGTCCTTGGCAGCGTTGCCGGCGCGGTCGATTTCCTTTTGCACCTTGTCCCAGAGTCCCATGGGCGGACCTCCTTGGTCTGTGCACCCTTACGGCTTCCGGACGGCGATGGTTTCTGAACTGCGTTGCCAACGAGGCACAGAGACACAGAGGACTGCAACCGCTCCCTAGGAGGGCCGCCTCGCAGGAATCCGCCCGCGAGTCCCCTTCAAAGGCAGTTGTCGTTGGAGTTCTCTGTGTCTCTGTGCCTCTGAGGCAATGTCGTTCCCAGCTAGAACACCGAACTACGGCCGATACGGCCCTCCCGGCAGCGTCCGATACCGCTCAAAGAGTTGCTGCTGCCGCGATGGCTGCGTGGCTTCCTTGCCCTGGACCCACACGCGCTCCGCCACCGAGCTGAACTCGAACGGATCACCCGACCAGATCACCAGATTCGCATCCCGGCCAGCGGCGATCGAGCCAATGCGGTCGGCGACGCCCATCACCTCGGCGGGGACCAAGGTGATCGCACGCAGGGCATCCTCCCAGCTCATGCCGTAGGCCACCGCGTTGCCCGCCTCCTGGCGGATGTTGCGGACGTTGAACGAGTTCGGGTCACCGGGGCCGTTCCCAATCAGGATCACGGTCGCGCCGGCCTGGCGGAGCAGGGCCGCGTTCTCCTGGCGGCTGCCGAGCGAGGAGAAGTCGCCGGGGATGTTGTTCATCGCCCCGACGAAGACCGGCACGCGCGCCGCGGCGATCTCCGGCGCGACCATCCAGCCCTCGGCGGCGCCGCCAAGCCAGAGTCGGATGCCGAACTCGCGGGCAAAGGCCAGCGCCTCGAGGATGTCCGAGGAACGATCCACCTCGAGCACCAGGGGAAGCTCACCGGCGAGCACCGGAATCAGCGCCTCCATGTCCTGCTGGCGGGCCATGAACTCGCGCGTGCCGCCATTCTCGTACGCGGCCCGCCGCGACTGGTATGCACGCACGTCGTTCATCAGGCTGCGCCAGCGGGCCCAGAACTCACCGCGCGAGTTCGTGTTGCCGCTGCCGGGATTTGCGAACGTGCCCAGCATCGCGTTCGGTGCCTTGCGGACCATCTCGCCGACCTGGCGAGCCTCGACCAGGTCCAGCAGCGCCGACTTGCCACTCAGCATCCCGCCATTGCCAAACACGACGACGCTGGTCACGCCCTCGGCGCGAGACGGTCCGATGTACGTGTTGGCGGGATTGATGCCGCGCCAGGCCTCGAACGACGCGGCGATGCCGTGCTCTCCGCGCGCCCCCACATCGTTGTAGCCGCCCGAGAACTGCGGACTGCCCGCCTCGGAGAGGCCGAGCGTGGTGGCGCTGTTGATAAATCCGGGCGTCACCCACTTGCCCCGCGCGTCCACGCGTTGCGCGTCGGAGGGGATCTGCACATTGGCCCCGACAGCCACCACGCGTCCGTCGCGGATGAGTACGGTGCCGTTGTCGATCTTCGGGCCGCTGACCGGATACACGGTGCCGCCGGTGATGGCGACTGTCTGGGCCCCCATCGCCACGGGGGCGGTGGCGGCGAGGAACGTGAGCGCCGCACGGCGCCACTTCGAGTGGGCGCGCATCAGCGGTTCCCCCCGGCGGTCGGCACGTAGCCGAGTTCGAAGTCCGTGCGCCACTGCTGGCGCGGATCGTTGCGGTCGTACATCTGCGCGCCATCGATCCACACGCGCTCGGCGCGCGAATACACGCTCAACGGGTGGCCGCTCCAAAGCACGACATCCGCATTCTTGCCGACTTCCAGCGAGCCGACCTTGTCGTCGATGCCCAGCGCCCAGGCCGGATTCAGCGTGATCCAGCGGATGGCGTCCTCGTCGCTGATCTGCAGCCCGACGCGCCGGCCGGCGGCCAGCGACTTCGCGGCCTCCTGATTCAGGCGCTGCGAGTACGAGGGGTCGTCCGAGTGCACCACGGCGCGCACGCCGGCGAGGTGCGTCAACGCGACGTTCTCCTTGATGCCGTCGAGGGCCTCCATCTTGAATCCGCCCCAGTCGGACCAGATGCTGGCCGAGATTCCCTCGCGCGCCAGCACGTCGGCGATCTTGTACGCCTCCACCCCGTGATGGAAGGAGCGGATCTGATAGCCGAACTCCTTGGCGATGCCGATCATCACCAGCATCTCGTCGGCCTGGTAGCAGTGATTGTTGACCAGGATGTTGCCGCGCAGCACCTCGGCGAGCGTCTCGAGGTTGAGGTCACGCGGCGGTGGATCGCCTTCCTGCTTCTCCAACCACTTGTCCCAGGTCCGGCGGTAGCGGTCGGCGGCGATCCAGGCGTTGCGGTAACCGGCGACGTTGCCCATCCGCGTGGCCGGCCCGCGGCTGGCGTAGACGCGCTTGGGATTCTCGCCGCAGGCCATCTTGAGCCCGTACGGCGCGCCCGGGAACTTCTGGTCCTGCACCGAGCGGCCCGGCACCACCTTGAGCGTGACGCTGCGGCCGCCGATGAGATTGCCGGAGCCCGGCAGCACCTGGATCGTGGTGGTGCCGCCCGCGAGCACACGCGGGAACTGCGGGTCCTGCGGCCAGACCGAGTGTTCGGCCCAGACGTAGCCCGTCACCGGATTCGTGAGTTCGTTGCCATCGTCGTGGGCCGGCCCCCCGGGCGCCGGATACACACCCAGATGCGAGTGCGTGTCGATCAGCCCTGGGGTGACGTACTTGCCCTGTCCGTCGATCACCACGGCGTCCGTCGGGGCGGTCACGTTGCTGCCGATGGCCGCGACCTTGCCATCCTGCAGCAGGATGGACGCGTTGCGCATCAGCGGGCCGACGCCGGTGAAGATGTGCACGTTGCGGATCAGCGTCGTCCGCGAGGCGAACGGCCGGTACGTGCTGGGGAAGGGGTCCGCGTTCGGGCGCGAGTAGGCGCCCGGCGGGGTCGTAGTCGCGGCGGTGGCAGAAGGCGCGGCGCCGCTCGGTGTTGGGCGTTGGGCGGCGGGCGCCGTGGCACATCCTGCGACCACGAGTGCCAGCGCTGATCGAACGAATCGCATCGGAAGCACCATCCTCTGATGGAACGGGTGGAGAGGCGGGGCGCGACGGGCGCGCCCGCGAGCGATGACTGTCGAAGTGGGGAAGGAGAGTTTACGGCCCCAGCACCTGGATGGCGAGCGCGGGATCGTCCGTGCAGATCGCGTCCACGCCGATGTCGGCGAAGCCGCGCATCACTGCGGGGTCGTTGACCGTCCAGGCGACCACCCGGCAGCCCGCGGCGTGCGCCGCCTGAACCAACGCTGCGTCGACAAAGGGCCACTGGCGCCAGAGGTCACGGCCTTCGACGGCGCTCAGCGCCTGCAGCGGATGGATCGGGTAGCTCACCTCGAGCACCCCACGCGGCACCTCGGGGGCGTGGCCGCGCGCCTCGGCAATCTTCCGGTGGTCGAACGCGTGGACGGCCGCGGGGCCGCCAGCGCGGCGGATGAGCTCAAGCGTCGGAATCGCCGTGTGCGGCCCCTTGAGCTCACAGTAGGCCGTGAGGCCGGCGTCGCGCAGCAGGGTCAAGGCCTCGTCGAGCGTCGGTGGAGCAGGGGCTCGGAGGCCGTCAGGGGAGGCGTGCTCCGAGAGGACGTCCTCGGCGATGGGGTCGTGGTGCACGCGCAGCACGCCGTCCGGATGCAGGTAGACATCCAATTCGACGCCGTCGGCCCCCAGGTCGGCGGCACGCTGGAATGCCGCGAGGGAGTTCTCCGGGGCCTCGCGGGAGGCGCCGCGGTGGGCAATGATTTCGGGACGTGGCACGGGCCATATCTTAACGTCCGTCCCTTCCATCCGTCCCACGGACACGAGGATGCCCTTGCCCGACCCCAGCCACGAAGCGACCGACGCGGAGTTGATCGCCCGATGGCAGTCGGGGGACCAGCGGGCCGCGGCTGTGCTCGTAGAGCGTCACGCGACGCCGCTGGCCCGTTTTGCGGCCAGCCTCGGCGTCCGGGACGAAGTCGATGAGTTGGTGCAGGACACGTTCGTGCGGGCCTTCCAGTCGCTGGACAGTTTTCGGGCCGACAGTTCATTGCGGACCTGGCTCTTCACGATCTGCAAGCGCCTGATGCTGGACCGGCGTCGGGCCGAGCGACGACGACGCGACGTGGTCGAGGTGGACGAGCGGGATGCGGCAACGGAGTACGACGCGCTGGATGCGCTGGTGGGAGACGAGATGGCGCGGCGGGTGCAGGACGCGGTGAATGCACTGACGCCGCTGCAACGTGAGGTGTTTGGTTTGCGGGTGAATGAAGGCTTGGCCTACGCGGAGATCGCGGAGGTGGTGGGCAGTACGGAAGGGTCCTGTCGGGTGCATTACCACAATGCGATCCGGGCCATCAAGGAGCATCTAGGCAATGACTGAGTGCACGAACGAAACCCTGCGGGACCGACTGCCCGCCCTGGCGCAGGATGCGCTTGGGGCGGCGGACGCGGCGGCGGTTCGCGCGCACATCGCCGACTGCCCCGCCTGTGCCGCGGAGTTCTCCGTGATTGGCGCGGCCCGCGCGGTCTATGCCGCGGCGACGCCGACGGTGGATTCCGCCGCCATCCTGCGGGCCCTGCCGGCGCCTCCTCGTGGTGAGCTGCGCGTGCTGCGCCCCGCCGCCGCGCGACCGCGCTGGCGGCCCTCGCGCTCCTTCCTTGCCGCGGCCGCGTCGCTCACGCTGGTGGCGACGCTCTCGCTGACCGTCTTGCGTCCGATCTTCGACACGGCACCGGGCGTCTCGCCGACCGCAGGTCTCGACAGCGGGGCGGTGGATGCACCGGTGGCCGTGGCGACGCTGGCCGCCTCCGTGGCGACGGCGCCGAGCGTGCTGGCCGGCGGCACCGACCTGTCGGAACTCGGCGTGGATGAACTCACGGCGCTGTTGGCCGAGCTCGAGGAGATGGAGGCAACCATTGCCGCCGATCCCGTCACCTGGCGGGAGCCAGTGGCGAACCTCCCGGGAGGAAACTGATGCGGCCCGCTTCCGTGTACCGCGCCCTCCTGCTGCTTGGGCTCGCGGTCTTGCCGGCTGCGGCCGTGGGCGCCCAGCAGCGCCAGCCACGCCAGGAGCAGTCGCCGCAGCGCGACTCATTGGAGGCGCGCGTGCGCCAGCGGATGGGCGAGGTGCTGCGCCGCCAGCTTGGCCTGAACAACGAGCAGCTGCGCCGCCTGCAGCAGACCAACCGTCGCTTCGAGGGACAGCGCCGCCAGCTGTTTGAGCAGGAGCGCGAGACGCGCGGGCAGCTCCGACGTGCGCTCGCGGAACCGGATAGCGGCTCGCAGGAGCAGGTTGGCGCCTTGCTCGACCGCACCCTGGTGCTGCAGCGGCAGCGTTTGGAATTGATCGAGGCCGAGCAGAAGGAACTGGCGACGTTCCTCACGCCGGTGCAGCGCGCGCGGTTGTTCGGGCTCGAGGAGCAGATGCGCCGCCGCGCCGAGGAACTGCGCGAGCAGGGTCCGCCGCCACCGGCCGCGGGCCGCCGGCCCGGCGTTAGGCCAGGAGCTGGGAGACGGCCTCCCGCAGCGCACTGACGCCGAAGGGCTTCTGCAGGAAGCGGCGATTCGGGTCGTCGTCCGTGAAGTTTGCGTTGGTGGCGCGGTCGTAGCCGCTCGCAATCAACACGGGCAACTCCGGGAAGCTCTGCCGCAGCTCCTCCAGGACTTCCAGCCCGCTCTTGCGTGGCATCGTGAGGTCGAGCATCACGAACGTGAGGTCGTCGCCGAGTTCCTTGGCGCGGTCGAGGCCTTCGACGCCGTCTGCGGCCTCGACGACTTCGAAGCCCATGCCTTCGAGCGTGCGGCGTGACACGCGGCGCAGGGCCTCCTCGTCGTCGATGACCAGCGCCAGGCCGCGCATCTGCGGGCCGGCGACGACGGCGTGCTCGCCGCTACGCCGCAGCTCCGCGCTTGAGGCCGGCAGGTAGATGTCGAACCGCGTGCCCACGCCGGTGGTCGACTCCACGTGCAGAACGCCACCCAAGGAGCGTACGATGCCGCGGACCGCGCTGAGCCCGAGGCCACGGCCCGACGACTTCGTCGAGAAGAACGGATCGAACATCCGCGCACGCACCTTGTCCGGAATGCCGGCGCCGGTGTCGTCCACCGAGAAGCGCACCCATCCAGCAATCGGGGTCGCCTCGGCAGCGCCCGGTGGCGGCGCCTCGCGGCCGGCCGTGAGCCGCACGGACCCCTCGTTGTCCCTGATGGCCTCGGCGGCGTTGGTGAGCAGGTTGAGCACCACCTGCGAGAGCTGCGAGGGGTCCAGCTCGACGTAGAGTGGGTCCGGCAGCGGGCCGAGCTCGAAGCGCACCTTCTTCGAGTGCGCGGCGCGTACCAAGGGCAGGAGATCGCTGAAGACCGATCGTGCGTCGACGACTTCGCGACGCAGGCTGGCACGGCCCGCGTAGGCGAGCATCTGCCGCGTCAGCTCGGAGGCACGGCGCGACGCCCGCGCGATCTGCTCGAGGGCCTCCTGGATCTCGTGCGGATCGTCGAGCGAACCCAACGCGAGGTCCACGTTCCCGAGGATGGCGCTGAGCAGGTTGTTGAAGTCGTGCGCGATGCCGCCGGCCATGATCCCGAGGCTTTCGAGCTTCTGCGCTTGCTGCACGCTGGCGTCCCGTTCGCGGCGGTCCGACTCGGCGCGCGCGCGCTCGGTCAGGTCGGTGGCGATGAGGCCGATGCCGTAGAGCGACTGGTCGTCGTGGCGCAGCGGGAAGGCCAGCGCCTGCCACACGTGGCGATTGCCGCTGGGGCCGAGCTCAAGCTCGCGTTCCACTGGCGCGTCGGCGTCTCGCGCGGCCGACATCATCGCGGCGAGGGCGCGCTCGCGTGGGTTGGTGAGCAGGGAACCCAGGTCGCGGCCTGTCGCCTCGCTCGCCGTGCCGCCGGTGAGGTCGGCAAAGCGCTTGTTCACCAGCCGGACACTGCCGTCGAGGTCCGTCACGATGACCAGTGTACTGCCGCTGTTCACGACGTCCTGCAGCACGGCGCGATTCGTCTGCGCGTCGTCGAGCGCCGCGCGCGTGGCGCGCACCTGCGACGCCAACTCACCGTAGAGGGCGCGCAGGCGCGAGGTCATCGAGTTGAACGCGACGGCGAGCTCGGCGACCTCGTCGCTGCCGCGGGGCGCGGTCTCGACCGTGAAGTCGCCGGCGGCCACCGCCGTCGCGGCCTGCGCCACGTCCATCACAGGCCGCGTGAAGCGCCGCGTGATGAGCACGATGCCGAACGACAGCAGGCTGGCGGCCAGCACGCCGACCAAGAGTGAACTCAGCAACAGTTGGCGCGCAGGGGCAAAGGCGGCGGCCTGCGGCGACTCGATCAACAGTGCCAGCTCGAGCTCCGGAATCCAGCGGAACGCACCGGCCACGGGGACGCCACGGTAGTCCGCATACAGGCCCGTGTTGTTCACACCGGCCAGCGCCCGCGTGATGCCCTCGGAGTCGACGCCGCGCCGGTACGCATCGTCGCCGAAGCGCGCGGCCGACACGAAGGCCTTGTTGCGGTTGACGAGATATGCCTCGATCGGCACCTCGCTCTGGCGCGTGAAGATGGCGCGTTCCAGTTCGGCGATGTCGAGATGGGCCGCAAGCACCGCCACCAGCCGCCCTTCCGGATCGCGAATGGGCGAGGCAATCGTCATCGTCGGCTTGCCGTCCTGCCCCGACGGATACGCGGGCTGCAGGTGGGTCTGCTGCTGTCCGCGTTGGTAGTACTCCTGGTCCACGGCGTAGCTGTCCAGCGCTTCCGCGCGCGAGGAGCGCAGGACGCGCCCGCCCGGATAGCTCAGCACGAAGATCTCCGAGGCGGCGAACAGCGACGGCGGGAACGGCGCGATGGCGCGGTTCCGCGGGTGCTCGCCATCGGCGATGGTCTGCGGGGCATAGCTGCGGGCGAGCACCTCGATCGCGTCACGTTGGCGGTCGACCCAGGCGTCCAGTGACGTGGCGTCCTGGTCGGCAAAGGCATCGAGGCGTTCCAACAGGCGGTCCTCGAGCGCCGCTGCCGCGCGCTGGTACGACAGCGTGGCCACGAGGCCGATGGCCGCGAGGCTGAGCGCCAGCACGGCCGCCGAGAGACGCGCCGCCAAGCTCTGCCGCAGCAGGCGCCGGATCATCGTCGCGGATCCGCCTGGGAGCGCACGCGCGTGGAGTCGCGCAACACCTCGAGTAGCACGGCGCCGCGTCTGGGATCACCGGTGCCGTTGAACTCGTACGAGGTCAGCGCGCCCTCGTATCGCCCGTGGCGGCGCAGGGAATCCATCACCGCACCACCGCTGCGCCGACCGGCGCGGTGCACGGCCAGCGCCAGCAAATGCACCGCGTCGTACGTGGCAGCACCGGTCGCGCGCGGCAGTTCGCCGTAGGTGTCCAACCAGAGATTCGTGAACTCGCGTGCCGCGTCTCGCTGCGTGCGCCGGTCCCAATTGGCGACCACGACACTGCCGAGGGCGTCGTCGCGCCGCATCATCGGCAGCAGGTCCCAGGAGTCCGTGCCGAGGAATCGCCCGCGGAAGCCGAGGCTCCGGGCAATGCGGATCTGCGCGGAGTCATAGACCACGAAGCTGGGTAGCAGGATGGCTTCGGGCCCTCCGGCAAGGATGCGTCTCAGCTGCGGCGAATGGTCGCGCGGTGCGTCGGCGTCGAAGGTCTCCATGGCGACGATCTGGCCGCCACGCCGGGTGAACGTCGACGCGAAGAGTTCGCTGATCTCGCGCCCGTAGGGACTCGCGGCATCGTGCAGCACCGCCGCGCGGCGGATGCCAAGCGAGTCGTACGCGAAGCCGGCCAGGACAGCGCCCTGGAAGGCGTCGACGAAGGCCAGCCGCGTGACGAATCGCCTCCCTGCCGTCACCATCGCGTTGGAGGCCATCGGTGCGATCATCGGCACACCCGCCGCCTCGGCGACGGCGCCCGCGGGAATGGCCAGCGCGCTCGTCTGCGGCCCGATGATGGCGTCGACGGAGTCGAGGTTGATCAACGACTGCACCACGGAGGCCGCGGCGTCGGGGCGGGGTGGCGTCTCGCGCTCGATCAACACGATGGTGTGCGGGCGCCCGTTGATCGTGACGCCGCCGGCAGCGTTGATCTCCGCGACCGCAAGGTCGGCGCCCATCTTCGCCGGGATGCCACTGGAGCCCGCCATCGTGCCTTCGTAGATCCCCACGAGGCCGATGCGGAGCTCCGGCGGGCGCGTCTCACCGCAGCCGGCTGCCCACAGCAGGGCCAACGCCGCGAGCGTCCCGCCCATGCCGCGGGCGAGGGTCGACTGAGGGTGGGGAATGCGCGCGGACATACGTGGGCGGGGTCTCCTGAAGATATATCGGCCTAGGGAGGTGAACGGTTGACCTGCCCCCATTAGGTTTCGGCGTCGTCGCCCGGATGGCGGAACTGGCAGACGCACGGGACTCAAAATCCCGCGAGGGCAACCTCATGTGGGTTCGATCCCCACTCCGGGCACTGCAGGCAGTACAACCAGCCGACGTTTGTAGGGGAAATGCCCTAGCGATCGCTGGCCTTCGGCGGGTCGAAGATCAAGTCCGCCGCGAGCCACACCGTGCGCGTGAACGGATAGACGACCAGCGGCGCGAGCAGCATCGCGACGACGGCGACGACCTCGATGCGGTCCCAGGGAACTTCGGGCCACACCGCGAGCAGCCAGAGCCCGAAGCCGATGGCGAACAGCAACTCCGCGGCAATCAAGTTTACGAGGTAAGCGCCCACGAAATGGTCCGGATTGGCCCGGTCGAGGCGCAGGGCGCAGGACGGGCAGCGCGGCTGCAGGAACAGCCAGCGGCGAAACAATCCTCCGGACCCGCACTCGGGGCAGTGCAGGGCCAGCGCCCGCGCGATGCGGCGACCGGGTGACGGCGGTGTGGTGGGCAGGGCCATACGTGGAAGCTACATTGCTCCGACCCGTACCCCTACCCTCAGATGCCTGGTCGTCACCACCTCTTCGTCCCCGGACCTTCGAACGTCCCCGACCGCGTGTTGCGGGCGATGCACCGCGCGCAGGAAGACCACCGGTCGAGCGCGTTCCCAGACCTGACCGCCGGACTGCTGCACGACATCAAGCCGGTGTTCGGCACCGTCGAAGGACGGCCCTTCCTCTTCGCCGCCACGGGCACGGGGATGTGGGAAGCGGCCATCACGAACACGCTGTCTCCCGGTGACCGCGTGCTGGCCGTGCGGTTGGGACAGTTCTCGCACCTGTTCATCGACACGGCGGAGAAGCTCGGGCTCAAGGTGGACGTGATGGACCTCGAGTGGGGTGAGGCCTTCGACCCGTCGGCGATCGGCGAGCGCTTGGAGGCCGACGCGGCGCACACGTACAAGGCCGTGCTCGTCGTGCACAACGAGACCGCGACGGGCGTGACCAACGACATCGCCGGCCTGCGCGAGGCGATGGATGCGGCCAAGCATCCGGCCCTGCTGCTGGTGGATGGCGTGAGCTCCATCGGTTCGCTCGAGTTCCAGCAGGATGCCTGGGGCGTGGATGTGGCAATCACGGGCTCCCAGAAGGGGTTCATGATGCCCGCAGGGCTGGGTATGGTCTCGCTGTCGCCGCGGGCCATGGAGCGCATCGAGTCGGCAGGCTTCGCGCGGCACTACTTCGACCTGCGGCCGCAGGTGTTGCACAACGACCAGGGCTATTTCCCGTACACGCCGCCGCTGGCGCACCTCTTTGGGCTACGCGAGGCGCTGGACATGATGGCCGAAGAGGGCCTGCCGGCGATCCACGCGCGGCACGCGCGACTCGGGGAGGGCGTGCGGCGCGCCGTGGCAGCCTGGGAGCTGCGCATCTGCGCGCGCGATCCAGAGCGCCGCTCGAACACGGTGACGGCGATTGTCGTGCCCGAGGGCAAGGATGCGCGGCAGGTGATCGACCGCGCCTACTCGCGCTGGGACATGGCGCTGGGCTCCGGCCTCGGCCGCCTGAACGGGAAGGTGTTCCGCATCGGCCATCTGGGCGACTGCAACGAAGGGATGTTGCTGGGTGCGCTTGCGCTGGCCGAGTTGGCGATGCACGACGCCGGCATCGCGGTGCCGCTCGGCGCGGGCGTCGCCGCGGCGCAGCGCTGGTATCGCGAGTCGGCCTGAGGTGCGGCCCGTGGTGTGGGTGACGCGTCGACTTCCTGCGGCGGTCGAAGCGGCCATCGATGCGCGCTTCGAGCGACGACAGTTGGCCGACGATCGCCCGCTCACCGCGGAGGAACTGGCGCGTGCCTTCCGCGAGGCGGACGCGGTGCTCTGCACGGTGACGGACCGCGTGGGCGCCGAGTGTTTCGCGCAGGCAGGCCGCCGTGCGCGCGTCGTGGCGAACTTCGGCGTGGGCGTGAATCACATCGACCTCGCGGCTGCGCGCGAAGCCGGCGTGCTGGTGACCAACACGCCGGACGTGCTCACCGACGACACCGCCGACCTGGCGCTGCTCTTGATGCTGGCTGTCCTACGACGGGCCGGGGAAGGCGAGCGCGAACTGCGCGCGGGACGATGGAGCGGTTGGCGACCGACGCATCTGCTCGGCGCGCGACTCAGTGGGAAGACACTCGGGATTGTCGGACTGGGCCGTATCGGGCGCGCCGTGGCACAACGCGCGCGGGACGGGTTTGGGATGCGCGTCCTGGCCACGACGCGGCGCGGGGCGACTGCGCCGGCCACCTCCGACAGCGTGACTCTTGTCCCCTCGCTCGCGGAGCTCCTTCCGCAGGTCGACGTCCTCTCGCTGCACTGTCCGGCAACCCCTGACACGCGGCACTTGATCGACGCTGCGGCCTTGGCCCTGATGCCGCACCACGCGGTGCTGATCAACCCGGCGCGCGGCGACGTCGTGGACGAGGCGGCGCTGGTGGCTGCCTTGAATGCCGGCACCATCGCCGGCGCCGGGCTCGACGTATACGAGCGCGAACCCCACGTGCATCCCGGACTGCTCGGACGCGAGGACGTCGTTCTGCTGCCGCACCTTGGCAGCGCCACGCGCGAGACCCGCGACGCGATGGGCCTACGCGCGCTGGCCAATCTCAGCGCGTTCTTTGATGGAGCCGCGCCGAGCGACCGCGTCGCGTAGCGGTCAAGTTCGCTTGCTCGTCCAGCGTCCCCTCTCCTAGCTTTTGGCAACTCATACTTCGCCTCCCAACACATGGCCACGTACAAGCACGCCACCGTCCCCTCCAAGGGTGAGCGCATCGAAGCCTCCGGCGGCACGTTCAAGGTGCCCGACCAGCCGATCATCCCGTTCATTGAGGGCGATGGCACCGGCCCCGACATCTGGCGGGCGAGCGTGCGCGTGTTCGACGCGGCCGTGGAGCGTGCCTACGCTGGCAAGCGCAAGATCCACTGGATGGAGATCCTCGCCGGCGAGAAGGCCTTCAACACGGCGGGCGAATGGATGCCCGCGGAATCGTTGGAGGCCGTGCGCGAGTTCAAGATCGCCATCAAGGGTCCGCTGACGACGCCGGTGGGTGGCGGCATCCGCTCGCTGAACGTCGCGTTGCGGCAGGAGCTCGACCTCTACGCCTGCATCCGCCCGGTGCGGTACTTCCAGGGCGTGGGTGCGCCGGTGAAGGAACCGCAGAAGGTGAACATGGTCATCTTCCGCGAGAACATCGAGGACGTCTACAGCGGTATCGAGTTCAAGGCCGGCACGCCGGAGGCGACGAAGCTCCGGGACTTCCTCGAGAAGGAGTTCGGCAAGAAGGTGCGGCCGGAATCCGCGATCGGCATCAAGCCGATGTCGGCGTTCGGCTCCAAGCGCCTTATCGAGATGGCCATCCGCTACGCCCTTCGCACGCACCGCCCGTCGGTGACGATGATGCACAAGGGCAACATCATGAAGTTCACCGAAGGCGCCTTCCGCGACTGGGGTTACGAGCTCGCGCGCGAGAAGTTCGCCGGGCAGGTGGTGGCGGAGTCTGACCTGAGCACCGCCGGCGGAAAGGCGCGCGCCGATGCCGTCATCCTCAAGGACCGCATCGCCGACTCGATGTTCCAACAGATCCTGCTGCGCCCGGACGAGTATTCGGTGGTCGCCACGCCAAACCTCAACGGCGACTACATCTCCGACGCGCTGGCCGCCGAGGTGGGCGGGCTCGGCATCGCGCCGGGCGGCAACGTTGGCGATGAGGCCGCGGTGTTCGAGGCCACGCACGGCACGGCGCCCAAGTACGCCGGGCTCGACAAGATCAACCCGGGCAGCGTGATCCTCTCGGGCGTGATGATGCTCGAGCAGATGGGCTGGGACGAGGCCGGCAAGCTGATCATCAACGGCCTCGAGAAGGCCATCGCCGCGAAGACGGTCACGTATGACCTGGCGCGGCAGATGCAGGGCGCCACCGAGGTGAGCACCTCGGGCTTTGGCGATGCCATCATCAAGGGGATGGCCTGATGTCCGTCGCGTTTTCCGCGAAGCGCGGTGATCCCTCGCGCGGGGCAACGCCGTTGCTGGCCATCCTGCTCGCACAGGACGCGCCGTTGCCAGCGGCGCTGCGGCCGCTCGACAAGTCACTCGATGGCGCGCTCTCCCTTGCGCTGCGACGCGGTGACTTCTCCGGCGCCAAGGATGAATCGCTGCTTCTGCTGAACGATGGCAACGGTCCGCAGCGCGTGCTGCTCGTGGGCGCCGCTGTTGGCGACACGCGGGGGCTCGCGCGCGCCGCCACGCTGGCCGGCCGCAAGGCGAACGGCCTGAACGTCGGCAAGATGTCGCTGTGGGCCGAGGACCTGCAGGGCGAGCGCCTCGAGGGCGTCGTCATCGGCATCTCGCAGGGCAGTTGGGAGTTCCGCGAGCTGCACTCGAAGACGCCGGCTCCGCGCAAGAAGAAGCCGCTCTCGGCGGCGACGATCCACGTGGAGAACTTGGCGGCCACGAAGGCGCCGTTGGCGGCAGGCGTTGCCATCGCTGAGGGCCAGCGGCTCGCGCGTCGCCTGGCGATGCTGCCGGGCAACATCTGCACGCCCGACTTTCTCGCCCGCACGGCCCGCGACATGGCCAAGCGCCACAAGCTGGGCGTGAAGGTGCTCGGCCGCGCCGAGATGAAGCGGCTCAAGATGGGTTCGTTCCTGGCCGTGGCGCAGGGCACCACGCAGGATCCAAAGCTCATCGTGCTCGAGTACAAGGGCGGTCGTCGCGGGGACGCGCCTGTGGCCTTGGTCGGCAAGGGCCTCTGCTTCGACACGGGTGGCGTGAGCATCAAGCCCGCGCCCGGTATGGAACTGATGAAGTTCGATATGTCCGGTGCCGCCGGCGTGATCGGCGCGATGGAAGCCATTGCGCGGCTCAAGCCGAAGGCGAACGTCGTGGCACTCGTCGGCTCCACGACCAACGTCGTCGACGGCGATGCCATCCGTCCCGGCGACGTCGTGCGCGCGGGCGACGGTACCAGCATCGAGATCCAGAACACGGACGCCGAAGGGCGGCTCGTGCTCGCCGACGTGCTGCACTACGCCAAGCGCTTCAAGCCACAGGCGGTTATCGACGCCGCGACCCTCACCGGCGCGGTGGTCATTGCGCTGGGCAACACCACCGTCGGCGTGATGGGCAACGACCAGTCCGTGGTGGACGAGGTCCTCGCCGCCGGCAAGCGCGGCAACGAGGCCTCGTGGCAACTCCCGCTCTTCGACGAGTACAAGGAGCTGCTCAAGTCGGACGTCGCCGACCTGCGCAACATCGGGGGGCGCGCCGCCGGCACCATCACGGCGGGCTGCTTCCTCGCGCATTTCGCCGAGGGCATGCCGTGGGTGCATTTGGACGTGGCGGGCACGGCGTATTCGGAGACGGACCTCACGGTGATGCCCAAGGGCCCCACCGGCACACCGGTGCGCACGTTCGTCGAGTTCGTGCGCGGGAGAGCGCGCTGAGGCACTGGCTCCTGGCCGGCGTCGCCCTGTTGGGCACGCCGGCCCTGCTCGTTGCACAGCAGCCCGCGCCGCGACGCGAACCGCCGCCGGCACCCGCGCCCGTTCGCACGGATACGGCGCCACCGGCCCCTGACACGCTGCGCCGACCCGCCGTTCCGCTTCCGGCCGCGGCCGACTCCACGCCGAAGGACACGACCAAGGCGCCGTTCGCCGTGGCCGAGCGGCCGCGGCAGCCGGAGTTCGATGGGGCGCGCGTGCACTGGGACCGCCGCGCGATGTTCGCCAGCGGTGCACTGACGCTCGCCGAACTGTTGGCCACGGTTCCGGGCCTTCGCGTCGGCGCAGCGGGCTTCATCAACGTGCCGACGGCGGCGCACTGGTACGGCCAGCCAGGACGAGTCCGCGTCTACGTCGACGGCGTCGAGTGGGACGTGCTGGATCCGCGCGCAGGCGGCAGCATCGATCTCTCCACCATCGCCATCTGGCCGATGGAGGACGTGGTCGCAGAGCGCGTGGCGGGTGAGCTGCGCGTGCACCTTCGCTCCTGGCGCGTCGAGCGCACGACAGCGGACACCCGCACGGACGTGCTCACGGGGTCGGAGAACAGCAATCTGTATCGCGGCTTCTACGGCAAGCGGCTCCAGGCCGGGCTCGGCCTGCAGCTTGCGGCGCAGCAGTACTCCACGACGAACTTCAACACCGGCGGCAATGGCGATGCGCTGGGTGCCTTCGCGCGCATCGGCTTCGCGCGGGCGAGTTGGAGCGTGGACGCGACCGCGCTGCGCCTCGCGCGCAATCGCGCGGACACGCGACGATTCATCACCGCCGCCTCGCCAGTGAACGACGCGATTGGGCGTTTCCGCGGGCGCGACGTGGCGGCCTACGTACGTGCGGCGTACCGCAACGCCGATTCCACGGGCGTCTGGGGCACGCTGACCGCGGCCACACTGCAGTACGTGGAAGACGACTCGGCCGCGCGCGTGGCCACTGCAGCCGACGCGGACTCGGTGGTGTCGCAGTCCCAATGGATTGCCACGCTCGGCTACACGCAGGGTGCATTGCGCCTCTCCGGCACGGCGCGACTGCGCGCACAAGCGGGGGAGACGCGCGTTGCGCCGGCGCTGCGCGCCTCGTGGAGCGTTCCGCGCGCGGCGGCTGCGTTGTTCGCCGAGTCGGGCGGACCGGACTCTACCACGCGTTTTGACGCCTCCGCTCGTCTCCAGTTGCTGCGGTGGCTGCACCTCGGTGCCTCGGCATCGCAGTACTCACCGCAGGACGAGGCCGCCGAGGGGCCGGCGCGCTTGACGACGCGCGCCCAGCTCGGGTTCGTCGTCGCCGATCGCTGGCTCACGGTCGGAGCTGTGCAGCGAGGGGAAGCGCGCGTGCTCGGCCTCGCGGCGTTCGACACGGCCTACGTTCCGACCGTGCTGGCCGCCGCATCAGGCATCGAGGTTGGTCTCCACGGCCCGCTTATCGGACCACTCTCGCTGCGTTGGTCCGCGATCTCCTGGGGCAGCGAGGAAGCGCTGTATCGCTCGAGCCTGGAGTCGCACGCAGAGCTCCGCATCGAGACCGCATTGCGCAAGCAGCTGCCGCGGGCTGACTTCAATCTCACGTTCGCGGCGACGCATGACTACCAGAACGACTATCTCGCGCCCGACGGCAGCGGCGGCGTGATGCGCGCCAAGGGTGCCAGCGCCATCGGCACGCTGCTCGACATCCGCATCAAGGACGCCCACGTCTTCTGGTACAACCGCAACTTCACGGGCAAGGTCTACGAGACCGTGCCGGGCTACCTGATGCCGCGCTTGGTCCAGATGTACGGCATCCGCTGGCAGTTCTGGAACTGAGCGCCGCGCCGCTTGCCCAGCGGACCCGGTCGCCACTAGTTATCGCGCATATGATCCGAAGCATGACGGGGTTCGGCTCGGCCGAGGGGCCGGTGGGCGGCGTGCGCGTCAGCATCGAGCTGCGCTCCGTCAACCACCGCTTCTTCAATCCGAGTCTCAAGCTGCCCTCGGTGCTCTCGCGCTGGGAAGGCGACGTGCGAGAGCTGCTACGCCAGCGGGTGGTGCGCGGCCACGTGACCGTGTCGGCGCGCATCGCCTACGACGACAAGCCGGGCGCGGTCATCGATGCGACGCGATTCGCCGAAGCCGCTGCCGTGCTGAAGGCCCTGCAGACGGAGCACGGCCTCGGCGGTGACGTGGACGTCGGCACCGTGCTGCGAATGCCGGATGTCCTGCGGATGCAGCGCGAGGAAGACGGCGCGCTGGACACAGCGACGGTTGAGGAGTTGCTCGCCGTGGTCGCGCAGGCGGCGCAGGCGCTCGAGGAGATGCGCTCGGCAGAGGGCGCTCGGCTGGCCGACGTGATCGGCGAACGCATCGGCATCGTCGAGTCGGCGGTGGCGCGCATCGCGGCGCGGGCGCCCGCGCGCCTGACCGAGCAGCACCAACGGCTGCGTGAGAATGTCGAGAAGCTCGCTGCCGGCGTTGCCGTGGATCCGCAGCGGCTGGCGCAGGAAGTGGCCATCCTCGCCGATCGCCTCGACGTCGGCGAGGAGCTCGACCGTTTCGGCAGCCACATCGCCGCCTTCCGGGAGGCGCTGCGCTCGCGCAGCCCTGAAGGGGTGGGGAAGCGGCTCGGCTTCCTGCTTCAGGAACTGCTGCGCGAGGCGAACACCACCGGCAGCAAGGCCAACGACGCGGCGATGCTGCAGGACGTGGTGTCCATCAAGGAAGAGCTGGAGCGCATCCGCGAGCAGGTCGAGAACGTCGAGTGAGCCGCACGCCGTTTCCCATCGTGCTCTCGGCGCCGTCGGGGGCGGGCAAGACGACCATCGCGCGGATCCTGCTGGGGCGTCGCGAGGACGTCGGCTACTCCATCTCCTGCACGACCCGGGCGCCGCGCACGGGCGAGTCGGATGGTGTGGACTACCACTTCCTGAGCGCCGAGGCCTTCGAGGCCGCCGTCGCGAACGGCGAGTTCGCGGAGTGGGCCGAGGTGCACGGGCGGCGCTACGGCACGCTGAACCGCGAGATCGAGCGGGTGATGGCCACCGGTCGCCACGTGATGCTCGACATCGACGTGCAGGGTGCGCGGCAGGTCGTGCAGCGCTTCCCGGATGCGCTGACCATCTTCGTGCTGCCACCCTCGGCCGAGGCCCTCGTGTCGCGTCTTACAGGGCGTAAGACAGAGAGCGCCGAGGCAATGGCCCTGCGGCTCCGGAATGCCCAGATGGAGCTGGCCGAGGCCGAGCGCTACCAGCACGTGGTGGTGAACGACAGCCTCGACGAGGCCGTGGCGCGGGTCAGCGCCATCATCGACGAGGAGGAGACCAAGCGGGAGCGGTTGCCGGCGCTCGGGCGGCAGGTGGATGCCGTGGTGGGCCGTTTGTTGGGGGAGCTTCGAAACCACGCCGGAGCGAACGGGGCGGCGGGGAGCAGCGGGGCGGCTTGAGCGGCCTGGGCCGGCCCAGCCGACCCCTGCCTTTCGCCGCGTAACCCGTTTACCTTTCACCGTTTACCGTTCCATCCTCCAGAGGCAGCCCAATGCAGGTATTCACGCCCAAGGACATCACCGAGCACGCCACGAACAAGTACCTCGCGGTGCTGGTCGCGGCGAAGTATGCGCGCGTGCTGAACGAGTTCCCGCGCGACCGCTCGAAGTCCGGTGAGAAGAAGCTCTCCACCCGCGCGCTCGAGGATCTCTCTGGCGGAGATATCGAGTACCGCGTGGTGCCGCGCCGTCGCGCCAAGGGCGCGTAAGCGCCGAGCGCGCGCCGGAGCGCGGGCATGCGCCCCTTCGACGGCCGCCGCATCCTCCTCGGCGTCACCGGGGGGATTGCCAGTTACAAGTCGGCGTGGCTCGCCCGACAGCTGACCCAGGCCGGGGCGCAGGTGGACGTGATCCTCACCCGCTCGGCCCGCGAGTTCATCGGTAGCGTCACCTTTGAGGCGCTCACAGGGCGTCCCGTCCACACCGTGTTGATCGGTGACGGGCACGCCCTCGATCACATCCGGCTGGCTCGCGAGGCCGAACTCGTCATCGTCGCGCCGGCCACCGCCGACTTCCTGGCGCGCGCCGCGCACGGGCACGCCGATGAACTGCTCTCCGCCACGCTGCTGGCCGCCGACTGCCCGGTGCTCATCGCTCCGGCGATGAACGACCGGATGTGGGCCAATGCCTCGGTGCAGCAGAACTGCCAGACGTTGCGCACGCAGGGCCGCGTGCTGCTTGAGCCCGGGGTGGGGCCGCTCGCCTCGCCCGACGAAGGCGCGGGGCAGGGCAGGATGCAGGAACCCGAGACCATCGTGCAGCACGCCGCGCGGCTGCTGGAGGCGCCCGGCAAGCTGCGAGGGAAACGCGTCATCGTCACGGCCGGTCCGACGCGCGAGGCGCTCGATCCCGTGCGCTACCTCTCGAACCACAGCACCGGCAAGATGGGTGTCGCCCTGGCAGAGGCGGCCTGGCGACGCGGCGCGGAAGTCGTGCTCGTGCACGGCCCACTCAGCGTTCCAGTGCCCGATGGCCTCTGCGCCACGCCGGTCGAGAGCACGCAGGAGATGGCGGACGCCGTGGCCAAGGAAATCACGGATGCGGATGTCTTGGTGATGGCCGCCGCCCCCGCCGACTTCCGGCCCGCGCAGGTCGCCAGCGCAAAGATCAAGAAGACCGGCAAGGCGCCCACCGTGGAGATGCAGGAGACGCCCGACATCCTCAAGTCCACGGCCAAGCAGCGTAAGAAGGGAATGCTCGCGGTTGGCTTTGCGCTCGAGACGGACGACCTGATGGAGAACGCGGCGAAGAAGCTCGCCGCGAAGGGCCTGCAGCTGATTGTCGCCAACTCGGCGCGCGAGGCCGGTGCGGGGTTCGGCTACGACACCAACCGCGTGACGATCGTCGGCGATGACGGCGCGAGCGATGCCTTGCCGCTGATGTCCAAGCGCGACGTCGCGGATGCCATCCTCGACCGCATCGAGGCGAGGCTGTGAGCGATTCGCACGAGCGGCTGCGGCAGTATCTCGAGCAGCGGCGGGAACTGGGCGAGAGTGAGTTTGTGCTCGACTCGCTGAGTGTCGAGGAGGCGCTCAAGGTGCTGACGCGCGGGGCGCCGGCACCGGCCCGCGGCGCCGGCGGCCGCGACTCCAGCGCCGCTAGCACGAGTCGCAGTGCGGAGCGTGCCGCCCCCGTGCGTCCCGACTCCGAGATGCGTCGGACGGCCGAGGCCGCGGCGGCCAGTGGGGATTGGCGGGAGGCCCTGCGCGCGGTGGACGCGGACACGCCATCGCAAAAGCCGGCTACGCCCGAACGGTCCGCCGAGCCGCCCGCAGACCTCAAGGTGCCGCCGCCGAAGCCCGGCGAGGCCGAGCCCCCCGCGGGCGACGGCACACGCGCGCCCTCAGCCACCGGCAAGCCGCTGGTCGTGGGCGCCGACGCCAAGCCCTCAGGCCTGGATCACCTCGGCGATCTCGATGCGGTCGCCGCTGCAATCGCGGCCTGCGGTGCCTGTGAGCTTGCCAAGTCCGCCACCAACCACGTGCCCGGCGAGGGCAATCCGCAGGCGCGTTTCGTGGTTGTGGGCGAAGCGCCTGGCCAGACCGAAGACGAACTCGGCCGCCCGTTCGTCGGCAAGAGCGGCGACCTGCTCACCAAGATCCTCGGTGCCATCGGCTTCAAGCGCGAGGACGTCTTCATCTGCAATGTCCTCAAGCATCGGCCGCCGGGAAATCGCAATCCGTCACCGGCGGAGATCGTGGCCTGCCGGCCCTTCCTGTTGCGGCAGTTGGAGTTGCTGCAACCCAAGGTGATTCTGGCATTGGGCACATTTGCCGCGCAGACGCTCTTGGAGACAGATTCCCCCGTCGGCAAGCTCCGCGGCCTGGAGCATCGGTACCACGGCATCCCGCTCGTGGCGACGTACCACCCCGCCGCGCTGCTGCGGAACCCCAACTGGAAGCGCCCTGCCTGGGAAGATGTCCAGCTCGCCCGTCGAATTTTCGATCGCCCGTAAGGGCCCGCCTGATGCGTTCGCCGACCGCCGGCCCCCGTGGTCGGAGGATGCCGAGCGCGCGGTATTGGCGGCGATGATGCTCTCCGGTGACGCCATCGTCACCGCGATGGAGCTCGTCACCGAGGACATGTTCTACCGTGAGGGGCATCGCCGGCTGTTCCGGGCGATGGCCGCGATCCACAACGCCGGTGCGGTGGTGGATCCGCTCACGCTCACGAATGAACTCGAGCAGCGCGGCGACCTCGCCGCGGCCGGCGGCAAGGAGTACATCGGACCGCTCTACGACGAGATCCCCACCGCAGCCAACATCGAGCACCACTGCCGCATCGTGCGCGACAAGGCGCTGCGGCGGCGGCTGATCGAGACCGCCACCTCGCTGGTGCGGGAAGGGCACGAGTCGCCCGCCGATGTGGCCGAGCTGCTGGACCTGGCCGAGCACAAGATCCTCGAGCTCAACGACAGCCGCGGCAACGAAGGCTTCATCCGCATCAAGTCGCTGCTCTGGTCAGCGATGGAACGCATCGAGGTGCTGCGCACGGCGGGCGGCAACCTGACGGGCGTGCCGTCGGGCTTCGTGGACCTCGACAAGATGACGCTGGGCTTCCAGCCCTCGGACTTGGTCATCGTCGCGGCGCGTCCGTCGATGGGAAAGACGGCCTTCGTGCTCAACGTCGCGCAATTTGCCGCCATCGAGAGCAATGTCCCGACGGCGATCTTCTCGCTGGAAATGAGTACTCAATCCCTCCTGCTGCGTATGCTGGCCTCGGAGGGCTATGTGGATGCTCAACGCCTGCGGTCTGGTGCGCTGACCGCGCAGGACGCCTCGAACCTCGCCAAGGCGGCGGCCCTCTTGGGCCAGGCGCCCATTTGGATTGACGACACGCCGGGCCTCTCGGTGCTGGAACTGCGCTCGCGCGCACGCCGGCTCAAGACGCAGGCGGACATCAAGCTGCTCATCGTCGACTACCTGCAGCTCGTGTCCGGTCCGCCGAACTCCGAGAGCCGCCAGCAGGAAGTCTCGGCCATCTCCCGGTCGTTAAAGGCGTTGGCCAAGGAATTGGAGATCCCGGTGCTGGCGCTCTCGCAGCTCTCGCGTGCCTCTGAGCAACGCGGTGCTGAGGGCAAGCGGCCGCAGCTGTCCGACCTTCGCGACTCCGGCGCCATCGAACAGGACGCCGACGTCGTGCTGTTCATCTATCGTCCCGAGATGAACGAGCGTCCCTATGACGACCAGGGCAATCCGCGCATGGTGACCGGCACGACGGACATCCCGCTCGACGGTTACGCCGAGGTGATCGTCGGCAAGCAGCGTAACGGGCCCACGGGGCACATCCGGCTGCACTACCGCAAGCAGCACACGCGCTTCGAGAACTGGACCAGCCGGCAGCCGGAGCAATAGGGCCGTGGCGGTAAAGGCCAAGTCCGTCTACCGCTGCACCGAGTGCGGCGCTGAGTCCCTCAAGTGGCAAGGCCGCTGCGACACCTGCGGCGAGTGGAACACGCTCGCCGAGGAGCCCGTCGCGCCGAAGCTGTCCGCCGCCTCAAAGGGGGCGGGCGCGCAGCGCCGACTCGGCGGCGCAAAGGCCTTCGGTGAGGGCGGCCAGGTCGTCGAGACGCCGCGTCTCCGCGAGGTCGTGGGGACCGAGGAGCATCGGCTGGCCACCGGCATCGCCGAGTTTGATTTCGTGCTCGGCGGTGGCGTGGTGCCCGGCGCGATGGTCCTGGTCGGCGGCGAGCCGGGCATCGGCAAGAGCACCATCCTGCTGCAGGTCGCGGCGCGGCTCGAGGCCGCCGGGCATCGCGCGCTCTACGTGAGCGGCGAGGAATCACCGCTGCAGGTCAAGCTGCGCGCCGACCGCTTGGACAAGAGCGCCGGCGATGTCGCGCTGATGGGCGAGACGAACCTCGAGACCATCCTCGCCACGGCCGCGAGCGCGCGGCCCACGGTGATGATCGTGGACTCCATCCAAACGGTCTTCACCGGCGATCTCGAAGGCGCGCCGGGCAACGTGGGCCAGGTGCGCGAGTGCGCGGCACGGCTAATGCGCTTCGCCAAGGAGACCGGCACGGCGGTGTTCGTCGTGGGTCACGTGACCAAGGGCGGCGGCATCGCCGGCCCGAAGACGCTCGAACACATCGTGGACACGGTGCTGTACTTCGAAGGCGAGGGCTCGGCGGACCACCGCGTGCTGCGCGCCACGAAGAATCGCTTCGGCAGTGTGGACGAGATCGGCGTCTTCCGGATGACGGTTCAGGGACTTGAAGCCGTCGAGAACCCTTCGGCGCTCTTTCTCGGCGAGCGCGCCGAGTCGCCGGCGTCAGGCTCGGCGGTCACCTGCTTGATGGAAGGCTCGCGGCCGATGCTGCTGGAGATCCAGGGCTTGGCCGCCAAGGCGGGTTTCGGCACGCCGCAGCGCGTGAGCACGGGCTACGATGCGCGACGTCTCGCGCTGCTGCTCGCCGTGCTCGACAAGCGCGCGGGCCTCTCCTTCGCGCAACTCGACGTGTTCATCAACGTGGTCGGCGGTGTGCGCGTGCAGGAGCCGGCGGGCGATCTCGCGGTCGCCGCGGCGCTAGCGAGCAGCTTCTACGACAAGCCGCTGCCCGGCGACGCCATCTTCCTCGGCGAGGTCGGGCTGGGCGGCGAGATTCGCGGCATCTCGCAGGCCGAGCGACGCCTGCTCGAGGCCGAGAAGATGGGCATGCGCCGCGCCTTCGTGAGTGAGCGCTCGGTGCCCAAGCGCGCGCCGAAGCAGATGAAGGTCGAGGCCGTGCCCGATCTCGTCGCGCTGTTCCGGGCGCTGTTCCGATGAGCGCGCGCGACGTCGGGGTGGTCATCGTCGCGGGCGGGACGGGCAGTCGCGTCGGTGGCAGCGAGCTTAAGCAACTGCGATGGGTCGCCGGCAAGCCGATGCTGCTGCATTCGCTGCAGACCTTCCAGGCCGTGGCAGACGTCGCGATGGTCGTCTGCGTGCTGCCCAAGCAGTACGCCGGTGATCCGCCGCCATGGATCTTCCAATGCGACGTGGACCGGATGCTCATCTCGGTGGGCGGCCGCACACGCGCGGAGTCCGTGGCCAACGGGCTCGAGGACCTGCACGCGGAGTGCAAGACCGTCTTGATCCACGATGCTGCGCGTCCGCTAGTGGACGAGGCGATGATCGGCCGCGTGATTGCCGAGGCACGGAAAGGGCACGGCGCCGTCGCCGCGTTGCCCGTCGTCGACACACTCAAGCGTGTGAATGGCGATGGCAGTATCGCCGAGACCGTGAGCCGCGCGGGACTCTGGCGCGCGCAGACGCCGCAGGGATTCCCGCGTGAGTTGATCGAGCGCGCGCATCGCGAGGCCAAGGCCGGCGGCTGGCACGCCGAGGCCACGGACGATGCGGCGCTCTGCGAGCGGCTCGGGATTCCGGTGCACGTGGTGCAGGGCTCCGAACGCGCGCTCAAGGTCACCGAGGCCGGCGACTTCGCTCGGGCAGAGGCCCTAGCCGCGTGGCGCGATGAGACCTGAGCTGCTCGCGCGGCCGCGTGCAGGTTGGTCGGCGTCCACGGTAGCCTGCGCCCATGCCTGAGACCCGCGGCCTCCCGTTCTGGTCGCCCGAGGAGGTCGAGGCCGCGCTGCGGCGCACGCTCGAGCACCTGCAGTCCAACAAGGTGCTCGCGTACCCCACCGAGACGCTCTACGGCTTCGGCACGATGATCAACGACGAGGCCGTCGCGCGACTCGTCGAACTCAAGCGCCGCCCGCCCGCGAAGCCCTTCCTGCTGCTGATCTCCGACACGCCGATGCTGAAGCGCATCGGCCTGCATCTCACGCAGCCGGCCTCGATGCTCGCTGCGCGGCACTGGCCTGGTCCGCTGACTCTGGTGCTGCCAGGTGGCGAGCGACGCATCCCTGACCGGCTGCGTGGCCCCGAGGGCGGCGTGGCCGTGCGCTGGACACCGCATCCGGGCATGCAGCGCCTCATCGCCTCGCTCGGCGACCCCATCACGAGCACGTCAGCAAACAGGCCCGGCCAGCCGGCCGCGACCTCCGCGCGCGAGGTGATCCAGGCCTTCGGCCCGCAGGTGTCGAGCGGCGAGGTGCTGCTGCTCGACGGCGGACAGCTACCGACCGATACTCCCAGTACTGTGGTCGACTGCACCGGACGCCTTCCGCGGGTCATCCGGCCGGGCGCGATCCCGGCCGCCGTGCTGCGCGAGAGTGTCCCCGATCTCGTTGGGGATCGGTAGCTTTCGGTATGCACCTGCTCTTCGTGTGCACGGGCAACACCTGCCGCTCGCCGATGGCCGAGGTCATCGCTCAGCGGCTGGCGGAGTCGCGCGGGCTCGATGACCTGCGCGTCTCCAGCGCCGGCACCTCGGCCTGGGAAGGCGCGCCGGCCTCAGACGCCTCGCTGCTGGTGGCGATGGAGCAGGGCCTCGACCTCAACGGCCACCGCGCCCGCGTGCTCTCGCGCGAGATTCTCGCGGCGACGGACCTGGTGCTTGCGATGGGCCCGCACCACCTCGAGCGCGTCGCGGCACTCGGCGCTGAGGGAAAGGCGCATCTCATCACGGACTTCGCCTCGCACGGGGCGCAGGCAGGGCCGGTGGCCGACCCCTTCGGCGGTGACCTCGACGTGTACCGCGCGACCTTCACCGAACTGACGGCGATCATCGAGCGGGTGCTGGACCGTGTGGCCGCCGAGCGCGGCCCGGCCGGGAGCTAGGGTGGAGGCCGAGCGCCTCGTCGTCATCGGGCATCCGGTCGCGCACTCGCTCTCGCCGGTATTCCAGGCCGCCGCGCTGCAGGCCGCGGGCATCGACGCGACCTACGAAGCCGTTGACGTGGCCCCTGCCGATCTCCCGGCGATGATCGCCCGCATACGCGCCGAACGCTTGCTGGGCAACGTCACTGTGCCGCACAAGGAAGCGTTCCATTCCCACTGCGACATCATCTGGGATGTGGCCAAGCGCGTCGGGGCGGTGAACTGCTTCTGGTGCGACAGCGCGGGCCAGCTGCACGGAGAGAACACCGATGTGGGAGGATTCGATGCCGCCGCGCGACGTGTGCTGGCGCACCTTCCGGCCCATGCCCTGGACCTGCTCCCCTCGCCGACGGGTCAGACGGTTGCGTTGCTCGGCGCCGGCGGCGCGGCGGCGGCGGTGTGCGAGGCCGTGTCCGCCTGGCCTGGCGCGCGAGTGCGCATCCACGCCCGCACGGCAGCGCGCGCGAAAAAGCTCGCCGCACGCTACGCGGCGACGGCCGAGGTCGTGCCGAGCGTCGAGGATGCGGTGCGCGGCGCCACGTTGGTGGTGAATGCCACGCCCGTCGGCCTGCACGATGACGCCCTGCCTGTCGTCCCCGAGGCGCTGGAGAATGGCGCGGCGGTGCTGGACCTCGTGTATCGCCGGCAGCGGACGCCCTGGGTGCAAGCCTGCCGGTCCCGCGGCCTGCGCGCGCACGATGGGTTGGGGATGCTGCTGGAGCAGGGCGCGCTCTCGTTCGAGCGCTGGTTCGGCCTCGTGCCCGATCGCGAGGCGATGTGGGAGAGCGTAATCGGTTAGGCCGAGCGCTCGGCGCGCTCGCACAACTGGTCTATCCCCGCGTCTGCGCTGCCTGCGAGGCGGCGCTCGACGACGCGGACCTCGGCATCGTCTGTGGCCGCTGTTGGGCCCGGGCGCCCCGCCTGCGCCACCCGCAGTGTGATCGCTGCGGCCATCCGCGCGCGGCGCGCGGCGACTGTCCCGGCTGCGCCCTGTTGCCGCCGTTCATCCGCAGTGCGCGCTCGTGGTGTTGGGTGCCGCACGACACCAGCAGCCGCATCCTCTCGGCGCTCAAGTACTACGGCTGGTACGCCGTCGCGGAGGCGATGGGCGAGCGACTGGCGCGGCTGGAGTTCCCGCCCGACGTGGTCGCCGAACGCTCCGCGTTGATCGCTGTGCCGCTGGCCCGCGAGAAGCGGCGCGCCCGCGGCTACAACCAGGCGGACGCCATCGCCGCCGCCGTGGCGCGGCGCTGGGCGCTGCCGCACTGGGATGACGTCCTGCTCCGCACGCGGGACACGCCCAGCCAAACGCGATTGACTCCCGGGGAGCGGTTGGCGAACGTTCACCGCGCGTTCTCGCTCGGGGCAGGCGCCGAGGAGCGCATCCGCGGCCGGCATCTCGTGTTGGTTGACGACGTGCTCACAACCGGTGCCACCCTCAACGCCTGCGCTACCGTCCTGTTCGAGGCGGGCGCGCGTACCCTCAGTTACCTGACCTTCGGCCGGGCCCGCAGCGGAGCGTCCGCGGACCGGCTGTAGTGCCAGGGCTTCACTCGCCGATCAAGACAATCAAACTCTCCCCGAGGATCACGGGTTATGGCCAAGAAGCTTCGTGTCGGTATCAATGGGTTCGGGCGCATCGGGCGCCAGGTCGTGCGCGCCGCGATGGAGCGCAAGGCCAACTTCGACATCGTCGCGGTGAACGATCTCACCGACACCAAGACCCTGGCGCACCTGTTCACCTACGATTCCGTGCACGGCAAGTTCAGTGGCACGGTGTCGTACGACGCGGAGTCGATCACCATCAACGGTGACAAGATCAAGGTCTTGAAGGAGAAGGATCCGGCGCTGCTGCCGTGGAAGGACCTGGGCGCCGACATCGTGCTGGAGAGCACGGGGCGCTTCACCAAGGCCGACGACGCCAAGAAGCACATGGCCGGTGGCGCGAAGAAGGTCATCATCTCCGCGCCCGCCACGGGCGAGGACATCACCGTGGTGCTCGGCGTGAACTCCGACAAGTACGACGCGGCCAAGCACTTCGTCATCTCGAATGCCAGCTGCACGACCAACTGCGTGGCCCCGATGGTGAAGGTCGTCCGTGACGCGTTGGGCATGAAGCACGCCTCGATGGTGACCATCCACAGCTACACCAACGACCAGAACATCCTGGACCTGCCGCACAAGGACCTGCGCCGCGCCCGCGCGGCCGCGATCTCGATGATTCCCACGTCGACGGGTGCCGCCAAGGCCACGGCGCTGGTGATCCCCGAGGTGAAGGGCAAGATCGACGGCACCTCAATCCGCGTCCCCACGCCGGACGTGTCCATCACCGAGCTCACGGTGGAGGTCGAGAAGGCGACCTCGATCGCCGAGGTGAACGCCGCCTTCAAGGCCGCCGCAGAGGGCGCGCTCAAGGGCATCGTCGGCTACTCCGAGGAGGAGTTGGTGAGCTGTGACTACATCGGCAACCCGCACTCGGTGGTGCTCGACGCCAAGAGCACGAATGTCATCGACGGCACGCTGGTGAAGCTCTCCGGCTGGTACGACAACGAGTGGGGCTACTCCTCGCGCTGCGTGGATCTCATCGAGCTCGTCGGCAAGAGCCTCTAAGGCGCGGGCCATGACGACGAAGACGATCAAGGACCTCAAGGGCGCCGAGCTCAAGGGGAAGCGCGCGCTCGTGCGCGTGGACTTCAACGTCCCGCTCACGGATGACGGGCAGGTCGCGGACGACACACGCATCCGCGCGGCCGTGCCGACCATCCTCACGCTGACCAAGGCCGGCGCGCGCGTGGTGCTCTGTTCGCACCTGGGGCGCCCGAAGGGCAAGCCGGACCCCAAGTACACGCTCGCACCGGTGGCGCCGAAACTCGCCGAACTGCTGAAGCAGCCGGTGAGCTTCGTGCCGCACGTGGTGGGTGCGGAGGCGGAGAAGGCGACGAACGCGCTCAAGGATGGCGAGGTCTGCCTGCTTGAGAACACGCGCTACGAGGCCGGCGAGGAGAAGAACGACGAGGTGCTGGCGAAAGCCTTCGCGAAGCTCGGCGATCTCTACGTGAACGACGCCTTCGGCGCCGCGCACCGCGCGCACGCCAGCACGGAGGGCGTGGCCAAGCATCTCAAGCCTGCCGTTGCGGGCCTCCTGATGCAGAAGGAACTCGACTACCTCGGCGGCGCGCTCGACAAGCCGAAGCGTCCGTTCATCGCGATCCTCGGAGGCAGCAAGATCTCGGGCAAGATCGATGTGATCGAGGCGCTGCTGCCGAAGGTGGACGGCATCCTGATCGGCGGCGCGATGGCCTGCACCTTCTACAAGGCGATGGAGCTCGAGACGGGCAAGTCGCTGGTGGAGCCGGACCGACTGGACATGGCCGCGGACCTGATGGAGCGCGCGGGCTTCCGCCTCACGCTGCCGCACGACGCGATGGTCGCGCCGGCGATCGCCGAGGGCAAGAAGGCGCACGCCGTGAAGCGCGACGAGATCCCCGCTGACGAGGCGATGCTCGACATCGGCCCCGACTCAGCGGCGAGCTACACGCGGGCGATTCTCACGGCGAAGACGATTGTTTGGAACGGCCCGATGGGAGTGTTCGAGACGCCGCCCTTCGACAAAGGCACCTCGGCGATCGCGCAGGCGATGGTCGAGGCCACGAAGAACGGTGCGACGACGATTGTCGGTGGCGGAGACTCGGCGGCCGCGGTTGAAGCGGCCGGCCTGGCCTCTTCGATGTCGCACGTGAGCACCGGCGGCGGGGCGTCGCTGGAATTCCTTGAGGGCAAGGTCCTACCCGGCGTGGCGGCGCTCGACACTCGGTAGTGCCGTTTGGCATTCGGCGCTAGGACAAGTCTCAACGGCTTTGCCACAGAGGCACAGAGTGGCTGTGTTGAAGTTCAAGCGGTGGTGGGCGTCACGGACGCCTGCCACCGCGTGTTCGTTCTGACCATGGCGTTGACGATGACGAGCAGGTGCCGGAGGCAGGCGGTGAGCGCGACCTTCTTCGGCTTGCCGGCGGCGACCAGCCGCTGGTAGTGGGCGCTGAGCACCGGGTTCTTGTGCGCGGCGGTCAGCGCCGCCATGTACAGCCCGGTGCGCACGTCCGCACGCCCGCCGCGGATGCGCCGCTGGCCGCGCCAGCGCCCCGACTCCTGCGCGAAGGGCGCGACGCCGACGAGCGCGGCGATCTCCTTCCCCGAGAGCGCGCCCAGCTCGCCGAGCCGCGCGATGAGCAGCCGCGCCGTCTGCGGCCCGATGCCCGGCACCGTGCGCAGCAGGTCCTCCTTCGCCCGCCACGCCGGCGAGTCCTGGATCCAGCGGTCCGTCTCGTCCTCCAGCGCATCGAGCGCCCGCCGGAGCGCGCGGATCGTCTGCTTCACGCTCGGGAGCACGCTGCGCCGCGCCACGGTGAGCCGGTTCTGCTCCATCGTCAGCATCTCCACCAGCTGCTGCCGCCGCAGCACCAGCGCGCCGAGCTCCTGCGTCGCCCCATCCGGCAGGGGCCGCGGCTCCGGCCGGACCGCCGCCGCGAAGCGCGCCAGCAGCGCCGCGTCCAGCCGGTCCGTCTTCGCCAGCTGGCCCACGCTCTCCGCGAAGCGCCGCACCTGCCGCGGGTTCACGACGGCCACCGGCAGCCCTGCCGCCACGAGCGCGCTCGTCACGCTCCCGTGGTAGGCGCCCGTCGCCTCGAGCACGACCAGCGTCGGCCCGAGGGCCGCGAGCCGCGCCACCGTCGCGGCGATGCCCGCCGCGTCGTTCGCCGCAGCCCACGTCGCGCCGCCGTCCGTCGCCCCGTCGAGCGCCGTGGAGCTCACATCGATCCCGACATACGT